>NZ_CP020046.1:0-660205 GCF_002028405.1 Thiomonas intermedia
ATGAATCATTCCCGCCGTTTTTTCGTGCAATCGACCGCGGCCGTGCTGCTCGCCAGCGCGGGACCGTGGGCGCACGCCGGCGCGTACACCGATTTTTTCCGCGCCGTCAATATTGACGACGCCGGTGCGGTGCGCAGCCTGCTGGCCAAGGGTTTCGATCCCAACGCGGTAGATGCCAAGGGCAATTCGGCGCTGTATCTGGCCTTGCGCTACAAGTCGCTCAAAGTGGCGCAGGTCTTGATCGACGACCCGCACATCCGCCTGAACCAGCTCAACCCGTCTGACGAGAACGCCATGATGATCGCCTGCCTGCAAGGCGATCTGGGTATCGTGAAGATGATGGTCGACAAAGGCGCCGAGATCAACAAGCCGGGCTGGACGCCGCTGTCCTACGCCGCAACCCGGGGCCGCACCGAGATCGTCAAGTATCTGCTCGATCACGCCGCCTACATCGATGCCGCAGCGCCCAATGGCTCGACGTCGCTGATGATGGCCGCGTATTTTGGGTACGACAGCACGGTCAAGCTGTTGCTGGACGAAGGTGCCGACCCCAATCTGAAGAATGCCATGGGCTACACGGCACTGACGCTGGCCACGAATATGCATCACAAAGACATCGCCGACATGATTGCCAGGGCCATGGGCAAGGATCGTCCCAAGGGAAGCTGGTGATGGACGGCGAACGGCGTGCCCCTGGCCCAGCTTAAAGATGAACATATGTGCATTATGTAAAATGAATGAGATAGCCTTGCGATAACCTGACGAGGCGGCGGCTCCTGTCTACCGCCCCGTCCGCCCCGATCTCAGGCCGTGTTGATCACGCAGTCCACGAAATAGCGCTTGTTCCCGCTGGCATCGGTTTCGGTCACCAGCCCATGCACGTCGGTGGCAAATCCAGGGAAGCGAAGATTGAAGTCGCGGGCGAACTGCAGGTAGCGCATGATGGGGGCGTTGAAACGCTCGCCCGGAATGAGCAGCGGAATGCCGGGCGGATACGGCGTGACCAGCGCGCCGTGATGCCCCTTCGAGCTGGTCGATCTCCACGCGCTCGATCTCGCGGTGCGCCATCTTGGCGTAAGCCTCGGTCGGCGTCATGGCCGGCTGCAGATCGGAGAGATACATCTCGGTGGTCAGACGGGCCACGTCCTGGGCACGGTAGGCCTCGTGGATCTGCTGGCAGAGATCGCGCAGACCGATGCGTTCGTAGCGCGGATTCTGCGCCACGAACTCAGGCAGGATGCGCCACAGCGGCTGGTTGCGGTCGTAGTCGTCCTTGAACTGCTGCAGCGCCGTGACCAGGGTGTTCCAGCGGCCTTTCGTGATGCCGATGGTGAACATGATGAAGAAGCTGTAGAGCCCGGTCTTCTCGACAATCACGCCATGCTCGGCCAGGAACCGGGTGACGATGGCGGCCGGAATGCCGGTGGCGTCGAAGTCGCCATTGATGTTCAGTCCTGGCGTGACGATGGTCGACTTGATGGGATCGAGCATATTGAAGCCATCGGCCACGGCGCCGAAGCCGTGCCAGCCGTCCTGGGCATGCAACAGCCAGTCGTCGCGCTCGCCGGTGCCCTCCTCCGCCAGCGCGTCCGGCCCCCAGACCTTGAACCACCAGTCCTGGCCGTAATCGGCATCGACCTTGCGCATGGCGCGGCGGAAGTTCATGGCTTCCAGAATGCTCTCTTCGACCAGCGCGGTGCCGCCCGGCGGCTCCATCATGGCCGCGGCCACATCGCAGGACGCAATGATGGCGTACTGCGGCGAGGTGGAACTGTGCATCAGATACGCCTCATTGAAGCGATGGAAGTCGAGCTGCTGGTTTCTGCGCGTTCTGCACCAGGATCTGCGAGGCCTGGCTCAGACCCGCAAGCAGCTTGTGCGTCGATTGGGTAGAGAACACCATGGCTTCCTGGGTGCGCTCGCGGTCGGGGCCGATGGCGTGCATGCCGCGATAGAAGTCGTGGAAGCAGGCGTGCGGCAGCCAGGCTTCGTCGAAATGCAGGGTGTCGATGTGGCCGTCAAGCAGTTGTTTGATGGCATCGACGTTGTAGAGCACGCCGTCGTAGGTCGACTGGGTGAGGGTGAGAACCCGCGGCTTGACCTTGCCGGCCAGATGCCGCGTGAGCGGATTGAGCGCGATCTTGCGCGCGATGTTGTCAGGGTGGAACTCGGCCAGGGGATCGGCCCGATGATGCCGTAATGATTGCGCGTCGGGGTGAGGAACACCGGCAGCGCGCCGGTCATGATGATGGCGTGCAGGATGGACTTGTGGCAGTTGCGGTCCACCACCACCACGTCGCCCGGCGCCACGGTGGAGTGCCACACCATCTTGTTCGAAGTGGAGGTGCCGTTGGTGACGAAAAACAGATGATCGGCGTGGAAAATGCGCGCGGCGTTGCGCTCGCTGGCGGCCACCGGTCCGGTGTGATCGAGCAGCTGGCCGAGTTCTTCCACCGCGTTGCACACGTCGGCACGCAGCAGGTTTTCGCCGAAGAACTGGTGGAACATCTGCCCCACGGGGCTCTTCAGAAAGGCGACGCCTCCCGAGTGCCCCGGGCAGTGCCACGAGTAGGAGCCGTCGGCCGCATAGCCCGTGAGCGCGCGGAAAAAGGGCGGCGCGAGCGACTCCATATAGGCCCGCGCCTCGCGGATGATGTGACGCGCCACGAACTCGGGCGTGTCCTCGAACATGTGGATGAAACCATGCAGCTCGCGCAGGATGTCATTGGGAATATGCCCCGAGGTGCGCGTTTCGCCGTACAGATAGATGGGAATCTCGGCGTTGCGAAAGCGAATCTCCTCGATGAAGGCGCGCAGCGAATGCAGCGCGGCCGCCTCCACGCCCTCCTCCGCCGTGGTGAACTCCTCGTCGTCGATGGAGAGTATGAAGGCGCTGACCCGGCTTTGCTGCTGCGCGAAGCTCGAAAGATCGCCATAACTCGTCACGCCCAGCACCTCCATGCCTTCCTTCTCGATGGCCTGCGCCAGCGCCCGGATGCCGAGGCCTGAGGAGTTTTCCGAACGGAAGTCCTCGTCGATGATGACAATGGGAAAGCGAAAGTGCATGACGGCTCCGGCGCGGAAGGAATAAAGTGGCACAGTTTAGGTAATCTGCGTGAATCGCTGAGTAAAGCGCTGAGTGAAGCGCCCAGCTTCGCGCCACGAAAGGGAGCACCCGAGATGGACAACCCGACCGCCTGGTGGATTCTGGCCGGTTTCTTCGTCGCCATGGAACTGGTCAGCGGCACCTTTTATCTGCTCATGCTGGCCATCGGCGCCGTGGCGGGCGCCCTGGCCGCCCATGCGGGGCTTGCGCCTGCGGGGCATTGGCTGGCCTTCACGGTGGTGGGCGGAGGAGCGGTCATCGCGCTCTATCTGGGTCGTCGCATGCTCGGCCGACGCACCCCGGAGGATGCGCGGCACGACAATCTCGATCTCGGCGCCACGGTGGACGTGTCGGCCTGGTCGGCCGATGGCGTCGCCCGGGTGCATTACCGCGGCTCCGACTGGTCGGCGCGGCTGATGCGGCGCGGCCCGCTGCATAGCGGCCCTCACCGCATTGCCGGTCAGGACGGCAATGTGCTGCTGATCGAGCCACTGCCAGGCGCGGGTCAGCATGGCCCGGCGGACGTCCACGCCCAACATCCGGCTGGCTGATTCCGGCCTGCCGACACCACAACACACCCTCGGAGACCCTTTCCATGGAAATCGCCATCATCCTGGCCGTCATCGCTGTGCTGTTCATCAGTCGCGGCATCAAGATCGTGCCGCAGCAAAACGCCTGGATTCTGGAGCGTCTGGGGCGTTATCACTCCACACTGCAACCCGGGCTGAACATCATCATTCCCTTCATCGACAGCGTGGCCTACAAGCATTCGCTCAAAGAGATTCCCCTCGACGTGCCCAGCCAGGTCTGCATCACCAAGGACAACACCCAGCTCACCGTGGATGGCGTGCTTTACTTTCAGGTGACCGATGCCATGCGCGCCAGCTACGGCTCGTCCAACTACATCATTGCGATCACCCAACTCGCGCAGACCACGCTGCGCTCGGTGGTCGGCAAGCTCGAACTCGACAAGACCTTCGAAGAGCGCGAGTTCATCAATCACAGCGTGGTCAACGCGCTCGACGAAGCCGCCGCCACCTGGGGCGTGAAAGTGCTGCGCTACGAAATCAAGGACCTCACGCCACCCAACGAAATCCTGCATGCCATGCAGCGCCAGATCACCGCCGAGCGTGAAAAGCGCGCCGTGATCGCCACGTCCGAAGGCGCCCGCCAGCAGGCCATCAACGTGGCCGAAGGAGAGCGCCAGGCTTTCATCGCCCGATCCGAAGGCGAGCGGCAAGCTGCCATCAACACCGCCCAGGGCGAAGCCGCCGCCATCGAGGCCGTGGCCAATGCCACGGCGCACGCGCTGGAGGTCGTGGCCGCGGCCATTCAGACGCCCGGCGGTGCCGACGCCGTCCAGCTCAAGATCGCGCAGCAGGGACTGGATACCTATGCCAATCTTGCCAAGTCGAGCACCACCCTGATCGTGCCTGGCGATATGAGCCAGGCGGCTGGCCTCATCGCCTCGGCCATGACCGTCTTGAAGAAGACGCAGTGAGCCTTGCCGAAACCTCCGCGCTGCCTTGCGCGCGGGCCCTCGCGCTTGCCGCGCTCTGCGCGCGCGACCCCGCACAGAAGGTGGCGCAGACCCTGGCCCTGCAAGCCGATGCGCAGGCGGGACGGGTGCGCATCGATCCTGCCGCTCCGCTGCGGCCGGAGGCAGGTGCCACCCTCCCCGGCCGTCCCGATCAGCCAGTCTTGATTCCCGCTCAGCAGATGCCGCGCCGCAATCCGCGCGACTCCAGGGGCCACTCGGCCTTGCTGCACGCCATCGCCCACATCGAGTTCAACGCCATCAACCTGGCGCTCGACGCCGTATGGCGTTTTCCAGACCTGCCCGAGACGTTCTACCGCGACTGGATCAAGGTGGCCGCGGAGGAGGCCGAACATTTCACGCTGCTGCGCGAGCATCTCCACGACCAGGGCAGCCGCTACGGCGACTTCCCGGCGCACAACGGCTTGTGGGACATGGCCGAGAAAACCGCCGCGGATCTGCTGGCCCGCATGGCCCTGGTGCCCCGTACGCTGGAAGCCCGGGGGCTGGACGTGAACCCCAGCATCCGCGCCAAACTCGCGGCAGCCGGCGACCTGCGCGGCGCGCAGATTCTCGACCGCATCCTCGCCGATGAAATCGGCCACGTTGCCGTGGGCAATCGCTGGTACCACTGGGCCTGCCAGCGCGGCGGCCGCGACCCCATCGCCGCATTCGAGGCCCTCACAGCCGATTACGATGCGCCGCGCATGAAGCCGCCCTTC
The DNA here is from genome assembly GCF_002028405.1 of Thiomonas intermedia. Classification (NCBI taxonomy): domain Bacteria; kingdom Pseudomonadati; phylum Pseudomonadota; class Betaproteobacteria; order Burkholderiales; genus Thiomonas; species Thiomonas intermedia. The sequence continues at coordinate 5,366 of NZ_CP020046.1, forward strand.
AACCGCGAAGCCCGCTTGCTCGCCGGGTTCAGCCCGCAGGAACTCCAGGCCCTGGAACAAGGGTGCTGACCCAGAGCGGCCGAGGCGCCTGCTTCGCCTGCCTAGGCCGTTCGTCGGCCTCCTTCCTTCGTTTCAACCTCCATGCGCTTCGCTCACATCCTGCTCGCCGTCCTGGCCGTCACCATCTGGGGCTTCAACTTCGTGGTGATCAAGATCGGCCTGCAAGGCATGCCGCCCTTGTTTTTCACCACCTTGCGATTCATCTTCGCGGCGCTTCCCCTGGTGTTCTTCGTGCCCCGCCCCGCCGTGCGCTGGGAACTGCTGGTCGGTTGGGGACTGATGCAGTTCGCCGTGCAGTTCGGGCTGCTGTTCGTTGGCATGAAGCTAGGCATGCCAGCCGGGTTGTCGTCGCTGGTCATTCAACTCCAGGCCTTTTTCACCATCGGGCTGGCCTGGTGGCTGCTCAAGGAGAAAGCAAGGTTCACGCAACTGTTCGGCGCCGGCATTGCGCTGGCCGGCATGGGCATCGTGGCCTGGCATCTGGATACGCCTTCGACCCTTATCGGCCTGATGCTGGTGGTCGGTGCGGCAGTCGCTTGGGCCGTGGCCAACGTGTTGACCAAGCAGATGAAAGCGGTCCATCCCATGTCGCTGGTGGTCTGGGGCAGCCTGATCGCCGTGCCGCCCCTGTTCGCCACCGCCCTGCTCGTCGAAGGGCCGCGGTCGATGGCCGTGGCGCTGGGCGCGATGAATACCCTGTCCTGGGCCACCGTGCTGTTCCAGTCCTACCCCAACACCCTGCTGGGTTTCGGCATCTGGTCCATGCTGATGCGGCGCTACCCTGCCTCACAGGTCGCACCCTTCGCGCTGCTCGTGCCGGTTGCGGGCATGCTGTCGGGCACCCTGGTCCTGCACGAGGGCATGGAGCCCTGGAAAGTGACGGCCGGCGTCCTCGTCCTGGCCGGCCTCACGCTCAATCAGTTCGCCAGTAGGTTGCGGGGATGGATCGCGCGGATCGTGGTCCGAACCTGAGTCCCGCCAAGGCGCAGCCAGCGTTTACCGCGTCAACAGCCCCCGCCAGATCAGAAACGGCTGCCGGGCTGCTGGAGAAAGTCCAACTCTTCCGGCGTCGACTCCCGACCGAGTACGGCATTGCGGTGCGGGTAGCGGCCGAAGCGGTCGATGATGGCTTTGTGGCGAAGCTCGAAATCGAGGTTGCGAGGCTGGCCGTTCTCGCGGAACAGGCGCTCGGCCTCGCCATGCACCACACGCGACTCGCTATGCATATAGGGCGTGTAGAGAAAGGTGCGGCGCGGCGGCGGCAAGGTTGTATCCGCCCCGCAGGCCACGGCCTCTTGCGCCAGGGCGAGGGCGAGCGCGTCGTTGGCAAAAGCGGCTGCGGAGCCGCGGTGAAGATTGCGCGAAAACTGATCGAGCACGATGATCTCGGCCAGTCGCCCTTCGGGCATGCGCCGCCAGGCAAACAGCTCACAGCGACACGCCTGTTCATGCAGCGCACCGAAGCGCGTGCGGAGCAGCGCGTCGAAGGCCGGATCGACCTTGAACCACTGCTCGGGCTGGCTCGCTTCGAACCAGAAAGACAGGACGTCGTCCAACCCTGGAACTCCCTTCTCGTGCACGTTCATGGCTCTTAGAGGTGAAGATGTTGCAGCTTCAACGAGGCGTCTGTGTTCGGCCTTCAAATCTAAACGCCGAATGAGATCTCCTTGGCTGGCTGAAGGGTCACCCGAGGTCCGAAGCTCGACATACTCGACAGCGTCGCGTTGTGATGCGCTGAAATCTGAGGTGCCTTCAGAACACTGTTGTCAACGGTGGAGTGGCCATCTGCCACCAGGGTGACCGGAAAGCCCAAAGCCAGCGCTCTTCGCACCGTGGTATCTACGCAATAGTTGCTTTGCAGACCGCACACGATCACATGCTTGATCCCAAGCTCCTCAAGGACTGCATGCAAATCGGTGAGGTGAAAGGAGTCAGGCGTGGTCTTCCGAAGTCGCATGGCCGTCGCTGGAACGGCCAGTCTCGAATCCAGTGCCCAACCCGGTGATCCGTGTTGCAAGCTTCCCTGCGCCTCTTCATGCTGAATGCAAATGACGGGAACCTTGGCGTCATCGGCGCGTGCCATCAATCCATTGATCCGGCTGATGAGGCCCGCGGCGTCATGGGCCTGTTCCTCGCCCTCACACAGCGCCCACTGCATGTCAATGACGAGAAGCGCAGTCGTGGCGGTCATGGCGGGCTCCTCACCGCCCCGTGCGGTGGATGTAGCGGTTGAGCTGCGCCATGTCGGAAGACGTGCGGCGATAGAGGTGGTCGAGACTGATGATGGCCACCTCCAGCAGCAGCACGGCGAGCAGCGGGCGCTCCAGGCGCAGGCGGTCGTACATGCGGCGGCTGATGCGAAGCAGGCGGGTGTCTTCGCCGGCGCGCAGGCGAACTTCGCGCGGCTTGCGGTCGAAGAAGCTCATTTCGCCCAGCATCTCGCCGGGCTGGATCTTGCCGATTTCCATCTCGTTCTCGGGCAGTTGCGCCATCAGGCAGCCCTGGCCTTCGAGCACGAAGAACAGACTCTCCCCCACCTGGCCGATGTCGGCGATGACCTCGCCTTTCTTCGGCGCCATGAGATCGCAGTAGTCGAGAAAGTCGTGGATCTCGCGACGGGTGAGGATGCTGGTGTCAACGAGTTGGCTGAGGAAATGCGCCAGGGCGTCGCGGTCTTCCGTGGTGATGGTCAGGCGTTCCATGAGAGGGGTTCTTCAGAGTGGAAAAGTCGGTGGCACATCGAATCAGCTGACTATCGTATCGGCCGCGATGCCGTTTTCAAAGCGCGGCATTCACAGCCCGAAGTAACTGCGAATGCCCGAGAGCAGCATGTTGACGGCAATGGCGGTGAGGATGAGGCCCATGAGCTTTTCGGCGGCGTTCATCACCGAGTCGCCCAGCCACTTGAGCAGGGTTTCGCTCATCAGCAGCAGCCCGCCGGTCAGCGCCACGGCGGAACTCAGCGCCCCGACCCAGGTCCAGATTTCGCCCGGCTGGCGCGAGGCGAGCAGCAGCACCGTGGCCAGCGCCGAAGGCCCGGCGAGCAGCGGCACCGCGAGCGGAAAGATCAGCGGCTCGCGTCCGCCTTCGCCGCCGAAGATTTCGGAGGTCGTGGAAAAAATCATCTTGATCGCCACCAGCAGCAGGATGACACCGCCGGCCACTTCGATCGAGGGCTGGCTGAGATTCATCAGTTTGAGAAACCCATGCCCGCCGAACATGAAGGCGAGCAGCACCACGTAGGCGATGCCGATCTCGCGCACGGCCACGGGCAACCGACGTTTGGGCGGCAGCTTGCGCATGACGGCAATGAAAAAAGGCAGATTTCCGAACGGGTCGAGAATCAGCAGAAGCAAGACGAAGGCGGACCAGAAGTCGTCGTTGGCCATGATGAAAGGCGCGTCTCAGGCGCGGGGATGGTGGCGGGCGTGGAGGGTCTTGAGCCGCTCGCGCGCGATGTGGGTATAGATCTGCGTGGTCGAAATATCGGCATGGCCGAGCAGCAATTGCACCACACGCAGATCGGCGCCGTGGTTGAGCAGGTGCGTGGCGAAGGCATGGCGCAGGGTGTGGGGCGAAAGCGGCACGTCGATGCCGGCCTGGTTCGCGTAGGTCTTGAGCCGCATCCAGAACATCTGCCGGGTCATGCCGACGGCTTCGCGGGCGCTCTGCCCGCTGCGGGCGGTGACGAACAGGAAGGGGCTGTCCCGCCCCTGCAGCAGCGCGTGACGCGCGGTGCGCAGATAGTTCTGCAGCCAGTCCTGCGCGGCGGCGCCGAACGGCACCAGCCTTTCCTTGCCGCCCTTGCCCGAGATCTGCACCACGCCCTCGTTGAGCGACAGGCGAATCACGGGCAGCGCCACCAGCTCGCTCACGCGCAAGCCGCTGGCGTAAAGGAGTTCGAGCATGGCGCGGTCTCGCAGGCCCAGCGGGGTGTTCACATCGGGCGCGGCGATCAGGGCCTCGACCTGGGCCTCGCTCAAGGTCTTGGGGCGGCGCGGCGGCTGGCGCGCCGTATCGAGCTGCAGGGTGGGATCGTCGCTACGCAGACGCTCGCGCAGGGCCCAGCGGAAAAACCGGCGCAACACCACCAGGCGGCGATTGGACGACGTGGCCTTGCTTTGCACGAAGCGCGCCGCGATATAAGCCTGGATGTCGCGCATGGCAGCCTCGACCAAGGGTGGACGGCGCGAAAACGCCAGCCAGCGCGCCATCAGGGTGAGATCGCGCCGATAGGCTGCCAGGGTGTTGGATGACAGGCCATCTTCCAGCCAGAGGGCTTCGCAGAACCGCTCGATCACGGCGGCGCAGGCTGGGGGCGCCGGCGGCCAATCGCGGTGGACTGGTGTTTCAGGCATGAGCAAAAAAAGGGGCCAGGCGGCTTTCGTGCTGCAGCAGCCAGCGCTTGATGCCGAGCAGATACCCCGACTCGGCCGTGGAATGGGCAAACCCGCCCAGACCGCCCCGCGCCACGATGCGATGACACGGCACGATGGGCGCGAACGGATTCTCCGCGCAGGCCTGTCCCACCGCGCGCGCCGCACTGCGCAGCTCGGCAGCGGCATCGCCATAGGTGCGGGTCTGGCCCGGCGGGATCTGCCGCAATAGTGCCCACACCCGCTGCTGATAGGCCGTGCCCGCTGTCGCCAGCGGAAGATCGAAGCGATGCGACGGGTCGGCGGCATAGGCCTGCAACTGCGCAGCCAGTTCACGGCAGAGCGCCCCGGCGGGCGGGATGAGAGGGGTATCCGGTGGAAGATAGGCCAGATGCAGCACGGCATGCGGGCTGCAGAACAGCCCCATACGGCCAAACGGCAGGGCAATGACGGCGTCTGGGGTGGCGGGCACGGGTGGGTTCGGGTTTGGGGTGGACGACATGACAAACACCTCGGACGGACATGCGACAAGGGCTGTTGTGCACCCCCAGGAGTCGGCTGGGATCGAGGCAGAGGATACCCCGATGCCCACCCGGACACCGGCTTTCTCCGAGAATACGAGCATGATGCCGACCGCTCTGGATCTCGACTCGCCCACGCCCGCGCTGACTGGGCGGGCGTGGCCGCCTTTGACGCAGGACTTCGCCACGCTGGGCGATGCTTTCAGCGTACCCGTGGCGGTCAGCCCCCTGCCCGACCCCGTTCTGGTGGCCAGCAGCGCCCCAGCCGCCGCACTCGTCGGGCTGTCACCGCCCCGCGATGCCGCAGACGAACATGACTGGGCGCTCGCCTTTGGCGGGCACGTCGCGGCCATCCGCGACGGCAGCCGCGCCACCGTGTACGCCGGGCATCAGTTCGGCAACTGGGCCGGGCAACTCGGCGACGGCCGGGCCCTGCTGCTGGGCGACTGGCCCGACGCCGGCGGCGGCCGACATGGCGGCAGCGGTGCCGCCTGGGAAGTGCAGTTCAAGGGCAGCGGGCGCACGCCGTTTTCACGCATGGGCGACGGCTGGGCGGTGCTGCGTTCCTCCATTCGCGAGTTTCTGTGCTCCGAGGCCATGGCGGCGCTAGGCATACCCACCACGCGTGCGCTGTGTCTGGTGGGCTCCAGCCGGCCGGTGCGCCGCGAGCGCATCGAAACCGCGGCCATGGTCACCCGGCTGTCGCCGAGCTTCGTGCGGTTCGGCCACTTCGAGCACTTCAGCTACACCGGGCAGACCGAGCAGCTCAGGCAACTGTGCGACTGGGTGATTGCGCGCCATGCCCCGGCCTGCGCCGACGCGCCGCAGCCGGCCCTGGCGCTGTTGCAATGGGTGGTGGACCGCACCGCGCAGCTCATCGCCCAGTGGCAGGCGGTCGGTTTCATCCACGGCGTGATGAATACCGACAATATGTCCATCCTCGGCTGGACCCTCGACTACGGCCCCTTCGCCTTTCTCGACGCCTACGACCCGCTGCACACGCCCAACACCACCGATCGCGGCGGGCGCTATGCCTACGGACGGCAGCCAGCCATTGCCCACTGGAATCTGCTGGCGCTGGGCCAGGCGCTGCTGCCCCTGATCGACGTGCCCGAATCCGCGCTGGACGTAGTGAACACCTTCCGCCCGACGTATGTGCAGGCCATGCAGCGCCAGCTTGCGGCCAAGCTCGGTCTCACGCAGCTTAGGCCCGAAGACGGCGATCTGTTCCAGGCGCTGCTCGACACGCTGGAAGCCAACCACAGTGACTGGACGCTGAGCTTCCGCCATCTCGCCCAGCTCGCCGCCGACGCGCGCGCCCCCATCCCCCCTGCCCTCGCCGCGCAAGGCCAGCGCGAGCCGCAGCGTCTGGCCGACTGGGTTGCCCGCTACCGCGAACGCCTGCGCAGCGAACCGCGTGACGATGCCGAGCGCGCGGCGGCGATGAACGCGGTCAACCCGCTTGTCGTGCTGCGTCATCATCTGGCGCAGGCCGCCATCGCCCAGGCCGAGGTCGGCGACTTCGACGAAGTGCGGCGTCTGTTGCGCGCACTGGAGCGGCCCTTCGATGCCGGAGCCGTGCCCCCGCACTACACCGAGCCACCGCCCGAGCATGCGCCGCCCGCCTGCCTGTCCTGCTCTTCCTGAAAGGAGACACTCCATGTCCAAGCCGACTCCCAGCGACGCCAACGATGCCCTGTGGCGCAGCAAACTCACCGAAGATCAGTACCGCGTGACGCGTTGCAGCGCCACGGAGCCCCCGTTCACCGGCCTGTACTGGGACCATCACGGCGACGGCGTCTATCGCTGCGTCTGCTGCGGCACGCCGCTGTTCGATTCGCGCACCAAGTACGAGTCGGGCAGCGGCTGGCCCAGCTTCTGGCAGCCCACCGCCCAGGCCGTCATCCGCGAGGTCAGCGACATCAGTCACGGCATGGTGCGTACCGAAGTGCAGTGCGGACCCTGCGGCGCCCACCTAGGCCATGTCTTCCCCGACGGCCCCAACCCCACGGGGCTGCGCTACTGCATCAATTCGGCCGCGCTCGACTTCGCCGACCGTCAGGGTGACGATAAGGGCGGTTCCACGGGCGCCTGATCGCGCCACAGCCACGCTGCGCCGCGCACCCCGGAAGAGTCGCCGTGCTGTGCCGGACGCAGCCGGGTGTGCACCGCGTCGGAGAATACCCAGGCGCCCCAACGGCGCGGCACTTCCTCATACAGCTCGACGACGTTGCTCATGCCGCCGCCCAGCACGATGACGTCCGGATCGAGCAGATTGATGACCTGCGCCAGCGCACGCGCGAGCCGGTCGGCATAGCGGATGAAACTGGCGCGCGCGGCCGCATCGCCCCCGCGCATGGCGGCGATCAGCTCTTGGGCCGATCCGTGCCGCCCGGTGTGCGCCGCATGGTCGGCGGCCAGGCCCGGCCCGCTCAGCCAGGTCTCGATGCAGCCCTGCAGGCCGCACCAGCACGTCGGCCCGGGCAACTCGCGCCACGCCTGAGACCGCCTCGGCCAGGGCAGCGGATTGTGCCCCCACTCTCCCGCCACCGCGTTACGGCCCAGCCAGTCGGCACCGTCGATGGCCAGCCCGGCGCCGGAGCCCGTGCCCAGAATGACTGCGAACACCATGCGCGCGTCCTGACCGGCGCCATCGATCGCCTCGCTGATCGCCAGGCAGTTGGCATCGTTGTGCAGCCGCACCGGGCGGCCGAGCAGGTCTTCGAGGTCGCGCTGCAGCGGTCTGCCGTTCAGCACGGTGGAATTGGCGTTGCGGATGCGCCCGCTGAGCGGCGACAGCGAGCCGGGAATGGCCACGCCGACGGGGCGCGGAGTCGGCCCGGCCAAGGCCCGATCAGCCTGGGCGACCAGTTCGCCCATCACGCGCAAGGTTGCGGCGTAATCGCTCTGAGGCGTCGGGCGGCGCTCGCGCAGCACAAAGCGGCCTTGCGCATCCAGCGCCGCCACCTCGATCTTGGTGCCGCCAAGGTCGAGGCCGAGCAAGGCGTCAGGATGTGGATCGGCCATGAATGGGGTGTTGGCTGTTTGAACTCGCCGACTTTGAACTGCCGACACTTTGAAGGCGCGCAGCCAGCCAGTCGGTCAGCTGTTGTGCCGCTTCAGGATCCGTCGCGGCGCCGTGTGTGCGGTGATGCAGCTCTAGAACGTGCGCATCGACCTGATTGTCGCGCAGGTAAACGCCGATCGGACATGTCGCCACATCGGTGGGGTATCGCCCCGTGCCCGGATGGACGAAGCGCCAGTGGTAGGCCAGTGCACCGGCCGCGGTGCGAATGACCGCGGCACTCGGCGCAATGGGCAGCGTGAAGCGGCCGACCCAGTCCTTCACCTCGCTGGCCGGCATGGGCCGACTCAATCCATAACCCTGACCGTACTGGGCACCGAGCACTGCCGCAGCCTCGATCATGCCCAGATCTTCCAGCCCCTCGACAACCACCTCGCGTCCCAGATCCAGCCCCATCAAGGCCAGCGTACCCACCAGGGTGATGGTCTGAAGCGGGTTGTCGTAGAGCCCCGCCAAGAGATTCTGGTCGATCTTGATGGTGTCGAACGGCAGGGCGGACAGGCGATAGATGCTGCTGTAGCCGGAGCCCAGATCGTCCATGGCCAGACGCACGCCCAAGGCGCGCATGGCCGAAAGCATGGGGGTTTGCTGATCGAGATCGAGTTCCTGGGTTTCGAGAATTTCCAGCGTCAGCCGTTGCGGGGCGAAGCCATACGTCTGCAAAGCCTGGTTGACCCAGTGCACGCAGTCCGGATCGCGCAGCGCCGAGGGCGGCAGGTTGATGCTCACGTCGAGTTGCAGTCCATGGCTGTCCCATTGCCGCAGATACCCCAGGGTCTGAGAAAGGCCCTGGCGGAACACCCCCGAGAGTTCGGCGTCGCCCAGCAGGGGAATGAATTCGGCCGGAGGCACCATGTGCCCACCCGGCATCTCCAGGCGGGCCAGCGCCTCCATTTTGGCAATCCGCCCGGTCTGCAGGTTCACGATGGGCTGCATGGCCATGCGCAGCCCGCCGGACAGCACACGGGTGCGATAGGTCTGCGCCACATCGATTGGGACCACGAGGGTGCGCTGCGACGCGCGGCAACGCGCCCACACCGTTTCCCAGTGACGTTGCAGTCCGTGAGACCACTGCATGGCCCAGGTCGAGGCAAACTGGTTGGGGTAGGCGCCGAACACGCCCAGAACCGCCATCACGTGGCCGTCGGGGCCAGCCAGCGGAATGGCCAGCATCGAGCGGACATGCAGGCTGCGGGCCAGCGCCGACCAGTCTGCGCAGGGGCCCTCGGCCGAACACGACGCGAGCTGCGTGATCTTCTGCGACATCCAGGCCTGGCCCACGACTTCCGGCATCTGCCCCTCCCTGCCCTGAAAGTCGAGCGGTGATAGGGCCGAAGCCAGCGCGCGTCCGATCTCGGCGGCCCTTGCCCCCGCGATCTGCTCCAGAACGAGCTGGCCGTGAGAGTCCATCCGCACCAGCATGCCGGCCTGGATGCCTGGGAGCGCGCCCAGCGCTTTCAGCGCATCACGCGAGGCATCGGCCCACAGCGCGCCCGGATCGGGCAGCGGCGCGGCCAGAAGACCGACGTAGGCATTGACCAGGTCTTCGCCCGCCCGCAACTGCGTCTGCACGTCCTGCTGCAGCCTCGCTTCGGCGAGGGTCAGAAGACGATAACGGTTGCGCGCGGTCAAGGGCGCCTTGTTCAGCTCGCGGCTGAGGACATGACGGTAGGTGGACAGGGCCTGCGACAGAGACGTGGCGCCGACACCGCACAGCGCGTGCACGGTACCCACACGTTCGCTGTAGTCCCGCAAGGCCTCCGAGGGCAGGCCGGGCTCCATGAGTTTGTGAAAGTGGGCTCGTTGGCTTTTTTTCAGCGCATGGAATTCCGCCGCATCGAGACTGTGCAAAATCTGGTCGGCGGCCGGGTTGTCTCGCAGTTGGTCGTAGAACGCGTCGATGAACGATGCTGCGGCGAGATCGAAGGAGGGTTGTGCCTGCTCCAGCACCGCCGTGGCTTCCGGGCCGAAGGGGGCGATGCCGACCTCGGTCTCGATCACGTTGGACGCGGTCGTGCCCCGCCACCACCAGCTTGCGCGGTCGTGCTTGTGCTGCTTGGCGAGATACATCGCCGTATCGGCGTCGCGCAGCAACTGACCGGGGTCGTCGCCATCGTCCGGATACAGCGCCACCCCCAGCGTGATTTCCATCGGAAGCGCAATCTCCGATGAAATCGGCAGCGGACGCTCAAGGGCCTGATGCAGACGGTCCAGCCTTGCGCTCAGCGCCGTCATGGTGTCTTCACGCGGCAAGTCGCCCAGCACGAACACGAACTCGTCGCCGCCCAGCCGCGAGATCTGCTCATCCGGCCCCAGCGCGCCCTGCCACCGACGCGCGAGTTTCACCAGCAAGGCATCACCGGCGCCATGGCCGTGGCGGTCGTTCACTTGTTTGAAATCGTCCAGATCGGCAAATCCGACGGCCAGCGCCCTGCCCTGGGCGCGGGCCCGGGCGAGCATGTCGGGCAAGGTCTGATCGAGGGCGGCCCGGCTTGGGAGGTGTGTCAACCGGTCGTAGCGAAGCTCCTCCTCCGCGCTGAATCGCAGCGTCAGCAAGTCCAGGAACGCCTGCTGCGTGCGTCTGGACGCGTTGAGGAGGTAGGGGAAATAGACCAGCAACATGGCGCCGATGACGACGAGCAAAGGGTCGGCGCTGAGCAGCGCCCGGATGACTGTGGGCACGAGCACAGGGGTGGTGAGCAACAATGCACTGATGACATCGGCGGAGAGTTCGGCCATCGCGGCGCCACTGATGCCAACGGCAATCATCATGAGATAAATCTGGAAGGTCTGGTGCTCCGGAAAGACCAGGATCAACGCCATGCCCCAGGTGCAGCCCGACGACAGCATGCTCAGGCGCACCGCCAGTCTCGACCCGAAGGGGTGGCGCGTCACCCGGTTGGATCGTGTGGCGATCAGCCAATAAACGAAGCGCAGGAGATGCTCTGCGGTCAGCAGGGTCAACCAAAGGGCGATCGAACCCGGACTCACCTCGCCGTGCAGCGCCCAGGCCGTGCCATAGGCGATGGTCAGACTGCCGATCAGGCCGATCGGAATGGTGCTGAGCAAGAGTCGGCTCTGCGCCACGGCGATGGCGTGCTGCAAGCCGGATGTAGGCCGTACTGGCCTCGACGCATGCCCCAAGGCGGGAGCATTCCCCGGATCGGTCGGCCCCTCAGAGGCGAAAACTGTGGACATGGGAGTACGGACGTCAGTGGCACCTAAAGCAGCTCCGGAATCGGCCGAAGCTCCGCTGCGGCCATCGCATCAAGCCTTCGGCGCACGCAGTGCGTGCCGCCATCAGGGCTTCGACGCCACGGCGCGCCTTTCGTCAACGACACATTTTGTGACGATTCAAGTCCGGACGCTCTTTTTCATGTGCCGTGGCGATCCGATTCGCCACCGGGTTCAGCCGACGGGCGAAAGCAAGGCGGCCAGGCCGTCTTCGTCGAGCACGGTCACCCCCAGCTCTTGCGCGCGGGCGAGTTTGCTGCCCGCCTCGGCCCCGGCGACGACGTAATCGGTCTTTTTCGAGACGGAACCGGCGACCTTGCCGCCCGCCGCTTCGATGCGGGCCTTGGCCTCCTCGCGGCTGAGCGTGGGCAAGGTGCCCGTGAGCACCAGGGTTTTGCCGGTCAGCGGTCTGGGCGCGTCGTGGTCGCGTGTGGATTCGTCCCAGCGCACCCCGCAGGCGCGCAACTGCTCGACGACCTCGCGGTTGTGCGGCTGGTCGAAGAAGGTGCGGAGGCTCTGGGCCACCACGGGGCCGACGTCAGGCACCGCGAGCAAGGCGTCGAGGGGGGCATCGAGAATCGCGTCCAGGCTGCCGAAGTGCCGCGCCAGATCCTTGGCGGTCGCTTCGCCGACATGGCGGATGCCCAGCGCGTAAAGAAACCGGGCCAGGGTGGTGGATTTGCTGGCTTCGAGCGCCTGCAGCAGATTGGCCGCGCTTTTCTCGGCCATGCGGTCGAGCGCGGCGAGCTTGAGCAGGCCCAGGCGGTACAGGTCGGGCAGCACCCGCACAATGCCGCCCTCGACGAGCTGATCGACCAGCTTGTCACCCAGGCCTTCGATGTCCATCGCCCGGCGGCTGGCGTAGTGCAGCAGCGCCTGCTTGCGCTGCGCCGCGCAGAACAGGCCGCCGGTGCAGCGCCAGTCGGCCTCGCCCTCCTCGCGCACGATGGCCGAGCCGCACACCGGGCAATGGCCCGCCAGGCGCTGATACAGATCGAACGGCTCGCCGACGTCGGCGGGGCGCGCTTCGGCGACCACGCCCACGACTTCCGGGATGACATCGCCCGCGCGGCGCACGATGACGGTGTCGCCCACCCGCACGTCCTTGCGCCGCACCTCGTCCTCGTTGTGCAGGGTGGCGTTGGTCACGGTCACCCCGCCGACGAACACGGGCTCCAGCTTGGCCACCGGCGTGAGTTTGCCGGTGCGGCCCACCTGCACATCGATGCCGATCACCCGGGTGCGGCGCTCCTGCGCGGGGTATTTGTGCGCCACCGCCCAGACCGGCTCGCGGTTGCGAAAGCCGAGTTCGCGCTGCAGCGACAGGCTGTCGACCTTGTAGACCACGCCGTCGATGTCGAACGGCAGGCTGTCGCGCGCCGCGGCAATGCGCGCGTGAAAGTCGGTGAGCACCCCGGCGCCGGCGCCGTGCACCCTTTGCTTGGCCACGGGCAGGCCCAGCGCCTCGATCGCATCGAGCATGGCATGGTGGGTATCGGGCTGGTCAGCCCAGCCCACGATCTCGCCCCAGCCGTAGGCGTAGAACGCCAGCGGGCGCTGCGCCGCCATGGCCGGGTCGAGCTGGCGGATGCTGCCGGCCGCGCCGTTGCGCGGGTTGACCAGCGTGGGCAGCCCCTTGTCGCGCTGCCGGGCGTTGTAGCGCTCGAAGTCGGCCCGCTTCATCAAGGCCTCGCCGCGCACCTCGAGCACGGCAGGCGGATTGCCGCGCAGTTGCAGCGGCACGCTGCGGATGGTGCGCACGTTGAGCGTCACGTCCTCGCCGGTTTCGCCGTCGCCGCGTGTGGCCGCCTGCACCAGCCGACCCTGTTCGTAGCGCAGGCTCAGCGCCAGGCCGTCGAATTTGAGCTCGGCCGCGTAAATCACGGCCGGGTCGCCGTCGCCCAGACCAAGTCGATTGCGCACGCGCTGGTCGAAAGCGGCGGCACCTTGGGGCGTGGTGTCGGTCTCGGTCTGGATGGACAGCATGGGTACGGCATGCCGCACCGGCGCGAACTCGGGCAGCGGCGCTCCGCCGACGCGCTGGGTCGGCGAGTCGGGCGTGCGCAGCGCGGGGTGCTCGGCCTCCAGCCGCTGAAGCTCCTGGAACAGGGCGTCGTAGTCGGCGTCGGGCACCAGCGGCGCGTCGAGCACGTAGTAGGCATGGTCGTAGCGGGCCAGCTCGGCACGCAGTTGCGCGGCGCGTTCGGCGGGCAGCGCGAAGAGATCCGGCTGGGACATCAGGCAGGCGGATGGGTCATGAGAACAGGCGCTGCGCCGCGGCGGAGCCCGCGGGCAGACCGCGCTGATCGAGCACCTCGTAGAGCATGTCGAGCTGCTTTTCGATGTGATCGAGCGCGGCGTCGGACAGGGGCGCGTTGTTGTCGTCGACCACGGCGGCATCCAGTGCCGTGGCCAGCTCGCGGGCCACCTGGCGCATGCGGGCAAAAGGCCTTTGCGCCGCGGGCGCCTGAGGCACTTCCAGCAGCAGCGTGGCGTGGCTCACGGCGGCGGCGCTGTCGGACAGATCGGCGCGGGCATCGAACTGCAGGTGCACCAGGGCGGTCGGCGCCTGCTCGACATCCTGATAGAGCAGAACCATGCGCCCCGCCTCGGTGCCGGGCACGAAGCCCGCCGCCTGGGCGCGCTGGCGCAGGAAGTCCATGCCCCAGGGCACGCTGCGGGCCCGCAGGGTGATGGAGAGCTGGGCATCGTTGTCGTTGGCGAAAGCGTCGAGCCCGCGGGCCTGTTCGAGGGCCTCGGCCATGTCGGGCAGGTCGGGCGGCACCCCGAGCGTGTCGCCGAGTTCGTGGCATTTGGCGATGAACTCGGAAAATTCGATGGCGTTGATCGGCCCGGCCCGGTTGCTCAGTTGAACGGCAGCCTGCAGCTCGGCATAGACGCCCTGCGCCTGCAGGGACTCCCATTGGCCGGTTTCGGCGTGGCGGCCCTCGAACAGCATGCGTTTGGCCCCGGCCCGCGCAGTCTTGGGCAGGCGGGGCAGCAGCACGTCGCCCGGGCGCACCGGATCGAGCAGATAGCTGGCAATGGCGTCGATCAGGGGATCGATCTGCAGCGGCACGAGCCGCGGGCGCGGGCCGACCTCCGGGCCCAGCGTCAAGGGTTCGAAGGTCTGGCCGTCGGGATCCGTCGGCAGCGTATCGAGCCCGGCGGGCTCGATGGCCGTCTGCACATCGTCGCTCGCGGTGGCGCGCTGGCGCTTGAATTTGCTCGATTGCCAAGTGTTGTAGGCGATGACGGCGGCGATGATGATGGCGCCGATGACGATCAGGGCGGTTTGCAACTGTCCCATCCAGGAATCCTTCGGGGTGTGATGTGAGGGCTCAGGCGGCCTGGGCGAAGCGTAGCGCCGCGTCCATTTCCACGGCAACGGTACGAGAGACGCCCTGCTCCTGCATGGTCACGCCGATGAGCTGATCGGCCATTTCCATGGCGATCTTGTTGTGCGAGATGAACAGAAACTGCGTGCTGGCCGACATGTCCTTGACCAGCCGGGCGTAGCGCTCGGTGTTGGCGTCGTCCAGTGGCGCGTCCACCTCGTCGAGCAGGCAGAACGGCGCCGGGTTGAGCTGGAAGATGGCGAACACCAGCGCGATGGCGACCAGCGCCTTTTCGCCGCCGGAGAGCAGGTGAATCGAACTGTTCTTCTTGCCCGGCGGCTGCGCCATGACCTGCACCCCGGCGTCGAGAATCTCCTCGCCGGTGATGATGAGCCGCGCGTTGCCGCCGCCGAACAGCAGCGGGAACATGCGGCCGAAGTGGTCGTTGATCTGCTCGAAGGTGGTGGCCAGCATGTCGCGGGTCTCGGCGTCGATCTTGCGGATGGCGTCTTCGAGCGTGGTGATGGCCGTCTGCAGATCGTCGTGCTGGGTATCGAGAAACTGTTTGCGTTCGCGGGCCTGGCCCAGTTCGTCGAGCGCGGCCAGATTGACGGCGCCCAGGGCGCCGATGTCGCGCTGCAGGCGATCGAACTCGCGCGCCAGCGCCGGCGCCTGCGCATCGTCGGGCAGACTGGCGCGGACGGCGTCGAGGTCGGCCTCGCTTTCAGCAAGTTGCTGGGCAAACTGCTCGGCCTGCAGACGGAACTCCTGCTCCTTGAGCTGCAATTCGGTGATGCGCTGCCGCAGGGGATCGAGGTCGCGGTCCAGGGTGAGCCGGGCCTCCTCGCGCTGGCGCAGCTGCTGGGCGATGTCGTCGGCCTCGCTGCGGCGGGCACCGAGGACGGCCTGGGCGCCTTCCTGCTCGCCCAGGGCCGATTGCAGCCCGGTCTGGGCGCTTTGCTCGCTGAGTCGCGCCAGTTCGGCCTGCGCGGTCTCGCGCGCGGCGTCCTGGCGGGCGAGCTGCGTCTGCGCCATCTGCGCCTCGCGCTGCAGATCGGCCAGCTTCTGCTGCAGGCTGCGCACCGCATAGCCGCTCTCACTCGCCTGCGATTCGAGCTGGCGTTGCTGCGCCCGTGCATCGGCGAGTTGCTGCTGCGCGGAGATCACCTCGGTTTCGAGATCGGCCTGCAACTGCTGCTGGTCGGCCAGGCGGGCGTCGAGTTCCTCGAATCGGGCTTCGCTCTCGGCCTGCTGCGCCTGCAGCTCTTCCGTCTGGGCGTCGATGTCGCCCAGATCCGCCGCGATCTGGCCGTGGCGCGCGGCGCTCTGCTCCGCCTGCTGAGACAGCTTGAGCCATTCCACCTGCACCGTGTGGAGGTGCTGCGTGTCCTGCTGTTGGCGCCGCTGCAGCGCGGCGAGCTGCTCCTGGGCCTGTCCGAGATCGTGTTCGGCCTGGTGAAGCTGGGCACGGCTTTGCTCGCCGATGAGCTGCTCCGCCTTGATCTGGCGCTCCAGATTGTCGATTTCCTGCTGCCGGGCCAGCACGCCGGACTGCTCGGAGTCCGGGGCGTAGAAGCTCACGCTCTGGCGCGACACGGCGTGCCCCTCGCGGGTCACCAGCGTGGCTTGGGTCGGCAGACTGCCGCGCAGCGCCAGCGCCTGTTGCAGCGAGGGCGCGACAAACACCGCGCCAAGCCAGTCGTCGAGCAGACCGGCCAGCCCGGCATCGCCGCTGCGCACGCCTTCGCGCAGGCAACGGCAGCCTTCGGGCGGGATGGCCGCGGTCGGTGCCCCGGTGCCCTGCGCCTGTACCGCGGCGGAATAAAACGCCAGCTTGGCTGGCGGCGCATCGCCGCCGAAGCCGGCGGCCATGTCGAGCTGCCGAAGCTCCAGGGCCGACAGGCGCTCGCGCATGACGGCTTCGAGCGCGGTTTCCAGCCCCGTTTCCACTTGCAGGCGCGACCAGAGTTGCGTCAGACCGTCGAGCCCGTGCCTGGCCAGCCAGGGGCGCAGCTTGCCCTCGGTGAGCACCCGCTCCTGCAAGGTCTTGAGCGCGGCGATGCGTGCGCTCGTGGCCGCAAGTTGCGCCGCGGCGGCTTGCTGCGCCTGCTGTGCCTGCTGCCGCGCCTGCTGCCTTTCGGGCAGGGTGTCGTCGAGCTGTTCGCGCTGTGCACGGGTGGCGTCGAGCTCGTCGGTCAAGTTCTCCTGCTGGCGCTTCAGATCGGCCAGGCGGAGGCTGTCGGGCGCGACCACCGTGCGCTGCTCGGCGCGAAGCCGCTCGGCGCGCTGCTGCAACTGCTGGATCTGCTGCCCCAGGCTGCGCTGCCGCGCCGCCTCGGCCTGCAGCGCCTGCTGGGCGCCGGCGGCCTGGGCGCGCTCGTCTGCCGCGCGCAACTGGGCGTCGCCCAGGGCCGCTTCGAGCGCGGGCAGGGTTTCGCCATGTTCCTGCGCACGGGCCTGGGCGACTTCGGCCTGGATCTCGGCGTCGGCCAGACGTTCGGCGGTGTTGGCGGCGTCGGCCACCGAGGTGTCGTGCCGGTGCTGCCACTCCTGCGTTTGCGTGTCGATGGCCTGCAGCGTGTCCTGGGCGCGCTGGCGCGCTTCGAGTACGAAGCGGATTTCCGCCTCGAGCTGGCTGACGCGCGACTGCGCCGCGTAGAACGCGGCCTGCGCCCGGTTGAGCGTATCGCTGCTGGCGAATTGCGCCTGCCTGAGGGTTTCGATCTCGGCTTCGATGCCGCGCTGCTCGGCGATGCGGGCCTCCAGCGCATTCATGGCCTCGCCGCCGGCCAGGGTGATCTGCTGGCGTCTGGCCTGCGCCTCGTCCTGGCGCAGCAGCCAGAGCTGCTGCTGTGCGCGGGTGGCATCGGCCTGCAGCGCCTGATAGCGGGTGGCGACCTCGGCCTGCTGTTCCAGCCGCCCCAGATTGCTGCCGAGTTCGCGCAGGATGTCCTGCACGCGCGTGAGGTTCTCCCGGGTGTCCTGCAGGCGGTTCTCGGTCTCGCGGCGGCGCTCTTTGTATTTGGAGACACCAGCAGCCTCTTCGAGCATCATGCGCAGGTCTTCGGGGCGCGACTCCAGAATGCGGGTGATGGTGCCCTGGCCGATGATGGCGTAGGACCGCGGCCCCAGGCCGGTGCCGAGAAAGATGTCGTGCACGTCGCGGCGGCGCACGGCCTGGTTGTTGATGAAATAGCTCGACGTGCCGTCGCGGGTGAGTACGCGCTTGATGGCGATTTCGGTGAACTGTCCCCACTGACCGGCGATGCGGTGATCGCTGTTGTCGAACACCATTTCCACGCTGCAGCGGCTGGCCGCCTTGCGCTGGCCGCTGCCGTTGAAGATGACGTCCTGCATGGACTCGCCGCGCAACTCGCTGGCCTTGCTTTCACCCAGCACCCAGCGCACCGCGTCGATCACGTTCGATTTGCCGCAGCCATTGGGGCCGACGATTCCGCTGATGCGGCCGGGGAATGGCAGCGTCACAGGTTCGGCAAACGACTTGAATCCGGCCAGGCGGAGCGAGGTCAAACGCATCGATAGGGTCTAACTCTATGATTTACAAAAGAAATTGTGAATTTCGCAGCAGAGGGAAATCATACCATCGCCCCTGAGCCTTTCCCGCAATCCCTCGGGGCGACGTGGGCTGGCGACGCCTATCATCGCGCCGCATGAAAGCCGCCCAGATCCAGACCCTGTTCGAACGCTTCGCCGCCGCCGAGCCCCATCCGCGCACCGAGCTGGAATACCGCACGCCCTTCGAGCTGCTGGTCGCGGTGGCGCTTTCGGCCCAGGCCACCGATGTCAGCGTGAACAAGGCCACCCGCCCCCTTTTCGCCATGGCCAACACCCCGCAGGCCCTGCTCGACCTGGGGGAAGACCGGCTGCGCGACGCCATCCGCACCATCGGGCTTTACAAAACCAAGGCGAAAAACATCATCGCCGCCTGCCGCATCCTGATCGACCAGTTTGGTGGCGAAGTGCCGCAGAGCCGTGAGGCGCTGGAGTCCTTGCCGGGCGTGGGCCGGAAAACGGCCAATGTCGTCTTGAATGTGGCCTTCGGGCAGGACACGATCGCCGTGGACACCCACATCTTCCGCGTGGCGAACCGCCTCGGGCTCGCGCCGGGCAAGACGCCGCTGGCCGTGGAGGCGAGGCTGGACAAGGTCATACCGCCAGACTATCGCCTGCATGCGCATCATTGGCTGATCCTGCACGGCCGCTACGTTTGCAAGGCGCGCAAACCGGAATGCTGGCGCTGCGCCATGACCGATCTGTGCGCCTTCAAGCCCAAGACGACGGCGCCCCGATGAGCGCGGTCCGATGGTTTGTCTCGGCCACGCTCGCCGTGGCGCTTTGGCTGGCCGCGCCGGTCGCCTGGGGCGCGCCGGTTCAGGTCACCGACGACGCCGGGCAGAGCGTCACCCTGCCCTCGCCGGCCCGGCGGATCATCGCGCTGTCACCGCAACTGCTCGAACTCAGCGCGGCAGCCGGGGCGAGCCGTCAGGTCGTGGGCACGATCCAGGGCGCGAGCAACGTGCCTTGGGCGCGCAAGCTGCCCCTCGTGGGCGACGCCTTCGCGCTGAATCTCGAAGCCATCGTCCGTCTCAAGCCCGATCTGATCCTGGCCTGGGAGTCGGGCACGCCACCCCGCGATGCGGCCCGGCTGAAAGCGCTGGGCATTCCCGTCTTCTGGAGCCAGGCCAACACCTTTGAATCCCTGGCCTCCACGGTCAGCCGCATCGGCGTTCTGGCGGGAACGTCGCGACAAGCTGCGCGCTGGGTCGGCGATTTCGCCCATCGGCTGGGCGCGTTGCGCCAGCGTTATGCCGGGCAGAAGCCCATGGTGAGGGTGTTTTACCAGGCATGGTCCACGCCCCTGATTACCGTGGGTGGCACGCAGCTCATCAATCAGGCCATCACGCTGTGCGGTGGACGCAACGTGTTCGGCCATCTGGCCGTCCTGGCGCCCACCATCAGCGCCGAGGCCGTCGTCGAGGCCGATCCTCAGCTCATCGTGACGGCCAGCCCGCAAGGTGCGCAGTGGCTCAAGGCGTGGAAGCGGTTTCCGCAGATCAGTGCGGTGCGACACGATCAACTGGTGCCGCTGTCTCCTGACGCTCTGCCCCGCATGGGAGTGAATGTGCTCGACGGCGTGCAGCAACTCTGCACCGCCATGGCCACCGCCCGACGATCCCGCGCCCCTTGAGGCGACCCGATGCGGCAACCGACGCGGCGCCGGACACCCGCTTCTGGTTTGTTGATCTGGTCTGGAGAAAGATGAACGGGTCATGGGCCTCGCCATGCCGACGTCTCCCCCTCCCAACCTCCCCCACGACGTGGGGGAGGAGAGAACGGCGCTGCGCGTGATCTGCGTAAGCCCTCCCAACCTCCCCTACGCCGCGGGCGAGGCGTGTTGGCTCCCTCTCCACTTGTGGGGAGGGTTGGGGTGGGGTGCCGTTTCAGACTTCAACGTGCCGAATCAATAGCCGGAAATTGTGCAGAAGTTGTCACAGGGTCTGAGGCGCCCTTGCCTATGATCCGGGCTTCGCCCCCCAGAGGCGCACATTCGCCCCCGCTTGACGGGATTGTCTGGTCAGCGACAGCGCACGCATCATGCAGGCTCATTTACCCGAAAGCCTTTTTTCTTCGCCACCCCGGCGCCAGCGTCGTGTGCACGACCGCACGCCGCTGGCGCACAGACTCTCTCCTGCTCGTGTGAAAACCTTGTCCCTGCCTCTGTCGCAACAGGTGCGCAATGCCATGCGCCTGGGTACGGCCTCCCGATTACGAGATCCGGCGGCACCGCTCGAGCGCCCGCATCTGCGCGATGTGCACATCTGGGAGCTCGATCTGCGTCATCCGCCGGCCCACGCGCTGGACCTGCTCGACGCCGCCGAACAGGAGCGCGCCCGACGCTTCGTCTTCGCCATCGACCAGACGCGCTACATCGCCGCGCATGGCTGGATGCGGCAGATTCTCGGCCGCTACCTGGGCCGCGCCCCACAGGATCTGCAATTCACGTCCGGGCTCCACGGCAAGCCCGCCCTGAGTGGCCGCAAGGATGACGCCTCCCTGTGTTTCAACCTCAGCCACAGCCTCGACAAGGCGTTGCTGGCCGTGAGCAACGGTCTTCCGGTCGGCGTGGACATCGAGGCCATCCGGCCCGATCTTCCCGACAGCGCATTGGCCACAGGCGTGCTGACCCAAGGGGAACTCGACGAACTCGCGCAACTCCCCCCCAAACAGCAGACGGGCGTGTTCTTCGCCTGCTGGGCGCGCAAGGAAGCCTGCATGAAGGCGCTCGGCCTCGGACTGGCGCTTGAGCCCAAAACCCTGCATGTGGGCATGATCCCGGCGCGGCAACGGGTGCTTTCGGAGCATGCCGCCGACTACATCGACCTGTCTCCGTTGCCGAGTCCGTCCGGTCACGCCGCCGCGCTGGCGGTCCTGGGCGGCTTCGGCAAGGCGCTCTACCGCCAGGCATCCCTGCCCGGGAGGTCTGATTGATACCGGTGCGATTCCTGAATGGCAGCCGTGAACTGGTGGGCCTCTATCTCGAACCCACGGGGCAGACCCCTGCGCGGCACCACGCCGTCTTGCTGTGCAACCCTTTCGGGCAGGAAGGCATCCGCGCCCACCGGCTATACCGGGTGATGAGCGAGCGGCTCGCCGCCGCCGGCTATCACGTGCTGCGCTTCGACTACTACGGCAGTGGCGACTCGGCCGGAGCCGACGAGGCATGGGACCTTCAAGGCAGCGTGGCCGACACCCAGGCAGCCTTGATGGAGCTGCTGCGCCGCAGCCACGCGCCGGTGTGGTCAGCCGTAGGGCTGCGTCTGGGCGCCACCATCGTGCTCGATCTGGTCCGGCGCGCGCCCTTGCCGCCCCAGTTGCTCATGCTCATCGAGCCGGTGCTGGATGGACGGGCCTATCTGAGCGACCTGGCGGCCTCCAGCCTCGAGGCGCTCAACCGGGGCTACGGCGCACGCTGGCCGATGAGTGCCCGCCTGCGTCAAACCCTGCTGCCCGAGCCCGACACCGAGGCGCTCGGCTTCTTTCTCAGCCCGCAGGCCCGCGCGCAGATCGAAGCCATTGCGCCCGCGTGCCTGGACGCTGTTCCGGCTGCGGCCATTCGCCTGCTCACGCCCGACCTGAAGCAGACGCAATGCCAGCTCGACCAGGCCCGGCTGCACCCCGACCGACTCCAACTGGTCGACACCGAATCGCGCATCGACTGGGCCACTGACAGCGCTGCGGCCACGGCCATCGTGCCCATGCACTGGATCCGCGATCTGATCGACCATCTCGCTCCCGTCGATCATGCGTGAAACCACACAGACTTTCGGTCCACAGGGCGATCTGCTGGGCACGATCACCTTTCCAGATGCCGCCGCGCCTTCGCCGCCGCGCTTCGGCGTACTGCTGTTCAATGCCGGCGTGATCCACCGGGTGGGGGCGCACCGCGTCAACGTCAAGCTCGCCCGCGCCCTCGCCGCCGACGGCGTGGCTACTCTGCGCTTCGATCTGCATGGCATGGGCGACAGCCTGAGGGCGGACGGCCGACTGTCCTACAAAGAGCAGGTCGTCGCCGACCTGCATGCCGCCATGGATCTTCTTCAGAGCAGCACGGGCGCCCGGCATTTCGCCCTGGTGGGCTTTTGTTCCGGCGCCCTGCCGAGTTACTGGAGCGCCCAGGCCGATCCCCGTGTGAGTGCCATCGTGCTGTACGACGCGCTGAGCTATGCCACGTCGCTGAGCGTGATGCGTTACCTGGGTCTGCGCCTGATGCGGCATGGATTCGGCCCGCGCGCCTGGGGGAAGTGGCTGCAAGTGGCCGTGCGCGGCGTGGGCGCCGTCGTCCGCAAGATCACGCGCCGGCTCGCCGGAGGCCGCTCTTCCGCCACTGCGCAGGTCAGCGACGCCGAGATCGATGACGACCAAAACATCGACCGGCTCACCCTGGGGCGCGGCTTGCTCGCGCTGACGGAGCGCGACGTCGGCGTCATGGTCTTCAGCGCTGGCACCGATTTCAGCGCCGTGAACTACGCCAATCAGTTGCGTCAAACCCTCGGCCTGCGAAACATTCGCCATGACCGTCTGCTCTTTGCCCATCTGCACGACATCGACCATGCCGTAACCACCCGGGTCGCGCAGCAGCAATGGATCGAGACCGTTCGCGGCGGCCTGCTCCAGCTCGCGCCGGTTCAGCCGCCGCCCTCGCCATGACCTTGCTCATCCTCTTCTGGGGCGCGGCCCTGTTCATCACCTACACCTACGTCGGCTATCCCGTGCTGATCGCCCTGCTGGCCCGGCTGCGCCCCCAGGTCTCGTGCCCTCTGCTGGACGATGACGGGCTGCCTCGCGTCACCGTGGTCATGGCGGGTTACAACGAGGCGGCACGCCTGCCCGGCAAGATCGCCAATCTGCGGGCGCTCGATTATCCCCAGGACAAGGTCGACATCCTGGTCGTCTCCGACGGTTCGACCGACGCCACCACCGACGTGCTGGGCAATCTCGCGGGCGTTCGGGTGCTGGCCTACCCGCAGCGCCAGGGCAAGGCCCATGCGCTCAATCTCGCTCTTGCCCAGGTGCAGACCGAATTCGTGGTGTTCTGCGATGTGCGCCAGGATCTCGAAGCCGGGTCGGTGCGGCGGCTCATGTCCGATTTTTGCGACCCCACCGTAGGCGCCGTGAGCGGCGAACTCGTGCATCGCCCCAGCAGCACGCAGGCTGGTCAGAACATCGGTCTTTACTGGCGCTACGAAAAGGCCATCCGCAAGGCCGAGAGCCGCTTTCATTCCACGGTCGGCGCCACCGGCGCGCTCTACGCCATCCGCACCCGCGATTTCGCGCCGATCGCGCCCGACACCATCCTCGACGATTTCGAAATTCCCATGCGCATCACCCGCATGGGCAAACGCACCCTCATGGAAGCGCAAGCCCACGTCTATGACGTGCTGCAGGCAGAGTCCTCGGCCGAGCAAAAGCGCAAGATCCGGACGCTGACGGGCAATTTCCAGACCTTTTCGAGACATTTTTGGCTGTTCAGTCCGGCACAGAACCCGGTATGGTTCCAGTTCATGTCCCATAAGGTGTTTCGTTTGCTCGTGCCTTACGCCCTCGTCATCACGTTAGTAACCAGCGCCTTCGTGCCTGGTCCGTTCTATCGCTTGGCCTTGGCCGCCCAGGTGGCGTTCTACCTCCTGGCCGCGGCGGGCCACTGGGCGCCCGCACTGCGCCGGAACAAATTCGTCAGCTTCGCCCAGGTCTTCGTCGACATGAATGCCGCCGCGATGCTGGCCTTGCTGCGGTTTGTGCAGGGACGTGCCGACGCGAAATGGGAAAAGACATGAAGCGGCTGAGCCTTCTCATGTACCACGGCCTGTATGCCAGCGAGGCCCAACGCCTGGCGATCGATCCGATCGACCGTCCCTATGCGGTTTCGGCCGAAGCCTTCGCCAGGCAGCTCGATCTGATGCTCGCCGCAAAAATCCCGGTCATCCATCCTCGCGCCCTGGAAGGCGTGGGCGAGGCCATGCCCACGGGTGTCGTGCTCACCTTCGACGATGGCCACGCCAGCAATGCGGAACTCGCCTTGCCACTGCTCCGGCAGCGCGGCCTCAGCGCGCTGTTTTTCGTCACCACCGACTTCATCGGCCAGCGCCCTGGTTTCTGCACCTGGGACCAGCTGCGCGAACTAACGAAGAACGACATGGTCGTGGGCGGGCACGGACAGACGCACCGTTTTCTCAGCGACCTTCCAGACGACGCGCTGCGCGCCGAGCTGCAGCGATCGCATGACCGCCTCACCCAGGAACTTCAGACGGAGGTCCGGCAGATGTCGTTCCCAGGTGGCCGCTATGACGACCGCAGCCTGCGCGTGGCGCGCGAAGCGGGCTATGCGGTGCTCCATGGTTCGGACATCGGCGCGCTTGGGCCGCAGGCGACACCCCATGAAGGCACCCTGCCCAGACTGGCCATCCGTGCCGGCACTCCGGATGCCACCGTCCTGGCGTATGCCCAAGCCGACGCCGCGACCCTGTTCCGCGCCCGAACGTTTTCGCAAGCGAAAACCCTGGCCAAGCGCCTGATCGGCAACGCCCGCTACCACCAGCTCTATGCCCGCGTCAAAGGCGTGCCCCACCAACAGCCATGAGCGCGACAAGCCCGCATCCGCGCCAGAAGCCCGGCGTTCTGAGCAACCGAAAAATCGCTTCGGCCCCGGCTGCAGCAGAGCCAGCCCCCGAATCTGCGGACTGGGCCGGGCCGCAGCTTTACGCCACGCTCAGACTGCTCGCAGTCCCGGCCGTCTTCGTGCTGAGCCTCATAGTCTTCAAGCTCCATCCGGGAAAAATCGGCCTTTACGGCTTCGCGCTGGTTTTCGGCATCCTGCTGCTGGTGCAGTTGCGCAAAGGCCCGGAACCCCTGCTCGCCCTTGTGGTGATTTATTACCCGCTCAGCAAGTTGTACCCCGTCCTGATTGCACCAGGCGTCAATGGGACCAATCTGCTCGAGTTGTTTCTGATTGCGGTCTGGGTGACCCTGGCTTTCAAAAACAAAAGAAAGCTGTTTCATTCCCTGCCCTTCACGCGGCTTATCGGCGTCTGGTTCTTTCTGAGCGTGATCGCCATCTTTACGGCTATTTACAACATCGGTCTTCATCCCTTTTTCTGGAATTATCTGTTGTCGGTTCGTGGTTTTTTTGATCAGTTCATTATATTTTTCCTGGTCGTGAATCTGATTCAAGACAAAAACATGGCGCGCAGACTCATTGTCTACATGATGTTCTCGGCCGCCGTGGTATTTCTTTATGGCATCCAGGAATGGTGGTTTACCCGAGGCGCCAGCAGCATCGAGAAATCGCGTCTGTTGGGTCCGATCGGACAGCCCAACGAATTTGCGGCGCAGACCATCTATGCCCTGGCGCCACTGCTGGCTTATGGCGCCTATTATTTTCCGCGCTGGAAGTCCTTGCGCATGGCCCCCATCGTCCTGATCGGGTTGAAGGTGCTGCTGGCCGCCTTTTCGCGCGGCGCCTATCTTGCCTTCGCGTTGGAATTGATCACCCTGTCTTTCGTGAAAAGCAAGAAATTCTTCGTCCTGGTACTGCTTGTCGTAGGGTCGATCTATTTTTTCATTCCCTCACTCGTCCCCAATTCGATGAAGGCCCGCGTGGAGCAGACCTATCAGGATCGTGAGGCCGGTTCCACCATCGACAAAAGTGCCGATTCGCGTTTTCTGCTTTGGAATGCAGCTATTGAGATGACCAAGGAGTCGCCCATTTTCGGCAAAGGTTTCGATCAATTTCACAGCCTTGTGCCAAATTATGTTCCTGGTTTTTACGAAGGTTCAACGGGTGACGCGACCGATAATCAGAACATGTTCCTGTATACCGCTTCCAATATGGGACTGCCAAGCCTCATCACGCTCCTTCTCATCATTGGTGCGCTGGCCTTGAGAGGCTGGTCCCTTTATCGCAACAGTACGGTGGATATCGACCGCATCATCGGCCTGGGAGGCATCACCCTCGTGGCGGGTCTTATCGGCGTGAACATGTTTGGAACCCACATCATCGATACCGCAGTTGACGTTTATTTCTGGATTTATATTGCCATCATTGCGCATTTGATCGGCCCTAAGAAGACCGCAGTTTCCGCGCCCCAGCCCCATGCCAAGCAGCGTTAATCAACCTCCCCCCCTCATCGTCCATATGATCGACGAGCTGCCTCGCGATGGGGCGGAGATGCTTTTGGTCGATTTGATGCGCTTGCGCATTCCGGGCTACCGCTATGCGATCGTGTGCCTCATCCGGGGCGGCCCGCTGGAGCAGGAGTTCGAACGCCTGGGCATTCCCGTGGTGATCTTCGGCCGCAGGGGCAAACTCGATCTGGGTTTGGTGTTTCGAGTCGCGTCCTGGCTGAGGCGGGAGAAGGCTGCGGTCGTTCACACCCACCTGTTCACCGCAGACACCTACGGACGCCTGGCCGCACGACTGGCGGGTGTTCCAGCCGTGTTCTCGACCGTGCACAACATCGTCAACCCCTGGAAGGGCAAGGGCCGCAAGCTGATCGACCGGCTGTTTGCGCGCATGAGCACCGCCGTGGTGGGCTGCAGTGAAGAGGTCACGCAAACGCTGGCCACGCGCGACGGCATTCCGCCGCGCAAGCTGATCTCCATTCCCAACGGCATCGATCTGCAGAAGTTCTCGAGTTTCTCCGGGGCGGGCGTGCGCACCGAGTTCGGCCTGCCGGAAGACCGGTTGCTTATCGGCATCGTCGGCAGGCTGCACGAACAGAAGGCGCATGGCGACCTGTTTCACGCCTTGGCCCAGTTACCGCAGGTGCGTGACGGTACGCTGAATTGTCTGGTGGTCGGTACAGGCGATTTGCAGGACGCGCTCAAACAGCAGGTCCAAGACCTCGGGCTGCAGAACTGCGTGATCTTCACGAGCATGCGCACCGACGTGCCCCGCCTGGTCGCGGCGATGGATGTGTTCGTGATGTCGTCGCACTGGGAGGGGCTGCCGATCGCCCTGCTGGAAGCCATGGCGAGTTCGAAGGCGGTGCTGTGCACGCGCGTGGGCGGCATTCCCGATGTCGTCGTCGACGCAGACAACGGCCTGCTGGTCGGTGCGCGCGATGTGCCCCAGTTTGCCCGGCGCCTCGACGAACTGCTGCAGAACGCCCCGATGCGGGCACGGCTCGGGCAGCGCGCGCGCGACACCGTCATCGCCCGGTTCGACGTTTCGCGTACCGCGGCCGCCTATAACCGGCTCCATCAACAAGCCCTGGGCCTGCCCCCGGAACCCCATCCGGCGCGCGTCGCCCCGGCGGAGTAAACCATGCGTCGATTGCTTGCCTCCGCGCTGCTGCCCTATGCCCGATTGCGCAACGCGTTCAGTCCCGGACTGCGCATCCTGATGTACCACCGCGTCGCCCAGCTGGCGGCCTACGACCAGCTCACCGTGTCGCCCGAGCGTTTCGATCAGCAGATGCAACAGCTTGCCGCGCACAAGGTCGTCAGCCTCGAAGTGGGGTTGCAGGCCCTTCGTGCCGGGCCGCTGCGCGAACCCTTGTTTGCCGTCACATTCGACGACGGCTACCTCGACAACCTGACCGAAGCGTTGCCCATCCTGGAGCGTCATCGCATTCCTGCCACCATTTTTGTCACCACCCAGTTCTGCGACCAGGCGCTCAGCCATCCCCGCTATGGCGACCCGGGCGCGCAGCGCTTGCACCTCGACTGGGACGAAGTGCGCCGCCTGGCTCGCACCCCGGGCATCACCATCGGCTCGCACACCCGCACCCACCCCTACCTGCCCACCATCAGCGACGCCATGGCGCAGCAGGAAATTGCCCTGAGCCGGACGGAAATCGCCGAGCAGCTGCACGCGCCAGTCTCGTTTTTCTGCTACCCGTCAGGCGACCTTGGTCCACGCGAACTGGCCTTGGTGCAGCAGTCGGGCTATGCCGCAGCGGTCAGTGTCGCCCCCGGCGTCAACCGCCGGGATGCGGATCTGTACCAGCTCAAGCGCACCGAAATCACCGACCGCGACGACCCGGCCCAGTTCCGCCTGAAACTCGCCGGTGCCTTCGATCCGATTCACCGCCTGCTGCATGCCCGGCGCACCCGCCGCTTTGCGCAGAAACACCTCAAACCCAGCGCCTCCTTCGAGGCCACGACGCTATGAAGATCCTCTATCTGATGACCGAGCCTTTCGGTATCGGCGGTGTGCAGTCCGACGTGCTGACCCTGACCGAAGACCTCACGGCCAAAGGCCACATCGTCTATGTCGCCACCACCGACGGCATCTTGCTGAACGAGCTGATCGGCAAGGGCGCCGTTCACGTGGACATCGATTTCCATTTCAGCGCACCCTCCCAGTTCCTTCGGGCG
Organism: Thiomonas intermedia; assembly: GCF_002028405.1. Taxonomy (NCBI): domain Bacteria; kingdom Pseudomonadati; phylum Pseudomonadota; class Betaproteobacteria; order Burkholderiales; genus Thiomonas; species Thiomonas intermedia. Next base: position 33,879 of record NZ_CP020046.1, read on the forward strand.
CTCAGGCAATTGCGCGAAGTCGTCAAACGCGAAGGCATCGAGCTGGTCGCGCCGCAATCGGTGCGTTCTTCCATGGTGGCCTATGCCGCACTGCGTTTCACCCCCTACGGTTATCGCGTGGCGGGCACGGGGCGCCGGGTGCCGATCGTGACCACCATCCACAACATCCACAACCCGAAGAATTTCAAATGGGCGGGCCGCATCCTGCGTCAAAGTGCGGACTTCATCATTTTCGAATCGAACTACGAGCGCGACCGTCTGCTGGCCCATGGTCTGCCGGCCGAACAATCCGCGGTGATCCACAGCGGCATCGACCTCGATCGTTTTTCCTCCGCGACCCGTACGGCCGATTTCGCCCGGCAGTATGGGCTGGAGCCCGGCAGGCATCTGATCTTCGGCATCGTCGCTCGCCTCTCCGAAGAAAAGGGCCACAACTACCTGGTCGAGGCTTTCTCCAAGGTCGTGCAGCGCAAACCCGAAACCCGCCTGCTCATCGTCGGTGACGGGCCCCTGCTCGATCAGACCAAGGCGCAGGTTGATCGCCTCGGCCTGCAAGACACGGTGATCTTCGCCGGCATGCAGCGCGACATTCCTTCCCATCTCGCCTTGCTCGACGTGTTCGTGCTCTCGTCCACTCGCGAATCGTTTCCCCTCTCGGCCCGCGAAGCCATGGCTGCGGGCCGCTGCGTGATCGCGCCGCGCATCGGGGGCTGCGGTGAAGTCGTTGAAGACGGCGTCACCGGCCTGCTCTTCACCGCCGCAGACGTAGACGATCTGGCCGAGAAAATGCTCACCCTCAGCGAACGCGACACCGTGGCCGCTTTGGGCCAGGCCGGACGGCAACGCGCCGAGCGTCTGTTTTCGCGTCACGTCTGGGTGGACGGCGACGAGAAGGTCTACCTCGACTGGGCTCGCCTGCCCGCCCCCGCCGCAGCCTCGGTTGCGCTGTCCTGACGCCCTTGAAGCTCACCCTCGAACTGCTGTTTTCCCCCGTCGGTCTGACGGCTTGCGGCCTGCTTGTTCTTTCCGCGCTAGTCACCTGGCACCGACAGCCGCACGGTCTGCGATGGCTCACCTATGCCATCACCGTGCTGTTCGTGATGTCCAGCATGCCGCTTTTCGCCAACCTCGCCCTCGGAGCGCTTGAGCGACGCGCAAGTCAGGCGCAGGTCTGCCCTCCGCCGCCGCCGCACACCGTCTTCGTCGTGCTCGCCGGCGGCGTGGACGGCAACCCGCCCGACGCACAAGACTACGCCGCCTTGAAGACAGCCAGCCTGAAGCGCCTGATCGCCGCTGTGCAACTCGCACAGCGCACGCCGGGAAGCTCCCTTCTCATCTCCGGCGGCTGGGGCAAGGCTGTGCGCGAGGCCAACCTGATGGGCGCGCTGGCCGAACAAATGGGCTTTCCCCGCCATCGCATCACGCTCGATACCGCCTCTCGCACCACCTTCCAGACCGCGGTCAACCTGCGCGAACGTCTGCTGCAGACACCGCCTGCGCGCCGCTATCTCGTCACCTCGGCAGACCACATGCCTCGCGCCGTGATGGCCTTTGCCCATGAAGGCGTGGCCGTCTGCGCCTGGCCGGTAGACTTTGAGGCCCTGCCCATCCAGCCCCTGGACATGCTGACACCCCAGATCAGCGCCTTGGAAAAGACCTCGCGTGTCGTGCATGAGCTGCTGGGAATGCTCTACTACAGGCTCGTCAAGTTTCAGTGACCGCCACGCTTTGACCCATGCCGTCCATGAACCCGATCGATCACAACGTCGCCTCTGAAGAAATCGAAAAATTCAGCGCTCTCGCCCATGGCTGGTGGGACGAACACGGCGAGTTCCGTCCTCTGCACCAACTCAACCCCCACCGACTGCAGTGGATACGCGACCATGTCGATCTGCAAGGCAAGTCGGTCGTGGACATCGGCTGCGGTGGAGGCATCCTCTCGGAGTCGATGGCGGCCGTTGGCGCCAAAGTAACCGGCATCGATCTGGCCGAGGCTTCGCTGCAAGTCGCACGTCTGCATGCACTGGATGCCCAACTCGATATTGATTACCGCCTCGTCAGCGCTGAGCGTTACGCCCAGGAAGTGCCCGCACAGTTCGACGTCGTGACCTGTATGGAAATGCTGGAACATGTGCCCGATCCGGCCTCCATTCTTCAAGCCAGCGCCAGCCTGGTTCGCCCCGGCGGCTGGATTTTCTTGTCAACCCTCAATCGCAACGCCAAGGCCTATCTCTTCGCCATCCTTGGCGCGGAATACGTCATGAGGTTGCTGCCCAAAGGCACCCACGACTTCGCCAAATTTCTACAACCCTCGGAATTAGCCGCCATGGGCCGTCGCTGCGGGCTGGAAACGGCGGATATCGCGGGCCTTGAATTCCAACCTTTCTCCCAACAATTCCGAATCACGCAAGACCCCAGCGTCAATTACCTCATGGCCTTGCGCCGCCCCCCCGCATGAAGAACAGGCCTCCCGTACGGGCCTGTCTGTTCGACCTCGACGGCACCCTGGCCGACACGGCTCCCGATCTGGCTGCGGCCCTGAACCGCGTGCGAGCCGACCATGGCCTGCCCCCCATGCCCCTCGATGTCTTGCGCCCCATGGCCTCGCATGGCGCGCGCGGCCTGCTCGGCATCGGCATGCAGGTTTCGCCGGACGATGCTCGCTACAACCCGCTGAAAGACGACTTCCTGGCGTATTACCTCGGCGCCATCCGCGTTGAAACCGAGCTCTTCGACGGTGTCTGCTTATTGCTCGAACAACTGCAGCGGCGTGCCATTCTCTGGGGCATCGTCACCAACAAGCTCAGCACCTATACCCAGCCGTTGGTCGCCCAATTGCCCTGGCCAGAACCGCCGGCTTGCATCGTCAGTGGCGACACCGCCAAACGGCCCAAGCCCGCCCCCGATCCTCTCCTGTACGCCGCCGATGCGCTGCAGATCAATCCCGCCGAATGCGTCTACATTGGCGACGATCTGCGGGACATTCAATCCGCCAAGGCCGCCGGCATGCAGTCCATCGCAGCCGCCTATGGCTACTGCGGGCCAAGCTCGCCCAACGATTGGGGCGCAGACGCCATCATCCACCACCCCCTTGATTTACTGACCCTGGACCTCATGTCCTGAACACGGCGGCACCCCATCGGACGCCGCCGTACAATGAGCACTCCATGGGGCCGACCCGGTTTCGACGTGGATAACAAAACAGACAGGTGCATGCCGAGCCCCAGTACGCTCGATAAACCACTGGAAACTAAGTAACTGCGAACGATTCTTCGTACGCCCTCGCCGCTTAACACCGGTGAGCCTCGCAACGGTTGGCCGATGGGCCGGGGTGGTAACACCTGCGAGGTCATACACATTGGCTCGAGTTGAATTTCGCCACGCGATTCAACCCTAAACTCAGTGGATCGCCCCAAATGAAGCGCGTACACCCGCGTCATAGGGGTTAAAACCAAAAGGCGTTACTAAGCACGTAGATCCTGCTGTGGAGTATTTGCGGACGGGGGTTCAATTCCCCCCGGCTCCACCATTACCTAAGCCTAAGTGATTGATTCACTTAGGTTTTTTCTTGGGTCGCATTCGGTGCCCACAAAACTGCCCACAAAACCAGTTTCGAGACCGGGCTTCCCTGCCCTGCAGACGGGAGCGCCAAATGCCCCCCCGCGCTTAACGGCCGCTCATAGGCTCAAATTCTTTCCTTGCCCCTGCCTGCGCACCCCCGCTACGCGTGGGTGCATTTAGCCGCTCCAGCCGCCCGCCATCGCGTTTTGCCGCCACTCGCGCATAACAAGTTGCCGGGTGCGGTTCGCGGGTTTTGACCTGCTCCCCGCCAGCCGTACCAGTCTGAAGTTAGTGAAGTCCGTCAACCAGTTGGAGAATGACGGACATGAAGAAGAGCAGATTCACCGAAGAACAAATCATCGGCTTGCTCAAACAGGCCGAGGCCGGCATGCCGATCAAGGAGCTGTGCCGCAACGGCGGCTTCAGCGACGCGACGTTTGACAAGTGGCGCGCCAAGTTCGGCGGCATGCAAGTCTCTGAGGCCCAGCGCCTGCGCGAGCTCGAATCCGAGAACGCCAAGCTCAAACGGCTGCTGGCCGAGGCCCACCTGGACATGCACGCGCTCAAGAGCGTTCTGGGGGTAAAGCGCCAGCCCCACAGGCCAGGCGCGAGGCGATCCGGATCATGGTCAGCGAACACCATTTGTCCGAACGCCGCGCGTGCCGTCTTGTAGGGCTCTCACGCGACAGCTACCGCCATCCGCCGCAGGCCGATCAGGCCACCGTGGAGTTGCACGAGAAGATCGTGGAGATCGCAAACGTGCGCCGGCGCTTTGGCTATCGGCGAATCCACGATCTGCTGCACCCGCAGAGTTCCCCGGGGTCACCCACAAGCGGGTGTACCGCCTCTACCGGCAAGCCAATCTGGCCGTGCGCCGTCGCAAGAAGGGCAAGCGCCCTGTCAACGAGCGGGTGCCGCTGCAACAGGCACGCACAGTCAACGAGGTCTGGAGCATGGATTTTGTGAGCGACAGCCTCTCGGGCGGGCGGCGCCTGAAGTACTTCACGGTGGCCGATGACTTCAGCCACGAGAGCGTGGAGATCGCGGTGGACTTCGGCATCTCAGGCCAGTACATCACCCGAGTGCTGGACCGCGCTGCGCTGTTTCGCGGGTATCCGCAGGCCGTGCGAACGGACAACGGTCCGGAGTTCACCAGCCGGGCGTTCATGGCCTGGGCGCAGGCGCATGGCATTCGCCACATCCTGATCCAGCCTGGGCGCCCCATGCAAAACGGCTTTATCGAGAGCTTCAACGGCAAGTTCCGTGACGAGCATTTGAACGAGTGCTGGTTCGAAACCCTGCATCAGGCCAGGATGGCCGTGGCGGTCTGGCGGCAGGACTACAACGAGGTCAGGCCGCACAGCAGCCTGGGCCGCATGCCACCGGCTCGCTTCGCCGAGCTGCATCGCCAGCGCGCTGGCGATGCAGCTCAATCCCCATCAACCCAAAACCCATCGAGTAACCTTGAACCCGGACTTCCCCTTTTGATTGGTACGTCTACAGGGGGCAGGTCACAGTGTGATGGGGTTCGGCAGCGTGTCGTCCAGGAAGGCGGCCACGATATCGGGCGCCAGCGTGGTCAGGTTTGCATGGGAATCAACTCACCAATTCACCAATTGTCACGGGCGTCAGCCGGGGGCTTGCTCCTGACCCACAAAAAAGCCCGACGGATGGGTCGGGCTTGCTTTGTAATGACTTTTTTGTAGTGACTTGATACTTAGGGTCTTTGGTCGGGGCGAGAGGATTCGAACCTCCGACCCCCTGCACCCCATGCAGGTGCGCTACCAGGCTGCGCTACGCCCCGACGACCAAAGCACGCAATCATACATCAATATTCAATGCTCAATCAAACTTCTTCGGATGGCGAGTAGTTCTGCGCGCAGTTCACCCATGTCTTGAATAGGAGGCAGCAGCGAGCGGGACGGCTGGACAGCATCTCCCTGAGGTGCTGCGCTCTCGTGAGACTCATCGGCCACGCTCCCTCCAAGCCGGGCGCGAGCGCCACTGATGGTGAAGCCCTGTTCGTATAGCAGTTCACGAATGCGGCGAATCAGCAGGACCTCGTGATGCTGGTAATAGCGCCGATTTCCCCTTCGCTTCATGGGGCGCAGCTGCGCAAACTCCTGCTCCCAGTAGCGCAGTACATGCGATTTAACACCGCACAGCTCGCTGACTTCTCCGATCGTGAAGTAGCGTTTCGCTGGAATGGGCGGTAAAGCTGGGACGACGCTCATGGCATTAGGCGAGTGGGCAAAAGCGGATTCAATCGATTCAGGCTGGCATTTTGCCGCATGGCCGACAACGCAAACCAGACGACGAGATCTGCCGGATGGTCCTTGCTTGCGCGTCGGGAAATCCTGCGCTAGCGGAAAGCCTTCAGCGCACGCCGTACGCATCTGCCGGGCGGTCGCTTCAAGGCGCGGTTTCAGCAATCTCGGCTATCACGTCGCTCTGCAGCTGGTGCTTGAATTTGTGGCTGGCGTGAAAGATGACCACTCGCCGTGCCGCAATCGGGATGATCTCGCCCGTGCGGGGATTGCGGCCAGGCCGTTGCGCCTTTTCGCGCAGCTGGAAATGTCCAAACCCTGAAAGCTTGACATCTTCCCCGCGTCCCAGTGCATCCCTGATCTGATCAAAAAACGCGTCGACCATGTCCTTTGACTCGCGCTTGTTGAGGCCGATGCGTTCGTAAAGCTGCTCGGCGAGTTCTGCCTTGGTCAGCGTCGGTGTCTGCACCGATTCGATCTGTATGCGCGCCATGTGCCCTCCTGTGTGCTGTGTTTCTTGTTGTGGCTGCCGACCTCAGCTTCTGAGTTCTGCGCCCGTCGCCTTCGCAACTGCGGAAACCAAGGCGTGGCAGGCGGCATCGACCCGTTCGTCGGTCAGGGTTTGCTGATCCTGCAGTTGCAGGCGGAACGCCATGCTTCTCGTCGCCGACTCTCCCGGCGGATTGAAGACGTCGAACAAATGCGCTTCGCGAATGATGCCGCAAACGGGGACGCTCTGGATGGCGGTTTGTACTGCTTCCTGCATCTGGGCAAACGTGATCGTGGCCGAAACCTGGAACGCAAGATCTCGCTGCACAGCGGGTACGCGATTGATGGGCTCAAACGTCGGCAGCGGCTGGTTTTGAAGCGCACTCGCATCAAGTTCAAAGACGACGGGCGCAAACGACAGGTGATACCGCTGCACCCACTGCGGATGCAGTTCACCCACGATCCCTAGGCTCTGTCCATCGACCCACGCCTCGGCACTGCGCCCGGGGTGAAGCGCCGGGTGCTGAACGGGTTGCCAATGCACCACGCCCACGCCTTCGCACAAGGCCTGCACATCGGCCTTCACATCGTAGAAATCGACACGACGCTCCGGTTCGGCCCATTGCACCGGCACCACCGAGCCGTAAGCAAGGCCGGCCAATCGCATGGGCTGCCGGACACCGGCGACTTGTAAAGGGCCGTCGGGCTCTGTGACATCGCGGATGAAGACGCGCCCGAGCTCAAACAGCCGCAATCGTTTGGCGCGGTGATTGAGGTTCTCCGCCAACACGTTCACCAGAGATCCGATCAGCGTGGACCGCATGACCGACATCTGCGAGACGATAGGGTTGAGCAGTCGAATCGGCTCGCTCTGCCCTGCAAAATCCTGCTCCCACTGTGCATCGACGAAGGAGAAGTTGAGGGTCTCCTGGTAGCCAAGCGCGGCAGCTTTCAAACGCAGGCTGTGCAGACTCCGCCTGCCCTCCGGTACGGGCAGCGGACTCAACCGTGCCACTGGGGCCAGAGTCGGAATGTGTTGATACCCGTGAATGCGGGCCACTTCCTCGATCAGGTCTTCCTCGATTTCGAGGTCGAACCGCTCACTGCCCGGCGTCACGATCCACACCGGCCCATCGCGGTGCTGTTCGAGTTCGGCCTTCAGACCCAGGCGCGCGAAGATCTCGCCCATGCGCTCGGCGCCAATGGGAATGCCGATGACCTTCTCGCAACGCGCCACGCGCATGCGCACCGGCACGCGCTGAGGCAGCTGAGTGATCTGATCATCGGCCGGGCCGGCCTGCCCACCGCAGATGTCCAGGATCAGTGCGGTGATTGCATCGAGATGCTCGACGGTGGTTGCGTAGTCAACCCCGCGCTCGAAGCGCGCCGCGGCATCGGTCGAAAAATTCAGTCTGCGTGCCCGGCCACGAATCGCATCCGGCCACCAGAAGGCGGCTTCAAGATAGATATCGGTGGTGTCCAAGGTGACCGCCGTCGACTCTCCGCCCATGATGCCGGCCAGTGACTCCACACCGTTCTCAGCGGCAATTACCCCCATATCGGCATGCAACGTGACGGTCTGTCCGTTCAGCAATTCGAGTTGTTCGCCCTCGCGAGCCCAGCGCACAGTCAGCGCGCCTCGAATCTTGGCCAGGTCGAACACATGGCTCGGCCGTCCCAATTCCAGCATCACATAATTGGAGATGTCGACCAGGGCCGAAATGCTCCGCTGCCCGCTGCGCTCCAGTCGAGTCTTCATCCACTGGGGCGTTTCGGCACGAGCATTCACGCCACGAATGACGCGACCGGAAAAACGACCACATAGATCGGGCGCCTCGATGCGCACCGGCAGTCGATCCGCAAGCGACGGCACGATGGACTTGAAATCCGGCTGGTTGAGCACGGCCCCCGTTACCGCTGATACTTCGCGCGCAACACCCATCACGCTCAGACAGTGCCCCAGATTGGGAGTGAGCTTGATGGTGAACACGGCCTCATCCAAGGCCAGGGCTTCGCGAAGATCGGTCCCTGCTGGAAGATCGTCGCGCAGGGCAAGCAGGCCGCCGTGATCGGATGACAATCCAAGTTCACGCGCCGAGCACAACATGCCCTGCGAATCCACACCTCGCATCTTCGCCGCACCGATACGAAATACGCCCTGCCCCTCTTGCGGCAGCTCGGCGCCGATGAGCGCGCAAGGCGCCACCATGCCGACCACGACGTTGGGCGCGCCACAGACGATCTGCAGCAGTTCCGGCTGGCCAACATCGACTTGACAGACGCGAAGCTTGTCCGCATTGGGGTGAGGCTGGAGTTCACGCACCCGACCAACCACAACACCCGAGAATGCCGGTGCGGCAGTCTGTACCCCTTCCACCTCCAGACCCGCCATGGTCAGGGTCTCGGCCAGGGCCTCTGTCGTGAGCGCGGGATTGCAGAAGTGGCGCAACCAGGATTCTGGAAACTGCATGGTCAACTCTTTGTGATGTTCAGATCAGCGGCCGCGCCGCGCGATACAAGCCGAGGATGAATGCTTGATTTATGCAAACTGCTGCAGGAAGCGCAGATCGTTCTCGTAGAACAGGCGCAGGTCTGAAATGCCGTACCGCAACATGGTGATGCGGTCCAGGCCGCTGCCAAAGGCGAATCCGATGTAATGCTCCGGATCGAGGCCGAAATTGCGCACCACCGTGGGGTGCACCTGACCCGATCCGGCCAGTTCCAGCCAGCGCCCCTTGAGCGGCCCGCTTTCGAACATCATGTCGATCTCGGCAGAGGGCTCTGTAAAGGGGAAATAGGACGGGCGAAAGCGCACGAGAATATCGTCACGCTCGAAGAACGCTTTCAGAAAACCGGTGAACGTGCCCTTCAGATCGGCCATGGAGACATGCTGGTCGATCCACAGACCTTCGAATTGATGAAACATCGGCGAATGCGTCGCGTCACTGTCCACCCGATAGGTTCGCCCCGGTGCGATGACTTTGATGGGGGGCATCTCCGCAGCCCCTGCATGTCGCTGCACATGGGCGCGGGCATAACGAACCTGCATCGGCGAAGTATGGGTGCGCAGCAACAGCGCTTGGCCATGCCCGTCGTTGGCATCGACATAGAAAGTGTCCTGCATCGAGCGCGCGGGGTGATTCTGCGGAGAATTCAGCGCCGTGAAGTTGGTCCAATCGTCTTCAATCTCTGGGCCATCCGCCACCTCGAATCCCATGGAGCGGAAGATCTGCTCCATCCGCATCCAGCTGCGCGTAAGGGGATGCAGCCCCCCCTGGTTGCCGGCACGTCCAGGCAAGGTTACGTCGATCGACTGAGCCTGCAACTGGGCCTGCAGCGCAGCCTGTTCGATCGCTTCACGTCGTTGCTGCAACGCTTTCTCGATGGCCTGCTTGGCCAGATTGATCTCCGCGCCGCGCACCTTTTTCTCGTCAACCGACAGCGTTGCCAGCGCCTTCATCTCCACGGTGACAAGACCGCTCTTGCCCAGATAGCGCGCCTTGGCGTTCTCCAGCGAGGCTGAATCAAGCGCTTGCGAAAACTCGGCGTTGGCTTGATCGATCAGGGTTTGCAAAGGGTTCATGAACTTAGACCAACGTGAGAGTGTGGACAGGATCAGTTGCACCAGGGCCAACAAAGAACAAAGGCCTGTGGAAGCAGGCCTTTGTTCCGCGCAACACCACCGCACGAGGCGGCGATGCGTCAAGCCATGGAGGCCTTGACTTGAGCGACGATCTTGGCGAATGCCGCAGCATCATGCACAGCCATGTCAGCGAGCACCTTGCGGTCGATTTCGATCTGCGCTTTCTTCATGCCGTTCATGAACACGCTGTAGGTCATGCCGGACTGACGCACAGCAGCGTTGATCCGGGTGATCCACAGCGAACGGAATTCACGCTTCTTGGCACGGCGGTCGCGATAGGCGTACTGCCCAGCCTTCATCACCGCTTCTTTGGCGATGCGGTAGACGTTTTTACGACGGCCACGGAAACCCTTGGCAAGGTCGAGAACTTTCTTGTGACGTGCACGAGCAGTCACACCACGTTTGACGCGAGGCATTTAAGACTCCTTATCCTGATTGAATGTTCGGGCTGAAACGGGAAGCGTTTCAGGCGAAAGGCATCATGGCGGCGATCTGCTTCAGATCGCTGTCGTGCACCGCCGTGGCTCCACGCAAGTGACGCTTGTTCTTGGTGGTTTTCTTGGTCAGGATATGGCGCTTGAACGCTTGGCCACGTTTGACAGTGCCGCCCGGACGCACGCGGAATCGCTTTGCGGCACTCTTCTTGGTTTTCATCTTGGGCATGATTGCTCCATTAAATATGACATATCCGCAGGCGGTCTGACGATGAACCAGACTCTTTCAAGCCCACGCACACGAGTTTTGCGGCATTCGCCCATTTGAGACAAACACACGCGACTGCGGCTTACACCACAGGATTGTTCACCACCACGGGGACGGGAACTCACTCCTTGCTGCGCGCCGTACCGCCCTTCCCGGCCCGTACGACACACCACTCATTTTTTCTTCTTCGGCGAGATGACCATGATCATCTGGCGCCCTTCCAACTTCGGCATCTGCTCGACCTGGCCCACATCTTCCACATCGGCCTTCACCCGTTCGAGCACCCGCATGCCGATGTCCTGGTGCGTGATCTCACGCCCCCGAAAGCGCAGGCTCACCTTGCCTTTGTCGCCTTCTTCCAGGAATCTGCGCAGATTTCGCAGCTTGATCTGATAGTCGCCGTCATCCGTAGCCGGGCGGAACTTGACTTCCTTGATCTGGATCTGCTTTTGTTTGAGCCGCGCATCGTGGTTCTTTTTCTGTTCTTCGTACTTGAACTTGCCGTAATCCATCAAACGACAGACCGGAGGCGATGCGGTAGGCGCGATTTCCACCAGATCCACATCATGCTGCTCAGCAAGCTTGAGCGCCTCGGCAAGAGAAACCACTCCGATCGCCTCTCCCTCCGGCCCTACGAGACGAAGCTCAGAGAGCGTGATTTCGCGATTCAGACGGTGGGCGCGTTTCTCCGGTGTATTACGGCTTTGGAACGTAGCGATGGCTCAAACCTTTCAATTCATACAAACAATGTGCTGCCAGAACCGCATGCCTACTGGCGGTCTTGTCCGCGCGACTGCACTTCCTGGGAAAGTTTTTGCGTCAGCGCCTCCAGGGACAGCACCCCGAGGTTGACATTGCCTCGTGCCCTCACCGCAACTGTTCCCGCGGCGCGCTCTTGGTCTCCGACCACAAGCAGATAAGGCACTTTGCTCAATGCATTCTCGCGTATTTTATAGTTGATTTTTTCGTTGCGCAAATCCAACTCGACCCTAAAGCCTTGTTTTGTCAGCGCTTGTGCAACAGAGCGCGCGTAATAAGACTGTGCATCGGTGATGTTCATCACGACCGCCTGCACCGGAGCGAGCCACAGAGGCATGGCACCGGCGTAGTGTTCGATCAACACACCAATGAAGCGCTCCATCGAACCCACGATCGCACGGTGCAACATGACGGGACGCACGCGCTGCGAGTGCTCGTCGACATATTCCGCACCCAGCCGCTCTGGCATCATGAAATCCACCTGCATGGTGCCGACCTGCCAGGCGCGGCCGATCGAATCCTTCATGTGGTACTCGATCTTCGGACCGTAGAAGGCGCCCTCGCCCGGCAATTCCTGCCAGGCCACGCCGCAAGCCTGAAGCGCGGCGCGCAACGCGGCCTCCGCCTTGTCCCAGACCGCCTCTTCGCCGATGCGCTTCTCGGGACGCAGCGCAATCTTGAGAGCGATGTCCGAGAATCCGAAGTCGGTGTAGACCTGCATCGCCTGCCGGTGAAAAGCGGTCACTTCGGATTCGATCTGATCTTCCGTGCAAAAGATATGACCGTCATCCTGGGTAAAGCCGCGCACCCGCAACAACCCGTGCAATGCCCCGGAAGGTTCGTTGCGATGGCACGCGCCGAATTCACCGTAACGAATAGGAAGGTCACGGTAGCTGCGCAGGCCCGAATTGAAGATCTGGATATGGCCTGGGCAGTTCATGGGCTTGACCGCAAACTGGCGCTTCTCCGATTCGGTGAAGAACATGTTCTCCGAATAATTGTCCCAATGGCCAGAGCGCTTCCACAGGCTTACATCCAGAATCTGCGGACCCCGCACTTCCTGGTAGCCGCTCTCCCGGTAAACCTGCCGCATGTACTGCTCAACGGCTTGCCAGATGGCCCAGCCTTTCGGATGCCAGAACGCCAGCCCCGGCGCCTCTTCCTGGAAATGAAAGAGATCGAGCTCTTTTCCGAGCTTGCGGTGATCGCGCTTCTCCGCCTCGGACAAGGCATGGAGGTAGGCCTCCTGATCTTCTTTCCTGGCCCAGGCCGTTCCGTAAATGCGTTGCAACTGCGCATTGCGGTGATCCCCCCGCCAGTAGGCACCGGCAACCTTCATCAGCTTGAACACCTTGAGGCGGCCTGTTGAAGGCACGTGCGGCCCACGGCAAAGATCGGTAAAACCCCCTTCGGAATAAAGCGACACATCTTCGCCCGCCGGAATGCTGGCGATGATCTCGGCTTTGTAATGCTCGCCAAGCGATTTGAAGTACGCCACAGCCTCGTCACGGGGCAGCACCTGGCGTTTGACCGGCTCGTCCTTGCGCGCGAGCTCGGCCATGCGTTCCTCGATTCGCTCGAGATCCTCAGGGGTGAAAGGGCGCTTGTAGGCGAAGTCGTAGTAAAAGCCGCTATCGATCACGGGGCCAATGGTCACCTGAGCCTCGGGATAGAGGTCTTTGACGGCGTAGGCCAGCAGGTGTGCCGTGGAATGCCTGAGCACCTCCAGACCTTCAGCATCCTTGTCCGTGACGATGGCCACCTCGGCATCCTGCGAAAGACTGTAGCTGGTGTCGACAAGCTTGCCGTCGACCTTGCCGGCGAGGGCCGCCTTGTACAACCCGGCGCCAATCGATTGCGCGAGCTCGGCAACCGTGAGAGGCGCTTCGAAAGCGCGTTTGGAACCGTCAGGCAGGGTGATCTGGAACATGATGCGTCTCGCTCAAATGAAAAAGGTGCGGATGGACCGCACCTTTCTATCGCAATGCACGTGCGTGCGGGCCTCTGAAACTCAGGAGGTCGGCAAGCTAGTTCGGAAGATTTGCATGGCGTCTAAGAGCAAATGTGAGCGTCGGTGACATCACCAAGACACTTCATCAGGTCAATCCGGGGCGCTGGCACCAACCCGACAAGCCAGCGTATTGAATCTTATGAAATGTGGTAGGCGGTATTGGAATCGAACCAACGACCTCTTGCATGTCAAGCAAGCGCTCTAACCATCTGAGCTAACCGCCTAAGAAGCCCGCAATCATAGCACGCGTTTGCAACGGGCGCCAAACTCACTTCCTTGAGGCCTTCAACACACCGGGCACCTCGGCGATCAACCCCAACGCCCGCTTGAGCTTGGCGCTGTTGGCCAGCTGCACGGTAAAACGCATCTGCGCCAGATCACCCACCGAGCGTGTGCTCACTGCAATGACGTTGATGCGCTCTTTGGTCAGCACATCCGAAATATCCCGAAGAAGCCCTTGTCTGTCATTGGCACTGACCTCCAGGTCAATGGGGTAAAGGGCTTCATTCTCCCCTTGTCCCGACCACGTCACGGCAATGACACGCTCGGGGTGTTGATGGGCGATATTGCGAAAATTCTGGCAACTCGCGCGATGGACCGTCACCCCTTTCTCGCGAGTGACAAAACCGCCGATGGCATCGGGCGGGGCGGGTTTGCAGCAAGGCGCCAGTTGCGTCAGCAACGATCCCATGCCCACCACCAGAACCTGACCACCCTGCTTCCTGGGTGCTGCGCTGTTGCTGGTCGGCAAGGCCAGCAGTTCCTCCACCACCGGAGCATGGGGATCTGCCCGCAGATAGGCCTCGATCTGGCGCTGCGAAAATTCATCCTTGCCAACGCGATCAAACAATTCGTCGGCCGAGCGAAACCCCAGACCCTCGGCCAGACTCTGCAAGTTGAAGCTGGTCTTCCCCTCGCGCTGCAACAGGCGCTCGACCTGTGCCCGGCCCTTGGCGATGGTTTGTTCCTGGGCCAGCTGATTGAACCAGGCGCGAACCTTGGCGCGAGCCCGCGGGCTGCGAAGGTAACCCAGGTCGGCATTGAGCCAGTCACGCGAGGGCCCGCCCTCTTTCGCCGCCACAATCTCCACGGTCTGACCGCTGCGCAAAGGTGTCGTCAACGGAATCATGGCCCCGTCAACGCGAGCGCCGCGGCAGCGATGTCCCAGGTCGGTATGCAAGGCGTACGCGAAATCCACAGGTGTTGCCCCGTTGGCCAGTTCGACGATGCGGGCCTGCGGGGTGAGGACGAAGATGCGATCCTCGGCATCCTGTCCAGCGGCCAGTTCGGCAGTAGCTTCGGTAGGCGGCGTCGCGTCGCCACCGGCGAGTTCCTGCTGGAGGGCCAACAGTTGTCGCGCCAGGGCGATGCGCGACTGATAGTCACCCGCCTGCACCTGACCTTGATAGCCCTTGGCACCGGCTTCCTTGTAAGCCCAGTGCGCCGCACTGCCCTGCTCGGCATGCGCGTGCATGGCGGCAGTCCGGATCTGGATTTCAAAGATCTGGCCCGATGTCGTTCGCACCACCGTATGCAGCGACTGATACCCATTGGGTTTCGGTTTGGCGATGTAGTCGTCGAACTCGTCGGGCAGGGACGACCACATGGCGTGCACCATGCTCAAGGCGGCATAGCAGGCGCTGACGTCTTGAACAATGATGCGCAGCGCGCGCAGATCCATCACCTGTTCAAACTGCAGTTGCTTGCCCTGCATCTTTCTCCAGATGCTGTAGATGTGCTTGGGCCGCCCGATCACCTCCGCCACGATGCGCTGGCGCTGCAGTTCGCCTTGCAGCAGTGCGATCGCGGTACTGATGCCTTGTTCGCGCTCGACGCGCCGCTCGTCGAGCTTGCGCGCGATGTCTTTGTAGACCCCTGGCTGGAGCAGTCGAAAGGACAGATCTTCCAGTTCCCACTTGACCTGCCAGATGCCCAGCCGATTGGCCAGAGGCGCATAAACCTCCATGCTCTCGGCCAGAAAGGCCCCGGGCGCGGGCTGCTTGGTCCGCGTGAAATATCTGAGAGACTGCAGACGCGAGGCGAGGCGAAGCAAGGCGACGCGCAGGTCTCGCGAAAAGCCGAGCAGCAAACGCCGAACCAGTTCGGTGTGGCGACGCCGGAGTTCGGCCTCGTCAGGGCCGCCCCGTGCCATGCGCGACACCTCGACCAGCTTGCGCGTCTCGACCGACAGCGCCGCCAGTGCTTCGCCAAAGTGCTTGCGCAGTTGATCCTGCGGATGGGCCAGGTGAGGCACCACCAGATTGAGATAGGCCGCGGCCTGCGCTTCGACATCCGCCCCCATCTCGCACAGAATGCCGCTGACGCCATCGGCATGTTCGAGTGCGGGCTCCCCGGTCTCGAGCACGACGGTGTCGATAAGGGCAATCGCATAGGCGCGTGCCTGAACGATGCGAGGATCGCTCGGCGTGTCCTCGACGGCGCTGCGCGCGGAGTCGGAAGGATGCGGGCTCACGACAACAGGAAATCGCACACCAGATCCACTTGATCCGGCTGCACCAGAGTGGGCGCGTGTCCAACCCCGGGAAGCTCGACCAGCCTGGCCCTGGGGCCGCGCTGCGTCATCGATCTTGCGGTCTGCGGATGAAGGATGTCCGAATCCGCCCCTCTCACCACCAGGGTAGGCGCGGCAATCTGGTCGTAGGCCTGCCAGAGGGCAACCTCGCCGGCCGCAACAGCCTGCGCCGTCGCGGCGGTGAAGGGCTGAGCCAGTGCGGGGTCATAGTGCAGCCGCCAGCCATCGCCGTCGGGCCGCAGCATCGGGCGGGTCAGCGCCATCCACTGCTGGGCGGTGTGCGGCCCGAAGCCCACCGAAATTTCACGCAACGAATCGGCCGCCTCTTCCTGCGTGTCGAAACGCATCTGCCGACCCACATAACTGGCGATGCGCATGAGCCCCTGTGGATCCAGAGAGGGGCCGATATCGTTGAGTACCAGACGATCGATGGGGCTGTGCGGCATGCCGGCCAAGGCCATACCGATGAGCCCCCCGAGCGAGGTTCCCACCCAGGCGACGCGGCGCGCCTTCAATCGGGCCAACAACGTCACCAGATCGGCGAGGTACTGCGGGACCTGATAGAGCGCGGAATTGGACAGCCAGTCCGACTCGCCACGTCCGGGCAGATCCGGGCACACCACACGACGCTTGGCCTGAAGGGCCTGCGCAAGCACGTCGAAGTCGCGCCCCTGTCGCGTCAAACCATGCACGCACACGACCACATCGTCATGGTCCGGAGCGCCCCATTCCCAATAGGCCAGACGATGTAGCCCCCCGGGATGCAAACATTGCACGGCGCAGAGGCGAGGCTGATGGTCCACGGTGTTCAAGGCTGGAGTTCAACAGGAGCGGGCATCATACAGACCGTTCCACGCGAAGCCTTGAGTGCCACCATAAACCCCGTCCTGGCCGGATGGGTCGCACCCGGGCGACGATGAGCACACTCCCGCGGCGGCACGAACGCGCGCCAAGTGGCAGGTGGGCGAGCCCGAACGCCGCGTAACGGCGCCGCGCCGACTTCACGGGCGGGAATGGCTTGGAGAGGTGCTTGACGACGCGTGCAAGCCCTGAGCAGAACCCTGGATCTGCTGCCGCAGGACTTCCCGGTCGTGCAGGGTCAGCACATGGGGTCTGACCGGCGTCGATGCAGCCGGGCTGAGAAAATGCGACGCCGCAAGCCGCGCGCCGGCCTGGCCTGCGTCAACGGGCTGCGACAGCGTCGTTTCCACAGGGGCGGGGAGCGACGGCGGCGGCGTCAGCGCGGCCGACGCCGCCGCCTGCGACATCGAGCCGACGAGGCAGGCGCTCAGCAGGGAATTCAGGGGCGATCGAAGCAAGGGCGTATCCAAAGTTTGCAATTGAAATTATCGAATCGAATGGGCCCGAATCACCCGACTCTCGCAGTAAACTCTGTAACAAGCCTTTAGCTGACCTATCGCTGCAAGGAAGGATGGCAGACGAGTCTGCCTTGTTTTCATTCAGGAATGACGCCTCTATGGACCACGAAAAACCGAAGAAGCTGATGGTCGTCGATGACGACGCGCGCATCCGCGACCTATTGCGTCGCTATCTTTCGCAAGAGGGCTATGAAGTCTTCGTGGCCGAAGACTCCAAGGCGATGTCGCGCATCATGGTGAAAGAGCGTTTCGACCTGATCGTGCTCGACTTGATGCTCCCCGGAGAAGACGGCCTGTCCATCTGCAAGCGCCTGCGCGCCTCCAAGGACCAGACCCCAATCATCATGCTGACCGCCAAGGGGGAGGATGTGGACCGCATCATCGGCCTGGAAGTCGGGGCCGATGATTACCTGCCCAAGCCCTTCAATCCGCGCGAACTTCTTGCCCGCATCAGCGCGGTACTGCGTCGCCAGCCTTCACCCGAACTGCCCGGGGCGCCCTCGCGCGAAGACGAAACCGTGCTCTTCGGTCCCTTCAGCCTCGATCTGGCGCGGCGTGAACTGAGCAAGAACGGTGAAGCCATCAGCCTGACCACGGGCGAGTTCGCCATGCTCAAGGCGCTGGTGCGACATCCCCGCCAACCGCTGTCGCGCGATCGGCTGGCCGAGCTGGCCCGCGGCCGCGACTACGAAGCCTTCGACCGCAGCCTCGACGTGGCCATTTCGCGTCTGCGCAAGATCATCGAAACCGATGCCGCGCATCCGCGATACATCCAGACCGTCTGGGGCGTGGGCTATGTCTTCGTTCCCGACAACGCCGAAGGCTGACGCCATCGACGGCGACGCCGTACCCGCCTCGGCACCTGCCCCCGGCGTCAGTCGCCGACTTCGCCCAATACGCTGGATCAGCGGCCTCTTCGGCCGCTTGTATTGGCGCACCTTTCTGCTCATCGTTCTGCTGGTCAGCGCCAGTCTGGCGACCTGGTTTCAGAGCTTTCGACTGCTGGAACTCGGCCCGCAGGTCGAACAGACCTCACGTCAGATCACCAGCCTCATCGACCTCACGCGACTGGCGCTGATTCACTCGGATCCGCAATACCGGGTCTCTCTGCTCGACGATCTGGCGAAAAAAGAAGGCATCTACATCTACCCGCGCAATCCGGGTGATCTGTGGACGCCGATGAATCATTCCGAGTTCACCAGACGTCTCGAAACGGCGGTTGACACCCGGCTGAACGAACAGCTCGATTTCGCCGACGCCGTGAATGATCGTCCAGGACTCTGGATCGGCTTCCAGATCGAAGGCGACCCCTACTGGCTCTTGCTCGACCGCTCCCGGATCGATCCTTCCCTGAGTGAAACCTGGGCCACGTGGGGTGCCATCGCCACCCTGCTGGCCCTCATTGGCGCTGCGGTCATCGCCAGTTTTGTCAACAAGCCACTGCGCGACCTGCGGCTTGCAACGGCCCGGGTGGGCGCCGGCAACTATTCGCAGATGCTCGACGAACTGTCAGGCATGCGCGAAATCCGTGAGGTGAATCGCGGCTTCAACCGCATGGCCCGCAGCCTTCAGGAGGTGGAAGAGGAACGCGCACTGATGCTGGCCGGCATTTCACACGATATCCGCACACCGCTGGCCCGCCTGAGGCTGGAAGCCGAACTGAGCGTGCCCGATGAGCAGGCGCGCGAGCACATCATCGACGACATCGAACAGGCCGACCGCATCATCAGCAAGTTCCTCGAATACGCGCGCAGCACGTCTCCCAAGCTGGAAACGGTCGACCTCAATGCCTTGCTCGACTTTGTCCACGACCGCTATCAGAAAGACGAGACCGTGGTGCTCCGCTTGCAGACCCCGCCTGTGCCGCCCGTGCGGGCCAACACCCTGGAGCTTCAGCGCGTCGTAGTCAATCTGGTGGAAAACGCCAAGCGCTACGCCTTGACCCCTGAAGAGGTACACACCGATCTCGACATCAGCCTGCAACCGGGCATCGATTCCGTACTGCTGACGGTGCGCGACCACGGCCCCGGCGTGCCCGACGAACAACTGGCGCAACTCACACGCCCGTTCTTCCGTGGCGATGCCGCAAGAACGTCGGCCAAAGGCACCGGCCTGGGACTGTCCATCGTCGAGAAAACCATCACGGCCATGGGTGGCCGTCTGGAGTTGCGTAACGCCGTGCCCAACGGCCTGCAGGTGCAGATCTGGCTGCCACTCGCCGGCAGCACAGCGAGCTGAGGCGAAGCGGCCTCGTCAGCGCAGCCTTCGCCCCCCTTTTCAGTTCAAGGCCGCAGCGGCGTGCCGATTGCTGCCAGCTCCAGCAGCAGCCTGACCCGCAACTTCACGGCGCTGAGACCGTCGTCATCGCCCCCCCTCAGGGGGCCAACGCGGGAAGCCACCTTCACGCTCACGCCCTGTGCGGCGGCTGCCTCCAGCGCCGCTTCAAGTTCGCGGCTGACCGTGCCCCCACCGGTACCGGCCACAACCAGCCCTCGCAAGCGCGGGTGCAGACAAGGGCTCTCGACAAGACAACGCACGACAGCGCCATCGGTACCCGCGACATTGGACAGCAGCTCCACGCGAGGCCAGGCCTCAGCGGCCGGCAGCGCAAAGGGCGCGCCTGACTCCGGCGGAGTCCTGCGCCAGAGCCGCAGGTGCTCACCTTCGATCTCGCCGAGGGGCCCGCGTTCGCCAGAAGAGAAAGCCTCAACCGCATGGGTGTTGATCTTGGCGACATCGCGGGCAGCGTGCACCACGCCGTGAAGCACGCATACCACCCCTATGCCGCGAGCTTCTGGGTGGGTCGCCACGCGGACCGCATCCAGCAGATTCTGCGGGCCATCCGCGTTCAGCGCCGTCGCCGGTCGCATCGCCGCCGTCAGGACCACCGGCTTGTCCAGCGGCAGTACCAGACTCAGGAAATAGGCCGTTTCTTCCAGCGTGTCGGTGCCGTGGGTGATGACGCAGGCCTGAATGGATGGCTGCGCCAGCCAGTGCATCACCCGCCCGGCAAGGCGGGTCCAGACCGCAAAGGTCATGTCCTTGCTGTCGACGTTGGCGACCTGTTCGGTCTGGATCTGCGCCAGGCTGCCCAGTGTCGGCACCTCTTTCAGCAAGTCCTCGACCCCCAGGACGCCTGCGGTATAGCCGGGAAGACTGGGATCGCCCGTGGCGGTACCCGCAATGGTGCCGCCCGTGCCCAGCACGACGATCTGGGGCAAAGGCCGGAGAGAGGATGGAGCCATCATGTGGGAAGTGCTTTGCAGGGAAGCTGTTTTGATTTACAGTGCTGTGAAAATCATCAACCTGGAAGCCCTATCAGGCCTTCCAGGTTGGCGCGTGGTGAGATGCCTTCAAGCTACAAAAGGTATCTGATTGCGCTGCCGAACCATTGTGCTACCGCCGGAGCCTACGCATGCGTTCTCTCGTTTCCAAGCTCACCCCGCGCCAACAGGAGATTCTCGACCTCATCACCGCCTCCGTGCGCGAACTCGGTTACCCCCCCACACGGGCCGAGATCGCGGCCCGGCTCGGTTTTCGCTCGGCCAACGCCGCCGAAGATCATTTGCAGGCGCTTGCGCGCAAAGGCGTGATCGAGTTGACACCCGGCGCCTCGCGCGGTATCCGCATCACCGAGCCGCCACGCGAACGCGCCTCCGCAGTCGGCAGGGGCTCAACCGTGTCGAGCTTGCGCCAAGGGCTGCAACTCGCCTTGCCAGGTGCCGAACAGCTCTGTCTGCCGCTGGTCGGCCGCGTTGCTGCGGGGCATCCCATCCTGGCTCAAGAGCACATCGAACAGACGCTGAACCTCGATCCCGCCACCTTTGCGGTTCGTCCCGATTACCTGCTCAAGGTGCGTGGCATGAGCATGCGCGATGCCGGCATTCTCGATGGCGACATGCTGGCGGTCAAAAGCAGCCTGACGGCCCAGAGCGGGCAGATCGTGGTCGCCCGTATCGGTGATGAAGTCACGGTCAAGCGCCTGAAGACCCATGCCGATCACCTCGAACTCCTGCCGGCCAATCCTGACTTCGCAGCCATCCGGGTCGACGCGAATCAGCCCTTCGCCATCGAAGGGCTGGCCGTGGGCCTGCTTCGGGGCGCCTTGCAGTAAGTCGTGGGCAACGCTCAAACCGCTGCCGACTGCTGACGCGACTTCCACCACCCCCACACCGCTGGCAACAGCGAAAGCACGATGATGCCGACCGTCATCATGCCCAGATTCTGTTTGATCCACGGAATGTTGCCAAACAGATAGCCGGCCATGACCAGCAGCCCCACCCAAAGGGTCGCCCCCAGAACGTTGTAAGCCAGAAACTTGCCGTAGGACATCTCGGCCACGCCCGCGACAAACGGGGCGAAGGTGCGGATGAAGGGCATGAACCTCGCCGCGACAATGGTGATGCCGCCGTACTTCTCGTAGAAAGCGTGCGCCTTGTCGAACGCCCGGCGGTTGAACCACCGTGAATCCGACCAGGTAAAAACCTTGTGGCCGATGGCCTTGCCGATCTGGTAGTTCAGGCTGTCTCCCAGCACGGCGCCTACCCAGAGTACGGCGATCACGCCCGGCAGGCTCAGCGCCCCCGTGGCGGCAAAAGCACCCACCACGAACAGCATGGAATCGCCCGGCAGGAAGGGCATGATGACCAGCCCCGTTTCGACAAAGATGATGCCGAAGAGCAGCCCGTAGACCCAGGGGCCATACGCCGCAATGAACTGGGCCAGATGCACATCGAAGTGCAGGATAAGATCGACGACAGAGTGGAGTTCCATGCGGTTTGCAGGAGAAAGGGGACGAACAGGCCCAAGTGCGGTTGACGCTGCAATATCTTGCGACCAGATCCCGAAAGGGAGCCCTGCCCCGCGCTCGGCGGAGGCAGCCTGAAAAGTATACTGAGCGCTGATGTCCCCGCTTTTCCGCTGCAGCGCGAAAGGCTCCAAGGCCGCACAAACTGGCTTGCGGCGCCCGTGCACTCCCGCCACTCCCACCTTGTTGCAACCCCAACGCCCGATTCGTCCCCTCCCGGACGTGCTCATCAGTCAGATAGCTGCCGGCGAAGTCATCGAGCGCCCGGCCTCGGCCCTGCGCGAACTGCTCGACAATGCCATTGACTCTGGCGCCCGCGCCATCACGGTACGCCTCGAACAGGGCGGCATGGGCTGCGTGCAGGTCGAAGATGACGGTTGCGGCATTCCTGCCGAAGAGCTGCCCCTGGCCCTGCTGCGCCACGCCACCAGCAAGATCGCCGACCTTGGGGAGCTGCAGCATGCGGCCCATCTCGGCTTCCGGGGCGAAGCACTCGCAGCGATGGCGGCCGTGGCTGAACTCGAGATCATCAGCCGCCGCGCCGGTGGCGATGGTGCCCGCCTTCAGGCCAGCGCAGGCCAGGTCGGGCAGGTGCAGCCCACCGCCGCGCAGCCGGGAACGCGCGTGAGCCTGCGGCAGTTGTTCTTCAACCTGCCCGCACGACGGAAGTTTCTCAAATCGCCGCAGACGGAATACGCCTGGTGCGCCGATGTCTTCAAGCGCGCCGCCATCGCCCATCCGAACCTTGCTCTGCGGCTCTGGCATGACGGGCAACTCAAACTGCAGTTCGACCGCGACCCCTCGCCCCACGGCCTGGACCGTCTGGCGGCCGTGCTGGGCGAGTCTTTCAGCGCGCAGGCCCTGCCCCTCACGATGCAAATCGGCCCGCTCGCCGTGCGCGGTCTGGTGTGCAAACCCACCGCCGCGCGCGCCCGCGCGGATGTGCAGCACATCATCGTCAACAACCGCTGGGTGCGCGACCGCACCGTGGCCCACGGTGTGCGCGCTGCCTATGCCGACGTGCTGCATGGCGCGCTGCAACCGCAATACGCCCTGTTGATCGACCTGCCGTCCGAGCTGGTGGATGTGAATGTGCACCCGGCCAAATCCGAAGTCCGATTTCGGGACAGCTCCGCCGTCCACCAGGCCGTGCGGCATGCCGTCGAGAAGGTACTGGCGCGGGCCGTCGGCGAGCTTGCACCGTCGCTGCCCCGAGAGCCCGCAACCGATTCGACGCCGGCGCCGCCAGCCCCGCCGCATCCGATCTCCGCCGCGCTCCCCTTCGGAAGCGATAGGCCGGGCCTGCCCCCCTGGGACTCGCTCGCGCGCGCCTATGCACCCCTGGCCCCTTCCGGCACCGGCCCGGAGCAGCCCCCTCAGGCACGCGACGCAGCGGCGCCGAACGACTACGCCCGCTCGCCCTCCGCGGCATCGACCGGGTCGAATGCCGACGATTTTCCGCTCGGTTTCGCCCTGGCTCAGTTGCTGGGCATCTACATCCTTGCGCAAAACCGCCAGGGGCTGGTGATCGTGGACATGCATGCGGCGCACGAACGCATCGTGTACGAGCGCCTGAAATCCGCCGAGCAAGGCGAGGTAACCGTGGCGGTACAGCCCCTGCTGATTCCCGCCGCCTTCGCCGCCACCGACGCCGAGATCGGTGCCGCCGAAGACCACGCCGACACCCTGCGCTCCCTCGGCGTCGAGCTCGACCGCGCCGGACCGGGCAGCCTGGTGGTGCGCGCCACGCCCACCCTGCTGGCCCACGCCGACCCGGTTCGCCTGGCCAAGGGGGTGTTGGCAGATCTGGTGACGCAGGGCACCAGCGCCCGCCTTCAGGAGCGGCGCAACGCCCTGCTCTCCAGTATGGCGTGCCATGGCGCCATTCGAGCCCATCGCCAGCTCACGCTCGCCGAGATGAACGCCTTGCTGCGCGACATGGAGCGCACCGAGCGGGCCGATCAATGCAACCACGGTCGACCCACCTGGCGCCAGATCGGCCTAGCGGACCTGGACGCGCTGTTTCTGCGCGGACGCTGAGCCGTGAGGCCGCAAGCCCATCAGCCGGTCCTGTGCATCGTCGGGCCGACCGCCAGCGGCAAGACCGCCGCGGCCCTGCAGATCGCCGAGCAGGCCAGACGTCAGGGCGAGGCCGTGGAGCTGATCAGCATGGATTCGGCGCTGGTCTATCGCGGCATGGACATCGGCACGGCCAAGCCCAGTGCCCAGGAGCGCGCCCAGGTGCCGCACCATTTGCTCGACATTCTCGATCCCGCGCAGGCCTATAGCGCGGCGCAATTCGCAGCCGACGCGCGTCGGCTGATCGACGACATCCGCCGCCGGGGCGCCCGGCCCGTGATCGTCGGCGGCACCATGCTGTATCTCAAAGCGCTGCAAACCGGCCTGTCCGAACTCCCGCAGGCCGATGCGGCCGTGCGCGCGGAAATCGACGCCGACGCGGCACTTCTCGGATGGCCCGCGCTGCATGCCCGTCTGGCCGAGGTCGATGCCGTCACCGCCGCCAGGCTTGCGCCCAACGACGCCCAGCGCATCCAGCGCGCGCTGGAAGTGTGGCGGCTCACCGGCAAGCCCCTCTCCGCACACTTCGCCAGCGGCGCGTCATCCCAGCCTTCGGCCGTAGCGCCCGGCAACCCGCCCCTGCGCCTGCTGTCGCTCGAACCCTCTGACCGCAGCGTGCTGCATGCCCGCATCGCACAGCGCTTCGATCAGATGCTGGCCGCTGGCTTTCTCGACGAAGTGCAAACCCTGCGCCGACGCGGCGACCTCAGCCCCGCCCTGCCCTCGATTCGAGCCGTGGGCTATCGCCAGGCCTGGAGCTTTCTCGACGGAGACATCGACGCCGCGCAGTTCCGGGAACAAGCCCTCGCGGCCACCCGGCAACTTGCCAAACGTCAGATCACCTGGCTGCGATCCATGCCGCAGCGTGAGATTCACGACGGCCTGACCCCGCAGAAGATTCAAGTTTTCTGAAGCGGCGCCGTTAAGTGGACTGTGCGTTCCACTTGATGTCGGCCTGCCGTGACCCCATACCCGCCTTCCCTTTCGTCCGTTGACGACGCCGCTGCGGCCGTCCCGCAGGACGACCCGCATCCGCTGTCCGGCTTCGGTCTGGTGTTCCAGCTCAGCCAGCGCTCGGGGCAACTGCAGTTCACCCAGGCCAGCGAATCGGCGCAGATGGTCTGCGGGCTCAGTGCTCAGGCGCTGCTGCGGTCGAGCAGCGCCTTTGTCGGGCGGCTGCATGCGGCCGATCAGGCCGACTTCCAGGCCTCCCTGCAAGCCAGCGCCCTGCACGGCGAACCGTGGAACTGGGAAGGCCGCATCCTCACCGAAGGCGAAGTCAAGTGGATCAATATCCGCGCCGCCGTGAAACGGCTCGATGCGGCCCAGGTGCAGTGGAACGGCATCATGATCAACATCAGCCATGCCCGCCGCCGCGAATCCGATCTGCGCGACATGGCCGCGCACATGGAACGTGCCCGCGAGCAGGAGCGCGCCCGCCTCGCCCGCGACATGCACGACGAGCTCGGGCAGTTGCTCACCGCGCTGAAGATGGACATCAGCCTGCTGCGTCGGCGCCTCGGCCCCGACGACGCTCAGCTCAACAGCATGACCAGCCTGGTGGACGCAGCCACGGCCGCCGGTCGGCGCGTGGCCGCGCAACTGCGCCCGGCCGTGCTCGATCTGGGGCTGACCGAAGGTCTACTCTGGCTGGCCGAGGAGTTCACGAAACGCTACGACATTCCGGTGGTGCACCAGCTAGACGCCGCTGGCGAGCTTGACGACCTCACTGCCATCCAGATCTTCCGCATCGCCCAGGAAGCCTTCACCAATATCGCCCGCCACGCCCAGGCCAAATCGGTACGACTCAGCGTCAGCCGCACACCCGGGCTGATCGCCCTGGACCTCGTCGACGACGGCCTCGGCTTCACGCCCGATACGCAAAGCAGCGCCCCGTCCTTCGGCCTGCGCGGCATGCGCGAGCGCGCCCATCTGCTCGGCGGCACGCTCGACTGCGCCAGCGTGCCGAACCACGGCACCACCATCCGCCTGCGCGTGCCCTGCGCCGAGCGCCATGAAGACGATGCGCCCGACGCCCCTGGCAGACGCGCCTTGCGTTGAACCCGAATCGATCATGGAAGCGGCCCGTGTCCTCATCGTCGACGACCACGCCCTCGTGGGCGCCGGGCTCGCGCGCATGCTCGAAGCCGAAGGGCTGCAGCCGCACTGGTGCGGCGACGCCGCCTCGGCGCTCGACGCCCTGCGCCAGACCTCGTGGAACGTGGTGCTGCTCGATGTTTCGATGCCCGGCAGCGACGGCCTCGACCTGCTCAAACGCATCAAGGCCACCCACGCGCAACTGCCCGTGTTGATGCTGAGCATGCATGCCGAGCACCTGTTCGCGCTGCGGGCCCTGCGTGGCGGCGCCGCCGGCTATCTCACCAAGGACAGCGCCCCGGACATTCTGGTCGACGCCATCCGCACCGCGACGCAAGGCAAGCGCTACCTCACCCCGTCCGTCGCCGAGCAACTGGCGCAACACTTTCAGGACGGCGCCGCATCCGACGCCCCGACGCACGACGCTCTGAGCGACCGTGAACTGCAGGTGCTGCGGCGCATCGGCGCCGGGCGCACCGTGGGCGAAGTGGCGCAGGAACTGCATCTGAGCGTCAAGACCATCAGCGCCCACAAGACCCGCCTGATGCAGAAGATGGGCGCCCGGCGCGACGCCGAACTGGTGCGCTACGTCCTCGACCACGATTTGCTGTGAGGCCCGTTTCAGACATCAGAATTTTCCGACAGCACGCTGCGGCGTCATCCGAGTCAACGGCACGCCGCTGACCGATGGTCGCAAGCCGATGGCCAACCCACAATGCCAGCACCTTTCTCCCAATCTCCGAGAGCAGATTCATGCAACTGATGGTGGTCGACGATTCCTCGCTGGTGCGCGAGCGCCTGGCAAACCTGCTCTGCGGCATCACGGGCGTGCAGGCCGTGCTGCAAGCCGACAGCGGCAAGCAGGCACTGGATCTCCTGCGTGACGACACCTCGGGTGCGGTGCGTTTCATCGTGCTCGACATCGAGATGCCCGGCGAGAGCGGGCTGCAACTGCTCCAGCGCATCAAGTCCAGCCGGCGCGACATCTGCATCGCGATGTTCACCCAGCACGCCAACTCGCAGCATCGCGCGCGCAGCCTCGACGGCGGCGCCGATTTCTTCTTCGACAAGAGCTCCGACATCGATCGGCTCGAAACCATCGTGCGCCAACTCGCGGCACAAGCCCACTGACCCCCCCCTGAAACCGCACCGGACCTTGCCATGACTCAAGCCGCGATCGAACCCCAAACCCCATTGCAGACCGACGCCGCACTGCAGATCGACAGTCTGTGCACCCAGGCGCTCCCGGTGCTCGGCCAGCAGATCGACGCCGGACGCGCGCAAATGGAGACGGCCATCCTGGCGCTGAGCCAGCGCTTCTCCAGCCTGCACAGTCGTCTGGAAAACGCCGTCAAAGCCTCGCAGCAGGCGGCCGCCGGCATGGACGGCGGCGAAGGCGTGGTGGCCGTGTTCCAGCGCAGCGAAGGCGAACTCGGCGAGATGCTCGACCAGTTGCGCGCCGCGCTGGCCAAGCGCGCGGCCATGGTCGGCGAAGTGCTGGGCATGTCGCGTTATACCGAGGCGCTGGAGAAGATGGCGGCCGAGGTGGCTGCCCTGGCGGCCAAGACCAATCTGCTCGCCCTCAACGCCGCGATCGAGGCCGCGCGCGCGGGCGAAAATGGCCGCGGCTTTGCCGTCGTCGCCGACGAGGTGCGCAAGCTCTCGGCGCAATCGCGCGATACGGGCCGCAAGATGGGCGAGCAGGTGAAGATCATCACCGGCGCGATTCAAACCTTGACGCGCTCGGCCGAACAATCGCAGAACGAGGAACAGCAGTTCCTCGTCCGCTCCGAGTCGTCCATCGATCAGGTGCTGGGTCGCCTGCGCGCCGTGGCCACGGGGCTATCGGAATCTTCCGATCTGCTGCAGCGCGAGAGCAGCGGCATCCGCGAGGAGATCGGCGACGTGCTCGTCTCCCTGCAATTCCAGGATCGGGTCAGCCAGATACTCACCCACAGCCGCGACAGCCTCGACGCCCTGGTGGTCGAACTGCAGAGCTATCAGTCCCGCCGCGCCGCAAGCCCCGATGCCCCGCTCGACGCGCCCGCCTTCATGCATCGCATCGCCAACGGCTACACCACGCAGGAGCAGCGCCTCAACCACAGCGGCCAGTCCACCGTGGACGCGCAGGACGGCGGCGACATCACCTTTTTCTAAGACCGGCAAACCACTCCTCTCGTTCAACCCCTTTTTTTGCACATTGCCATGGCCAAAACCATTCTCATCGTCGACGACTCCGCCTCCCTGCGCCAGGTGGTCAACATCGCCCTTGCCAGCGCGGGCTACGAAGTCATCGAAGCCTGCGACGGCGTGGACGCCCTGACCAAGCTCGACGGACGCAAGATCCACCTCATCATCAGCGACGTGAACATGCCCAATATGGACGGCATCACCCTGGTCAAGGAAATCAAGCAGAAGCCCGACTACAAGTTCACGCCCATCATCATGCTCACCACCGAGAGCCAGGATGACATGAAGGCGCAGGGCCAGGCAGCCGGTGCCCGCGCCTGGGTAGTCAAGCCCTTCCAGCCCGCGCAGATGCTGGCCGCCGTGTCCAAGCTCATCGCGCCCTGATCGCGCCTCACCGTCCCACGACCCCGCAGGAGATTTCAGTGGACATCCTCGAACACCAATCCGGCCCGGCCTGCAGCGTGGTGCTGCAGGGCGCGCTGGACATCTACGCCGCGGCCGACGTGCGCGCCCGGCTGGCCGAGCTGATCGCCCAGCACCCGCTGGTCGAACTGCAGCTGGCCGCAATCGACGAGATCGACGCCTCGGGCGTGCAGATTCTCCTGGCGGCCAAGCAGCAGGCGAGCAATCTCGAACACAGCCTCAAGCTCAGCGCGCATAGCCCGGCCGTCATCGACGCGCTCGAACTCTGCGGTCTGCTGGCCTATTTCGGCGACCCGGTGGTCGAGTTCGGCCACACCGCGCAATCCAAGGAGCAAGCATGAGTTTCGAACAACAGATGCAGCAGGCCATGCGCTCCTTCATCGTCGAGGCGCAGGAGCTGCTCGAAAGCATGGAACAAGGCCTGATGGAGCTGGATCAGCCCCAGGCCGGCCCGGCGGCGCAGGACGATGGCGAGCGCATCAACGCCCTCTTCCGTGGCGCTCACACCATCAAGGGCTCGGCCGGCCTGTTCGGCCTCGACGGCATCGTGCGCTTCACCCATCACCTGGAGAGTGTGCTCGACCAGATGCGTGCGGGCAAACTTGCGGTCACCCCCGATCTGGTGGCCCTGCTGCTGCAGGGGCGCGACCATCTGGCGCAACTGATCGATCAGGTCGACAGCCAGGGCTCGTGCATCAGCGACACCCCGCAAGAGCAGACGCTGGTCGCGCGACTGCAGGCCGCACAGCAGCCCGGCGGCGCGCTGGTGGTCGCGGCTGAGGCGGTCGTCCCGGCCCCGGCGACGGAAGGCATCCCCCCCGTGACCGTGCTTGCGCAAGGGGCTGCCTTGACGGCGTCCTGGCACCTTTCGTTGCGCTTCGGCGCCGACAGTCTGCGCAACGGCATGGACCCGCTGGCTTTCATTCGCTATCTGCGCGGCCTGGGCGAAATCGTCGGGCTCGTGACCCTGACCGACGCCCTGCCTGCGCTGGACGTGATGGATGCCGAGACCAGCTACCTCGGCTTCGAGATCAATTTCAAGAGCGAGGCCAGCAAGGAGGACATCGCCTCGGTGTTCGAGTTCGTGCAGGAAGACAGCATCATCCGCATCCTGCCAGCGCACAGCCGCATTGCCGATTATGTGGAACTGATCCGCACCCTGCCCGAAGACGACCTCCGACTCGGAGACATCCTGGTACAGATCGGCACGCTCACGCAAAAGGAACTCGCCGACGCGCTCAACACCCAACAGGACGCCCAGGCGACGGGTTCCCCAGCATCGCCCCTGGGCGAGATTCTGGTTCGCGAGGGTGCGACCCATCAGCCCATCGTGCAGGCCGCGCTCGACAAGCAAAAGCTCGTGAAAGACAAGCGCAGCCGCGACAACCAGATGCTGCGCGTGGCCGCCGACAAGCTCGATGCCCTCATCAATCTGGTGGGCGAACTCGTCATCGCCAGCGCCGGCAATGCCCTGCACGCCCAGAACGCCACGCAGCTCGAAGCCGCCGCCCAGATCACCCGCCTGGTCGAAGACATCCGCGAGCGGGCGCTGAAGCTGCGCATGGTCGAAATCGGCGAGACCTTCGCCCGCTTCCAGCGCGTGGTGCGCGACGTTTCGCGCGAGCTTGGCAAAGACATCGCCCTGGTCATCGAGGGTGCCGACACCGAGATGGACAAGACCCTGGTGGAGCGCATCGCCGATCCGCTGATGCATCTCGTGCGCAACTCCATGGACCACGGCATCGAGTCACCCGAAGTTCGCGTCGCGCGCGGCAAGCCGGCCCAGGGCACGCTCAAGCTCGCCGCCCGGCACGACTCGGGCAGCATTCTCATCACCGTGGCGGATGACGGCGGCGGCCTGAACCGCGAGCGCATTCTGGCCAAAGCCATCGAGCGCGGCCTGATCACGCCCGAAGGCGCCGCGGCCCTGCCCGATGCCGAGGTCTGGACCCTGATCTTCGAGCCCGGGTTCTCCACGGCCGACGCCATCACCGACCTGTCAGGGCGCGGCGTGGGCATGGACGTGGTCAAACGCAATATCGAAGCCATTCGCGGCACCATCGACATCCAGAGCAGTGCCGGCATGGGCACGCAGATGCACCTGCGCCTGCCCCTGACGCTGGCCATCATCGACGGCTTCCTGGTCCAGGCCGCCAAGCGCACCTTCGTGCTGCCGCTCGACGCCGTGATCGAGTGCATGGAGTTTGCGCCCGCGCAGCCGCAACAGGGCTATATCAATCTGCGCGGCGAGGTGCTGCCCCTGTTGCATCTGTGCCAGGCGCTGGGCCTGACGGACTCGGGCGATGAGGTCGAGAGCGCCCGCCGCAACGTTGTGGTCGCGCAGATCGGCGGGCAACGCGCGGGCATCGTCGTCGATGCGCTGCTCGGTGAATATCAGACGGTCATCAAACCGCTGGGCGCCTTGTTCGCCCACCTGCAAGGCATCAGCGGCTCCACCATTCTGGGCAACGGCGAAGTGGCGCTCATCCTCGACGCCGCCACCCTGATTGGCCGCGCCAGCCGCGGCGCGCAAGGCCGCACGGCACCCGCCCTGAACCATTGACCCCTGTCCGGATAGAAAGAAACCTTATGTTCAAGAATCTCCGCATCGGCAAGCGCCTTGGCCTGGCTTTCGGCCTGTTGATCGTTCTCCTGCTCGCCAACGCAGGTTTCGGTCTTTTTGAAGCGTCGCGCATTCAGGATCACATGCAGACAGTGGTGCACAACCGCGTGGCCAAGGAGCGCGCGGTCTCCACCATCGCCACCAGCAATCAGAACGCCACTCGCATCGTGCTGCGCAGCCTGCTCGCCCAACAGTTCGGTGATGCGGACAAGGCGGCCATCGCCGAGCAGCGCGTCCACACCGAGGCGGCATTCAAGACCATCGCCGACTTACACCCCACGCCCGAGCTACAGACCCGTCTCGATGCGCTCCGAGCCACCATTGTGAAAGGACGCGCAGCACAGCAATCTGCGGTGCAGGAGATGCAGCAGAACAACTTTGGCACCGCGGCAGCCGACTACCTCAAGTCCGGCCTGGTCGCCACGCAGCAAGTCCGCACGGAGGCCGCCTCCATCCAGACCCTGTTGCGTGGGCAGACCGATGCGCTTTACGCCCAGAGCGTGGCCGATTACGCCACCGCCCGAAACGCCAGCCTGGGCCTGGCCGCACTGGCCCTGTTGCTCGCCGTCGTGGCCGCCGTGCTCATCACCCGCTCCATCACCCGCCCGTTGAGTGAAGCGGTGCACGCGGCGCAGCGTGTGGCGCAGGGCGATCTGTCGGTGCGGGTGGTGGCGCGGTCCAAGGATGAGACGGGCCAGCTGCTCGCCGCCATGGGGCAGATGGTGGCGCAGCTCACCTCGGTCATCGGCTCGGTGCGTTCCTCGGCCGAGCAGTTGCTCTCGGCCTCCACCCAGGTCTCGGCCACCTCGCAAAGCCTGTCTCAGTCGTCCTCGGAGCAGGCGGCCTCGGTGGAGGAAACCTCCGCCACGCTGGAGCAGGCCACGGCCTCGATCCGCCAGAACGCGGACAACGCCCGTCTCACGGATGCGATGGCGCAGCAGGCGGCCTCGCAGGCCCAGGAGGGCGGCGCCGCGGTGCAGGGCACGGTCTCGGCCATGCAGAGCATCGCTGAGCGCATCTCGATCATCGATGACATCGCCTATCAGACCAATATGCTCGCGCTCAATGCGGCCATCGAAGCCGCTCGCGCCGGGGAGCATGGCAAGGGCTTTGCGGTGGTGGCCGCGGAGGTGCGCAAGCTCGCCGAGCGCAGTCAGGTCGCGGCCAAGGAGATCGGCGATCTGGCCACCTCCACGGTCAAGCAGGCCGATGCCGCGGGCTCGCTGATCGCGCAGATGGCCCCGGCCATCTCCAAGACCTCCGATCTGGTGCAGGAGATCACCGCGGCTTCCGAGGAACAGTCCACGGGCATGCAGCAGATCAATCAGGCCGTCGCCCAGCTCTCGGCCGTCACCCAGCAAAATGCCTCGGCCTCCGAAGAACTCGCCGCTACCGCCGAGGAAATGAATGCGCAGGCCACGGCGCTGCAGGAAAGCATGGCGGTCTTCCGCACCACAGCGGAACATCCCGCGCCGCAAGCCACTCAGCAAACCGCGCAGCGCCCCCGCAAGCAGCCGCCTCGGTCGGCCGAAGTCATGCCGACCTCTGCGGGCCTGACCCCCGAATTCGTGAAGTTCTGACGCCTTTCGGATCCCGCAACGTGAGCACCCTGCCCGCCTCGCTCGACGCCACACCACACAGCGCAGCCAAGCCGCTGCGCGTGGATGCGCTGCGCGGCCTGATCATTGCGGCGAGCTGGATGATCGCAGCGCAGATGACGGTGCAGTGGTTCCACATCGGCCCGCTGCCGTTCTCCATCATCTGGCCAGCCAATGGCATGGCCTACGGCTTCGTGGCGGTCTATGGCGTAGCCGCCGTGGCACCCGCGGCACTGGGCGTGCTGGTCTGGAATCTGGCGGTTCAACAGCAGCCTCTTGTCGACGGGTTGTTGGGCACCCTGAGTTTCTGTCTTTCCATGCTCCTGGCCGCCTGGGCACTGCGCCGCCTGCGCAGTGCGCCAGACGACAACCGCACCGCCGTGCGCGACGCCCTGCAGTACTACGGCATTCTGATTGGGCTTTGCATCCCCATCGACCTTGCCCTGGGCATTGCGCAGTACTCGCAAACCCAGGTCTGGAACGCGCTGTCCCTGCACAATCTGCTGTTCATCTATGGGCTTTCCGCCGCGTTTGGCGTGTTGTTTTTCACCCGACTGACCGAACTCACCATTCGAAATGTCGAGGCACGACTGATGAACGCGTCCGGGTTCGCACCCCGCCCTGCCGGTCGTCGCCCCACCGCGCTGCGCTCCTTCGAGGCGGTCCGGCGATTTTTCGAATGCACCAGCTCCACACAGCGGCGACAGGCGGCGGCGCTGTGGTTGGTCGTCTGGGCCTCGTTCACCCTGGCCTGCGCCGTACTCATCGAACATGGCGAATTTACCTACGGCAATGCGCTGCGCTACCTGAGCTTTCTGCTCCTGGCCATCGTGGTGTTTCGATTCAGCTCCGGGTTTGCCCATCTGGGTCTGATGCTCACCGGCGTTGCGCAGATCGCGCTGGCCCAGCAAGCGCTCGGAGACAGCACTTCCGTCGTTCAATATTGGGCCGATCAAGCCGTGATGGTCGCCGTGTTTGGCGTGATCAGTCTGCTGGGCATTGCGACGATCGCGGAGCAGCGCTGGGCGCAGCGTCAACTCGCCCGGCAGGCGCACGAAGACCTGCTGACCGGGCTGCTCAACGACCGTGGCTATGCCCGCGCCATCGAGAACACCCGCCCACGTCCCTCTGCGCATCTGCTGGCCATCGAGGTGATGCAACTTGGCGCCATTGAAGAGCTCGTCGGGCTGGCCCACCGGCAGGAGGTGGAACGCGCAGTGGCCTTGTCGCTGCAAGAGGTCTGCAACGACGACTGCAGCCTGGCCCGCCCCCATGACGGCTACTTCACCCTGGTGGCCCCGACACGGGAGCAGGCCCGGCAGTTGGCCGAGCACGTCTGGAAGTCGCTCGATGGCCGACGCTTCCAGTTCGAAGAGCACGGCGTGTGGCTGCACGTTGCCATTGGCGCGGTGCCGCTGCGACCAGAGCTGGCGGCCAGCGAACAAATGGCGCTGCTGGCACTGGCCACTCAGGTGGCGGGCGACCGATTCGACCACCGCATTCACTTCTCACACGAGGAGGGCGAATCGCTCATCGAGGAACGGCGGGCGCAGCGCCGCGTCATCAGCCTGATGGAGACCGCCCTGCACGCAGCGCCCTGGGAGAATGCCCTGCCGGAAAACGGCGGCATCAGCGGCTTTCAACTCTTTGCTCAACCCATCGTCGATCTGCACGATGCGAGCCTCATCTCCTTCGAGGTCCTGCTGCGCTGGCGGGTGGACGGCGAACTGCGGGCCCCGGCCACATTTCTGCCCCTTGCCGAACGCCATGGGCTGATGCCAGCGATAGACCGCTGGGTGCTCAACCACACCTTGCGTCAACTGGCGTTGTACCCGGCGGCGCTGGCCCATATCGGCAAGGTATCGATCAATCTGTCGGGTTCCAGCCTATCGGACGTGCAGCTTCTCGGCGATCTGCGGGCAGCGGTGCTGTCGAGCGGCATCGCCGCGGACAGGCTGTGCTTTGAAATCACCGAAACCATGGCCATTCCCAATCCCGACAAGGCACTTGCCCTGCTGCGCGGGCTTCGCGAGATGGGCTGCGCGGTTTCTCTGGATGATTTCGGCACTGGGCTGGCCAGTTTCGCCTATCTCAAGGCATTCCCCTTCGACATGCTCAAGATCGATGGCCTGTTCATCAAGAATCTGGCTCGCTCACCGCAGGATCAGACCATGGTCGCAGCCATCTGCGCCGTGGCCCGCAGCATGGGCCTGCGTACCGTGGCCGAATTCGTGGAAGACGCTGCCACCATCGACATGCTGCGCCACCACGGCGTGGATGCTGTTCAAGGCTATGGCGTGGGGAGACCCGAACCGTTGATGACGGCGCTGGCGAATCTGTCCAACACATCGAGTCCGACGCATGACGCTTGAAGCCCCTGCCCTCAACGCCGCGTGTGCGCGCCGGACACGGTCCGCCAACCCGGAGCCGACCTTGTGACCCGCCAGGCCGTCGCCTGCACGCCTCCTCCATCCACCGACACCTCTTCATCAATGCCATGAACGCCCTGTTTCAGAACCTCAGAATCCGCACCAAGATGTCCCTGTCCTCAGGTCTGGTGTTCCTCCTTTTCATCGTGGCGATGGGTGTCAGCCTGACGGGCATGATGCGCATCCAGGGCGAGTTCGACAGCTACATCCACAACGATGTGGCCTACGAGCACAATCTGCAGGAGATGTATGCCCAGGGTCTGCAATCAGGCCAGGCCCTTCGCAATGTGGTGCTCGACCCCACCAACCAACAGAGCTACACCAACCTCCAGGCGGCGCAGGTCGAATTCGATGCCGCCCTGCAAAAGGCGCAGAAGATGACCGCCAACGACCCGGTGCAAAGCAGAGCCCTGGCTGAAATCGCCAAGTTGAGGCAGGCGCAGGTCGCGGTGTTTCCCCACGTGATCTCGGTCGCCAAAGAAGATCAGATGGGCGCATCGATAGTCATCAGCAAGGAAGAGACCCCGCTGTGGCGCCAGGTCAGAAAGCAGATTCTCAATCTCGTCGCCCAACAGCGCGCCAAGGGCAAACAGACCCAGGCCGAGGTTGACCGCATGGCCACTTCGGCCTGGACCTGGGGTGCCGTGGGGGGGTCTATCGCGCTGGTTCTGGGCATCGTGTTCACCGCGCTGCAAATCCGCTCCATCACCCGCCCGTTGAGTGAAGCGGTGCACGCGGTGCAGCGTGTGGCGCAGGGCGATCTGTCGGTGCGGGTGGTGGCGCGGTCCAAGGATGAGACGGGTCAGCTGCTCGCCGCCATGGGGCAGATGGTGGCGCAGCTCACCTCGGTCATCGGCTCGGTGCGTTCCTCGGCCGAGCAGTTGCTCTCGGCCTCCACCCAGGTCTCGGCCACCTCGCAGAGCCTGTCTCAGTCGTCCTCGGAGCAGGCGGCCTCGGTGGAGGAAACCTCCGCCACGCTGGAGCAGGCCACGGCCTCGATCCGCCAGAACGCGGACAACGCCCGTCTCACCGATGCGATGGCGCAGCAGGCGGCCTCGCAGGCCCAGGAGGGCGGCGCTGCGGTGCAGGGCACGGTCTCGGCCATGCAGAGCATCGCCGAGCGCATCTCGATCATCGATGACATCGCCTATCAGACCAATATGCTCGCGCTCAATGCGGCCATCGAGGCCGCGCGCGCCGGGGAGCATGGCAAGGGCTTTGCGGTGGTGGCCGCGGAGGTGCGCAAGCTCGCCGAGCGCAGTCAGGTCGCGGCCAAGGAGATCGGCGATCTGGCCACCTCCACGGTCAAGCAGGCCGATGCCGCAGGCTCGCTGATCGCGCAGATGGCCCCGGCCATCTCCAAGACCTCCGATCTGGTCCAGGAAATCACCGCGGCTTCCGAGGAACAGTCCACGGGCATGCAGCAGATCAATCAGGCCGTCGCCCAGCTCTCGGCCGTCACCCAGCAAAATGCCTCAGCCTCCGAAGAACTCGCCGCTACCGCCGAGGAAATGAATGCGCAGGCCACGGCGCTGCAGGATCTGATCGGCCAGTTCAAGATCGAGGCAGGGAGCCGCCCTGCTGCACCGTCCCCCTTGTCGCCCGCACCAACCCGCCGACCTCCTGTGATGTCGAGCCCGACCCTGGCTGCCGCTGGCACAGGCGATTTCGTCAAATTCTGATTCCCCCATTTTCCGAGGAGCCCTCCATGACCACCGCTCTAGCCCATCCGTCTCAAGTCAATCCGCTGCAACTCATTGGCAATGCTCAGCCCACCAGCGGCCAGTACCTGACCTTCACCCTGCAAAACGAGATCTACGGCCTCGACATCCTGCGGGTACGTGAAATTCTGGAATACAGCCGGCCGACTACCGTGCCGATGATGCCGGCCTTCGTGCACGGCGTGATCAATCTGCGCGGCAATGTGGTGCCGGTGATCGACCTGGCGCAGCGCTTTGGCCGCGCGCCCACCGCCCTGCAGGCCCGGACCTGCATCGTCATCATCGAAATCGAAGGCGAAGACGGGCCGCTGGCCATTGGCGTGCTGGTCGATGCCGTGAACGCCGTGCTCGACATGGAAGCCGAGCAGATCGAGCCGCCCCCCAGCTTCGGCACCGGGCTCAAACAAGAGTTCATCCGCGGCATGGCGCGCACCGAGGCCGGCTTCATCATCCTGCTCGATGTCGGCCGCGTGCTGTCGGTGGAAGACATGGCGGGATTGGCCCAGGTGGCCGGCTCGAATGTCTGAGGCCATCGGGCGCTGACGCTGTGTCCGGAGCTCAGTGCCCACAGCTGCTCCAATGACCTATTTCCCAAATGGGTGAGCGTCCCGTTCTGGAACCTTTCTGGCCGATCCTTACGCTCATGCAACTCGTCTCTCCGCTTCTCGTCGATCTGAGCATCATCGCCTTGGCGATCCTGGGCGTCCTGTTGCTCGCCTTGAAGCTAGTCCAACACCTGTGGGGCTCCGGGGCG
Source organism: Thiomonas intermedia (assembly GCF_002028405.1). Taxonomy (NCBI): domain Bacteria; kingdom Pseudomonadati; phylum Pseudomonadota; class Betaproteobacteria; order Burkholderiales; genus Thiomonas; species Thiomonas intermedia. Next base: position 71,944 of record NZ_CP020046.1, read on the forward strand.
GCGAGCGCCTATCCGCCGGCTGCCCTCCTGTTCACCGCCGGCATCGCCTCGGCGGTACGCCACCGCCTGCCGTGGATGCGCCGCGCCTACCGCCAACGCCCGGATCGCAAGCTCATGCTGACTGCGGCCGTCATCCTGCTGCTGGCCAGTTCGCTCACGGCGCTGTTCACCGCGTTGGTCATGGCCGAACATGAACGCCACCGACTCACGCTGAGCATGGAAAACGATCGCGATGCGCTTGGCCGGGGCTTGTTGATGTCGATGGAGGTACGCGGCAAAGAGCTCGAGCGCTTCTCCGAGAATCCATTGCTGGTCAGCACCCTGCAGAGTTTGCAGAATGGAAGCGTCGGCAGCATCGCTCAGCCCTCGTCGCCCCTGAAGACCCGTCTGGATGACCTGCGCATCATGATGGATCTGTTGGCGCCCCATGAGTACAGCATCACCAATCTTTGGGGTGCCACCGTGCTGTCCAGCGAAGCGGCCACGGTTCACCATCCAGGCCTTCCCAGCTTGGCTCCGGCGATGTCGTTCCCCAGCCAGGTCATCCTGCAGCGCGACCCGACAACACTCGATTTCTACCTGCACCTGCACTTGCCGATCCGCGACGGCACGCAGACCATCGGCCATTTCAGCGCCTCGTTGGCGCTCCCGACTTCAAGCCGCATCGCCCGCGAGCTGACACGGCGCGCGAAAAACACGGTCATCAAGGTCTGCAGTCTTTCGAGCACCTTGTGGACCTGTCTTCCCAGCCGGCTTGGCGAGTCGCAACAGACCACCGTCCTGACCGCAAACAACCACCCTGTCGAGGCGCAGTGGTCTGAAGGCAAAAGCGGCACCGCTTTCCAGGACATCGACGGTGAACAATGGCTCATCAGTTACAGCCCGCTTGGGAAGACCGGACTGGGCCTCGCCGTGGAAGTTCCATCCGCCGAGCTCTACGCGCCCGTGGTCGATACGCTGGAGGCCGGTTTGCTGCTCGTGCCCGGCCTGGTGCTGCTGGGCCTGCTGGCCCTTGGGTGGCAACTGCGCCCGATAACCCAGAAGCTGCATCAAGCCAACGCCCAGGTTCAAAGCGCCTTCGAGTATTCCGGCATCGGCATCCTTTTGGTGAGCGGCCAGGGCGACATCCTCGATTTCAATCCGGCCTTCAGCGACATGCTGGGCTACACACGGGAAGAATTGGCTCACCACCACATCGTCGACGATTTTCTGCACCCCGAAGACCGTGGCACCGTCAACGCCCAGCTGGGAGGCATGGCCCAGGCCGAAGTGGGCGCCTACTGCGCGCATCGCCGCTATCGCCACAAGAACGGGGCGTACCGCATGCTGCAGTGGCATGTTTCCCCGGTCAAGGACGCGGATGGAAAGATCAGCTCGATCGTGTGCTATGCCCTGGACGTGACCGATGCGCTCGAACACAAGGAAGCGGCGATCCGGCAGACCGCCTTTCTGAATGCCGTGCTCGACAATCTGCAGGAGGTGATCTATGCCTGCGATCAGGACGGCCGAATCATCTACACCAACCACCCGGCGACGCGCGAGGGGCTGACCCTCCATGCTCTCGGCGGCCTGGGCAACCTCGATACCTTTCGCCCCATCTATACGCTTGATCGCAAGCCGCTCGCCATGGAGAGCCGCCCTCTCGAGCGCGGCCTGCGGGGCGAATCGACTCAGGGGCTGGAATATTGCTCGCCGACGGACAACGGAGAATGGCGCTATTTCCAGTTCTCGGGTTACCCCTTGCGTGACGATCAGGGCCGCACGCTGGGCGCCGTTTCCATCTCTCACGACCTGACAGACATCCGTGCCGCCGAACGACGCCTCAAATGGCTGGTCGAACACGACGAGCTGACCGAACTGCCGAATCAGACTCTGGCCATCGAGTCTCTTGAACGCTGGCTCGAATCACAGACCGAAGCCGACGCGCGTGAGCTCGCGGTCTATCTGCTGGACATCGATCGATTCCGACAGATCAATGACAGTTTCGGCCATGCTCTGGGCGATGATCTCCTGGTCGAAACGGCCGCGAGGCTGAAAGCCGCAATTTCGCAGGACGATCTGCTGGCGAGATGGGGCGGCAATGCCTTCGTCGTCCTCCATCCCTGCACCGCAGACTATCAATCCGTCCAGGAAGACGCCGACCATCTTCTGGACAGCCTGAGCAAACCCTTCTTGCTCGACGGGCAGACCATCTTCATCACCGCCAGCCTGGGCATCGCCCGCGCCCCGCGCGATGGGCGTTCGGCGACCCAGCTGTTCAGCCGCGCCGACCTGGCCATGTACCGCTGCAAGGCCAACAGCCCCGGCCGCGCGCTGTTCTACACCGCCGACATGAGCCACCGGGGACGTGAGCTCATCGAGATGGAAACCGATCTGCGCCATGCCCTCACCATGGAACAGTTCTTCGTCGTCTACCAACCCAAGGTGTGCCTGCAGACCGGCCAAGTGATCGGGGCTGAAGCCTTGTTGCGTTGGCAACATCCGCAGCATGGCCTGGTGTCTCCCGCCACCTTCATCCCCCTTCTCGAAGAGACGGGTCTGATCGTCCCGGTCGGTCAGTGGGTGTTGAATGCCGTATGCAGGCAACTGCATGAGTGGCAAGAACAGGGCAAGACGACCCTGCCCATCGCCGTGAATTGCTCGATGCGGCAGTTGCAGGGCGATCTGATTCTGCGGCAGGTCTCTTCGGCCCTGCACAACTCGGGCATCGCGCCCGGTCTTCTCGAACTGGAAGTCACCGAGAGCATGATGCTGCGCGACCCCGAGCATGTCAGCGGGCTGATCGTGCAGTTGCGCGATATGGGGGTGAACACCTCCATCGATGACTTCGGCACGGGATATTCCTCCCTGGCCTCGCTCAAGCGTCTGCCCGTGACCACCCTCAAGCTCGATCGCGCCTTCGTCAAGGATCTGCCCACCGATGCTGACGATGCCGCCATCACGCGCGCCGTCATGTCGATGGCGAAAGCCCTGCACTTGAACGTCGTCGCCGAAGGCGTCGAAACCCAGGAACAGGCCGACTTCCTGCAACACCTGGGTTGCGAGGCCTACCAAGGCTGGTTGTTCAGCCCTGCAGTGCCGGCCAGGCGCTTTGCAGATTATCTGGCCGATGCCAATGCCGCCACTCGCACCCTCGATTAAAGAAAATCCACCATGCACACTCTCACTGACAGCGAGCTCAACGGCTTTTCCCGCCTGATGTTCGAAGCTGCGGGCATCACCCTGGCTCCCTCGAAAAAGGCTCTGGTCGAAGGTCGGCTGTCCAAGCGCCTGCATGCGCTCGGGCTGGCGACCTTCACCGACTACCTTCAGCACCTGCGTCAGGATGCCACCGAGCGCCAGCAGGCCATCGACCTGCTGACCACCAACGAGACCTATTTCTTTCGCGAGCCGCGTCATTTCGCCTATCTGTCGGAGCAGATCATTCCAGCCGCCGATCCCGCGAGGCCACTTCGCGTGTGGAGCGCGGCCTGCTCCAGCGGTGAAGAGCCCTACAGCCTCGCTATGGTGCTGGCCGAGCGCATGGGACAGCGGCCCTGGGAGATCGTCGCCTCCGACATTTCCACCCGGGTGATCGACCAGGCGCGGCGAGGCATCTACCCCATGGAACGCGCCGAGAAGATTCCCCAGGCGTATCTCAAGGCGTTCTGCCTGAAGGGCACGGGCGCACAGGAGGGCAGCTTCGCCCTGCAGCAGTCGATCCGCGAGCGGGTTCGGTTCCAGGTCATCAACCTGAACTCGACGCTGCCCGACATCGGTCAGTTCGACCTCGTCGTTCTGCGCAACGTGATGATTTATTTCGATGCCGACACCAAGCGCGCCGTCTGCCGCAGGTTGCTCGAGGTGCTTCGGCCAGGCGGTCACCTGTTCATCGGCCACTCCGAAAGCCTGAACGGTCTGGATCTGCCGGTCCGCAGCATTCAGCCCGCCGTCTATCTCAAGCCGCAATGAATACCGCGCGGGTCCGACCCATGGCCGATGAGGCCCAGGAAGAGCCGCTGGAAATTTTTCTGCAGCCCGGCGAACTGTATTTTGGGGAGGGACGCACCCGTGTGCGCACCTTGCTGGGATCGTGCGTGGCGATCGCGGTGTGGCATCCCCACCTGCGAATCGGTGGCCTGTGCCACTACATGTTGCCAGGCCGCGGTGCGCATCATGGCGCCCATCGGGCCCTTGACGGTCGTTACGCCGATGAGGCCATGTTGCTGTTCCTGCGCGACATGCGCGCCGCGGGCACCCGTGCGGAAGAGTACGAAGCCAAGCTCTTCGGCGGGGGACGCATGTTCACCCAGGACAAGCCGCCGCACGTGCATGCTGGCTGCGCCGATGTGCCCTGCAAGAACGTGCTTCGCGGCCGCGAGCTCGTGCGTCAGCACGGCCTGCGCCTCAAGGCGGAGCACCTCGGTGGCGAAGGCCACCGCAACCTGCTGTTCGAAATCTGGAGCGGTGATGCCTATCTGAAGTTCTGGGGCCAGAACGCAGAGCAGACCGCCCGCTGATGTGCAATCCCCCAACCCATCCCCACCGGGAGAAGCCCCCATGATCCGGCCCGACAAGGTCAAAGTTTTCATCGTCGACGATTCTGCCGTGGTGCGGCAGGTGCTTCAGGCCGTGCTGCTGCGCGACCCGGGCATCGACGTGATCGGCACCGCGCCCGACCCGCTGTTCGCGCTTCAGCGCATGCAGCAGGGCGATTGGCCCGACGTGCTGGTGCTCGACGTCGAAATGCCGCGCATGGATGGCATCACCTTCCTCAAGAAGCTCATGGCCGAGCGGCCGCTGCCCGTGGTCATCTGTTCCACGCTGACGGAGAAGGGCGCGCAGATCACCCTTGACGCGCTGGCAGCCGGCGCCGTCAGCGTGGTCACCAAGCCGCGCGTGGGGCTCAAGGATTTCCTGGTGGAGCAGACCGCCGAACTGACCCAGACCATCAAGGCCGCGGCGCGCGCCAATACCCGCAGCCTGCGTCCACCCGCGCGGCCCGCGACTGGCGCCGTCAAGGCGCCGGTGCCGACCACGATCGCCCCCAGCGCGCACATCCTCACCGACACCACGGAGAAGATCATTGCGATGGGCATGTCCACCGGCGGCACGGTGGCGCTCGAACGCGTGCTCACCACCCTGCCCCGCACCCTGCCCGGCATCGCCGTCGTGCAGCACATGCCGGAAAAATTCACCGCCACTTTTGCCGAGCGCCTGAACACGGTGTGCGCTCTCGACGTGCGCGAGGCGCGCGATGGCGACCGGCTGATTCCGGGCCTGGTGCTCATCGCACCTGGCGGCCGCCACATGCAGGTACGGCGCAGTGGTGCCCAGTATCACGTCGAGGTGCGCGACGGCCCGCCCGTCAATCGCCATCGGCCTTCGGTCGATGTGCTGTTCCGTTCGGTGGCGCAATGCGCAGCGCGCAACGCGCTGGGCATCATCCTCACCGGCATGGGCGATGACGGCGCTCGCGGCCTCAAGGAGATGCACGACGCCGGCGCCCGCACCGTCGCGCAGGACGAGGCCAGCAGCGTGGTCTACGGCATGCCCAAGGAGGCCGTCAAGCTCGGTGCCGTCGACCGCAGCCTGGCCCTGGGCGACATCGGCGCCGCGATGGTGGAGTACGGCCGCGGCTGATTGCGATCTGAAATGTCCGGGTCTTCCCTGATATAGCGACACTCTGACGTGTCGTTGCATAGGGCATTCCTACGCACAAGAGACCCCCCTTCCTGATGAACAATATTCGCATCCGTACCCGCATGACCCTGGGCCTCATGGGCATGTTGGCCGTCATCGTGCTCAATGCCTTCCTGGCGCAGCAGCAGTTGGCGCAGTCCAACGCCCGTCTCGATGCCATCGTTCATGTGCAAAGCGAGCGCATCGGCTTGCTCAACGCCTTCTTCACCAATTTTCAGGGCACGACCTCCGCGCTCTACCAGGCTCTGCTCAACCCGGCCCATGACGAGGCGCAGCAAACCCTGAAGAAGCAGCTGGCAGATAACCGCGAAAGCACCGCGCAAGTCTTCAAGAACCTGAACGCCCTGCCTCCCGACGCTGAAGACAACGCACAGCTTGCCGAGATTCAAACGCTCATGGGCAAGAATCGCGGCGTGCAACAGCAGGTCATCAGCCTCATGAAGCAGGGGCTCTATCCACAGGCCAGCACCATCTACACCCAATTGGCTTCGCCCATCGTGCTGGAGATGCACCAACGCATCCAGACCATGATCAAGCGGCAGAAGGCGCAGATGCAGACCGCGTATGCGCAAAGCCAGCAGGCCTATGCCAGCGCGGTGCGCCGAGCGCTGTGGATCACCGTCGGCTTCATCGTCGTGGCCCTGATCGGCGGCATCTGGATCACCCGCTCCATCACCCGTCCTTTGAGTGAAGCGGTGCACGCGGTGCAGCGTGTGGCGCAGGGCGATCTGTCGGTGCGGGTGGTGGCGCGGTCCAAGGATGAGACGGGTCAGCTGCTCGCCGCCATGGGGCAGATGGTGGCGCAGCTCACCTCGGTCATCGGCTCGGTGCGTTCCTCGGCCGAGCAGTTGCTCTCGGCCTCCACCCAGGTCTCGGCCACCTCGCAAAGCCTGTCTCAGTCGTCCTCGGAGCAGGCGGCCTCGGTGGAGGAAACCTCCGCCACCCTGGAGCAGGCCACGGCCTCGATCCGCCAGAACGCGGACAACGCCCGTCTCACCGATGCGATGGCGCAGCAGGCGGCCTCGCAGGCCCAGGAGGGCGGCGCCGCGGTGCAGGGCACGGTCTCGGCCATGCAGAGCATCGCCGAGCGCATCTCGATCATCGATGACATCGCCTATCAGACCAATATGCTCGCGCTCAATGCGGCTATCGAGGCCGCTCGCGCCGGGGAGCATGGCAAGGGCTTTGCGGTGGTGGCCGCGGAGGTGCGCAAGCTCGCCGAGCGCAGTCAGGTCGCGGCCAAGGAGATCGGCGATCTGGCCACCTCCACGGTCAAGCAGGCCGATGCCGCGGGCTCGCTGATCGCGCAGATGGCCCCGGCCATCTCCAAGACCTCCGATCTGGTGCAGGAGATCACCGCGGCTTCCGAGGAACAGTCCACGGGCATGCAGCAGATCAATCAGGCCGTCGCCCAGCTCTCGGCCGTCACCCAGCAAAATGCCTCCGCCTCCGAAGAACTCGCCGCTACCGCCGAGGAAATGAATGCGCAGGTGCACCTGTTGCAGCAAAGCATGCAGCACTTCAAGCTGGCCTGAGCCAGGGATGGGCTTAAGAAGACTGATGATCCGGCGTGTTGATGGTTTAACCGATTCCCCACCCCGGCCCTCCCCACAGGTGGGGAGGGAGAAAACACACCTCCCCCTACGCCGCGGAGGAAGTTGGGAGAGGCTTATGCAGATCGCGCTTGGCGTTGTTTTCTCCTCCCCCATGCCGTGGGAGAGGTCGGGAGGGGCTTACGCAGATTGCGCGTAGCGCTGTCTTCTCCTCCCCCACGCCGTGGGGGAGGTCGGGAGGGGCTCACGCAGATCGCGCGTAGCGCTGTCTTCTCCTCCCCCACGCCGTGGGGGAGGTCGGGAGGGGGAAGGCTGCTACACGCCCCTGCCCAGATCCGTTCAAATGTCTCAATGCCGGATCAAGCCATCAGAGCTGGTCCAGCGCGCGTCAGTATCAGCCCAAACGGCGGGCGCGTTCGGTCGGGCTGACGATGTCGGTCAGCCGAATGCCAAACTTGTCGTTGACCAGCACGACCTCGCCGCGGGCAATGAGAAAGCCGTTGACGAGAACGTCCATCGGCTCTCCGGCGAGGCGATCCAGATCGACCACGGAGCCCTGCGCAAGTTGCAGCAATTCGCGGATCTGGATCTTGGTCCGCCCGAGTTCGACCGAGAGCGTGACGGGGATGTCCATCACCAGATCGAGCTGATTGCCGGGTGCCGCTCCGCCCTGGTCGGCGCGGAGTTCGGCGAAGGGCGCGGGCTGGACCCTGGGCTGTGTCTCGGGCGCCGCCGCTGCAGCGGGCTCGGCAGCCACGCCCTGTTCCGCCATGGCTTCGCCCCAGTCGGCCAGATCGTCGGCTGCGGCGGTGTCGGTTGAGGTGTCTTCTGCCATGGAATGTCCTGCGGATGGAGGGTTCGGTATCAGTGCGCGCCGTGCCCCAGAAGTTGCGCCTTCTCGGGAGCGTCTGGAAAGAGTTGCTGCCGGATCTTGAGCGCCATCTTGTCGTCGTGCCGCCCGTATTCACCCAGCAGCACGGGAATGCCATCCACCCGGGCCACCACGGTTTCGGGCATCTCGACCGGAAGAACATCGCCGACACGCAACTGCAGCAGTTCCCGCACCAGGATCTGTCGCTGCAAGAGTTCAACGCGCATTTCCACTGCGGCCTCGCGCATCTCGGTCTGCAGGGCCTTGACCCAGCGGTGATCGACCTCGCTGCGGTCGGTGGTCATGCCGGTGGTGAGCTGGTCGCGGATGGGCTCGACCATGCTGTAGGGAATGCAGACGTGCAGACTGCCGCCGCCGCCTTCGATCTCGACATCGAACGTGGAGACGATGACCACCTCGGTGGGCGTGGCGATGTTGACGAACTGCGGGTTGACCTCGGATCGCGTGACCTCGGGCTCCAGCGGCAGCACGGGCGCCCACGCGGTCTTGTATTCCTTGAACACCATGTCGAGCATGCGCTTGATGATGCGCTGCTCCAGGGCGGTGAAATCGCGGCCCTCGATGCGGGCGTGGAAACGGCCATCGCCGCCGAAAAAGTTGTCGACCACGCTGAAGATCAGTCGCGGATCGAAGATGAACAGCGCGGTGCCGCGCAAGGGCCTCATCTGCACCAGATTCAGGTTGCTGGGGACGACTAGGCCGCGGATGAACTCGTTGTACTTGGTCAGCCGCACCGACGACACCGAGATTTCGGAGGCGCGCCGTAAAAAGTTGAACAGACTCACCCGCCACAGCCGGGCGAAGCGTTCGTTGATGACCTCCAGCGTGGGCATGCGCCCGCGCACGATTCGGTCCTGGCTGGCCAGATCGTAAGGACGCACCCCACCCTCGTCCGTCGCATCCGGCTCGGCCACCGGATCTTCGCCCGATATGCCGCCGAAAAGCGCATCGACTTCGTCTTGGGAAAGGACGTCCTGAACCATGTCAGTTCCTCGCGCCAGTCCAGAAGGCACTGGCCCGCCCTGTGGGGAGCAACGAGCAAAGCGGACGCGGGCGCTGATTCATCTCACTGCACCACAAAAGCCGTGAAGTAAACGCCGTCGACCGGCGCACCGTCGTGGCCATGCGCTGACGCGGGAGCCGCGCCGCCCTCACCCCCATGACCTCCGCCGCCACCTGCGACGGCCGGCGCGCCTTCGAGCACCTTGTTCACCGACTTGAGAATTTCGTGGCTGAGATGATCGCGCGATTCCACCGACTCGATCTTGTCGGCCGATTCGGCGGCGAGGATGCGCAGGATGTTGTTGCGAAGTTCGGGTGTCATCAGCTTGACCTTGGCCTCAACCGACGGATCGTAGGTCTTCAGATCGATCTTGACCTGAAGATAGTGCACCGTTCCATCGGTGCTCTGCAGATTGGTGACAAACGGCTCCATGCTGATGAACCTCAGGTTCTTGGCCTTTTCGGCCGCTGCCGCTGCCGCCATTTCCGCAGCCGAAGGGGGCGCCTTGGGCTTCATCAGGAAAAATGCTGCGGCTCCGCCGCCCGCCATCAACACGATCACCGCCACCAGAATGATGATGATCAACTTGGTCTTGCCGCCGCCCTTTTCCTTGGACTCTTGTTCCGCCATACCCCACTCCCGATGTGCTGAGTTTGGCACGCATGCCGCGCGCCCTGTGCCCATGAAGGGCGTTCAATGCCTCTTCACTGGTCGGTTTAACGACACAAAGCCAGGGTTTTTGTAGGGCCCCGCCATCAAGCGCGACGCGGCAGGGGGAGCGGCTGGCGCGCAGTTCAGACATAGGTGTTCACCAGTCCTTGTTGCCAACGCAAAGGCAGCGCCGAGGATGCGCCGAGCGATCCGCCCGCGTCGACCATGGTGGCCTCTCTGGACGAACCTCGCTGCGAACGGGTCTGCTGACGTTCGCCCTGTCCGCCTTGAGTGCCCACCGAGGTCTGACTGAGCGAAAGGCCCGCCCCCGTGAACAGATCACGAAGCTGCGGCAATGCCGCTTCCACCGCCTGCCGGACGACGGCGTGCTGGGAAACGAACTGGGCCTGAATCTGCCCGTCGTGCATCTGCAGATGCACTTCCAGCGGACCCAGTTGAGGCGGATTGAGATGCAGTGTCGCGAATTGCTGCTGCCCTTGCGCTGCGAGCAGCACCTGCTGATTCATCGCCTGCCCCCAGTCGGGCGAGCTCACGTGGGCCGGCACGGTACTGGTCCAAGTGGCCTGCGCTGCTGGGTTTGTCGCTGGCAGGCCCAGCGTCAACGTCTGGCCGATCTGGCCGGGCTGGGAAGTCGCGCTGGACGCGGCATCACTATGATTGGACGACGCGGGGGACAAGGTCGGCAGGTCGACGCCCGCCGTCATGGCCCGCTGGACGGTGGCGAAGCGGCTGGTTTGAACGCCCTCGGTTTCGCTGCCCGCCTGACCTTGCATCCACAGCGGCAAACGCTGCGCGACGCCGTCGGCACCACTGGAGCGCCCGCCTCGAGGGGCGATGGCGGCCTGACCGAGGCCCGGGGCCTCGTCCGCGCTTGAGGCAACATCCGTGGCGGTGGGAAGAGGCTTGGCATCCCGGGCCGCGGCCGCCGCCGCGGGCGCCAGCGGCGCCTGCAGCATGACGGCGAGCATGGCGCCAGGCGGGGTTGACGCCGCGTCGGCGCCATCGGCCTTGTGCGCGTCCTGCGGCAAGGCTTTGCCGCCCTGGGCGGCCGCCATTGCCGCTTCCAGCACGCCGCCGGTCTGCGCGGCAAGCGCAGCGGCGGCCGGACTGGCGGCGGCAGGGTCCTGGCCCTGCGTCTGTTGCGTCGAATCCTTGCCCGGCATCTGGGTCTCACCATCCCTCGCCGCATGCTGTGGCGAGGTCACGGGTTTGCCGGGTGTGCCCACGTCTTTGCCCTGGGCCGCCGATTGCGATTGCCCAGCGCGCGAAAGCGCGTCGGCAAACCGGGGCGTCGATTCCGTTGGGGAGGTCGAGGCCGGCGCAGCGGACGGTTCAGGTGCCGGTGCTGCGGGCATGGACGCGACAGGGACGATGAGCGGCATGGTCGTGATTCGATGAACGGTACACCCATTCAAAGCAAAACCTGCGCCAACCTGATGGCGATGTCACCACCCTGCCCGCGACAGGCCCCGCACACGCGCTTGGTCAGGGCTTACAGATCCGATCGCTGTTGCGAACTGGGCAGAAACTGCGAGGCACGGCGCACCGCCCATTCCTGCAGATTCTTGAGCGCGCTGCGCTTCTGCCCCTGGCGCTGCTGGGCCTCGTGCTGGCCGATCAGCACTTCAAAGGCTTTTTCGCGCTGACGCAGGCCGGTCCACTGCGCCGTCAGCTCCGCCAGAACGTGTTGCTGACGGCCCAGCTCCTGGTGCTGAGCGGCGATGGCCGACTCGATGCGGTCCACAAAGCCGCGAAGATCGCGGACCTGACTCCAGGCCGTGCCGGCCGAGCCCAAGGTCTGCATCTGCTCACGATATTGCGCCGCATAGCTCTGCAGCTGGACCAGCTTCGCCTGCGCGGCGCGCAGACTTTCCTGCTGCTTTCCAACAAGTTGGCCAGCGTTCTGACAGGCCTCAACGGCTTGTGCATGCAAAGCCTGAAGCGTTTCCAGCCTTTGGGGGCTGAGTGTGTTGTCGTAAGTCATGCACCGGTTGACGAATGGAATCCAGCGGAAGTGTAAACCCGACGCCATGGGGCCAGGGCAATGCCCTGCCCATCACCTCCGAGAGAGCGTCAAAAACTCGACATTTCCGGCAGATAAGGCGTCATGAGGTCGGCCAATTCTTGCCGGCTCTGCGTCAGACCGACGGCCTCGTGCATGCCCTGCATCAGGAACTGCCGGATGCTCTCGTGCGCCTGCACGGCCTGGTCGAGCTGCAGGTCGGCGCCCGGGGTGTAGGCGCCCACGGCGATCAGATCCTGCTGGCTGGCATAGCGCGACTGCATCTCCTTGAGCTTTTGCATGCGACGGAGTTCGAGTGGGCTGGCGATGGCCGGCATGACGCGGCTGATCGATGCCTGCAGATCGATCGCGGGGAAATGACCCTGCTCGGCCAGACGGCGGCTGAGCACGATATGGCCGTCGAGAATCGCGCGGACGTTGTCGGCCACAGGGTCTTGCTGGTCGTCGCCCTCCATCAGCACGGTGTAGAAGGCCGTGATGCTTCCCCCGCTTTCCGGCCCATTGCCGGCCCGCTCCACCAGCGCCGGCAGTTTGGCAAACACCGACGGCGGAAAACCCCGGGCGGCCGGCGGCTCGCCCGCCGCCAGCGCGACCTCGCGCAGCGCCAGGGCATAGCGGGTGACCGAGTCCATCAGCAGCAGCACGTTCTGGCCCTGGTCGCGGTAATACTCGGCCATCGCCGTGGCCAGGCGTGCGCCGCGAATGCGGGTCAACGCGGGCGCGTCAGCCGGTGCGGCCACGACGACGGCGCGCGCCCGCCCTTCGACGCCCAGGATGTCTTCGATGAATTCCTTGACTTCCCGGCCCCGCTCGCCGATGAGACCGACGACGATGACATCGGCATTGGTGTTGCGCGCCATCATGCCCAGCAACACGCTCTTGCCCACCCCGCTGCCCGCGAACAGGCCCATGCGCGCGCCACGGCCGACGGTGAACAGCGCGTTGATCGCGCGCACGCCCACGTCGAGAGGCTGCCGCACCAGCGCACGCTCCAGAGGGTTGATGGGTTTGGTCGAAAGCGTGGTGTAGTTCGAGGCCAGCAGGGCGCCGTCGCCATCGAGCGGCCGCCCGTTGCCGTCGAGCACGCGCCCGAGCAGTTCCGGTCCCACCGGAATGCGGATGTCGCCCGGCACCGGATGCACCCGCGCCCCCGGCGTGAGGCCCTGCACTTCCCCGAGCGCCATGAGCTGCACATGATCGCCATTGAACCCCACCACCTCGGCATCGATCGAGCGGTTCTGCTCGGTGCTGATGCGGCAGCGTTCGCCCAGACTGGCCTCAAGCCCCTGGGCCTCGAGAATCAGACCGCGCACGCGCACCAGACTGCCGCTGTAGACCAGCGGCAAGGGCCCGCCCGACTGCAGCCGATGCTGCAGGGTCTGCAGATGACGGGTGACCTGGGCAAAGCTCACTGCAGTCCTTCCTCGAACAGACGCGCCATGATCTGGCGCCAGCGCTCCTCGACGCGCAGATCGAGCTCGCTCACCGCATCGCGATTGCGAACGCGCCAGCGTCGATCCGGCACGGCCGCCAGCCCCGAACCGGCCGACGCAACGATGACGTCGCCGCGCTGAAGCGCCTCGTCTCCCGCCAGCCCGACGCCATGGGCCTCGAGGTCGGGCGCCACGGTGCGCAGCACCTCCAGATCGTGGGGATGCAGGCGCAACATCGGCGCTCCCGCCTGGGCCGGAAAGGCCGCCAGCGCCTTGCGCACGATGGGCAGCAGCGCTTCGGGCTGGGTTTGCAGCTCGTGCAGCACGACTTGCCGGGCCAGTTCGAGCGCCAGTGCGACCAGCGCGGTCTCGGCCTCCGTATCGAGCGCCGCCACGGGTCTGGTGAGGCGGGTGACGAGGGCCTGCAGAGTCTCCCGCTCCTGCTGCGCCTGAGAGCGGCCTGCGGCCAAGCCCTCGGCGTGCCCGGCGGCGTAGCCCTCCTGGTGCCCTTCGTCGTGTCCCGTCTGTCGGCCTTCTTGGCGCCCCTGGGCTTCGGCCTGCGCATAGACTGCCTCGAACTGCTGTGCGGTCGGCGGCGTCTGAAAGCTCGGACGCGGCGCGGGCGCCTGAGCTGAACCCGGCGCATCGACGCTCTGCGGCTGCCAGCGCCGGGCGGCTTGCGCGTCTTCCTTGGGAATGATGCCGCTCATGGCCGGAGATCCATCGCAAGCGCCTGTTCAGCCACGTCAGTTCCGCACGGCCGTTCCGAAGGAACTGACGCCCCCTCGGGGGGGAACGAGCGCAGCGAGTCAGGGGGCTGTTTCATCTCAGCCGACGAGAGACTCGCCACCTCCGCTGCCAAGCTGGATCTGGCCCGCGGCCTCGAGTCTGGCGGCGATCTGCAGAATCTCCTTCTGCGCACCCTCGACTTCGCTGAGCTTGACCGGGCCCTTGGCTTCCATGTCGTCGCGCATCATCTCGGCCGCGCGCTTGGACATATTGCCGAGGAATTTGTCCTTGAGCGCGTTGTTCGTGCCCTTGAGCGCGAGGATGAGGGTTTCGGACGAGATCTCGCGCAACATGGTTTGCATGCTGCGGTCGTCCACATTGATCAGATCGTCGAAGACGAACATCTGGTCCTGCACCTTGGTCGCCAGCTCCTCGTCCTGCGAACGCAGGTGCTCCATGATGCTCGACGACAGCGCGGTTTCCACCCGGTTGAGAATTTCCGCGGTGACTTTCGGTCCGCCCACGGCGCTGACCTGCACGCTCTGCGAATCGCCCGAGAGCTGCTCTTCGAGCACTTCGTTGAGTTCGCGCAGCGCACTGGGCTGCAGCCCGTCGAGCGCGGCCAGGCGCAGCATGGCCTCGCCGGCCTGACGCTCGGTCAGAAAATGCAGCACCTCGCCGGCCTGCTCCGGCTCGATATTGGCCAGTACGAGAGCGACCACCTGGGGGTGCTCCAGCTTGATCAGTTCGGCGATGGCGCGCGGTTCCAGCCACTTGAGATTCTCGAGGCCGCTCGATTCACCGCCGTGCAGAATGCGCTCGATGAGGGAGTTGGCGCGCTCGCCGCCCAGCGCCTTGGTCAGGGCGCCGCGAAGAAATTCATTGGCGCCCAGCCCCAGGGCCGTCTGCTGTTCGAGCTTGTCGCGGAACTCCCGCATCACCGCATGGGCCTGATCGGCGCTCACCCGGCTGAGCTTGGACATGGCCACGCCCAGGCGCTGCACCTCGCGCGGGCCGAGATGGCGCATGATCTCCGCGGCCTGGTCTTCGCCCAGGCTCAGCAGCAGCACGGCGGCGCGGTCCAGCCCGCTGAAATCGGCGTTTTCACTGGCCATCGGACAGCCACTCCTTCACGACTTGTGCCGCGCGCCGCGGGTCTTGCTTGACCAATTCGCGCGAAATCGCCGCATCCGTCTCCAGGGTGTTGCTCAGATGCACGGTATCGGGCGCCAGCGTGCCGGGCATGCCGGCAGCCGCCCGCTCGATTCCCGCGCCCAGTCCCGACGATCCCGGTTCACCGCCGAGCGGTGCGCCGTCGGCTGATGCCAAGGCCGGCTCGGCCGCCCCGCCCTTGGGGCGCCTGCCGCCGCCGGTGGCGGCCTTGCGCATCGCGCGGTAGGCCATCAGGCCAAGAATGAGCGCGATGACGTAGGGCACGGCCTGGCGCACACCATCCCAGATCCAGGGTTGCCGCCACACCGGCAATGCCTTCTCAGCCTCGGTCTGAGCGGCCGTGAAGGGCATATTGACGACGCTGACGGTGTCGCCCCGCTTGGTGTCGAAGCCGATCGCGTTTTCAACCAGTTGCTTCATCTGGCCGAGCTGCGCCGCACTCAGGGGAATGGGTTTGCCCCCCTTGGCCTGATCGTTGACCAGCACCGAGACCGACAGCCGCTTGACCGAGCCGACCGGCAGTTGCGTATGACTGACGGTCTTGTCCAGGTCGTAATTGTTCGTGGCCGACGAACTCGCGGCGGTGGGCGCCAGCGTTTTCAGGCTGGGGGTGATCTGGGCGAACTGCTCGGGCGTGAGCGGTGCCGAGGCCGACCCCACGGCGAATGGCGCCGTGACGCCGCCCGGCGGCTGATTGGTCAACGCCCCAGGCACCCCGGCGGGCAGACTGGCGCTGCCGTTGGAACTGGTGCTCTGCTGCTGCTGGCTGAGAAGATGGCCCTGTCCGTAGACGACGGAGCTGGACTCCGTCTTGGCGAAATCGATGTCGGCTGACACTGCCACCCGCACCCCGTCGCGCCCGACCAGCGGGGCAAGCAGCGCCTCGATCTGTTTGCGGTATTGCTGTTCGACCGTACTGCGGTAGGCGAGCTGTTCGGGCTGGATGCCGCTGTCGGCGCGCGGCCCGGCGGTGAGCAGATTGCCGTCCTGATCGACCACGCTCACGTCCTGATCGCCCAGACCCGCCACGGCCGACGCCACCAGATGGACGATGCCCGCCACCTGCGCGCCGCTGAGCACACGGCCCGGATAGAGCTTGAGCAGCACCGAACCCGAGGGCTTCTCCGACTCGCTCAGGAACACCGAGGGTTTGGGAATGGCCAGATGCACCGTGGCTGAATCGACGGCCGAGAGTGACTCGATGGTCCGGCCAAGCGAACCCTCCAAGGCACGCTGGTAATTGATGCGCTCGACGAACTGGCTGGTGCCCATGGGCTCCTTGTCCAGCACCTCGAAGCCCACGCCTGCCCCCTTGGGCAGGCCGCTGGCGGCCAGTTTCATGCGGGTCGCGTAAACCTGCGCGGAAGGCACTTCGATGACCGCACCGCCCCCGGTGATGCGGTAGGGCACGTTGAGCTTCTGCAGCTCGCCGATCACGGCGCCGCCGTCGCGTTCGGAAAGATTGGTGTAGAGCACCTGATAGTCGAGCCGGCTTGTCCACATCAGCGTGACGACGACGAGGGCGATCAGCACCGCGAGTCCGGCCAGCCAGGTGAAGCGCTGGTTCATGCTCATCTGGCGGAAGGCGCCCAAGGGATCTTGCAGCGCGGCGGCGGTGGTCGTGGCCATGAGGGGGCGTCAGGTGAAAGAGGCGTCAAAAAAACGTCGTCTGAAAGCGAGTGGCACGTGTCAGGCTTGAATGTTCATGATGTCCTGATACGCCGACACCAGCTTGTTGCGCACTTCCAGTACCGCCTGAAAGGACAGGCTGGCCTTCTGTGAGGCGAGCATCACATCGCTCAGACTCACATCGCCCGTGCCCGAGACGAATTGCTGCTGCAGGGCATTGGCCTGCTGCAACTGCCCACTCACACCGTCGAGGGCGCTCTTGAGCGTGGCCGAGAAGTCCGATTGCTGCCCGGCCGCCGTGGCGCCCAGGGCCGCGGCGGCATTGCCGCCTATCGCGTCGGCGGGCCGCGCCGCCGCCTGCGCCGTCAGGCTGCGCATCTGGGCGAGCACGCTTTGCATGGGATCGATCTGCATGGGGCCTCCGACTTTGAGCTTTCATTCCATCCGGTTGAAAAACCGGTGTTTTGACCCTTTGAAGCAAAACGCGTTCCAGCTCCGATCTCATCCCGGAAGCCGGAGGCTCAAAGACTATCGGGCAGTTCCAGACCCGCCTCGCGCAGCTTCTGCAGCTTGTGCCGCAGGGTTCGCGGGCTGATGCCCAGTCGCTGCGCCGCGAGCTGTTTCGAACCCTGGCTGTGCTGCAGCGCCTCGGCAATCAACTGGCGCTCGTTGAGCGCGAGTTCGCTGTCGAGATCTCCCATGGCCGCCTGCGGCGCGAGTTGTGGCTGAGCAGACGCGGCCGCTCGCATGGGCCGATCACCGGAGGACGGCGGAAACAGCAGATCGCCAGCAGTGATCACGCCGTCCTGGCTGAGGATGGCGGCTCGCTGCATCACATTGTCGAGTTCACGCACATTGCCCGGCCAGCGATGAACCAGCAAAGCCTGCTGCGCAGAAGCGTCGAGCCGGGGCGGCGCAGGCATGGCGAACGCCGCCGCATGCCGCTTCAGCATGGCGCTGGCCAGCGGCAGAATGTCGTCACGACGTTCGCGCAGCGGCGGAATCTGGACCGGAAACACGCTGAGCCGGTAATACACGTCCTCACGCAGCACGCCCTGCTGCACGGCCTGCTGCAGATCGCGGTTGCTGGTGGCGATGATGCGCAGATCGAGCACGATGCGCTTGCGCCCACCGAGCCGCTCGATCTCGCGCTCCTGCAGCACCCGCAGCAGTTTGGCCTGCAGCGCCGGGGCCATTTCCGTCACCTCGTCGAGCAGCAGCGTGCCGCCCTGCGCCTGCTCGAACTTGCCGGGCGCCGACTGGCCCGCCCCGGTGAAAGCGCCTTTTTCGAAGCCGAACAGCGTGGCCTCCAGCAGCGTTTCGGGAATGGCCGCGCAGTTGATGGCGATGAACGGCCCCGAAGCGCGGGGCGATTGCGAATGCACATATCGCGCCATGACCTCCTTGCCGACCCCGCTTTCCCCCAGCAGCATCACGGTGACATCGGTCTGCGCAGCCTTGCGGGCGATGCCGAGGATCTGCTGCATCGCGGCGGACTCGGCCACCAGTTCGCCTTCGCCCTGAGGCCTCGGTTTGACCCTGGGCGCCGCTGGCGGGGCAACCGGCGCAGGGCCCGGAGCGGCCTTGGGCGCGACGAGCAGCACCGCAGCGGGAACAAACTGCCGAATCTTGGCCAGCGCCTGCGACAGTTCGAGAGGCGCATTCAGGTAGTCGGCCGCGCCGCTCTGCAGCGCCTGCACGGCCGCCTGTACCGAGCCGTGACGCGCCATTACCAGCACCGGCAGGCCCGGACGCAGGCGATGCAGTCGAGTCAGCACGCGCGTGGCGTCGATGCCGCCCCCATCCCCGTCGCAAAACACCAGATCGGGCGACCAGCCCTGCTCGACCGCGCGCACCGCCCCCTCCTCTTCCGTCTGCAGCGCCACGACGCAGCCCGCGCCCGCAAGTTCGTCGCACAGGCGCTGTCCCCGCGACGCATCGCGGTCGAGCAGCAGAATTCTCGGGGACGTCATGGAGGTGGATCGCCTGGGGTGGATTGCCGTGCGGCGGGTGCGGCATGCGAAAAAGAAGAAACTCAAGCGGGAAGTTAGCAAATCCGAGGCCCGCCGGGTGACGATTTTCCGTCACCTTGGCGCGGCGGGAAAGCTCATTCCTTCGCTTCGGCGCCCAGTCCGTACTTGCGGATCTTTTCAACCAAAGTGGTCCGGCGCAAACCCAGATGCTGGGCGGCGTGGGCAATCACGTGGCGGCTGCGCTGCAGGGCCTGTTCGATCAGGCTGCGTTCGATCTGCTCGAGGTAGGCGCGCAGATCCATGCCCTCCTCGGGCAGAACGGGAGCCAGCGCGGGTTCGGCCATCGCTTCCATCAGCGCGTGCAGGCCGTCTTGCTCGTCTTCTTGCGGCGCGGCAATCGCGGCCTGTTCGTCCAAGCCAGTCTCTGCAAGGCCCAGATCGCACCCCGCCCGTAGTTTGGGGGGCAGATCGGCCAGCCGCACGATGGACCCGGCATGCAGGATGAGCAGGCGCTCCATCAGGTTCTGCAGCTCGCGCACATTGCCCGGCCAGCGATAACGCAACAAAGCCTGCTGCACGCCTTCGCCGAATCGCACCCGGCCCAGGCCCTGCGCTTCCAGCCGTTGCAGCGCATGCTCGGCCAGTTGAAGAATGTCATCGCCGCGTTCGCGCAAGGGCGGCACCTGTACCGGAAACACGTTCAGCCGATAGTAGAGATCCTCGCGAAACCGGCCCAGGCCGATCTGTTGCTCCAGATCGCGGTGCGTCGCGGCCACGATGCGCGCCTGCGAAGCCAGCACCTCGCTGCCCCCCACGCGCTCGTAGCTCTTCTCCTGCAGCACGCGCAGAATCTTGACCTGCAAAGGCGGGCTCATCTCGGCGATTTCGTCGAGAAACAACGTGCCGCGCCCGGCCAGCTCGAAGCGCCCCTTGCGCGCATTCAGCGCTCCGGTGAAGGCGCCCCGCTCATGGCCGAAGAGTTCACTCTCCATCAGCTCGCCCGGAATCGCACCGCAGTTCACCGCGACGAAAGGCCGCGCGGCGCGGGGCGACCATGCATGGACCGCACGCGCCACCAGTTCCTTACCCGTGCCCGACTCTCCCAGAACCAAGACCGTGCTGTCGGTCTGCGCCACGCGGCGAACCTGCTCACGCAGGATGCGCATGGGCGCGCTCTCGCCCAGCAGCGGCACATCGGCAGTCAGGGCGTGCGCAGAGATCGGGTCGTCAAACATGGCCGACATTCTCGCAGTGGTTCCACCCACCGAACGCCCCTGCGACGCCGGGGCTGACGCGACAGGTCTGGGCCGTGACGCCGCTCAAGGCAGTTTGCGCAGAATGCCATCCGTGCCCGTCTGCTTGCGCAGTGGGTCTCGCGCAGCGCGGGCTGCGTCGGCGTTCCGGTAAGGTCCGACGTAAAACAGGCGTAGCCCTCGAACATCCTGCCCGGCCACGCAGACCCGGGTGTAGCCCGCGCCGTGCAGCTTGCGGGCGAGGCGGTCGATGCTCTGCTGCTTGCCAAAGGCGCCAACCTGCACATACCAGCCCGCCGCACGGCAGATGCCAACCGCGCCGGCCTGGCGATGCTTCCCGGCAGATGGGGTGGAAGCCTGCGTCGTTCGCGCGGGTGCGGCAGATTTGCGCTCCGGCGCCTTGGGCTTGGGCTTGACGGTCGAAGATGGGGCGGCCGCCGAGGCTGTCGTCTGCGGGGCCACAGCCTGCGTTGCGGGTGCCGAGGCGACGGAATGAGCAGCCGAAGCGGCAACCGAAGCGGCTGCCAGACTTGACGCTTTGCTGGATACGGTGGATACGGCGGGTGCGCTTGCCGGGGTGGACGCGCCTGGAGCGGGAGCACTGGCCGAAGACAGCGCATTCATGGCCGCGGCTGCCGCACGCTCTTGTTGCGCCGTGCTCAGCGCCGGCTTCGGCTGAGCCGCCGCCACCGCCGACGCGGCCCGCGTGGCGACATTGGAGGCGCTCGATGCCGGATGGACGACAGTGCTCTTGGTGCCGGAATCAGGCCCGCGCAAGCCCAGTACGGCCCACGCGATCACGCCCAGGAGCATGGCGACGCCGAGAACGAGAATGCTGCGATTGAGCCAGCGAAGACGGTTTTTCAGGGGTTGGAGATCGTCGTTCAAGAGTGCGTTCCGGGGCTGGGCGGCGTGACGGCGGCCGGTGCGGCTGGCGCCTGTGTGGGCACGATGGGGGTCTCGTTCACGTTCGCATTGCTGAGGGGCGACACGATCACCACGCTGACACGCCGGTTGGCGGCGCGTCCCTTGGCTGTGTCGTTGGATGCGACCGGATGATATTGACCATACCCCGCGGCGACAAGTTGCTCAGGCGGAACGCCCTGAGCTATGAACATTTCCACCACGGACACCGCCCGGGCCGACGACAAGGCCCAGTTGGACCGGAACAGCGGCGTGTTGATCGGCCGGTCGTCAGTAAACCCGTTGACCTGGATTGGATAGGCAACCCCCTGCAACACCCCGGCGATCTGATCGAGCAAGTCCTGCGCCTGAGGCGTCAGTTCGGCCTGCCCCGAGGCGAACAGCACCGTGTCATGAATATCGATGACCACGCCCAGTGGCGTCATGCGCACCTGCACATCGCCCTTGCGGATGGCGCCGGCCAGCAGCGATTCGATCTGTCGGGCCACGCCTTCGAGGGTTTTCTGCACTTCCTTGGCCGCCGGCCCGCCGCGCCCCGGCGGCACGACTTCGGGCTTGAGCTGCTTGGGAATGGGCGGCAGGTCGATGGCCGACGGCATGCTGTTGAAGGGCTGCCCCACCTGAACCGGATTGGGCGTGGTGGGCTGACCGGTGAAGGCCGCAATCATGGTCTGCGACAGCACCTTGTACTTGCCTTCGTTGAGCGAGGAGATCGAATACATCACCACGAAGAAGGCGAACAGCAGGGTGATGAAGTCGGCATACGACACCAGCCACCGTTCGTGGTTCTCGTGCTCTTCGTGGGCTTTTTTGCGGGCCATGGAAAATTGGTTCTCTGGAAACCTGGGCGCTCACGCGCCCTTGCGCTGCCGCGCGACCTGGCGACGATGGTGACGGAAGATGAGCCGGTCGAGGTCGTTCTGCACTTGCTGATCGAGCGGATCGAGATCCAGCGTGTGCCAGAACTGGCCGCGGTCGGGGCGCTGCTCCGTGATCTGCCCGGAGAGCACCAGCGGCAAGGCGATGCGATGCCGCAGGTAGATGCGCGCCCACAGGCGGCGGCCTACGTCCAGCGGCTGCTCGCTGGCCCAGCGCAATTTGCGCGACGACAGGGCACAGGGCCGCTCGGAAGGCAGACTGCCCAGCCCTCGCAAAGCCGTGCTGGCCATCAACAGAAGCAGATCGACGCGCCGCTCCAGGTTGTGGATGGGATCGGAGCGGCCATGCTCGCTGTCGTGCGATACCGAGGGCTCGTCGAGCATGAGCAGCGCACGCAGCAGCGTGTTGTTGTCGGCCATGACCTCGGCGCGGGCCTGAGGCGGGCTCAGTTCGTCCACCCAGTCCAGCGGAAAGACGCCGTCGAGCTGCACCGCCGCAACTGCGCCGTGCAGCGCGTCGGGGTGGCTGGCGAAAAATCGGGAGTCGGGGAAATCGGTGGATTCGCTGGGCTGGGACATGGCGCTCTCCTTGAAAATCAAAGGCATTGTCCCATTGCTGCAAAAGGCGGGCCAGTGCTCGCGCGCACGGCGCCAGCTCAGGCTGCGGCCTGTTCCAGCCCCTGATGCCAGGAATCGCGCAGCGCCGTCACCACCGTTTTGCAGTCGTCGATGGCTTGCAGATCATCGAAAATATTGGCCTGCGCCAGACGGCCCAGCAGATAGGTGTAGATGCGGGAAAGCCGTTCGCCCACGGGCTGCTCGGCAAGCTGCTGACCATCGGGCAGCGCCGCGAGCAGATGCTCGACGAGCTGATAGGCGCGTCCCAGCGACTGGCCCTTGAGCGGCAAATCCTTGCCGTCCGGATGGCGCAGCGCAGTTTCCGCACGACGCAGGTATTCCAGAATGCCGTCGAGCCCCAAAACGTAGAGCTTGTCGCCAGCGACCCCCTGGGTTTCCACCTGACGATAGGCGCGCATGGCAAAGGCTGCTGCACTCATGAAAATCTCCCGAAGTGACGATAGGCGCGCATGGCAAAGGCTGCTGCACTCATGAAAATCTCCCGAAGTGACGACGGTCCAACGTCGATTTAAGTGGAACTGGAACTGCTCGAACTGCTGGAACTGCCGTTGGCCGAATCGAAATACGCAGTCAGATACTGGCCCACCGATTGCAGCTGGGCCACCTGCGTCTGCATGGCGTTGAACTGTTGCTGCAGCAGCGCCGTCTGCGCCGCTGCGCTGTTCTGCAACTGGGTGATCTGCTGGTTGATGCCTTTGATCGTGTTGTTCAGGCCGCTGGTCGCGGCGGAAACGAACCCGCTCTGAGTATTGAGCGCCTGCGTCAGAATGGCATTCATCTGCTGGTAAAGGCCCTGACTGACGGTGACCGAGCCCAGGCTGCCCGTGGCCTGGCCGGTGATGTTCACCTGCAGACCCAAGGCCGCGCCAGGACCGGTGACCGTGAGCTGCTGCCCTGCCCCGGTGCCGGCCTGCCCGTTGATCGAACCAATCACATCCGTACCCTTGACGGTCTGCAAGGTCGTACCGACGCCGGTGCTGCCTGCGGATGCGGCCTGCGTGGACACCACGGTGAAGCTCTGCGCACTGCCGTAGCCCGAGGTCTGAAACTCCAGGCTGCCGTTGTTGTTGACGGCGCTGATGCCGCCCAGACCCTGCTGGCTGAGCGTGGCGTTGATGGTGGCCACCATGCTGTCGACCGTCGATCCCGAGGCCAGTTGCACCGAGACGCTGGTGGCTCCCGAACCGAACACCAGCGTCTCGGAACTGGTGATGCCGCCGCTGGCCACCGCATTGGCTGCGGTGAACGTGCCTTGCGTGGCCCCGGAGGTGACATTCACCGCGTAGGTGCCCGGCTGGGTGTTGTTACCCGCGCCCACGTACTGCACATTGGCGTTGGTCGCGGTGCCCACCTGGCCGAACAAGCCGGCCACGGCGTTGTAGTTGCTCTGAAGGGCCGTACCGAGTGTGCCCGTATCGAGCGAAAGAGAACCATCCTGCGCCAGGCTGATGCCCACGGCGCCGAGCGAGGTGTAGGCGCTGCCCGGCGTGGTGCCGATGCCCTGGCCGCTGATCAGGTTGAGCAGTTGGGTGCGCAGCGTCTGGATGCCGGCATTGCCGATCAGCGGTCCACTACCCGAAGCGCCGCTGGAGGTGGAGCCGCCGTTGAACGCGGTGAGCTGGTTCAGCGTGCCCATCGTGGTGTTGAAGGCGGTGACGAAACTCTGCACCGAGGTGACGAAGGCGCTGGTGTCGTTCGCCACGGTCAGGGTGGTCGATCCGCTGGCCTGCAGCAGATTCAGGCTCACGCCCGGAATGGCACCGCTCACCGCATTGGTCGCGCTGGTCACCGACAGGCCGTTGATGCTCACCGAGGCGTTGCGGGCGGTCTGGCTTTCCGTCATGCCGCCCGAGGCGCTGGCGCTGTAGCTCAGGTTCGCGAGCGAACCTGTGGCCCCGCTGGTGCTGACCGTGAAGGCATTCGCCGCCCCGGTGTTGTTGCCCGTGAGCGTCAGGCGATAGCCGGTGCCATCAAAAATGACGGCGGCATTCACCCCACTGTTGGATTGATTGATCGCCGCGGCAATGCCGTTGAGCGAGTTGTTGCTGCCATCGATGCTGATATTGGTGACGGCGCCGCTGCCCACCTGGATCTGCAGCGAGCCTGTGCCCACGGCCGTGTTGGTGGCCGAGGCGAAATCGCCGGAATAGACGCTCTGCGTCTGCGCCAGAACGATGTTGCTCAGCGAGTACGTGCCCAGCGGCGCGTTAGAGCTGGCCGTGCCCGACACCGCGCTGGAATTGCTCAGATTGACTGTGCGATTGTTCAGACTGGTGACGTTCTGCAGGCCGGCCACGGTCGACTGCAGGCTGGAGAGGCTGCTCTGCACCGACCCCCAGGCGCTCAGCGTGGACTGGTACGACTGCTCCTGGTTCTGCAGCAGCGTGATGGGCTGCTGGTAGGCCGCCGACAGCGATGTGATCAACGACTGCACGTTGATCCCGCTCACCAACCCTGAAATGGATACCGACGACATACTGGACTCCGAACGCGTTACCGCTTGTGAGATTTAACGACACACCCGACCCGAACTGTAGGGCCAAGGGACGGCAAGCGTCAGGCTTTTTCCTGCAGCAGACTGCCTGGTGGCATCGGTTGATCCGGGCTCTGGGTTGCCGCCTTGACCACCTGCTCCGAGGGCACGAAGTAGCGCACGAAAACCTGCTGGGTCGTCTTGTCTTTGAGCTCCACGAGCAGTTGCCCCGGGTGATCGCCGCTTGGGTCCAGCCCGGCGCTCAGCGCCACCGAAGGCGCTTGCTGGCTGACCTGTTTTTGCAGCGTATCGGCGGCCTGGGCCAGCGTGGAGGGCGGCACCGTGGGCGCCGCGGCCTTTGTGACCGTGCCCGCTGCAGCGGGGCCACTTTGCGGTAACGCATTGTTACCTTGCACCGAAGTCGCCCCCGGTTGGGTCGGCGTCACCGTCTGCGGCTTTCCGAAGCCAGACAGGCCAACCAAATTTTGAACGTCCATGATGCCCCCATATCAGGCAGATTCGCCCCAATACAAACGCACAAAACAGATGGCAAAACCCCCGGGACACCTGACGGCGGCCCGGGGAAACCCTCTGGAGAAACTCAGGCGTGCTTACGGCAGCAGCTTGAGGTAGCTCTGTTGCAGCGAGTTGGCCGTGGCCAGGGTCGAGATGCCCGCTTGCTGCAGGATCTGATACTTCGACAGCTGCGTGGTCGCATCGGCGATGTTCGCATCCTGCACCACCGACTGCGCAGCCTGCAGATTGGTCGACGTGGTCTGCACGTTCTGCACCGAAGCCTGGATCCGGTTCTGGATCGCGCCGAGTGAGCCGCCTTGCTGGTTCAGCGTGTTGATCGCCTGGTCAATCACCGACAGCGCCTGGTTCGCACCTTCCACCGTCGACACGTCCACCGTGGACACCGCCGACAGCGAGCTGATATTGCTCAGACCAATGTTGGCACCATTGCCCAGCGAGTAGCCCTGGGTGGATTGCAACTGGGTGAAGCCCTGCACCAGCGCCGTGGCGTTGGTGCTCGACACCGTGGAGCCGCCTGCGGCCAGGGTGCCGCCTCCGGTAAAGCCCTTGATCGAGATATTGTCGCCCTGGCTCTGGGTGAGCACGAGCTGGTTGCTGGAGTTCACGCTGGCGGCAACGCCGGTCTGGGCGGTCGAGCCATTGATGGCCGAGACGAGGCCGCTCAGGCCGGTAGGCGACACATCGGTGACGTTGGCCGAGATGTTGACCGCATTGGTCTGACTGCCCGTCGTACCGTTGCCGATGCTGAAGCTGAAGCTGCCGGTGGTGACGGTGAAAGCCACGCTGGTGTTGGCCGTGGCGGTCACACCCGTGTTCTGGCTGATGGCATTGATGCCGGCGGCAATGCTGGCGGCGGAATCCGTCGCGGCCACCGTCACGCTGTCCGAACCCGCATAGCCCGATACCGAGACGCTGCCTGCCGCGAAGGCACCTGCGCTGGCCGAAATGGTGAAAGCCTGACCTGCAGCGTAACCATTGCTGCCTGCCGCGCCGGTCGTGCTGTACATGGTGCCGCTGGCCGCCATGGTGTTATTGCCGATGGCGTTGGAGTTGGCGTTGGAGACCGAGACGTTGATGATCTGGTTGGCGTTGGCGCCCACCTGGAACTGCTGGCCGCTGAAGGTGCCGTCGAGCAGGTTCTGACCGTTGAACTGGGTCTGGGTGGCGATGGTCGAGACCTGCGCCAGCAACTGCGACACTACGCCTTGCAGCGAGGCCCGGTCTTGCGAGGTGTTGGAGCCGTTGGCCGACTGAACCGCAATGGTGCGAATCTGCTGCAGCAGGTTGGTTTCGTTCTGCAGCGCGCCGGTGGCGGTCTGCACCAGCGACACCGCCTGGTTGCCGTTGGACACGGCCTGGTTCAAGCCGTTGATCTGGGTCTGAAAACGCTGCGAAATGGCGTAGCCCGCAGGGTTGTCCGCAGGCCCGTTGATCTGCTTGCCGGTGGACAGCTGCTGAATGTAGGTGCTCAGACTGCTCGACGTGTTGTTCAGCGCGTTGAGCGAGTTCAGCGAATTGACGTTGGTGTTGATGATGCCGGAAATGGCCATGATGGAGCTCCTTTGCTATGGGACATCCGGCATCCGTGCCGAATACGGACAACCCTGTCCGCACTCCACTTGACGGCACGCCTGCGAGGGACTTTAGGCTTGCCGGTGAAAATTGTTCTGCAGCGGCGGGGCCGTCGCGGAAAAGCAGCGCGGCCCAGCCCGTGCGAGACGGAGCTGGGCCGCGGCTGCCAGAAAAAATCCCTTACGGCAGCAGCTTGAGGTAGCTCTGTTGCAGCGAGTTGGCCGTGGCCAGGGTCGAGATGCCTGCCTGCTGCAGGATCTGATACTTCGACAGCTGCGTGGTCGCATCGGCGATGTTCGCATCCTGCACCACCGACTGCGCAGCCTGCAGATTGGTCGACGTGGTCTGCACGTTCTGCACCGAAGCCTGGATCCGGTTCTGGATCGCGCCGAGTGAGCCGCCTTGCTGGTTCAGCGTGTTGATCGCCTGGTCAATCACCGACAGGGCCTGGTTCGCACCCTGCACCGTCGACACGTCCACCGTGGACACCGCCGACAGCGAGCTGATGCTGCTCAGACCAATGGCACCGCCGTTACCCAGCGAGTAGCCCTGGGTGGATTGCAACTGGGTGAAGCCCTGCACCAGCGCCGTGCCGGCCGAAGCACTCAAGGTCGTGTTCCCTGCTTTCAACGTGCCGGTGCCGGCAAAACCCGACACCGTGATGTTCTGCCCCTGGCTCTGGGTCAGCACCAGATTGCCGGTGGCATTGACGCTGGCGGCAATACCCGTCTGGGCGGTCGAGCCATTGATGGCCGAAACCAGGCCGCTCAGACCGGTGGGGGTGGTGTCAGTGACGTTGGCCGAGATATTGACCGCGTTGGTCTGCCCGCCCGAGCCTCCGTTGCCGATGCTGAAGCTGAAGCTGCCGGTGGTGACGGTGAAGGCCACGCTGGTGTTGGCCGTGGCGGCCACCCCGGTGTTCTGCGCGATGGCATTGACGGCGGCGGCGATGCTCGCGGCCGATTCATCCTGCGTCACCCCGAAGGAATCCGACCCCGCATAGCCAGAAACGGATACCGACCCCGAAGTGAAGTTGCCTGCGCCGCTGCTGATGCTGAAGGCATTGCCGGCGTCGTAGCCATTGTTCGTGGCCCCACCGCCTGTGCCGTTGGCAATGGAATAGGTTCCGAACGGCACAGCCGCCATGGTGTTATTGCCGATGGCGTTGGAGTTGGCGTTGGAGACCGAGACGTTGATGATCTGGTTGGCGTTGGCGCCCACCTGGAACTGCTGGCCGCTGAAGGTGCCGTCGAGCAGGTTCTGACCGTTGAACTGGGTCTGGGTGGCGATGGTCGAGACCTGCGCCAGCAACTGCGACACCACGCCTTGCAGCGAGGCCCGGTCTTGCGAGGTGTTGGAGCCGTTGGCCGACTGAACCGCAATGGTGCGAATCTGCTGCAGCAGGTTGGTTTCGTTCTGCAGCGCGCCGGTGGCGGTCTGCACCAGCGACACCGCCTGGTTGCCGTTGGACACGGCCTGGTTCAAGCCGTTGATCTGGGTCTGAAAACGCTGCGAAATGGCGTAGCCCGCAGGGTTGTCCGCAGGCCCGTTGATCTGCTTGCCGGTGGACAGCTGCTGAATGTAGGTGCTCAGACTGCTCGACGTATTGTTCAGCGCGTTGAGCGAGTTCAGCGAATTGACGTTGGTGTTGATGATGCCGGAAATGGCCATGGTGCGGCTCCCTTGCCTTGATCGTTCCGGCATGCACGCCGGACGCGGACGTCCTTGTCCACGAATCGCTTGACGTCACGATGTAACGAAACTTAAGGGCGATGTTGCAGCAATTTTTGCGATGGTGCGGGCGAGAGACGGAGTCGCCGTGAGGGCGGCATATCCGATCAATCAATCGTCTCTTGGACCGCCCGCGCCAGCGCCTCGCGGAGCTGCCTCAGGGCGGGCTGCAGCGTCGCCTCGTCCACAGCCTGCTGCCGAACCGCCGTCTGCCATTGCCGCCACTGCTCGTGCGACCGCTGCTGGCGTTCACAGTCGAGCTTCGCCGCCTGGATCGTCTGGGCGAAGCGCTGCAGCGTCGAGAGTAGCCGGGCTTGCGCGGCATGGCGCTCTGGCGCTTCCGCGGGCGGCCGTGGCGCCGATGCGGGGGGCGCCTCGTTCTGCACGGACTCACTGAGCGGGTTCGTGGAGCCCAGCGTCGCGAGCAAAGCGTCCAGATCGGCCTCGGTCTGTTCGAGCCGCGAACCGTCGGCCGTGGGGCTGGCGGCAAGATGCGAGAGCTGCAATCGCAGGTTCAGCCCCAGCAAGCTCAGCGCCTCGGCGGTCTGGGCGAGTTGTGCGGCGACGCGGTGCTGCTCAAGCGCCTGCTGCGCGCTTCGCGCCGCACGGGTGTCGACATCGGTCTGGATCGCAGCCTCCCTCTCGGTCATCGCCGCAGCCTGGGCATCCAGCGCCGACATCGTCTCGTCAGCAGCCGAAGCCAGCGCCTGAAGCTGTGCAAGGTAGGCCTGCCCCGCTTCGCCCGGGGGATCTGTTGCGTCTGTGCCAGATGCGTCGGCGTCGCGCTGCGCGGTCGGCGCCGTCGGCCATGACGGCCTGCCCCCCCAGGCGGACTCGATGGACGACAGCGCCTTCGCGGCGTCCTGCACCTGCCCGCGCAGCGCGGCGAGCCGGGACTCGGCCTGCGCGGCCTGCCGCTGCCAGGCAAGACCCTGCGCCCGCTCGGCTTCGAGCGCGAGCGCAAGGGCATCGAGACGCGCCTTGTCGCGTCGGGTCTCGTTCACGGCAGGGCGGGTTGTCGCCGCCGCGTCGATCAGCGGCTGCCAAAGGGCCGACACGAGGGTTTTGTCGCGAGGCGGCGATACGGGGTCGAGCGCGCTTTCGCGCAAGATCTGCTGCACTTGCAGCAAATCCAGCCGGAACAGCAATCCCAGGTAGAAAGCCAGCAGCACGAGCAGCGCCGCTCCGGCACACCAGGCGGTCAAGAGAAGTGGTGGTTCGGTATCGACCCAGACGAGCGCGACCAGACCGGCGCCCCAGATCAGGGCCAGCAGGCTCAGCCACAGCAGGCTGCGTTGCGGGGTGCGCTTCATCGCGCGCCCCCCGCGCCTGCCCAGCAGGCTTGCCACAAGCCGACGACGTCGAACACGGCGATGGGATCTGCCGTGGCGAGCGTCGGGTCGAGGCTCTGTTCGTTCGCAGCCTTCCCCGCATGAAGCAAGCCCTGAATGGCATTCCACGGCGCGGGCAGCCCCGGTCGGGCTGGCGCCCAGTGCCTCGTGAGCGTGGTGGGGCTCAGCCGCAGGAGTCCATCCACACCGTCCACGGCCAACACGCCGGCCTGCCGCGCCTGGCTCCACACCAGAAACCGGGCGTCGCCGCCCGCAAGGCTGGAGCGCCGCAGCAGACAGGCGCCGAGGTCGAGCACCAACAGCGGCCTGCCCTGCCACGCCATCAGACCGGCGCAATGCGGTTGACGCGCCGACAGAGGCAGCGCGAGCAGCCTGGGCGACCGCACAATCTGACGCACGGGTGCCGCCTCCAGCGCGTGCATCTGGCCGCCCACATGAAACGTCAACCAGGACATGCCTTGGCTCACGGCATGGCCCTCCGCGCGGTGCGCATCGGGATGCATTCTGGGAAGCGACCCGGCGCTGTCATGGACGCAACCCCGAGCGCAACTGCCGGCCGAACCAGGGAAGATCGATGAGCAGCACGGGCTGCCCGGCATCAAGCGACCAGGGCGCGCCCTGCCAGGCCGCGGCCTGCACCCCGCATGCCGTCTGCATCGCAGGGGGCACGGGCCAGAAGATCAGCTCCCGCTCCTGGCCGATGGCATCGACCCGCACGGCAAACGGCGGCTCACCCGTCGGCGGGTGCAGCAACAACGCGGCACTGCGGTCTGAGGGCGCGACGTCCGGCTGGTTCCAGCACACGGCAAGATCGAGCGCGGGCAGCGCCTCGTCGTCGTGCAGCACCAGCAAAGTTCCGCCAGGGCCGGACCACTGCGGCGTGCCGGGTGCCAGCGCCCTCGGCGTCGAAGCCACAGGAACGGCCACGACCCAGGGGCCGACTGTGGCCGTCTGCACGGCCACGATCTGGCCGCCCTCTTGCTCATCCGGGGTCGATTCGTCGGGTGCTTCGAGAGCGGCCGCAAGCGCGGGGACGGTCTGGCCGGGTGGATCGTCGGCAGGTTCTGCCTCAGTGCCCGCGTCTGGCGGCGCAAGCTCTGGCTCTGGCTCTGGCTCTGGCTCTGGCTCTGGCTCTGGCTCTGGCTCTGGCTCTGGCTCTGGCTCTGGCTCTGGCTCTGGCTCTGGCTCTGGCTCTGGCTCTGGCTCTGGCTCTGGCTCTGGCTCTGGCTCTGGCTCTGGCTCTGGCTCTGGCTCTGGCTCACGCGCCGCATCGACCGTCAAGGGTTCCGGTGCGGCCGACTCAGGCAGCGATATCGTCTCCTCGGAACCCGATAGGTGGCGGCGCAGGCCGTCAATCACGGCCTGCAGTTCTCCCCACTGCAAGGCGGCACCCGCAGCCATCGAGGGCAGCTGCTGCAGCAGGTCTTGCTCGCCGCGTCGGCATAGCGTGCTGACGGCTTCGAGCTGCAGGAAGTCGGCACCGATGCGTATGCCACGCAGCGCTTCGGCCGCATTGCCCAGGGCTTGCAGGGTGTCCTCGCGTGTGGCCTGGGCTTGCAATCCCGCCACGAACAGGCGCAGAAACTCCTCCGCATCCACGCGAAAGGCCGCCTGCAGTTCCTGCGCGCTGGCCAGGCGCAGGCTGCTGGGCGGTCGGGGGCCGGGAGACGTCGCGGTCATGGTGGATGCGTTCAAGCCGTCTCAGTCGACGGGGCCACGCCGTGCCTGTAAGGCAGCGACGGTCGCCCGCGGAGCGCCAGCGGCGGGTTTCATCGGCAGGTCCCGCGTTCGACATGAACCTGATCGCGCCCTTCGGCCTTGGCGTGGTAGAGCGCCAGATCGGCACAGCGCAGCGTCTGTGAGATCGCGCGCTCGGTCAGCGCCGCCACGCCGGCGGAAATACTGATGTGCAGTCCGCCGGTCTGGGTCTGCACCACGGGGCGGTCGGCAATGGCCTGCCGCATGCGGTCGACGATGCCTACCGCCTGCGCCGCCGTGGCACCTGGCAGCACGAGCACGAACTCCTCGCCGCCATAGCGATAGACCCCGTCGTAGGGGCGCAGGGCGCCGCGCATCAGACGGGCGAGCGCCGTGAGCACGCGGTCGCCGGTCTGGTGGCCGTGCTCGTCGTTGACACGCTTGAAATGATCGACATCGAGCATCACGACCGCGCACATGCGGCCCTGTCGCGAGACCAGGGACTGTTCGCCCTGCAGGCGCTGCTGCAGCGCCGCCCGGCCCGGCAGCCCGGTGAGCGGATCCTGCGCCGCGCGCTGGGCGGCCAGAGCCACCTCAAGATCGGCGAAACCCTGCAGCACCTCCAGGCCGAGATCGATCAGGCGGTCCCAGGTCTGCACGGCACGCACCTGATGCTTGTCGGTGGCGGCCAGGGCGCTGATCAGCAAACAGAGTTCGTCCAGACGCTGCTGCTGCGCCTCGCGCAGGGGCGGAAGATCGGCGGCATCGGGTCCGCAGGCATCGAGCGCCCGATCGAGCTGGTGTTCGATCGCCGCGCGCGGCAGCGCCGCCACCGCGCCGGGATTCCTGCGATAGGCGCCCAGGCGCAAACAGCGCTGCAACCAGGCGGCGTAGATCTGACGCCCCAGGCGCAAGGCCGAAGTCTCGGCGGCAAAGGCCGTCTGAAACCCAGAGGGACTCGCCTCGGCCCGCCATCCCTCAAGCACGCTCAAGGGCGGCGCAAACGGCGAATGCGATTCGGCAAGGGGCAACAAGGCAAGGGCACGCATGAGGATCTCCAACAAGGTTGATCCCTGCATAGCAAACGCGGTGCCACCCTTTTAGGCCATTTTTTGACACTGATCGAGCCACTGATGGCCAAAATAACAACCTATTTCAAGAGCAATAGGTCTCATTCCTGGCTTGGAACCTGGGGAAGACGGTTTTTTGACACCAGGTCTTCGTGGCCCTCGCCTCACTGCAGCGGCACCACCACCTGGCCTTGGGCATCCACGACCCCGCTGACCACGCGACCCGACTGCACATTGCGCACCAGCACCGACTGCCCCACCCGGCCATCGGCCATGGCCTGGCCGAGGGCGACCAGTCGCACCCCCATCCCCTGGGCGACAAGACTGACCGACTGGCCGTAGTGGACCAGTTGCGGGCCGGAGAGCATGCTTTGCACCAGCGGCTGACCCGCCGCCACGCTGTAACGCAGCACCTGACCGACCAGCGCCTGGGCGTCGTTCACCGCCCCCGGGGGAAGATGCGTGGCGTCGCGCTCGACCGTGGTGAGATCGGCCGCCGTCAGCACATGCCCGGCCTGCAAGGCACGCGCCACGACCACGACGCCCTGCGGCCGGTCGACGCGAACCGGCAGGTAGAGCGACCACACCGAAGGCGCGGCGCAGCGCACTTCCACCGTCTGTGAGCCATAGGGATTGGGATTGCCGAAGTACGCGGTACGCAGCTCAGCGCATTGTGGAAAGCGCAGTCCGGGCGCGGGCCCCTGAACATCGACCTGAACCTTCCCGCCCCCCGCGGGCAGACCCGCGCGCACGAAAGCCTCCACCGCGGCGCGAATACTGGCCGGGCTTTCCGCGGCCGGAGCCGCCCAGGCCGACGGTACCCCGCCCCAAGCCAGGACAAGACCCAGAGCCCAGAGGACTGCACCGGGCCGGGCCTGGCGAATACGGATTGAAATGCGCAACATGGCGTGAAGCCGATCAGGCAGGAAACGATAAAGACGCCCTGGCACCGCAAGGTTCATACCAGCTCGGGCGACTGGGCCTGTTCCAACTTGCCGCGCGGCTCCGATGGATTGAGGATCGACAGCGCCCCACCCCGACCCTCCCCACAAGTGGAGAGGGAGGGAACACGCCTCCCCCACGGCGTGGGGGAGGTTGGGAGGAAGAGACGCCCACCCCGACCCTCCCCACAAGTGGAGAGGGAGGGAACACGCCTCCCCCACGGCGTGGGGGAGGTTGGGAGGAAGAGACGCCCACCCCGACCCTCCCCACAAGTGGAGAGGGAGGGAACACGCCTCCCCCACAGCGTGGGGGAGGTTGGGAGGAAGAGACGCCCACCCCGCCCCCCCACAAGTGGAGAGGGAGCCAACACGCCTCCCCCACGGCGTGGGGGAGGTTGGGAGGGGGAGGCTCTTTCCACGGCCCACCCCACGGCTGTGGAGGAGCAAAACGGCAGCTCCGCCGACCGGCAAACTCTTGCCGCCGGGCGCTTGCCGCTGAGCGCGGCGAAGGCATCTTCCGAGGCGAATACGGGTACGAAACCGCCTTTTCCGCCTGGCATGAAATCTGCAGTCAACCAGGCCAGCAACACCCAGGAACCCGCCATGACCTCCGCCCTCGACCGTGAATTCGCCCCGCTGCAGACCGCATTGAACCTGCGGGCGCAGCGGCAGCAACTGCTCTCGGCCAACATCGCCAATGCGAACACGCCGGGCTACAAGGCGGTGGATCTGGACTTTTCGGCCGCCTTCAAGTCCGCACTCTCGGGCCAGACGGGCGGCGGCCTGCCGCTCAAGACCGAGCACGCCAGGCAACTCGCGGGCAACGTCGCTCCCGCGGGTTCGGACTTCGTCGCGTATCAGGCTGGCAACACGGTGCGGTTGGACGGCAATTCGGTGGACATGAACCGCGAACAGGCGGCGTTCCAGAAAAACAGCATCCAGTACGAAGCCGAACTGACCTTCCTCACCGGCAAGATCAAGACCCTGACCTCGGCCATCACCGGCAACTGAGCCCATCTTCCACGCCCGAACCGCGCCACGCCATGTCACTGTTCTCCGCCCTCGATGTCGCCAACTCCGGCCTGAATGCCGAGAGCTACCGTCTCAACGTGGTGGCCAGCAATCTGGCCAATGCCAACTCCGCCGTCAGCTCCAACGGCCAGCCCTACCGTGCGCGCGAAGTGGTGTTTGCCGCGCAGCCGCTGTCGGGTCCGGGCGTGCCAGCCGGGGTGAACGGCGTTCAGGTGGCCGGCGTGGTGGAGAAGCCCGGCCCGCTCAAACTCGTTTACGAACCCGGCAACCCCCTGGCGAACAAGGACGGCTATGTCAGCTATCCCAACGTCAATCCGGTCGACGAAATGGTCAACATGATCTCCGCCTCGCGCGCCTATCAGGCCGACGTGAACGTGATGACCACCACCAAGAACCTGCTGCTGAAGACCCTCACGCTGGGCCAATGATCCCTTCCGAACGCCCCGCCTCTGCCTGAAAGAACCCCGCCATGAGCACCTCTCCCATCAGCTCCAACTCCTTTTTGACCTCGCTGCAAACGAGCAGCAGTGGCACCTCCGGTAGCAGCACCAGCGGCCTGGGGGGTCTGGCGGACGTCAATACCTTCTACACCCTGTTGGTGACCCAGCTCACCAACCAGGACCCGATGAACCCGATGAGCAACCAGGACCTCTCGGCCCAGCTCGCGCAGTTCAGCACGGCCAGCGGCATTCAGAGCATGCAGCAGTCCATGGCCACGCTCACCGCCCAACTCGCCCAGACCCAGGGTCTGCAAGCCGCCAATCTGGTGGGGCAGACCGTGGTGTTCGACAACAACAGTATCAGCCTGGGCACCAGCGGCACCGCGGCCGGCGGCTTCACCCTGGCCTCGGCGGCGCAGAACGTGCAGGTGCAGGTGGTCAACAACGCCGGGCAGACCGTCGACACCCTGCAGCTCGGCGCGCTGCCCACGGGCGTGCAGACCTTCACCTGGGATGGTTCCACCGCGAACGGCCAGCAGGCCCCGGCAGGCAACTACAGCTTCAACATCACGGCCACCGACAACAGCGGCCAGGCTGTCGCGGCCGTGCCTTTCGGCACGGGCAAGGTGCAGTCGGTCTATTTGAGCGGCAGCAACGGACCCGCACTCCAGATGGAAGGACAGAGCGGCACCGTGCCCCTGTCGAGCCTGTTGGGCGTGATGTAAACCGCCCCGCCCCACCCATTCAACACATTCAGCCACATCCTTTTTTCCGGGGGATTCCATGAGCACGTTTCAAACCGCCCTGTCCGGCCTTAAGGCCGCCTCCACCGACCTGCAGGTGATGGGCAACAACATCGCCAATGCCAGCACCGTCGGCTTCAAGGGCTCGAACGCCGAGTTCGCCGACACCTATGCCGCCGCCATCGCCGGCACCTCGCCGCAGTATGGGCAGGTGGGCATCGGCACCACCGTCTCGACGGTGGCGCAGCAGTTCTCCCAGGGCAATATCGAGTCCACCGACAATCCGCTGGATGTGGCCATCAACGGCCAGGGCTTCTTCCAGTTCGACTACAACGGCTCCACCGTGTATGGCCGCAACGGCCAGTTCCAGCTCGACAAGAACGGCTACATCGTCGATGCCTCGGGCGGCCAGCTCGTCGGGACACCGGCCGTCAGCGGCGTGTTGACCGGCGGCTCGGGCCCGCTGCAGATCACGGCCACCACGCTGGCCCCCAAGGCCACGACCAGCGGCACCCTGGCGCTCAACCTGAATGCCTCGGTCACCCCGATCGCCAGCGGCACCGCCTTCAGCACCAGCGACCCCACCAGCTACAACTACTCGACGACCAGCACCGTCTACGACAGCCTGGGCTCCGCGCATCTGCTCACCACCTACTACGCCCTGCCCTCCACCGGCGCCACGGCCAGCGGCCAGGCGTGGAATGTGTATTACTCGGTCGACGGCACCAGCGCGGCCGGGGGCATCACCAGCGGTGGCCCGTCCACCATTCAGTTCACGTCCACCGGCGCCATCAGCGGTACCGCGACACTGTCCGTCCCCAATATCACCTGGGCCGACGGCGCCGCCGCCTCGAACATCGCGCTGAACTTTGCCGGCTCGACCAACTACAACGCCACTTCGGTGGTGAATGCGCTGACCACCGACGGCTCGGCCGTGGGCCAGCTCAGCAATCTGTCGGTCGATCCGAGCGGCATCATCTACGGACGCTACAGCAACGGCCTGTCGGCCACGCTGGGCATGATCACCCTCACCAACTTCACCGCACCGCAGGGCCTGCAACGTCTGGGCAGCAATTACTTCGTGCCCACCTATGAATCGGGGCAGCCGCTCACCGGGCAGCCCGGCGGCGGCGGGCTGGGCGTGCTGCAGGCCAGCGCGGTGGAGCAGTCCAACGTCGATTTGTCGTCGCAGCTGGTCAATCTGATCGTCGCGCAACAGGCGTATCAGGCCAACGCCCAGACCATCAAGACGCAGAACCAGGTGGTCCAGACTTTGCTTAGCCTGTAAGCAAAACCGCCCGCGACCCCACCCGAGACTGAGCCATGGATACCTTATGGATTGCCGCCACCGGCGCACGCGCCGTCCTGCAGCAGCAGGCGGTGACGGCCAACAATCTCGCCAATGTGAACACCACCGGCTACCGCGGCGAGCAGGCCCAGTTCCGGGCCTTGCCGGTGTACGGCAACACCTTGCCGACCAGCGCCTACACCGCGGTGCAGGGTCACAGCGCCGATCTGCAGGAAGGGCCGATCGTTCACACCGGGCGCAATCTCGACGTGGCCGTCCAGGGCCAGGGCTGGATCGCGGTGCAGGCGCCCAATGGCGACACGGCCTACACCCGCAACGGCGATCTGCAGATCAACAGCAGCGGCATTCTCTCCACCAGCGACGGTCGGCCGGTGCTGGGCCAGAGCGGCGCGCCCATCTCCATGCCGCCGCTGGAGTCGGTGCAGATCGGCTCGGACGGCACGATCTCCGGCGTTCCGGTGGGCAGCCAGCCCAATGCCCTGGTCGTGGTCAACCGCATTCAGCTGGTCAACCCGCCGGCCGGTCAGATGCAGCGCGGCGCCGATGGTCTGTTCCGCGACACCCAGGGCCCGGCGCCGGCCGATGGCACCGTGCAACTCGCCGTGGGCGCCCTGGAGGGCAGCAACGTCAACCCGATGCAGGCCATGATCCAGATCCTCGACAACACCCGTGCGTTTGAAATCCAGACCAAGCTCATGCAGACCGTCGACCAGAATCACCAGGCTTCCACCCAGTTGCTCAATGTGAGCTGACGCGCCTGCACCTCCAACATTCACCCCGCATCCCGGAACCACGCCATGATCCGCTCGCTTTACGTCGCCCGCACCGGGCTCCAGGCCGAACAGACCCAGATGGACGTGATCGCCAACAATCTGGCGAACGTCAACACCAGCGGCTTCAAAAGCTCGCGCGCCGTGTTCCAGGATCTGCTCTACCAGAACCTCACCCAGCCGGGTGCGCAGTCTTCGCAGAGCACTCAATACCCCAGCGGCCTGCAGCTGGGCACGGGCGTGCGCCCGGTGTCCACCGAACGCCTGATGACCCAGGGCAACCTCACGCAGACCGGCAACTCGCTGGACGTGGCCATCAACGGTCAGGGCTTTTTCCAGGTGCTCAAACCCGACGGCACCATCGCCTACACCCGCGACGGCACCTTCCAGCTCAACAATCAGGGCCAGCTCGTCACCGCCAACGGCTATCTGGTGCAGCCCACGGTCACCATTCCGGCGAGCGCGCAGACCGTGACCATCGGCAACGACGGCACCGTGTCGGTCACGCTGCCGGGCCAGGCCGCGCCGCAGCAGGTCGGTGCGCTGCAGCTGGCCAGTTTCGTCAACCCCACGGGCCTGCAGAGCGTGGGCGACAACCTCTACCTGCAGACCGGCTCCAGCGGCGCGCCCAGCACCGGCCAGCCCACGCTCAACGGCCTGGGTTCGGTGCAGCAGGGCTATCTGGAATCGTCGAACGTCAACGTCGTCGCCGAGCTGGTGGACATGATCTCGACGCAGCGCGCCTATGAAGTCAACAGCAAGGCGGTGCAGGCCTCCGACCAGATGCTGCAGTACGTGAACAACAATCTGTGAGCACGGCCATGAAGGTGCTGCATCGTCTCCGTTCGGGTCTGGCCGCAGTCGCCATGCTGGCGCTGGGCGCCTGCGCCATGCCGCAGCAGCACATGAGCAGCGAGGCGCTCAAGCCACTGCCCATTCCGGCACAGCCCGAGGCGATGAACGCTCACGCGCCCAACGGCGCGATCTGGCAGCCCGGCACCAATGTGTCGCTGTTCGAGGACAGCCGCGCCCACCGCGTGGGCGATCTGATCACGGTGCTCATCCAGGAAAACGCCAACGCCACCAAATCGACCAACACCACGGTGAACAAGTCCGACGATGTGAGCGCGGGGCTGTCGAGCTTTTTCGGCAAGCCGCTTACCGCCGGGGGCTATTCGCCCTCGCTGGGCATGACCTCGTCGACCAAGTTCGGCGGCAACGGCGCCACGTCGCAGAGCAACACCTTCACCACCACGCTGCAAGCCACCGTGGTGCAGGTGATGAGCAACGGCAATCTGCAGGTCTCCGGCCAGAAGGAGGTCATGCTCAATGGCGGGCACGAATACATCCGCGTGGCCGGGGTGGTGCGCGCGGCCGACGTCAGCCCGCAGAACACCGTGCTGAGCACCCAGATCGCCAACGCCCGCGTGGAATACAGCGGCACGGGCGATGTCTACGCGGCGGCCAAAGTACCCTGGCTGGCGAGCTTCTTCCTCTCGCTGTGGCCATTCTGACCTTGCGTTCATCCACGATCATGCCTTACCTCCCGCTCCGCCTCCTTCTGCGTCTGGCCCCTGTGCTGGCGTTGCTCGTCTCGGCATGGGCACCCGTGCAGGCCGCCGCCATTCGCGATCTCACCAGCGTGCAGGGCGTGCGCGTCAACCAGCTCGTCGGCTACGGCCTCGTGGTCGGCCTGGGCGGCACCGGCGACCAGGCCACGCAGGTTCCCTACACCACCCAGTCGCTGCTCTCCATGTTCCAGCGTCTGGGCATCAACCTGCCGCCGGGCGTGGCCTCCAATCTGCAGCCCAAGGACGTGGCCGCCGTGATGATCACCGCCAACCTGCCGCCGTTCTCGCAGCCGGGCCAGCAGATCAACATCACCGTGTCCGCCGTGGGCAATGCCTCCAGCCTGGCCGGCGGCACCCTGCTGATGACCCCGCTCAAGGGCGCGGACGGCCAGACCTATGCCGTGGCCCAGGGCAATGTGGTGGTCAGCGGCTTCGGTGCATCCTCGGGCGGCAACAGCACCCAGGTCAACTTCCTCAC
Organism: Thiomonas intermedia; assembly: GCF_002028405.1. Taxonomy (NCBI): domain Bacteria; kingdom Pseudomonadati; phylum Pseudomonadota; class Betaproteobacteria; order Burkholderiales; genus Thiomonas; species Thiomonas intermedia. The sequence goes on from NZ_CP020046.1 coordinate 112,117, forward strand.
GGCAGGAATGATCGCCAACGGCGCCACGGTTGAGCGTGCCGTGGCGAGCAATTTCGACCAGTCCGGCCCGCTGGCGCTCGCGCTCAACACGCCCAGCTTCGGCACCGCCAGCCGGGTCGCCGAGGCCATCAACCAGCGCTTCGGCGCAGGCACGGCCACGGCGATGAACGCCGGCGTCATTCAGGTGCAGGCGCCGCTGACCGCGGGAGACCGCACGGCCTTTCTCGGCCAGGTCGAAGCGCTGGACGTCTCGCCCGAGTCCCCGCCGGCCAAGGTGGTCATCGATGCCCGCAGCGGCACGGTGGTGCTCGGTCAGAACGTCACCCTGGGCGCCTGCGCCGTGGCGCACGGCAATCTGTCGGTAACCATCAACACGCAGTACGAAGTCAGCCAACCCAACCCGCTGGGCGCGGGCCAGACGGCCGTCGTTCCCAAGACCGACGTGAAAGCCAAGGTGGACAAGGCCAATCTGCTCATGTTCAAGCCCGGCGTCACGCTTGAAGCCGTGGTCCGCGCGCTCAATGCCGTGGGCGCCGCGCCGCATGATCTGATCGCCATTCTGCAGGCCATGAAGGCCGCCGGTGCGCTGCATGCGCAGCTCGACGTGATCTGAGCCGTTCCGAGCCCGTCCGCCATGGCGACCCTGCCCCCCCTTCCCGCCGCGCCCCCGCCCCCCAGTGGCAACGCCGCCAGCAACAGCCTGTCGTTCCAGGGGCTGAACCAGCTCAAGGCCGCCGCCGAGGCCAATCCGCGCAGTCCGCAGGCCATCAAGGCGGTGGCGCAGCAGTTCGAGGCGCTGCTGATGCAGCAGATGCTCAACGCGATGAACGCCACCAGCCTGGGCCCTGACATGCTGGGCGACACCTCGGGGCCGATGTTCAAGTCGATGTTCACGCAGCAACTCGCCTCCACACTCAGCCAGGGCCAGGGCATCGGTCTGGCGAGCTTCATCGCCCGCGAGCTGTCCAGCCGCTATGGCGCCACGGCCCAAGCAGCCACGCCATCCGCGGCGGCATCTACGGCTGCATCTGCGGCGGCCACGGTCCCCGGCGCCCGGGCCGCCGATGCCAACGCCGCCGCGCTGCCCCTGGACGCCCGCGGCAACGCCGCGTTGCCTGAGCCTTTGAGCACCTATCGGCAGAATGCCCTGCCCGCCCTTGCCGCGGCGCCCGCAACAATGCCCTCGATGAGCACGATCGATGCGCCGAATGCCGCGGCAGCCACACCCGCCGCGCAGCGCAAGAGCGACAAGTCTGCGGCCGAGCAGGCGCGCAGCTTCATCGCCAGCATCCTCCCCAGCGTGCAGACCGCGGCGAAACAGCTCGGCGTGGCCCCCGTGGCCATTCTGGCGCAGGCCGCGCTCGAAACCGGTTGGGGCCAGCACACGCCGGGGAACAATGTCTTCGGCGTGAAAGCCGGCGGCAGCTGGTCCGGCGATACCGTGCAGACCCTCACCCGGGAATTCCAGAACGGCGTCTCGACCGTGGGCGCCGCGGCCTTCCGCGCCTACCAGAACGTGGCCGACAGCGTGGACAACTACGCCGCGCTGCTTTCGCGCCCGCGCTACCAGTCGGCCCGCGGTCAGGGCCACGACATTTCGGCCTTCGCATCGGCGCTGCAGCGCAGCGGCTACGCGACCGACCCCGACTACGCCGCCAAGATCGTGGCCATTGCCCGAAGCCCACGGATGCAGCAGGCTCTGGCGCAACTGGGCGTAGGCTCAAGTTTCAGCACGCAGTGACGTTAAGGCTAGTACCTCCTGCGTCCGCTCCTGCCGTCATGTCCCAGCCCCAGATTCCCCAAGACGAACGCCAGCTCGTCGCCGCGCTGACCGAGGTGCTGCGCCAGCAGCGCCGGGCGCTGGTGAACACCGGCACCGAGGGCGCCCTGCCCGTCACCCCCATCTGGGAGCCGCTGATTCAGGCGCTGGACCAGTTTGCCGACCGGCGCCGGTCGGCCGATCCGGCGCTCGACCGATCGCCCGAGCTGACCGCCGAAGTCACCGCGCTGCGCGACGAAACCCTGGCGCTGCAACACACGCTCACGGTCTGGAGCGCGGCGCTGCAACAGGCCATCACCCAGTCGCAGCGGCAAACGACCGAGCCCACCTATGGTCCGGCGACAGGTGCCTCCAAGGCCTACGGCGGCACGCAGCGCCAGACCCTTGGCCGCGGCTGAGCGGCGCGGCCCTCAGACCCAGACCCAAACGCAGGAACGGACATGTCAGGCATCAGCGGACTTCTCAACAACGCCTTGACCGGCCTGCAGGCGGCGCAATCGGCGCTGCAGGTCACGGGCAACAACATCGCCAACGTCAACACGCCGGGCTACAGCCGGGAGACGTCGGTGCAGTCCACCCTCACGCCCAGCCTGTACGGCGGCCAGTATCTGGGCAACGGCACGCAGATCGACGCGATCACCCGCAGCTACAACAGCTATCTGCAATCGCAGGTCTGGAGCACGACCGCAACCGCCAGCGGCGCCAGCACCGTCAACACCCAGCTCCAGTCCATCGTCAATCTGCTGGCCGGAACGAACGCCGGCCTGAGCACATCGATCAACCAGTTCTTCGCCAGCGGCGTGGCCCAGGTCGCCGCGAACCCGTCGGACATTCCATCGCGACAGAACCTCATCAGCCAGTCGCAGGCCCTCGCGCAGTCGGTCCAGTCTTCCGCGCAGCAATTGCAAAACGCGTCCGACGGCGTCAATCAACAACTGGGCCAGAGCGTAACCGCCATCAACAGCCTCACGCAGCAGATCGCCCAGCTCAACGTCCAGATCAACTCGATGTCGGGCGCGGGCAGCACGCCCAACTCGATGCTCGATCAGCGCGACCAGCTCATCACGCAGCTTTCCTCACAAGTCGGCATCACCGTGCTGGCGCAGGACGGCAATCAGGTCAATGTCTTCACCGGCAACGGACAGGTGCTGGTGGCCGGGGCGCAGTCCTTCGATCTGAAAACCACGCCCAACGCCTACGATCCGTCGCAGCTGGAGGTGGCTTACGCCGCCAATGGCGCCGTCCTGTCACAAGGCCTTCAGGGCGGAACGCTGGGCGGTCTGCTGCAGTTCCGCAGCCAGGTGCTGCAGCCCGCGCAGAACGCGCTTGGCCGCATTGCCGACGGCCTGGCCTCGGCCATGAACAGCCAGCAGGCTCAGGGGCTCGATCTCAACGGACAATTCGGCGCCGCGATGTTCCAGTCCGGCCCGGTACAGGTGTTGGGCAACGCGGGCAATACCGGCAACGCGGTCATCAGCGGCACGGTGGTCGATGCCAACGCGCTCACCACGGCCGACTATCGTCTGAATTTCGATGGCAGCGCCTGGACCGCCACCAATCTGTCCACAGGGCAGGCGGCCACGCTCAGCACCAGCGTGTCCGGTGCCACGACCACGCTCAACTTCGACGGCGTGCAGCTCAACGTCAGCGGCGCCCAGGCCGGCAACAGCTTCGAGGTGTTGCCGACCCGCTATGGCGCGCTGAACTTCCAGTCCACCCTCACCGATCCCACGAAAATCGCAGCGGCCTCGCCTTACGTGTCCAGCGCCGGTCAGATGCAGTCGGGCAGTCTGGTCAACACCAACCTCGGCAACCTCACGCTGTCCTCCGGTCAATACAGCGCCACCAGCGGCGCGGGCGCCACGCTCATCACCGGGGCGAGCGTGCCCACCGCCCTGCAAATCACGATGACGAGCGGCGGCACGAGCGGCAGCGTCGGCTTCCAGGTGACCCAACCCGGTTCGGCCACCGTCTTGGCAACCGGCAGCCTGAGCCTGGGCGGTAGCGGGCAGGTGCTGTCCATCCCCTACGCCAACAACCCGCCAGGCGGCTACTGGAACGTCACCCTGGCGGGAAGCACCGCCGTTTCGGGCGATACCTTCACCCTCAGCGCGGCCAGCGGCGGCAATGGCGGCAACGCCCAGGCCATGGCCGCACTGCAGACGGCCAAGACGCTGGGCCAGGGCAGCACCTCGCTCGAAGGCGCCTATTCGCAGCTCGTCAGTCAGGTCGCGACCCAGGGCAATCAGGCGCAGAGCGCGCTCAGTGCGGCAACCTCGGTCGCTGCCCAGGCCACGGCTGCGCAACAATCCGTCTCCGGCGTGAATCTCGACGAGGAAGCGACCAACCTCATCCAGTACCAGCAGGCGTACCAGGCTGCGGCCAAGGCCATTCAGGTGGGCAACAGCCTGTTCACCTCGTTGCTGCAGGCCGTGCAGTAAAGAAAGAAGGAGCGCCGCCATGCGCATCAGCACCTCACAGTTCTATGCCGCCAGTCTCACGGGCATTCTCAATCAGCAAAACACGCTCAATACCCTGAGCCAGCAGCTCTCCACGGGCAGTACCTTGGTCAACCCATCCGACCAGCCCGTCGCCGCGGCCCAGAACGTCAGCCTGACCGGGCAGATCAACCGGCTGGCCGGCTACACCCAGAACGGCCAGAACGCGCAGAACGCCCTGCAGCTCGAGAGTGCCACGGTGCAGAGCGTCTCCACCCTGGTCAGCCAGGTACGCCAGCTCGCGGTGCAGATGAACAACGGCACCGTCAGCTCGCAAGACCTGAGCAACGCGGCCTCCACCATGCAGGGCTACATCCAGCAACTCGCGCAGTACGCCAACACGCAGGACGGACAGGGCAACTACCTGTTCGCTGGCAGCAAAAGCGGTTCGCAGCCCTTCATCATCCAGGCCGACGGCACGGTGCAATACCAGGGCGATGGCGGACAGAACCAGCTCGCGCTCGGTCCCAGCCTGAGCACGGCCATCGGCGATCCGGGCAGCGCCTTGTTCATGAACACCCGCGCGGGCAACGGTACCTTCACCGTCAATGCCTCCAGCAGCAATACGGGCGGCGCCACGGCGGGCCCCGGCACCGTCAACAACACCGCCCTGGCCCAGCAAACCCTGCAGGTCGACGGCACGCAATACCAGATCAGTTTCAGCGGAAGCGGCGGCTCGATGACCTATGCCGTGACCAGCGGCACGGGCGGCACGTTCTCCGCAAGCCCGGTCGCCAGCGGCGCCTTCACCGCGGGCATGAGCATCGGCCTGCCCCCAGGCAACACCCCGGCCATCACCGTGCCCATCGTCGGCACCCCGGCGGCGGGCGACAGCTTCACCATCGGGGCCTCCGCGCCGCAAAGCCTGTTCCAGACCTTCCACGCCTTGGCGCAGGCCTTCTCGGCTTCGGCACAGACCTCGGGCTCGAACGCCTTGCGCGCGCAGTCCATCAGCAACACGCTGGCCAGCCTCGACCAAAACCAGACCAGCCTGCTCAGCACCCAGGCCAGCATCGGCAGCCGCCTGCAGCAGGTGCAGGCCGTGCAGACGCAGAACGCCAGCCTCACGCTGCAACTGCAAACCCAGCAGACCCAGCTCACCAGCATCAATTACCCCCAGGTCATCACCGACTACCAGTCCAGCCTCACGGCACTCCAGGCCGCACAGAAAGCGTTTACGCAGGCGCAGGGGTTAAGCTTGTTCCAATACCTCTAACCAAGCTTCGATCGACCCGCCTCTGATGGCCAACAATCCTGTGAAACCTCAGTCCAAGGTTTTTGTCACCCAGCCCTTTTTGCCCCCTCTTGAGGAATTTCTGCCCTACCTCCAGCAGATCTGGGACAACAAGATCCTGACCAACGGCGGACCCTTTCATGTCCAGTTCGAACGTGCGCTGTGCGAGCACCTCGGCGTCGAACATGTGGCCCTGTTCACCAATGGCACGCTGGCGCTCGTGACGGCGCTGCAGGCGCTCCGGATCACCGGAGAAGTGATCACCACGCCCTACTCTTTCGTCGCCACGTCGCATTCGCTGTTGTGGAACGGCATCCGGCCGATCTTCGTAGACGTCGACCCCAGGACGCTGAACCTCGATCCCTCGAAAATCGAAGCCGCCATCACGCCGCAGACGACAGCGATTCTGCCCGTTCACTGCTACGGCCATCCCTGCGACGTCGAGGCCATCCAGCACATCGCGGACATCTACAACCTCAAGGTGATCTATGACGCCGCGCACGCCTTCGGGGTTGAGGATGCAGGTGGCAGCATCCTGCGGCATGGCGATCTGTCCGTGCTGAGTTTTCACGCGACCAAGACCTTTTCGACTTTCGAAGGCGGCGCCATCGTCTGCCCCGACGCGAAGACCAAGCAGCGCATCGACCACCTGAAGAATTTCGGTTTCGTCGATGAAACGACGGTCGTGGCTCCGGGCATCAATGGCAAGATGAGCGAGTTCAATGCTGCGCTGGGCCTGCTGCAACTCAATTACATCGGCGAGGCCCTTTCGCGGCGAGCCGCCCTGGACGCGCAATACCGAAGCCTGCTGTCGGCGGTACCCGGCATACGCTGTGTGCCCGACAACGGAGAAACGGTCCGTAATCACGGCTATTTCCCCGTGCTCGTGGGGCCCGAGTATCCGCTCACGCGCGACGCGCTCTACGACAAGCTGAAAACGCGTGGCTATCACGCGCGCCGTTACTTTTATCCACTGATTTCGGATTTCCCGATGTACCGCGGATTTCCCTCGTCTCGCCGCGACAATCTGCCCGTAGCCACACAGATGGCCGAGCAGGTGCTGTGCCTCCCCATCTTCCCGGCGCTCGATCACCAGACCGTCGAGGACATTGTCGCGATCATTGCGGAATGACAACCCAAAGGTAACGACCATGTTGACTCGTTCCGAGCTGGAAGCCATTGGCTTCGCCGAGGTGGGCAAGGACGTGCGGATATCGGATCAGGTCCGGTTCTATGGCGCGCATCGGATCGTTCTTGGCGACCACGTCCGCATCGACGATTTCTGCGTCCTTTCAGCGGGTACGGGCGGCATCCGCATCGGACACCATGTGCATATCGCGGTGTTCAGCTCTCTGATTGGGCAGGGGGAGATAAACGTGTCGGATTTCGCCAATCTCTCTTCGCGCGTCTCCATCTACAGCAGCAGCGACGATTACTCCGGCGCCAGTCTCACTAACCCCACAGTGCCCGCCGAATTCACCCACGTCAACCACGCACCGGTCTGGCTGGGCCGACATGTCATCGTCGGCTGTGGCAGCGTGATTCTCCCCGGCATCACCATTGCCGATGGCGCTGCGATAGGCGCCCTCTCTTTGGTCAATCAAGATTGCGCAGCGTTCGGCATCTACGCCGGATGCCCCGCCAAACGCATCAAGGAGCGCAGTCGCGCGCTTCTCGACCTGGAGGCGCGCTACGTCGCCAGTCAAACGTCCCAGAACCCATGACTTCATCCCTCTACCTCAATGTCGGCTGCGGCAAGGTCAAACTACCAGGCTTCGTCAATATCGATCTGGAACCAGGAGGGGACATCCAATGCGACGTGACGCAGGGGCTTCCCTATGCCGATGCCACGGTCGACGGTATCTACAGCGAACATTTCATCGAGCATCTGAGCCAGAAGGACATCCTGGGTTTTCTCCGGGAATGCCGCCGGGTTCTCAAACCGGGAGGGCGGGCACGAATTGCGACACCCGATCTGGACGCCATCATCACGCAATTCACAGACAACAACTGGCGTCAGCCGTGGCTCGAAAAATACGGATATCAATGGATCAAGAACCGCGCTGAATACCTCAATGTGTCGTTGCGCGAATGGGGACATGCGTGGGTCGTCGACGAAGAGGAACTGTCGCGTCTGGCGAGCTGGGCAGGCCTTGAGCGTCTGCAGCGCGTCAAGCTCAATGAGAGCACCGATCCTCATTTGTCCGGACTGGAAACCCGCCTTGAATCGACGCTGATCATGGAATACGTCCGCGCCGCGGATGCCGTGGACGACCAGCCGCTCGTGTCCATTGTCATCCCGGCGTACCGCGCGGACTTCCTCGCCGCCTGTCTCGACAGCGCCTTGGCGCAGACCCACCATCAAATCGAGATCCTCGTCCTCGACGACAGCCCCTCCGATGCCGTGGCCCGAATCTGCGGGGCCTACGCACAACGCGACCCGCGAGTGACCTATCGACGCAACGCCCAGCCGCTCGGCGAGCCCGAAAACCTTACCCAAGGCATTCGTCTTGCTCGGGGAGAGTTCATCAAGCCTCTATACGACGATGATCTGCTTGCTCCGGACGCGGTGGAACAGCTACTTGCAGCATGGCGTGCCCATCCAGGTGTGCGGCTCGCCGCAGTTCGGCGACTCCCAATGGATGCGGCTGGCCAGCCCCTTGACGAGGCGCTGCTACCGCCGCTCTCGCAGTTGACAGGCCGTCTGCGCGGCACCGAAGTGCTTGGCCACATCCTGGCGCGCGGCCTCAATTTGCTGGGGGAGCCGACCTGCATGATGTTCCGGCGTAGCGACGCGCTGGCGATTGACGAACCCAACGTCATGAGCCTGTTCGGCCATCTTTGCGTCGGCGTGGGCGACGTCTGTCTGGCGCTGCATATGCTCTCCCGAGGCGATCTCGCCTACGTTGCAGACCCCCTTGCGAAGCTTCGCATCCATTCCGCTCAAACACAGCGGCAACAACAGACGCACACGCTCGGCATGGCCAACTGGCAGTACCTGCGACAGCAAGGCGCGCGTCTGGGCATCGCCCTTCAACCTCAGCCGCCGTCGCCCATCGAAGCGGGAGCAGTTCCTCTGCCGACCCCGGCCTTGTCGGACTCAAGCCCAGAGCCTTCTCTGATTCGATCCGGACGCCCCCTGGGTTCGGGCACCGCCGTCCTGCTTCACTTGTTCTACCCGGATTTGTGGGCCGAATTTCTCCCTTTGCTCAGATCCCTGCCCAAGCCTTTCGATGTCTATATCTCGCTGAGCGAAGGACGGGAAGACCTGCTCGCCGACATCGCCCGCGACCTGCCGGACGCCACCGTGATCCGCCATCCGAACCGGGGCCGCGACATTGCGCCTCGCCTAGCGCTGCTGCGCATGGCGCGCGCGCAGCACTATGACCAGTTGCTCTTCCTGCACGGCAAGAAATCGCCGCATCTGAGGGAGATCGAGCACATTCACATTCCCTTCCTTCAGCACAAGGATGGGAATCGCTGGCGTCAGGAGCTTCTTGCCGACCTCCTGGCCTCACCGCAACGCGTCATCGCCACCTTCGCACAAAACCCCAGAGTCGGACTGATCGGTCCCCACGGATTCTGGCTCGAGCTACGGGGCGACGCGAACGTGCCGCGTCTGGCTCATGTGGCCCAGCGCATGGGCATCGCGCCAGATCTCGCGCGGCATGGCTATTTCGCCGGTTCCATGTTCTGGTGCCGCCCCCAGGCGCTTGACCCTCTGCTTGCGCTGGATCTGAAAGCCGGGGATTTCGAGGATGAAGCCGGGCAGACGGATGCCACCCTGGCCCACGTGGTGGAACGGCTATTCACGCTCAGCACGGAGCGGGCCGGGTTCGAGGTCTGCGACACCGCCGGCACCACGCTTGCCGCTCCGCCCAGACTCAACCTGCCCTGGCTGCCCGAGGACCGCTGGGCGCCGCGCGAACAGGATTGGGCACAGCAGGCCATGACGGCATGGCGGCAGGCTGGGCAGGTCGCGCCCAGAATCGCCTTGGCGCTGGCTGCGAACGCCGACTTCCCGCCACAGCCCTCGCGGGCGAGCCTGGCGGCGCAATGGCTGGCCGCACAGCCCTTGATCGAACTGCCCGCTGATCTACCGGGCGATGCCTTCCTGTCTGCCGCCAACCCGGCGCTGCTCGGCAGTGACGGCGACTGGCTCGGTCTGATGGACGCTGGCGACCAGCTCGCCCCTGACGCCTTGTTTCGCGTCAGTCAGGCCCTTCGAGCGCATCCGCAGTGGCAACTCGTCTATACCGATGAAGATCAGATCACCCCGGACGGCCAGCATCTTCACCCGCATTGCAAGCCCGACTTCAACCTCGACTATCTGCGCAGCCTTCCCTATATCGGCGGGCTGCTGCTGATCCGGCGTGATCTGTTCGAGGCGCTGGGTGGCTTCAACCGCCAAGCCGAAGGCGCGGAAGACTACGACCTGCTGCTGCGCGCCTGGGAGCATCTGCAGCAGACCGGCGCCGGGGAAGCCGCCATCGGCCATGTGCCCGAAGTCCTCTACCACCGGCTGCAAGGTTCGGGCCATACGCAGAAATCGGTGCCCGAGATTCTCGCCGCGGGCCATGCCGCGCTGGAGCGTCATTTCGCGCGCCTGGGCATCGCCGCCCAGGTGCAGCCCGGCCCCTTTCCGCCCTCGTTCCGGGTACGCTGGCCGCTTCCCGAGATCAAGCCGCTGGTATCCATCCTCATCCCCACGCGCGATCAGTTGCCCTTGCTGCAGCGCTGCGTGGAATCGGTGATCGAAAAGACCAAGTATCCGGCCTACGAAATCCTGATCATCGACAACGACAGCCAGACCGCGGAAGCCCGCAACTATCTGGCCGCCATCGAGACGAAGGAAGCCGAACTCGGCGGCCGCCTGCGCGTGGTTCGCCAGCCTGGCCCCTTCAACTTCTCCGCGATGAACAACGCCGCGGCCAAGCTGGCGCGCGGCGACTTTCTGCTGCTGCTCAACAACGACACCGCCGCGCTGCACGACGACTGGCTGGACGACATGATGGGCCACGCCGTGCGGCCGGATGTCGGTATCGTCGGCGCCAAGCTGCTCTATCCCGACGGCAAGATCCAGCACGCGGGCGTCATTCTGGGCATGCGCGGCCCGGCCGAACATCCCTTCATCGGCCGCCCGCCGGAAGACCGCGGCTATTTCGGCCGCGCCCAACTCACGCAGAACCTCTCGGCCGTGACCGGCGCCTGTCTGCTCATCCGCAAAAGCGTTTATGAGCAGCTTGACGGGCTGGATGAACAGGCTTTCAAGGTGTCTTACAACGACATCGACCTGTGCCTGAAGGTACGCGAGGCGGGCCTGCGCATCGTGTTCACGCCGTATGCACTGCTGATGCACGAGGGTTCGGCCAGCCAGAAGGGGGGCACCGAGAGCAAGCCCGACGAGGCCAAGCTCAAGCGCTTCGCCGCCGAGAAAGACGCCATGTATGCCAAATGGCTGCCCCAGCTCGCTTTCGACCCGGCCTACAACCGCCACCTCAGTCTCGCCAGTACCGACTTTCTGCTCGAAGACCAGCCGCCTCTGAGCTGGGGCCCGGCCTGGCGCCCACGGCCGCGCGTGCTGGTGCATCCGGCCGATCGTGACGGCTGCGGCGAATACCGCATCATCGCGCCCATGCGCGCCCTCAACCGCGCTGGGCTCACGCAGGGCTGGGAAACCATGCGCCTGTACGAGCCCGCCGAAATGGAGCGCATGCAGCCCGACAGCCTGGTGGTGCAGCGACAGATGGAGTGGCCGCAGATCGAGGCGCTGGAGTGCCACGCGCGCACCAGCCGCGCGTTCCGCGTGTTCGAGATCGACGATCTCATCACCAATCTGCCGCACAAGAGTGTGCACAAGAGCACCATCCACAAAGACATCGCCAAGCGTTTCCGCAAGGCGGCTAGCCTGTGCAACCGGCTGGTCGTGGCCACCGAGCCGCTGGCCAAGGCCTATGCGCATTTCTCCGATGAGGTCGTGGTGCAGCCGAACTATCTGGAAGCTGCGCGCTGGGCTCACCTGCAGCCGGCGCGTGCCGAGCGCAGCAAGCCTCGCGTCGGCTGGGCCGGGGGTGTGGGGCATACGGGCGATCTCGATCTGATTGCCGATCTGGTGCGCGACACGGCCGCCGAGGTCGACTGGGTGTTCTTCGGCATGTGCCCGGAATCGCTCAAACCCCTGGTCAAGGAGTTCCACACTGGGGTGCCGCTCGACCAGTACCCTGCCAAGCTGGCGGCGCTCGACCTCGATCTGGCCGTCGCTCCGCTGGAGGACAACGCCTTCAACGAAGCCAAGAGTCATCTGCGCCTGCTGGAATACGGCATCCTCGGCTATCCGGTCATCTGTTCCGATCTCACGCCCTACCAGGGCCCGTTTCCGGTGACCCGTGTGGCCAACCGCTATCGCGACTGGACTCGCGCCTTGCGCGAGGCCGTGTCTGATCGCGCCGCGCTCCGCGACCAGGGCGATGCGCTCAGGGCCACGGTGCGACGCGACTGGATGATGGAAGATCATCTGGAAAGCTGGCTGAAAGCCTGGCTGCCCTAGGGCCTTTGCGCAAACGCCACAACTTTTACACCACACCGACCGCTTCATCCCGTGGGCCGCTGCTAGCATCGAAGCAACGCCAACGGCCTTGTCTCCCCCCATGACCAGCACCACCCCTACGCCAGAAAACGCACCGCCCGAAGAGCAGAGCGCCATCATGCAAGCGCACATTGCGCGGCAGCCCATCGTCGACCGCAAGCAGCAGATCGTCGGCTACGAGTTGTTTGCGCGGGAAAGCGGCACAGCCGATCGCGCGCCGGCCGAGCACAGTGCGGAGACCGATAGCGTGCTGCTGTTCAACGCCCTGTCCAATATCGGTGCCGAAAAGCTGTTTGGCGAGAAGCTCGCCTTCATCAACTGCGTGGTCGAAGACCTGAAGGCCGAACATCTCGACATCGTCTTCCCGGATCGCATCGTGCTCGAGGTGCCGCGCGTGTACGGTGACGACGCCACCGGCATCGCCGAAGTCGCCGCGGCGCTCAAGCCCTTGAAGGAACGCGGATTCCAGCTTGCGGCCGGCCCCTTCGCCGCCGCCTCGCTATACGCCGCCTGGCTGCCCTTTCTGAGCTACATCAAGGCCGACGTCCAAGGCATTTCCGCCAACGTGGCCGTGGCTCTGCAACGCAAGGCCGAGAGTCATCGCAATCTGCGCCTCGTGGCGGAAAAAGTGGAAACGCCTGAGCAGTTCAAGATCTATTTCGACGCCGGATTTCACTTCTTCCAGGGGTATTACTTCGCCCGGCCGCAGACCATCAGTGCCAAGGTCATCAATCCCGCGCACGCCAATGTGCTGCAGCTGATGAATCTGGTCATGCGCCAGGCCGAACTGAACGAGATCGAAGGGGTGCTCAAGCGCGATCCGGCGCTGTCCTTCAAGCTGCTTCGCTACATCAATTCATCAGGCTTCGGGCTGATGTCGGAGGTCACGTCGTTTCGACATGCCGCGGCCATCCTCGGTTACAAGAAGCTGTTTCGCTGGTTGGCGCTGCTGCTCGCCACCGTACCGGGCAGCGCCGCATCGCCCGCCGTGGCCCGCACCGCCATCACCCGCGGGCGCATGATGGAGCTGCTGGCCAAGGGCACCCTGTCCGACGAGGACAGCGACAACGCCTTTGTCGTGGGCATTTTTTCCATGCTCGATGTCATGCTGGGCGTCCCCATGGAGAAGGCGCTGGCCGAGATCACCCTGTCCGAGCCCATCGTCATGGCGCTCAAGGACAACAGCGGTCTGTTCGGCAGCTATCTGCAGCTCACCCGCGCCGTCGAGCAACGCGACTTCGACAACCTCGATTTCCTGGCTTCGGCGCTGGGCATTCAGGGCTGGCGCGTCAGTTCTGTCCATCTTGCGGCGCTGGCCTGGGTGGAAGAACTCGGCATCTGAGAGCTTGTGAACCTTTCAGCCATGCCCGCCTTGCTCGCCAAAACACCCCCGCTCTCCGTTGCAAATGCTCGCCATAGCCCGCGCTATGGCTGTGCTTTGCGCCTCGATCGGGCGCGTTTTGACGCGCCTTTCGGGCATGCCCAAAAAATTCACAAGCTCTGAAAAGGCGCGCGATGAAAGAGGTCACCGCCAAGCTGTTCCGCGAGGAATATCAGGTCAATTCCGAACAGAAGACCGATCACGTCCTGCACAAGATCATCGAGCGACATGAACCGCTGGCCGTGTTGCCGCATGACCGTGCCGAGGAATTCAGTTCCACGCTGCTGGAGATCAACCGCCCGAAGCACTGGCTGATCATCGACGAACTCACTCCCGATACCGGCAACCGCCGCCTGGAAAACGGCGCACCGTTCTTCACCATAGGACGGTACGAAGGGGTGTTCGTCGGTTTTCAGTCCAAGCTGATCGAGCGCATCATGTACGAAGGCTACGGCGCACTGCGCGTTGCCTATCCCGAACTCATCTACTACCTGCAGCGGCGCAACTTCTTCCGCGTCTCCGTGGCCCCGGGCGATCTCGGCACCGTGGATATTCAGCGTCGAGGCGCCAAACCGCTTTACGGCCAATGCCACGACCTGAGCGTGAACGGCATGCGGCTACTTGTCCCTTCCGCCCTCGACTATGCCTTGACCACAGGTGAGTTCATCCCCCTGGTGCGTTTCAGCCTGGAAGGGGTGGAACTGGCCGTCGAAGCCGAGGTGCGCTATGTGGGTCATCTGCGCGACACCAAGACACGGCAACCCGTACGCCAACTCGGCCTCCAGTTCCTGAACATGGCACCGGCATTCGAACAGCGTCTGCAGCACTATGTGCAACGGCGCGACCGTGAACTGCTCAGGGACGCCCGCCGCTGAGCCTGGTTCAGTGTTGCGTCAGGACGTGCCCAATGCAAGCATTCGAGCGGCGAGGCCCGATGGCAGCGGCACCACGACCTGCGGGTCAAACACACCGTCACCCTCCACCTCGGCCGCTTCGATGATGTGCTGCGCGAACTGGCCAGTCTGAGCATCGAACACCAAGGGAGCTTGCCCATGGGCCCGCAAGGGTTGCCCGACCTGGCCGGGCAAGAGCACCATCACCATGGGCAGCGATGCTGCGCTGACCCGCCCATAGCGCAAACCGAACTGCGCCGCTGGCGCCAGCAGGAAACTGACGGCGGCATCGTCGATCGACTGTAGCCACAAGAAGGGGCGCTCATTCTCCAGACCGATCAACGCATGGCTTTGCAAACTCTCGAACCCTGGCAAAGGCGAGGTGCTCCGCCAGATTTGATGGGCTTGAACCGGTAGCGGTCCGAAACGCGTCTGTACCACCTGGGGCGCAGCGTCCTGTGGACCCGCTGTCTGGGCAGGAGGCGATTGCACACCTGCCCGCGCCAGGTTGGCGTCTTGCATGGCTGGGTTCAACGTGACTCTCCCGTGGAAGCTGTGCTCACCCATTGTTCAAGTGACAGTCCTTGGGGCGCGACCGCCGACTGGTTGCCCTGAAGGATCTGGGCATAGAGCTCTTCGCGCAGCACGCGCAGATCGAGCGGCCCCTCAATACCGATCCGGACCTTGCCGGGCGCGGACTGGAGCACGACCAATCGGATGTTGTCCCCGATGCGGATGGCTTCGCCGGGGCGGCGCGTCAGAATCAGCATGCATCAATCCGTCAAATCAGCGCGAACGGCCGCCTCAGGCGCTGACCAGCAGTCGTGCTGAACCACTGCCTGACTGGCCCTGTCCATGAGAACCGTAGAGGTCGACCCCGTCGGGGTCGCCGCGCAGAATCTGCAGCGCGCCCTCGGTGCTGCGCACCAGAGCCGCGATCATGACGCCGTTGCGCTGATTGGCCTCGGCGACCTGCCTGGCCATCGTCTGCACCGAGGCCCAGGCGGCACGGGTCGTCGCCCCTGCCGTGTCGGCAAAGGCGATCACGCGTTCGCGTTCGAGCGTTTCGAGCTCGGCCATCAGCGCGTTTTTCCGCTCGGTCAAGGCTGGCAACTGATCGGCAGCCGCCTTCAGCAGGCAGGCGTGTTCTTCCGCCAGAAGACGGTCGAGCGCCTGCAGCCTGTCGAGTTGGTGACGAAGAAGGTCGTCGACAGTCTGCGGCATGATGATGAACTCAGTTGGCGGCTGGCTTGCTGGCGCCGATCAGGGCCTGGCTGTCCTGCAGCAAACCCTGGGAAATCCGCTGCGGATCCACGACGTATTGCCCGCTTTCGATGGCACTGCGCAGTTCGTTGATGCGCGTATCGCTCGCCGGCGGGGTGATGCCCTGCGTGCTTGCGAGATTGAGCATCTGCCCGGCACCCGAGATGGACACCTGCTCGGTGGACGGTGCGGCTGAGGGGTTGAGCTGCCCCGCTTCTCCAGAGCCAGAGGCGCCCGAGGGCGCAGCGCCTGCGCGGCGCGATGCTGCCGTGGTACCGCTGGTCGCGGTCGAAGCACTGGAAATGGCTGAATTCTGGATGGGAATCATGGTGGCATTCTCTCCTGTTGGAGAGCTCAACGTCACGCTTGAGGCGAACTTTAGGGGAAGTGTGACTTTTTTGGCAAATCGCGCCAAACCGCAGGAGACACCATGTTAGGGCACCGCTGAACACCTGCCCTGCTCACCCCATTTCGGCCCTCACCAGCAGATCGAGCTGTCTGCGCATGTCCTCCTGCGCCTGGGTGAAGGCCGGCATGTCCACGCCATCTGCCAGCGCGTTGATCAGACGGAGATAGGCCAGGTGCAAAGGGCCGCCTTCAAGCCCTTCCCGCTCGATATAGTGGTGCAGCGCTGTCGCCGCGCGGGCGGCCAGCGGCAGCACATCGGGCCAGGGGCTCATATAGGCCAATCGGCGCTCCCACAGCAGATGGGCGGCGTAGATCCCCAGGGCCGTGCGCGGGCGATCGCGGTCGATGGGCAGACGGAAGCCGCGAACCCACTCCACCACCGCATCGGCTGGCATGGGTCGGGCCAGACCATAGCCCTGCCCCGCATCTGCCTGCAGAATGATGGCGGCCTCCACCAGTCCGGCCGACTCCAGGCCCTCGACCACCACGGTGCTGCCCAGATCGTGCGCCAGCCGCGTGAGATGCTGAATGAAATCGAGCGCCCGTCGTGGCGCCTTGCCCAGACCGCCGAGCAGACCCTGATCGATCTTGACCTCATCGAACGGAAAGCTGTCGAGCCGCAGCAGGGAGCTGTAGCCCGAGCCCAGATCGTCTTCCGCCAGTCGCACCCCGGTGCCGCGGAATCGTGCCAGCAGGGCGTCGCGCCGCTCCGAGATGTCGAGATCGCTGCTTTCAAGCAACTCCAGAGTGAGGCGCTGCGGGTCCATGGGATGACTGCGCAGCAACTGCTCCACCCGCTCGACGTAGCGCGGATCGCTCAGCGCCACAGGAGGCATGTTCACCGAGACGTCGATATCGACGCCCTCGGCGGCCCAGCGATGACGCGCATGCAGAGCCTGCTCCAGTCCACGACTGAAGAGATGCCACATATCCTGCGCGCCCAACACCGGAAGAAACTCCAGCGGTGAAATAAGGCCCTCGCCACCCGGCCGCTTCAGCCGGGCCAGAGCCTCGAATTTCTCGGGCGTGCCCGTGCTGAGGTTGATGATCGGCTGATAGAGCATCTGCAGGCCGCCACGATCGAGAAGATCGACGTAGAACTGGCGTCGCGCATAGGGCACCACGCCCGAAGGGCTGCTGGCATAACGGGCGAACGCGAGACCGAGCACTTTCTGCAGATGCTCGACGAAGACCCTGCGGGCCGTGCTGGTGAAAAAGCCGGGATAGCTGCTGTAGAGGTCCATCAGGGCCATCGGCTGCCCCGACACATCCAGTATGGGAATGGACACGGCACTGCGGATCCCCAGCTCGCCGGCCAATTGCCTCCAGGGCTGAATCGCCGGATCGGCGGCATAAGCCGCGGTGTACTGCACTTCGCGGCTGCGCCAGGCGCGGCCCGAGGCGCCAAGCCCCTCTGCCGCATCACCGCGCACCGTGGTGAGCGCCACGGCATCCGTGCCGATCCGGTCGAGGTAGAGCGACTTGAAGCGGCTGCCGAAAGCGTGCTCGAACTGCAGCACGCCCGCCGCGTCGGGCCGGCCCAGGGTGCCTGCGATGACGCCTTCGATGTTCTCCAGCGCGCCCAGCACCGAGCGCAGCAGATCGCTCAGGGTGTGCGCGCTCAGAATGGCCGCATCGATGCGAACCAGGGCCGCGTCGAGTTGGCGGCCGATTTCCTCATGCCCTTCCATCTGCCACTGCAGCTCGTCCTGCAGACGGGCGATGAAATAACTCAACAGCGCCACCCGCTCGGAGGCCTCGACCCAGCCGGCGAAGTGCGTGATCAGCAAACGGGTATAGAGCCCGTAAGCCTCGACCAGCCATGAGGCGTCCAGACCGATGAGCGCATGGACCCGGCCCACATGCCGGGCAATCCGGGCGGCCGACTCGTTGCGCGGCACGAACAGGCTGCGCAGATGCCGCTCCTGACTCTGGCGCAGACGTGCAAACTCGGGCTCAGACAGCAAACCCAGCACCCGGGAAAAACGGGCCTGGCTCAACAGCTCTTCGTAGAACTGCTGAATGAAGGTCTCCACGACGCCCTGCAGCTCAGGCTGCACGGCCACCAGCAAGGCGCGCAGGGCCGACTGCTGCTCGGGCGGGTCCGAGCCTTTGGAGACATTCAACTTTTCATACATGCCGCCATGCTATTGATCAAGCCCGGCCTCCGGCAAGCACAGGAACAGGTGGGGTTGACCTGAGGCAAACCCGTCTCATCCTTCATGCGCAAAGGCTCCGCCTCCGATTCAAGTTCGCGGCTTTCGTGCCGTTACACCACACGAAAGACGAACCCTCGCGAGGCCCACCTTGAAATTCCTGGTTGTTGACGACTTCCCCACCATGCGCCGCATCGTGCGCGGCCTGCTGATGCAGACCGGCTATGTGACCGGCAATATCGACGAAGCGGAGAACGGCGAAGAAGCCTGGCGCCGACTGCAGGCGGGCGGCATCGAGTTCGTCGTCACCGACTGGAACATGCCGGTGATGCAGGGTATCGACCTGCTCAAGCTCATCCGCGCCAGCGACAACCCGGCCATCCGCAGTTTGCCGGTGTTGATGGTCACGGCCGAAGCCAAGAAAGAGAACATCGTTGCCGCGGCGCAGGCCGGTGTCAACGGCTACATCGTCAAACCCTTCACCGCGCAGACGCTGAAGGAAAAGCTCGACGCCATCATGGCACGCCTGAACGCCGCCGCGGGAGCCGCCCAATGAGTCGCATGAGCACAAGCCCCGCGGTCGACGGCAACACCCTCGACGGCGCGGAGCAAGCCAGCGTCGGCGTGGTCCACCATGCGCTGCACAGCCTGACCGAGGCCGATGCCCTGCTGCACGAAGGCGTGCGCCGCATCATGGCCGCCTCCAGCGATCTGCCCGAAGCCAGCCATCCTCTGGAAGAGGCCCTGCGGTTGACCGAAACCCAGGCCATGGCCACGCTGGAAGCCGTGGAGAACGGCTTCTCCGAAATCGCCGCCATCCGGGCCACGCACGGCGGCTTCATCGACGACCGTCTCGACCGCCTCGAACTCCAGTTCCACACCATCCTCGCCAGTCAGCAGGGGCAGGATCTGGCGGGTCAGCGCCTGAAGAAGACCATTCATCTTCTGCAGGCCGTCGAACAGCGCATCCGCAACGCGGTGGAACAACTCGGCCCGCATCTTGAGTCCGAGCCGAGCGCCAAGACTTCCGCGCCCACAGAAAGCGCGGCGCCACTCAACGGGGTTCCTGCCTATGCCGGACCCACCTTTGCCCAGGACGATGTGGACGCCCTGCTGCGCGACCTCGGCATCTGAACCCAACGCCCGCCATCATGGACAACGACATCCTGCTGGAATTCCTCGCCGAATCGCGCGAGCTGCTGAGCCAGGCCCAAGACCAGCTGTTGCGCCTGGAGTCCCAGCCCGACAACCCGGAGGTGCTCAGCGCGATCTTCCGCGCCTTCCATACCCTCAAGGGCGGCGCCGGATTCCTCGAAGCGCAGAACATGGTGGACTGGTGCCATCACCTCGAAGATCTGTTTGACAAGATGCGAGGCGGCAAGCTGCGCGCCACGGCGCCGATGATCGACGCCATCCTGCGCTCCACCGACGTCATCACCTCCATGCTCGACGACATGGCCCGGGGCGAAAATCCGCCCGCCGGTCCCGCGGGTCTGGGGCGGGACATCCAGGCGTTTTCACGCGGAGAGTCGCCCGCAGTCTCCGCGGCACCCGCCCAGGCCACGCCCTCACCGCAGGCCGTTGGCGGTGGGGCCGACGCCGGAGTGCCGGGCCTGTGGGTCACGCAGACCGAGCGCGACGGTGGCAGCACCGGGCTCTTTGCCGAGCGTCGCGACCCGACTGCGGCCGAGACCACGGACAGCGACGCCATCACCCAGGACGAATTCGAGCGCGTGCTCGACAATCTTTACGGCCAGGGCCAGGCCCCGGGCGCTGCCCCCATGCCCGCCCCGGCCAAGCCCGCCGCCTCGGCAGACGACATCACCCAGGACGAGTTCGAGCGCGTGCTCGACGCCTTGCACGGCCCAGGGCACGCCCCGGGCCAGGCCAGTACGCCGGCGGCCGCTGCGCCGCAGAAAATCGAAGCCTCGGCCCCGCGGGCGGGCAACGGCGGTGCGGCCGAAGAAACCTCCATCCGGGTCGATTCCACCCGGCTCGACCAGGCCATGAATCAGGTCGGCGAACTCGTTCTGCTGCGCAACCGACTGAGCGCCGCCGTGGCCCGCATGGGCCAGGAAGATGAGGCCCTGGCCCGTCTGGCTCGCGAGACCGATCTGGCGGTCAACGATCTGCAGAACACCGTCATGCGCCTGCGCATGCAGCCTTGCAAACGCCTGTTCCAGAGCCTGCCGCGCGTGGTGCGCGATGCCTCGCGCAGCCTGGGCAAAAAAGTGAGGCTTGAGCTCGAAGGCGAAGATGTGGAGATCGACAAGACCGTGGTCGATGCGCTCTCCGGTCCGCTCATCCACCTCGTTCGCAACGCGCTCGATCACGGTATCGAAGACCCCGCCAGCCGCAAGCAGGCCGGCAAGGCGGAAGAAGCAGTGCTGCGCGTCGCCGCGCACCACCTCGGCGACAAAGTGCAAATTCTCGTGGGCGACGATGGCCGCGGCATGAATGCGCAGAAGATCCTGCAGCACGCCATCTCCAAGAGCGTGATCACACCGCAGGAGGGGGCCCGCCTTTCCGAGCGTGAAATGCTCGACCTCATCTTCCTGCCCGGATTCTCGACCAAGGAGCAGGTCAGCGAACTCTCCGGCCGCGGCGTCGGCATGGATGTGGTGCGCTCCACCGTCACCTCCCTGCGCGGCCGCATCGACATCGATACCGCGCTGGGCAAGGGCAGCACCATCACCATGGAACTGCCGCTGACGATGGCCGTGCTGCCGGTGCTCTATTTCCGCCTGCGGCGCGAGACCTACGCCCTGCCGGTGGCGGCCATCGAGAACCTGCTGGCCATCGACCCCGAGCACGTGCATTCCATCTCCGGCCGCCTGATGGTGCAGGTCGACGGCAGCCGCGTCGTGCCTTACATCGACCTCGGCCACCTGCTGCAGAACCGCCCGATCGACCTGAGCAAGGATCAGAGCGAGGGCATTCTGATCGAGCAGGGCCTGCTGGTCGTCTCCGAGGCCATGGGTACGGAAGACTCGGTGGTCAAGCCCCTGGACATCTCCACCCACGACACCCTCTACCAGGGCGCCACGATCTCCGGCAACGGCGAAGTGGTGCTGATCCTCGACGGCGCCGCGCTGGCCCGGGTGCAACGCAAGAGCTGACGCCATGGACGACCAATCGCTTCAAACCCTGCGCCGCGACTTCATCGCCGTGGCCGACGCCACCTACGCCTTCCAGGGCGCGCTCAAGCGCCGCCTGCGCGAAATCGACCGCAAGGCCCTCAATGCCCAGGTGCTGGTCAAGCGCCACGGCAAGGAACTCGCGGGCTACGGCGTGGTGGCCCAAGCCTTCCGCGAAGGTGCGCAGGCCATGCAGACCGCCGCCGAGCAGGTGCAAAAACTCATCAACCCGCTGATGCTGCATTTCATGGAAACGCTGCGCGACGTGCAGCAGATCGAGAGCCTGCGCAGCATTCACAGCATCGCCAACGAGCAATGCCCTGCGCTGGCCGAGCGCATGCGCCGCCATGCCGACATGCAGGATCGCCACGCCGCCGGCAGCCGCCGCGCCGGGCTGGCCTTGAACTCGGCTCTCGACCGCTTCCAGTCCGTCATCGCCGAACTCGACTACGTGGTCGTGAACGGCCGCATCGAAGCCGCACTCAAGGGCGCGGTCAACGCGCCGCTCGCCCAGGTTTCTCTGGAAATGGATCGCTCCGTCAACGGCGTGCAGGAATTGCTGCGTGCCTACCGCGAACAAATTGAAAGGATCGTCGAATGAAATCGCTGGAATTCTTCAGCCAGGGCAACCACCACTGGCACATCATCTACGACCAGGACGAGCGCCGCGTCATCGACTCCAACGTCTACGCGCTCAGCGTGGACGATCAGACCATGGTGCTCGATCCGGGTGGATTCGAGATCTTCCCCCAGGTGTTCAGCGCCCTGGTCGAAGTCGCCCCGCCCGGATCGCTCAAGGCCGCCTTCGTCAGCCATCAAGACCCCGACATCGCCTCCAGCCTGCCGCTGTGGAATGCCTGCAATCCCGACATCGCCTGGTACGTGCCCAAGCTGTGGAGCGGCTTCATCCGCCACTACGGGGCGCTCGACGCCGACCTGCGCGACATCCCCGATGAAGGCGGCGAAATGACCCTGGGCTCGGCACGCCTGCAGTTCGTGCCCGCGCACTACCTGCACTCGTCGGCGAATTTCCACGTGTACGACGCCTTCGCCAAGGTGCTGTTCAGCGGCGATGTCGGTGCGGCCATTCTCCCGGTGGGTCACGCCCCTTTCGTCGACCGCCGCAACATCGAGACGCCTGCGGCATTCGATGAACACATCAAATCCGCCGAGTACTTCCACAAACGCTGGATGCCCTCGATGGCCGCCAAGCGCAACTGGTGCGAACGCGTGTCCAAGATGGACATCGACTTCCTCGCGCCGCAG
Source organism: Thiomonas intermedia (assembly GCF_002028405.1). Classification (NCBI taxonomy): domain Bacteria; kingdom Pseudomonadati; phylum Pseudomonadota; class Betaproteobacteria; order Burkholderiales; genus Thiomonas; species Thiomonas intermedia. Next base: position 134,719 of record NZ_CP020046.1, read on the forward strand.
CACGGCGCGATCTACACCGGCGAAAACGTCAAGCGATTCATCGACTGGTTCGACGCCCTCAAAGTGGGCTCCGCCATCGAGTAAGGCTTCTGAGGCCGCCTCTTTTTCTCCGACCCAACGATTCTTCCGTACGCATCATGGACGCCACCGCCCTCCACTATCTGCAACAAGCGCTCGAACCGCTCGACAGCCTCGAAATGCTGGCCGAGGCCGATGCGGGCCTGGACAACCCCGTGTGCTTCATGAACCGCACCGCACGAGAAACGCTGGAGCGCTTCCACACCTCCTTCACCGACCTCCTGGGCAGCGATGTCCGGCAGGCACTGCATCGGCCCCTGGCCTCGCTCCACCGGGATCCTGAGCATCTGCGCGGCACTCTGCGCCGACTCGCCGAAGGCGGCATGACCAAGCACACCGAAGAGATGGTGTTGGGCAAGATCACTTTCACGCTGACCTTGGTCGCCGTGCGCGATGCGGCCGACAAGGTCATCGCCTTCCACGCCAGTTGGCGCGACATCTCTCACCTGAAGGATGTGACCAACGTCAGCGACCGGCTCAAGGAAGTGGTAAGCACCCTCAACGGGGCAGCGGGTGAGATCCGCCAGTCCATGACCTCGGTGGACACCGCCATCCGCAACGTCGGACAGGCGATCCAGGGCAACGGCACCGCCGTGTCACAGCTCCAGGGACAGGTCGACGCGATCAGCACCATCGTGCGCAACATCCGCGAGATCTCCTATCAGACCAATCTGCTCGCCCTCAACGCCGCGATCGAGGCGGCACGCGCCGGCGAGCACGGCCGTGGCTTCGCCGTGGTGGCCGACGAGGTCCGCAACCTCGCCCGCCGGGTGCAGGCGGCCACCGCCGAAGTCGAATCCAACACCACGGCCATCGGCCAACAGGCGCAAGACATCGCCGTCACCAGCGCCAGCTCCAGCAAGGAGCTCGAACTGGTGCAGTCGGTCGTCGTGCGCATGAACAACCAAGTCACCAATATGCAGTCCAGCGCCACGCGCATGATGCTGCAATCGGCCCAGGAAGATCACAAAGACTTCGTGAACCACATCCTGGCCGAGACCGCCAAGGACAGGCAGGCCAAGATGCCGACCGAAGTCAGCGATCACCACAGCTGCCGACTCGGCCGTTGGTACGACAGCCAGGGACAGGCAACCTTTGGGGGGCTGTCGGCCTTCCGCGCGCTCGAGGCACCGCACGCGCAGATTCACGCCACCGCCAAACAACTCCTCGAAGCCGTGCACGGCGGCCAGCGCGATCAGGTGGCGCGGCTCTCGGCCTCACTCAGCGACCAGGAAAGTCTCATCATCGACCGACTCAGGGCGCTAAGCGACGCCATCGACGCCAGCAGCACCACACGCTGAAGCCCTGCCCGACACGACAACTGGAGACCGTCAGTGGAACCCGAGCGCCCCGACATGACCGCCCTGGTAGATGCGGCCGAATCTTCCCCCTCCCAACCTCCCCCACTGCATGGGGGAGGAGATCAACCCTCTCCCCCGGTGGGAGAAGGCTGGGGTGAGGGGACGAAAGCGAACGCGAGCCTGGGGGCGCCCGCCCGCGCCGCAGAGCCACCTCAAGGCGAGGGCAGCCCCCTCGGGGGGCAGCGAGCGAACGCGAGCGTGGGGGCCAACAACATCCCGCCCGGTGGCTTGCTCGAACGGGTGCGCGAAGACCGCGAGCGGGTGCTCCAGGCCGTACTCGACCTGCTCAGCGGCCATGGCGACGGCGCTCTGCGCAATATCGACCTCATCGACGCGGCAGCCTGGGCGGAGAAACTCGGCGGCGTGCGCCAGATGCTGCTGCACGGCGTGGATGCCCTGCGCGCCACCACCCAGTCGCTGGCCTTTGCCGAAAGCCGCACCGCGGGCTTCGATCACGACATCCACGGTCTGTCGCAACGCGTGGGCGACATGGCTGGGCGACTGCAGAGCGCCGCGCTGCACACCCACACAGCCCAGACCCAGCTCGACGATCTGCGCACCAACGTGGAGGCCACGACCGCCTCTGTCGAACGCAGCGGCCAGGCCATCGAAACGACCCTGGGGGAAGTGGCCGATGTTTCGCGCTTCATCGCCAGTACCGAGACCAAGCTCACCGGCTTCGTCGACGCGGTGCGCTCGGTCGAGGCGCTCACCGCCGGCATCAGCGAAATCGCCTCCCAGACCAACCTGCTCGCGCTCAACGCGGCCATCGAGGCCGCACGGGCCGGTGAACACGGCCGCGGCTTCGCCGTGGTCGCCGACGAGGTGCGCAATCTGGCGCGCAAGACCGCCCGCATCACGCATGAGATCGAGGCCCTGACCCACAGCCTACGCGACCAGTCGTCCGACGTCGGTACCGACATGGCCCGCTCCGTGCAGCGGGTGCAGCGCGTCGGCGCGCTGGTCACCAATACCGGCGACACGCTGGGCGAAGTCAAGGCCATGCTCGGCAAGGTGCGCACCGTCACCGCGGAGCAGACCGGGCTGATGCGCCAGCTCGTCAGCGACGCCGACCGCCAGCGGCTCGACGCCGAACAGGCCGCCGAACTAATGCAGGTGCTGGTGGGGCGCTTCGAAGCCATGATGAGCCTGATCCGCACCTCGCGCGAGCAGCTCAAGACCGGCGTCACCGCCGTCTCCAAGTGGCCCGACACCGCCGTCACCCTGCGGGTCTCGCTGGCCATGCACTACCAATGGATCGGCCAGCTCCTCACCGCGGCGCAGAAGCAGGAAAAAGTCGATATGGACGTGTCGAACTTCCACGGCTGCTTCTTCGGCAAGTGGTATTTCGGCGCTGGCGCCGGTTACTTCGGCAGCGATGCCGGCTTTGTCGGCGTCGACTCCGTCCACCAGGACGTGCACCGCACCGGTCAGGCCCTGGTGGAAGCCATCCGCACCGACAACACCCAGCGCACGACCGAACTGGCCGCCCGCCTCGAAAGCCTGAGCGACACCATCACCGAGCGCCTCGAGGCGCTGATGCGCCAGATTCCCTGATCGACCCCAGATTGCTCGATTAAGCCCACAGGACTTACACCATGAACTCCAATGTTTTGCAAGAAGTCGATGAGCGTTCCAACCTCGCCGGCACCAATAAATTCGAACTCCTGCTGTTCCGCCTCGGCGAGGAGCCGCAATCGTCGCGGCGCGAGCTGTTCGGCATCAATGTGTTCAAGGTGCGCGAAGCGCTGGTGATGCCGCAGGTCACCGTGATGCCGGGCGCGCCCAAGCATGTCCTGGGCGTGGCGAACATCCGCGGACAGATCATTCCGGTCATCGACCTTCCGGCCGTCGTGGGCTGCACGCCCAAGACCGGCCTGAACATTCTGGTGGTCACCGAATACGAACGCTCGGTGCAGGGCTTCGCGGTGGAAGAAGTGGAAGAAATCGTCCGGCTGGAATGGAGCAAGGTGCTCTCGGCCGAAGCCAATGCGGTGGGCGGCATGGTGACCAGCATCGCCCGGCTCGAAGACGATCAGACCACCCGGCTGGCGCTGGTGCTCGACGTCGAGAAGGTGCTGCGCGACGTGCTGCCCTCGCGCGTGCACGAGGTCAAGGATACCCATCACATGGGCCCGGCCCTGGGGCTCAAACCCGGTGCCGTCATTCTCACCGCTGACGACTCCTTCGTCGCCCGCTCCCAGATCGAGAAGGCGCTTCAGGCCCTGCAGGCTCCTTTTGTCAGCGCCAAGACCGGCAGGGAGGCCTGGGATCGTCTGCAGACCCTGGCAGCCGAGGCGCAGGCCGAGGGCAAGCGGGTGGAAGACAAGGTGCAGCTCGTGCTCACCGACCTGGAAATGCCCGAGATGGACGGCTTCACGCTCACCCGCCACATCAAGAAGGACGAGCGGTTCAAGAACATTCCGGTGGTCATCCACTCCTCGCTGTCGGGCTCGGCCAATGAAGACCATGCCCGCAGCGTAGGCGCCGACGCTTATGTGGCCAAGTTCGTCGCCGACGAACTGGCCCAGACCATCCGCCGTGTGCTTTCGGCGCACGCCTGAACGCTCAACCTTGTCCCCTCACCAGGACCGACCGATGGACGCAGCCTCTCTTCCAGCCGCCAAGGTCGACGCAGCGGCGTCAGCCTCCGATCCTGCGGCGTTCCTGGAGCATTTGCTCACGCAACGCCCGATCGACCTGAACCAGGCCGCGCCCGAAGGATGCGGTCCCGGGATGGACGGCTTCCTGTCCATGGTCACGCATCTGGTGGACACCACCACGCACAACGCGACCGGCGTGGCCTACGGCATTGCCCGCATCAGTTTCGAGGCGCGCACCGCCACGCAGGATGCGCAGAAAAACGCCCAGGCGCAGACCGAACGCATCGGCGCCATGGGCGAAAACCTGGAACGGTTCATCCGCGGCATCGTCACCGTGCAGGGGCAGGCCGAGGCCCTGCGCGCCGACTCGCAGGGCATCACCCTGCTGAGCACGCGCGGCGCCCGCGAGGCCCATGAAGCCAGCGGCGTGTTCGAGCAGCTCGCCCAGGCCACTGGCAGCAACCAGAACGAGATCCAGACCCTGGGCAAGAGCTTTGCGCAGGTCACCGCGGTGACGCAGGTCATCAAGGACATCGCGCAGAAGACCAGCCTGCTGGCGCTCAATGCCAATATCGAGGCCGCCCGCGTCGGCGAGGCCGGGCGCGGCTTTGCCGTCGTGGCCGACGAAATCCGCAAGCTGGCCATGAGCACGCAGAAATCGGTGGAAAGCATCGCCACGTTTGCCGCCGAGGTCAGCCGAAGTCTGCAGATCGTGACGCAATCGACCGCCCAGTTCGCCACCCAGATGGACAGCGGCAAGGCGCTGGCCACGGCGATGTCCAGCAATTTTCAGGACATCGCCCGCAATATCGAAGCCATGAATGGCGGGGTGAACAAGGTCTACACCCAACTGGGCCACGAGGTGGAAACTGCACGCGCCGTCAACGGCCAGTTCGCGGCGCTTTCCAGCACGGTGCAGACCAGCGCCAACCAGACCATCGCCGCCAGCGAGCGCATTGCCAACGAGGTGCAGCAGTCGCTCAATGCCAGCCAGACGCTGTTCGAAGCCGCCACGCAGTTCGTCACGGCCTCGAAGACCAGCCAGGTCATGCGCGATCTCGATGCGGCCTGCAGGGACATCGAAGGTGCTCTGGAGCAGGCCCTGGCCAGCGGCGCGCTCTCCGGTCAGGCCCTTTTCGACGAGCAGTACGAGCCGGTGCCCGGCACCCAGCCGCAGAAATTCCGCACACGCTTCACCGAGTTCATCAAATCTCGCATCCAGCCGATCGAAGACGCCTGGCTGGCGCACAGCGAGCAATACCGCTACGTGCTGCTGGTGGATCGCAATGGCTATGCGGCCGCGCACAACAGCGCGTTCGACCGCCCTCTGACCGGCGACTACGCCACCGATCTGGCGGGCAACCGCTCCATGCGGCTGTTCAACGATCCGGTGGGCCTGGGCGCCGCGCGCAACACCAACCCCTACCTCTTGCAGGTCTATGCCCGCGATACCGGCGAGATCATGCAGGAGCTCTCACGCCCGATCCGGGTGGGCGACCGCCACTGGGGCGCGGTGCGGCTCGCGTTCATTTGATTGACCAAGGTGCCAAACCCGACACCATGTCAATCTTTCAGCACATGCCTCACAAATAGAAACGAGATTTACGCCAGCTCGCACGCCAACTGTTGTAATGCATGACAGTCTCCGAATCGTGTCACGCATGCCCCACAACCACCGCTTTTCGAGCGATCGCCGTCGCATCCTGATCGTGGCGATCATCGCCAACCTGCTGCTGGCCGCAGCCGTCGCCGCCGTGCTGTGGAATGGCTGGGAGCGCAATGTCCGTGGCATTGAGCGCATTCTGCAGAGCGAAGTGGCCTTCTGGGCCGATGCCACGAACCAGCGTTTCGACCAGTTGCAGTCCACCTGCACCCTGGCCCAGCGACAGCTCCAGCGCGATCCCCGCTTGCTGCTGGCCCCTTCGCCGTGGTTGCGCGATCTCGATGACCGGGCGCCCTTCATCGCCGGGGTGTCTCTGGTCGCCGCCAATGGCGACCTGCTCGCGGTGGTGCCCGGCCGGGCCCTCGCGCTGAAGACGCCGTCCGCCTTGCTCGCACGGGCAAGCTTCCATCAGGCCTTGAATGCGCCGGGCCACATTCAGATCGGCCTCGCCATGCCCGATCCTCTCCAACCTGCGAAGACGGTTTCTCCGGTCTATTGCGCACTGCAGACGGATTCGCCTCAGCGCAACGTGGTGCTGGAGTTCAACATGGGGCTGCAACAGGCTCTCCTGGGCCTGCATCCCCATCTGACCAGTCTGGACGGCAAGGGTCGCTGGGTGCCCGCGGTCGGTTTGCTGCGTGCCGACGGCTACCTGCTCGCGCGGCTGCCCCCGCCGCTGCCTCATACGCGCGGCGATCTGGCCCGCGCCCCGGCACGCGGCATTCTCGCGCGCGAGATCGCGGCCAAGCCGGCCGAGCGCTTCGGCGTCTTCAGCGGGCCGGTCCAGGCCGTCGGAGGCGCGAGCACCTTCGGCGCCTGGCAGAGGCTGGAGGAGCACCCTATCGTGGCCTTCACCAGCCTGCCCACCGAGGCGCTCACGGTGATCTGGTGGCGGCAGTCATGGCCGGTGCTCGTCGGCTGGGGCTTGCTCCTGCTGCTGCAGATCGTGGGCGGCGTGCTCATCAGCCGCAGCATGGAGCGGCAGCACCGGCTGGTGCAGATCAACACCGCCCTCGCGCAGGCCAATCAGGCCGCGGCCGCGGCCACAGATGAAACCGCGCTGTTCCAGCGCATCTGCGACCTCAGCGTGGACCCTGGCGGCATGCAGCTGGCCTGGATCGGGCGACCCGACGCCGGAGGGCAGGCCCGAGTGCTCGCCGCATCGGGCAAGACGGGCTATCTCGACGGCCTGCACCTTTCCATCCACGCGACCGAAAAAAGCGGCCAAGGCCCTTTCGGTGTGGCCTGGCGCGATGCGGGCGCCGTGTTTATCCAGGGTGATCGATCCGACCTACTGATCATCCCCTGGGCCGACCGCATGGAACGGTTCGACCTGCACACCATGGCCGCCCTGCCCGTGCTGCGGCAGGGACAGCTCAACGCCATCTTCAGCATCTATCGCGTCAGCGCCTCGCGCATCACCCGCGACCAGCGCGGCCTGCTGGAAGAACTGGCCCGCAGCCTGGGACGGGGGCTCGACCGCCTCGACCTCGCCGCGGCCGAACGCAAGGAGCGCGAAAGCCGCGAGCGCCAGCAGGAGCTGGTGCGGTCGGTGCTGGCGCAGATCGACATTCTGATCAGCGCGCGCCACGACCAGGAAGTGCTCGACAACGCCTGCACCCGCCTGCTGGAGACCGGCCTGTTTGCCGCCGTGTGGGTGGGCCGGCCCGACGATCAAGACATCGTCCGGGCCATCGCCGCGGGGGGACATGCGCTGGACGTTCTCGCCGCCCAGCCGCCGCTGGCCGTCAGTGCCGACGCCGCGCACGCGCTTGCGCGCGCCTGGCGCACCGGCCAGGAGCAGCAGGACCGCCACGACCCCTCGCCCTTACTGGCTCCCTGGAGCGAGTTCTCGCCGCCAGAGTGGCGGCAGCTCGCGCTGGCCTTGCCGCTGCGGCGCAACGGCACGCGATGGGCGGTGCTGGTTCTGGTCGTGCTCAATGGCGGCGACCTGGACGACGCATTGCACGCCCTGCTGCGCCGGGTGGCCAGCCTGATCGAGCAGGCGCTGGGCGAGATCGACCTCAAGGCCGACCTGGAAACCGAGCAGGCGCAGCAGCGGCATCTGGCCCGCCATGACGCCCTCACCGGCCTGCCCAACCGCCTCGCTCTCGAGCATCACCTGCCCCTGGCCATGGCCAGAGCCCGTCGGCACAAGACACTGCTTGCGGTGGGCGTGATGGATCTCGACGACTTCAAGCCCGTCAACGATACCCACGGCCACGCTGCGGGCGACCAGCTGCTGCGCCAGCTGGGCGAACGTCTGAGGGTCGCGGTGCGCGAAACCGATCTGGTGGCCCGGCTGGGCGGCGACGAGTTCGTGCTGGTGCTCGAAGGCGTGGCGCAGGCCGGCGATCTGCCCATCGTGCTCGACCGCATCCACAGCGCGGTCGAAATCCCGTTCGATCTGGGCGACGGTGTCATGGCCAAGGTCGGCATGAGCCTGGGTGTGACGCTCTACCCGGACGACGACGCCCAGGCCGAGGTGCTGCTGCGCCATGCCGATGCGGCACTCTATGCCAGCAAGGCGCACAAGCGCGACCGGACGATCTGGTGGCAACGCTGGAACGACAGCGTGGAGCACGTCGCGGGCAAGCCGGCCGACCTGCCGGTGCAGATCGACCCCTACGGAGACGGCGCGGCGCGGCTGCTCGGCCTGGTCGGCGACCTGCTCACGAGCAAGGCCACGGCCTTCGTCGATCGCTTCTACGCCACGCTCGGGCAAGACCCCGAGGCGGCGGCCTTGCTGGCGGCGCTTTCGCCCGAGGAGATGGCTCAGTTGAGCGAGCGGCAGAGTCTTCGGCTCCGTCAGATTCTGCTGCCCGAACTGTCGGCTGAAACCCACCAGGACGACGCGCGGCGAACCGGCGGCGTTCACGCCCTGGTCGGTCTCAACACGGGAGCGCTGGTCAACAGCATGGGCAGCTATCTGCAGAGCCTGCATGATCTGATGGCCGAGGCCCCGGCGCGCGGACAAGACCGCGCCCTTCTCGGGCAGCTGGTCACCGCGCGGCTGCAGCGCGAACTTCAATGGCAAAGCGAGGGCGCCCAGACCCTGCGCGACCAGTACCAGCAGATGCTGTTCGGGCTGGAACAGATGCAGCCCGAGCTGACGCAATGGGCCGATCTGGCGCGCACCGTGCTCGACTCGGTCGTCGAGCTGCCCGGCATGGCCGCCACCGTCATCTACAAGCCTGATGCGCAGGGCGAGTTCGTGCCTGAGTTCACCGCCGGCATGTTCGACGACTACTGGCAAGCCCTGGAACAGGTCGACATGGCCAATCTCGCCATCGACCCCAGGAGCGAATTCGGCCAGACCCCGCACCCGCGCAGCTGGCGCAGCGAACAGATCGAAACCAACGCCAGCTACGTCACCGACCCCCGCATGGCCCCCTGGCGTGCGGCCGCCCACAGCGTGGGCATTCGCAGCTCGGCCGCCGTGCCGGTGAAGGACAGCCGCGGCCGCATGCTCGCGGTCATGGGTCTGTACGGACGCTACCCCGGCATGTTCAACACCCAGAGCATGCTCAGCTTCCTGCGCGGCCTCGAACAATTGTTCGAACGCGGGCTCTACGGGCTCATGACACGGCGGGAGACCGCCCTCCTGCCGGTTCGTGACCGCCGTGCCTGGCGGCACCGGCTGTTCAGCGGCGGCCTGGAAATGCACTACCAGCCCCTGGTGAATCTGTCCGATGGCAAACCCACCGCGATGGAAGCCCTGGCCCGCCTGCGTCTCGACGACGGTCGGCTGATCGGCCCAGGACAGTTTTTGCCCTCCTTTGGCGCCTCCGAACTCACCCGTCTGTTCACCCTCGGGCTCGAGCAGGCGCTGAACCAGTTGACCCAGTGGGATGCGGCCGATCACCCGCTCGATCTCTCGGTCAACCTGCCCCTGGAGGTTTTGCTCATGCCCGAGTGCGCCCGCTGGGTGGCCGACGCCCTGCGCGCCCGGCACATCGCACCGGAGCGGCTCAGGTTGGAGATCCTGGAAGATGCCGACTTTCAGAACGATGCCGAACGTGACCGCGCCGTGCGCAGCCTGGCCCAGACCGGCGTGCGGCTGGTGATGGACGATCTGGGCAGCGGCTACAGCAGCCTGCTGCGCCTGCGCACCCTGCCGTTCGACACGGTCAAGATCGATCAGGGTCTGGTGCGTCAGATTCCTTCGGAGGCGCAATCCGAGGCGGACGGCATGATCGGTTTCATTGGCGCCCTGGTGCGCATGACCCAGGCCCTGGGGCTGAAGGTCGTGGTCGAAGGGCTCGAAACGCCTGCCCTGGTGGAAGTCGCCGCGGTGCTGGGCGCCGATGTCGGTCAGGGCTATGCGCTGGCCAAGCCGATGCCCGCCAGCGAGGTGCCGGGCTGGCTGCGGACCTTTCTCTGCGTCACCCAGGCCTCGGAGCCGCAGACCGAGCTGGGCCAGCGGGCGCTGAATTGGGTGCGTGCCCATGCGGAACGCCATCGGGCCGAATGGAGTCCACTCACCCAGCAGCCGCCTTCGCGACTGCATTGACCGCAGGCCGCACCATGAACCACAACCCTTCCGAGGACAGCGCGGTTTTCCGAAGCCATGCGACCGATCCGGTCGACGCGCTGCTCAAGCAGGCCGACTGGGCTCGGCTGGCCCGTCCCGGCCTGTTTCAGCCCCGCCCGGTGATCATCCGCACCTTCTGGCCCGAGGCTCGCGTGCTGGGTTCAGGCACTTTAGTCGGGCAGGACGGGCCACGCTGGGTGGTGCTGACCGACTTTCCCCTCGATCCGGGCATGGGCCTGACGGTGGGGCAGGTGCTGGAGGAACTCGGCACGCTGGCGCACTTCACCTGCGAGGTCCAGACCTGCCATGCGGGCCAGCGACCGGAAGATGCGGGCAAAGACGTGTTCATCTCCCGCCTGGAATGCGGGCGCGGCGACCCGCGGGGCTGACCCCGGCGGCCGTTCAGCCCCGCAGCGTGAAGTAGCGCAACGCGCTTTTGGGCAGGCTTCCACCTGCCTTGGCACCGTCGCAGGGCACGGCGAATTCGACCCGTTTGCGCCCCGCCTGCTTGGCCTGCAGCAAGGCCGCGTCGACGCGCTGATAGACCGCCGCGAAGTCTTCTCCGGGGCACAGTTCGCCGACCCCGGCGCTGAAGCTCAGAGGAATGCGGCGCCCGCCCGCATCGTGCACCAGGGTCTGGTCGCTGAACGCGGCCAGCAGGCGTTGCACCACCACCAGCGATTGCTGAACCGGCGTGTCCGGCAGCATGAGCATGAACTCTTCGCCTCCCATGCGGGCCACGCGGTCGCTGGGTCTGACCAGGCGGCGGGCCAGCGTGACCAGGGCCTTGAGAACCTCGTCGCCCGTATCGTGGCCATGGGTGTCGTTCACCGCCTTGAAATGATCGAGATCGAGCAGCGCCAGCGTCAGCGGCGCGTGCTGATGCACGGCGCGCAACTGCATGCGGCTGAACTCGGCATCGAGACCGCGACGGTTGAGCGCGCCGGTGAGCGGATCTTCCTGCAACTGCTGGCTGGCCTGCTCCAGCTCGCCCTCCAGCGAGCGAATGCGCTCCTGCGCCGCCTGGGCCTGACGCTGGGCCTCGGCCAGATGCACGCCAAGCTCGCCGCTGCGCTTCTGCATGCTGCGGCTGTCTTCGAGCACGTCCTGCACCAGATCGCGGATTTCGTCCCACTCGCGGCTGCTCTGCAGTTGGTTCAGCCGACCTTCCATGCGCTGGTTGTACTCGCCCCCTTCTGCCGCATAGTCGCCCAGCTTGCGCACCAGCAGGTCGATCAGCGCCTTGGCGGTGTTGTGCGCGTCGTCTTCGCTCTTGCGCAGCACGCTGTGGCGCACCAGAAGATCGCGCACCGCGTTCTGCGCCTGCTCGATGCGCTCGGGTTCGAGCGGCTGCTGCAACTGCTCGCTGATGGCCGTGGCCTGCACGCCCACCCAGGCCTGGGGCACGAGATCGCCAAGATGCCCGAGCAGCAGCTTGACCAGCTCGATCAGGCCGTTGCGCACCGCGTCTTCGCTGGACCGTTCGCGGTCGATGGCCAGCCAGACCTCGCGCGCCTGCGCTCCCAGCTCGGAGGGCTGCGCGGCCGCATCGTCCACCGCGGCGATCAGCGCCCGCAGCAGAGGCTGGGCACCGCTGGGATCGCAGAAAGGTTGCACGCCATGTTTGAGGCTCTGCAACAGCAAGGCACGCCAATCACTCCCGTCGCGCCGGGTATCGGCCTCGCGCAGCTCGATCGGGCGGGATGCGGGCGGGCTTCCGTTGCGTGCGGGCAGCGCGCTCCAGCGATCGAGCAGTTGCCCAAATTCGGCCCAGAGCGCATCGGCCGAAGGCAGGCTGCCCAGATGGCCGAGCTGCTGACGCTTCTGCAGTTGCGACAGCCCCTGCTGCGAACGCTCCCATTGTTCGATCAGCCGCTGCAAGGAGCGGCCCCAGTCTGCGGGCTCCGGGTTTGGCGCCGAGTGCGGCGCCGCCAAGGGTTCGGATGGCGGCAAGGCCCCATCCTGGAGGCTCTCGAAGACTCGCCGATAGTTGTCCGGGGTGGGCTGAAGCTTGAGTTCGAGCAAGCGCTTGAGCGTGGCGCGCGCCTGATCGGCAATGGTGGTCATGGGAGGAATTCTTAGTTTGTAGATTTGTTTCTACGGCATCGTATTTCAGGTCGATCCAGGCAAATGTAAAGTCGGAGGCTCCGGGGGCGCCGACGCGGACTCGAGCCGCCAAAGCCAGGCCAGCAGCTCGGCCACGGCGGTATACAGCGCCGGGGGAATCTGGCTGTCGAGATCCACGGCCATGAGCAGTTGCACCAATTGCGGCGACTCGTGCACATACACGCCGGCCTCCCTGGCGCGGGCCACAATCGCCTCGGCCATCAAGCCCTGTCCTTTGGCGACGACTTCAGGCGCCCCCGCCGCATCGGCGTCGTAGCGCAGCGCCACGGCCTGGCGCCGCTCGGCACGCGGCCTATTCTCTGGCGGCGGCTGCGTGCTCACGCCGGTTCTCCCCCGGAAGACCGATCCAGTTGAAGCACACCCACCTCCAGACCCGCCGTCTGCAAGGCCCTGCGCAACTGCGGCAAGGCCGCATCGACACGCTCCTGCGCCTTGGTGTCGTGGCGAAGCACCACATCCACGCGGTGCCCGTCCAGCCGTAGCCGGGCCTGCACCGGGCCGAGCTGCGGCAGGTCGAGGTCGATCTGGGTACTCCACGGACGTTCGGCGGGCGTCTGCGGTCTGCCGCGATCTTCCGGATCGGGCCGCAGACTCCAGCGCGCGGTCTGGCCCGGCCACAGCAGCCCTTCCCAAATCACCTGCCCCTGCATCAGCGCCTGCAGCTGTTGCTGGACCACGCCGTGCAGCTCGGCGGGCAGGCGTGAGGCCAGCGCGGCCGGATCGCTCGCGACCTGCGGCCCGCTCTGAACCGTGCTGTACGCCGCCAGGGCGGCATGCCGAGGGATCGGCACAACGTCCGGCATCTGCGGCGCAGGGCTCGCCGTCGAAGTCGCCGTCGAGGCACTGGGCTGTGAGTTGGGCGTGGCCGACGGAGAAGCCGTGGTCTGCGGCGCAGGCGTCGTCTGCAGCAGAGGCGAGAGCCTGCCCTGCGGCTGCGCCAACAGCACCGACAGCGGCTGCTGGCCCTGCGCCCACGCGCCCAGATGACTTTCGTAGAACAGCCCGCTGTCGCTCAGCGCGCCTGCGAGCCGTTGCGCCGCCTGGGGCGTGGGCATCGTGGGGTCAGGCCACACGGGCGTCGCGGCTGCAGAACGCGCGCCGGGTGCGCCTGCGGCCCCCGCGCCCGCCTGCGAAACGCTGGCCGCCTGCATCTGCTGCAACAGACCGAGCAACTGCCCGGGACCGGACAACTGCGCCTGCACGGCCGCCGTCTGTCCTTGCTGCGGCGCCAGCAGAAACTGCGCCTGACCGTTCTGCGAACCGAGATAGATGAGCGGCAGACGCGAGCCGACCTGGGGCGCCGTGCCGGGCAGGGTCGCGGCGACCAGCGCGTTGCCCAGACGCAGCATCACCTGGGTCTGCATGCGTCCGTCGGCTGCGGCGCCCGCTGCCGCCGAGGCCCCTGAAGCCACCGGCTGAACCTGCACGACTTCGGCCTCGAAGGCGGTGCCCGGCGCTGCCGAGAAAGCACCGCTCTCGGCGCGGGCGGGGCCAGTCGATCCAACGGGGGAAACCGTGGCAACGCCGCTCAGAACCGGCGGCAGGCTCACGTCAATGCCCTCCGCGCTGCGCGCTGCGGGATGAGCGCTTGGGGCGGCCCGGCGCGGTCACAGGACGAACCTCCGTGCTGCGCGCTGCGGGATGAGCGCTTGGGGCGGCCCGGCGCGCTCACAGGACGACCCTCCGCGCTGCGCGCTGCGGGATGAGCGCTTGGGGCGGCCCGGCGCGCTCATGGCCTCAGACCGGCTCCTGGCGCAGGTGGATGATCAGCTCCGCCTCGGCTTCGCTCAGACCGCAGCGCTCGGCGATTTCACGCACGGGCAGGCCTTGGCGGGCCAGGTTGCGCACTTTCGCGCCCACCTCGTCAGCGGAAGGCAGATCGGCCGATTCGTGCAGCACCGGAAAATCGGAGAGCCCGACGGTTTCGACCGCGGACGCGGGGGAGACCGGGTCGGGGATCGAAACCGATACCGGCTCGGGCGCCGCCTCCGCGCGTGGCGCCAAGGTGAACAGCGCCGAAGGCGGCGGCGTCGCCGCGTCGCGCTCCTGCTCCAGGGTCTGGACGCGCAATTGAAGACCGTGGACCTGATCGCGCGTGGCCGCGAGCAGGTCGAGCATGCGCTTGAGGGTGAGGGTCAGCGCGATCTGCAGGGCCACGATCAGCGCGGCGAAGACGAGAAGGATGAGGGTCATGATGGCGCGAAAAGTGGGCAGACGGAAAAGAGGTTCAGGTGGAGCCGGGCTCAGGCGCGGTCATCAATGTACCTGCCGCGGGGCGCGTCGGGATCGGGCGTCGCGGCCGGGGGCGCATCGGGCTGGCTCGAAGGCGTGGAATCCTCGGGGGGCGTGCGCCCCGGCCCCGGTTTGCGCCCGGGCGAATCTTGCCGTCCTCGACCGCCGCCATCGGGCAGCCGGGAAACCGGGTCATAGGCCCCCACCGGATTGATCGTCGCCTCGTCCATCTTCACGCTCCTTCCGGCAGGCCCGGGTCATGACACGCCGGGCTCTGCCGCCCGCCGCGCGGCGGGCGCCTGTTCGGCGTTGCCTCAATGCGCGAAATAGCTTTGCAGACGGCCCTCGATGATGCGCGGGTTTTCACCCTCGGCGATCGCCACCAGGCCATCCACCTGCATTTCCTGCAATTTGGCGCGATTGTGCACGATGCCCTTGAGCTTGTTGGCCACCGGCAGAAAAAACAGATTGGCCGCGCCCACGCCGTACACCGTGGCGACGAAGGCCACGGCGATGCCGCCCCCGAGCTTGCTCGGATCGGCCAGGTTTTCCATCACGTGGATCAGGCCGAGCACGGCACCGAGAATGCCCACGGTGGGGGAATAGCCGCCCGACGATTCATAGACCTTGGCGGCCTGCGTGTCGTGATGTTCCACAGCTCCAATTTCCTGCTCCAGGGTGGAGCGGATCTTCTCTGGATCGGTGCCGTCCACCAGCATCTGCAGGCCTTTCTTCACGAACGGATCGGGCACCGACTCGACCACGGCTTCGAGTGCGAGCAGCCCGTTTTTGCGCGCGGTGTCGCTCCATTCGAGGATCTGCTTGATGGTCTCCTGCGGGTCACCCTTCGGCGGCAGCACCACCCAAGGCAGCATCTTGAGCGACCGCATGAACACCTTGAGCGGGAACTGCAGCATGGTGGCCCCCGTGGTCCCTCCCATGACGATGAGAAACGCCGTGCCCTGGATGATGGAGCTGATGTGGCCGCCTTCGAGCATCTGCCCCAGCAGGATGGAGCCCAGCGCAACCACGATGCCGATGACACTCAGAATATCCATGAAGATTCCCCGTCCCTGTATGGCTTGTTATCGCGCGGCGCGGCGGCTCGCTCCGCCGGCTGGCGCCTGATGCGCCTGCAGCCGCGCCCTCAGCCGCATGACCGCCTGTTTCATGAGCTGACTGACCCGAGACTCGCTCACTTCGAGCACGCGCCCGATGTCCTTGAGCTGCAGGTCTTCCTGGTAATACAACGACAGCACCAGCTTCTCGCGCTCGGGCAGATCGCGGATGGCGGCCTGCAGATCGCGCTCCAGCTCGGCGTCCTGCAGCAGGTCTTCGGGCAGCAGGCTGGCCTCGTCGGCCTTGCGGTCGGCCACGGAGCTGCCGTCGTCGTGGGTGAGGTCTTCGAGGTAGACCAGCTGCATGCTGGTCTCGGCCAGCGCGTCGTAATACTCGGCCAGCTCCCAGCCCAGATGCGCAGCGATCTCGGCATCGATGGGGTGACGGCCCAGACGCTGGGTGAGCAGCGCCTCGGTGCGCTCGATCTGGCGCTCCTTGGCGCGGCTGCGGCGGGGCAGCCAGTCGAGCTTGCGCAGCTCGTCGTAGATCGCGCCGCGGATGCGGATGGCCGCGTAGGTGGCAAACTGCGCGGGCGACTGCATTTCACCGCGGTCGAGCGCGTCCCAGAGGCCGATCATGCCCGCCTGTTCCAGATCGGAGAAATCGACCGAGGCCGGCAGTTGCGCCGCCATCTGGCCCGCGATGCGCCGCACCATGGGCAGATGCTTGGCAAGGCGCTCCTCGCGGGTTTCGGGGGCGGGATAGAGGCCGGGTTTCATCCGATCGGGGGCCGTGTTGTCGGTGCAGCGCGCATCAAGCGGCCTGCTCTGCCCGCAGCCACTGCTGCATGAAGAATTCGATGCGGCCGCTCGGCCCCTGCGGCAGCGGCCAGTTTTTCACCCGGGCGGCCAGCGCGGCAAAGGCGGCGGCGGCGGCGCTCTGCGGCGCCGATTCGACCACGGCGCGCTGGCTGCGCACCGCCGCGCGCAGCGCCGCGTCCAGCGGAATGCTGCCCAGCAGATCGAGCGAGACGTCGAGGTAGCGATCGGCCACGCCGGTGATCTTGGCGAACAGCGCCTGGCCCTCGCGCGCATCGCGCACCATGTTCGGCAGCAGGTGAAAGCGCTTGAGCCCGTGATGCTTGCTGAGCACTTTGATGAGCGCGTAGGCATCGGCCACCGAGGCGGGCTCGTTGTTCAGCACAACGATGAGATCCTGCGCGGCGCGGCTGAACGTGAGCACATCGCCCGCGATGCCGGCGGCACAGTCCACCAGCAGGTAGTCGAGCGGAATGTCCATGCTGCTGACCGCGTCGATCAGCCGCGACTGGGTGGCCACGTCGAGCGCGGCCATCCCGGCCACGCCGCTGGAGGCGGGCAGCACCAGAATGTCCTGCGGGCCGCGCACCAGCACGTCGCTGAGCTGCTTCTCGCCCGACAGCACATGGCTGATGTTGTAGCGCGGCGTAAGTCCCAGCAGGATGTCGATGTTGCCCAGCCCCAGGTCGGCATCGAACACCATCACCCGCTGGCCGCCACGCGCCAGGGTGATGGCCAGATTGGCGACCACATTGGTCTTGCCCACCCCGCCCTTGCCGCTGGCGACGGTGATGACCTTGGTCGGGGGGCGCTGCAGGCGGCGCAGTCCTTCGGCTTGATCCATGATGCGGTCCGGAATGAGAGTCAAGCGGAAGGAGATGCCGCCGCCGAAGCCGCAGCGACGGCAGCGGGCATGACGGGGGCGGAGTCGAAACGGGTCACAGGGTCGTGTTCCAGCAAAGCCGTGATCTTAGCCAGCGACGGCACGTGCAGGTCTTCCGGCACGCGCTGCCCGTCGGTGTAGAACCATAGCGGCACGCTGCTTTCCACCAGCCATTGCAGCGCGGCGCCGAAGCTCGGGCTCTCGTCGAGCTTGGTGAGAATGGCCGCCGCAACAGGCAGGCGCCGGTAAAGCGCCCAGAGCTCGGCATACGCCGAAGGCGCCAGGCCCGCGCCCACCACCAGCAGGCGGGTGACCCCATCGCCCAGCGCCTGCAGCCACTGCATCTGCTCGGCCATGCGCACGTCGCGCGGGCTCAGGCCGATGCTGTCGATCAGCACATAGCGCCGGTCGGCAAAATCGCGCAGATGCTGCTGCAGCTCCTCGCCGTCGCGCGCCACCGCCACGGGCACCCCCAGAATGCGGCCGTAGATCTTGAGTTGTTCCACACCGCCGATGCGGTAGGTATCGGTGGTGATCAGCGCCACCGCCCCGGTGCCGTGGCGCAGCACCAGACGCGCGGCGAGCTTGGCGATGGTGGTGGTTTTGCCGGCCCCTGTCGGACCGACCAGGGCATAAATGCCAGCCGCCGACACCGGATCGGCCGCCACCTGCAAGCCCTTGCCGAGATACGCGGCCAGCGCACCGCGCAGATTCAAGGCCTGGCTGCCCAGTTGCCGTGCCCGCGCGGTGGAAAAACCCAGGGCCTGCAACTGCTCGCCCGTCGGGGTGAGCGGCCCGGCATCGGCCAGGCCCGACATCTGAGACTGCATCCACTGGCGCAGATCCTGCAATTCGTGGCGCATGGCGCCCAGCTCGTCTTTCGGCTCGGCGTGGCGATCGGGCCGAGACGGGGGGACGTCGGCTCGGCCGACAGGTTGCGCGGGAAGCCTCGGCGCGACAGCCAGGGCGGCAGCGTCCTTCTGCTCCAGGGTGATCGGCGCCATCGGCGCCGCCTTCACGACGGGACTTCCGCCTGCAGGCGCCGCGACGCGCGCCACTGCGGGCAAGGGCAGATCGCCGGACGGCTTTTGGGCGGCACGGTCCTCCCCCTCCCAGCCTCCCCCACGGGTGGGGGAGGTGAAAGCTGCGCCTGGCGCTTGTTTCGGATGCCCTTCCGGACGTCCTCCGTGGATCGGAGAGGTGGTCTTCTCGCCAGTCGGCGATTCGGCAGCGCCGTCCTGCGCGGGGGACGGTTCGCTCCCTCCCCACTTGTGGGGAGGGTTGGGGTGGGGAGCTGTGGCCGACGCGGTTGCATCGGGCTCATGCTCCTCCGACGGAAACCGGCTGGCATCGAAGTCGACCGCCGCCATTAATTCGACGCCGCCGACGATTTCCCGATTCGACAGGATCACCGCATCGGCGCCGAGGTCGTTGCGGATGCGGGTCAGCACTTCGCGGGTATGGGTTCCGGTGTAGCGTTTGATTTTCACGATTGAGGCTCCAGCTTTTATGCGCCCAGCGTGGCGGTGACCTTGACCTGTTTCTGGTCGGGAATTTCAGCATAGGACAGCACGCGCAGCCGCGGCGCACTGCGCGCCAGCAGTCGGGCAAGAAACTGCCGCAGCGGCGCGCTCACCAGCAGCACGCCGGTCGCGCCCTGCGCTTCCATCCGCTGCATCAGATCGCGCGCCTTGTCCATCAGGCGCTGCGCCAGCCCGGGTTCGACCGCGGCCTGCTGCGGGTCGGCGCGCAGGCTGGAAAGCAGAATCTGTTCCAGCTGGCCGTCGAGCACCGCGGCGGAGAGTTCCTGCCCATTCGGCGACAGGCTCTGCACGATGTAGGCGCCCAGCGCCAGCCGCACCCGCGCGGTGAGTTCGTCGGTGTCGTTCACCTGCGCGGCATGCTCGGCCAGCACTTCGGCAATGGTTCGCATGTCGCGGATGGGCACGCCCTCGGTCAGCAGGTTCTGCAGTACCTTGCGCAGCCGGTCGGCGGAGATGAGCTTGGGCACCAGGTCTTCCACCAGCTTGGGCGACCGCTTGGACAGGTGCGCCAGCAGCCCCTCGACTTCCTCGCGCCCCAGAAGCTCGGCGGCATGGGTCTGCAACAGATGGTGCAGATGCGTGGCCAGTACCGTGCTGGGGTCGACCACGGTATAGCCCAGGGTCTGCGCCCGCTCGCGCTGCTCCTTGTTGATCCACACCGCGGGCAGGCCGAAGGCCGGATCCTTGGTGGGCGTGCCCTGCAGATCGCCCATCACCTGCCCGGGGTTGATGGCCATGAGCAGGTCGGGAAAGATTTCGCCGCTGCCCACATCCACGCCCTTGAGGGCGATGCGGTAGCCGCCGGGCCGCAGTTCGAGGTTGTCGCGGATATGCACCGAGGCGACGAGAAAGCCCATCTCCTGCGCGAATTTCTTGCGCACGCCGCGGATGCGCCCGAGCAGCTCGCCGCCCTGATTGCGGTCGACCAGCGGAATGAGGCGGTAGCCCACGTCCAGCGATAGCGTGTCCACCGGCTCGATCTGCTCCCAGCTCACCTCCTCGGGCTCGGTCGGCGCCGCCGCCTCCGGCGCGGCCTGGGCCTGCGCGGCGGTCGCCTGCTGCCGCTTGTGCTGCCACCACAGCACCCCGCCCAAGACGGCGGCAGCCCCCAGAAAGGCCAGGTGGGGCATGCCCGGAACCAGACCGATCAGGCCCAGAATGCCCGCGGTGATGGCAAGCACCCGCGGGTGGGTGAACAACTGGCCGACCAGTTGCCGCCCGATGTCCTGCCCGGTGGACACATTGCTGATGACGATGCCCGCGGCCATGGAAATGACCAGAGCCGGAATCTGCGACACCAGCGCATCGCCGATGGACAGCAGGGTGTAGTTCTGCGCGGCTTCGCCCAGACCCAGACCGTGCATGAAGACGCCGATGATCAGACCGCCGATCAGGTTGATGAACAGAATGAGAATGGCCGCCACCGCGTCGCCGCGCACGAACTTGCTGGCGCCGTCCATCGCGCCGTAGAAGTCGGCTTCCTGGGCCACGTCGGCGCGGCGCTTGCGCGCCTCTTCCTGATCGATCAGGCCGGCGTTGAGGTCGGCGTCGATGGCCATCTGCTTGCCCGGCATGGCGTCGAGGGTGAAGCGGGCGCTCACTTCAGCGATGCGCCCTGCCCCCTTGGTGATCACCACGAAGTTGATCACCACCAGAATGGCGAACACGATGATGCCCACCGCGTAGTTGCCGCCCACCACGAACTTGCCGAACGACTCGATCACGGCCCCTGCGGCGCCCTCGCCGTTCTGCCCGTGCAGCAGGATGACGCGGGACGCGGCCACGTTGAGCGACAGCCGCAGCAGCGTGGTGAACAGCAGCGCGGTGGGAAACGCCGAGAAATCCAGCGGCCGGGTGAGATACAGCGTGACCAGCATGATGATCAGCGACAACACGATGTTGAAGGTGAACAGCATGTCCAGCAGCAAGGTGGGCAGGGGCACCACCAGCATCATCAGGATGAGCACCACCAGAATGGGGGCGGTGAGCATGCGCCAGTCCATGCGCCGCAGCAAGGTGCGCCAGGCGGGCAGGCCGGAAGGTTGGGAGGAAGCGGAGGTCGCCATGGCGGTTTACTCGTTCACTGCAAAGTCTGCGGGAATCGCCCAGTCGTCCGGCGCCTGAGCGATCTGCGGGGCTGCGCGCAGCTGGAACACATAGGCCAGCAGCAGCGCGACGGCGTTGTACAAGGCCACGGGAATTTCCTGCTCCAGTTCGGCGTGATGGAACAGCGCCCGCGCCAGCGGCGGCGCCTCGATGACCGGCACGCCGTGCTCGGCCGCCACCTCGCGGATGCGGGCCGCCACCAGATCGGCGCCCAGGGCCAGCACCACGGGGGCGCGGTTCCGGCCCTCTTCGTAGGCCAGCGCCACCGCGTAGTGCGTCGGGTTGGTCACGACCACATCCGCCTTGGGCACGGCCGCCATCATGCGCTGGCGCGCACGCTCGCGTTGCAGCGCCCGCATCTTCTGCTTGATTTGCGGATTGCCTTCGCTCTCGCGCATTTCATCCTGCAGGTCCTGGCGGCTCATCTTGAGCTTCTTGTTCATCTGGAACAGCTGCCACGGCACGTCCACCGCGGCCACCAGCAGCGTGCCCGCGGCCATCCACAGAAAGGCATGCGCCGTAATCTGGCCGAGCTGAATCTGCGCCAGGTCGGGCTCCACCTGCAGCAGCCCCAGCAGGGCGCCGCGCTGATTCCACAGCACGATGCCCCCGATCACCGCGATGACGACGGCCTTGAGCAGCGCCTTGCCCAGTTCGCCCAGACCGTGGATGGAGAACATGCGCTGCAATCCGCTGACCGGATCGAGGCGGCTGAAATCCGGCGCCAGCGCCTCCGTGCTGAACACCCAGCCGCCCATGGCCACGCCGCCCGCGGCGCTGGCCACGAAGGTGAAGGCCAGCACGGGCACCAGGACCATGAGGCCGATCACCATCACCTTGCCCGCCGCCTGCAACATGGCCGTGGGGTCTTGCGAAGCCGCCGCCGACACCGTCAGCCCGGTGTGCAGCAATTCGCGCCCCATGTCGAAAAACCAGCCGCCCGCGACATAGACCACCGCCGCCATGCCCAAAAGCAGCAGGCTGGAGGTGAGATCGCGCGAGCGCGCCACCTGCCCCTTCTCGCGCGCCTGCTGCTTGCGCTTCTGCGAGGCCGGTAAGTCTTTGTCCTGGGCGCTGTCTTCAGCCATGGTTGACTCTCATGTTCGGTGCTCCTACCGCGCGCCGCCCTGCTGCAGCACCTGGCTCGACAGGCTCAGGCCCACGTCCACCAGATGCTGCACCACGTTCTGCATCACCGGCATGACCAGATACAGCGCCAGAAAGCCCATGATGAAGAACATCGGAAAACCCACGGCAAACAGATTGAGCTGCGGCGCCAGCTTGGTCAATACACCCAGCCCCAGGTTGGCGATGAGCAACACCCCGACGACCGGCGCCGCCAGGGCCAGCCCCAGGCTGAAAATCGCCCCGCCGCCCTGCGCCAGGGCGTACCAGGTCTGCGCCGTCAGCCCGAGATTGGGCGCGACCGGCAGCAGCGTGAAACTGCGGGCGATGACCGCCAGCAACACCAGGTGCCCGTTGACCGCGAGGAACAGCAGCAAGGTGATCATGTTGAGGAAGCTCATCAGACTGGTGACCTGCACGCCCTGAACCGGATCGAACAGGGTGGCAAAGCCCATGCCCATCTGCAGGCCGATCACGCCGCCGGCGAACTGCACCGCGGTGAGGATCAGGGTCATCGACAGCCCGATGGCTCCGCCCACCAGCATCTGCTGCAGCAGGAGCATCCACGCCGTGGCCGTGCCGAACTGCACCGGAGGCATGGCCGGAAGCGCCGGCGCGATGGCCACGGCCATCAGCACCGCCAGCCCGATGCGCAGCAACGTGGGCATATTGCCCATGCCGAACACCGGCGCGGCCGACAGCATGGCCAGCACCCGCACGAACGGCCAGAAGAACGCGCCGATCCACAGCTCGACCTGGGTGCTGGTGAAATGGATCATGGCAGATGCGGCAGCGTCAACCGCCGCTGATGAGATGCGGAATGCTCTCGAACAGACGGATGGTGAAATCCATCATCACATGCAGCATCCACGGCCCGGCAAACACCCCGGCCAGCCCCATGGCCAGCACCTTGGGCACGAAGCTCAGGGTCATTTCGTTGAGCTGGGTCGCCGCCTGGATCAGGCTCACCACCAGGCCCACGACCAGCGCCACGCCCAGCAGGGGAAGCGCCACGAGAAAGGTCACCCACAGGGCCTGCTGGGCGAGGGTGGTAATGGATTCGGGGGTCATCGCGGCCTCGCGGTCAATGGCTGAAACTCTGCACCAGGGAGCCGATCACCAACTCCCACCCGCCCACCAGCACGAACAGCATGAGCTTGAGCGGAAACGACACGGTGACGGGCGACAGCATCATCATCCCCATCGACATCAGCACCGCCGCCACCACCATGTCGATGATCAAAAAGGGAATAAAGATGACGAAGCCGATCTGGAAGGCCGTCTTCAGCTCCGAGGTCACGAAGGCCGGGATCAGCAGCGTCATGGGCGTGTCTTCCGGCTTGTCCAGCGCCTTGTGGCCCGAGAGCTTGACGAACAGCGCCAGGTCTTCCTGCCGCGTCTGCCCCAGCATGAAAGTGCGCAGCGGCGCGGCGCCGCTCTGCAGCGCCTGCTGCATGGAGATCTGGTTGTCCATCAGCGGCTTGACCGCCACGTCATTGACCTGATTGAGCACCGGGCTCATGACGAAGAAGGTGAGAAACAGCGACAGCCCGACGATGACCTGGCTGGGCGGCACCGTGGTCGTGCCCAGCGCCTGCTTGAGCAGCGACAGCACGATGACGATGCGGGTGAACGCCGTCATCATCAGCAGCATGGCCGGCAGGAACACCAGCGCCGTCATGAACAGCAGGGTCTGCACGCTCAAGCTGTATTCGGTGCCACCACCCGCTGCGGGCGTGGAGGTAAAAGCGGGCAACACCTGCGCGCTCGCCCACAGCGGCACGAGCAGCCATGCGCCCGCGAGACCGCGCGGCAGCCAGCGCGCCACAGACCGCAAGTCCGCTCGGCTCATGCGGGCCTTCATGGCTTGGCCTTTCCGCGCTGCTCGGCAGCGCGCCGCAACCATTCAGGGAAGGTCGCGGGCAGCGCCGCGCTTAAGCCCTGCCCCGTCTGCGGCGGATCCAGGGCGATGGGGGTGCTCAGCACATGCAGGCAGTTCAACCCCTGGGCGCTCGAACCCAGCAGCAATTGCTGTTCCCCGACCTGCACCAGCAGCAGACGCTCGCGCGGGGCCAGACTGAGGGTGGACAGCACCCGCATCGGCCCATTCGGCGTGCGCATGCCGGGCTGCAGGCGCTTGAGCAGCCACAGCGCGGCGACGAACACCGCAATGACCGCCACCAGACCGCCGAAGACACGCAGCAATTCGGTCCAGCTCAAAGGATCGGGCAAGGCTGAGGGCGACATGATGGCGACGGTTTCCTGACGTTGGGCTCCCCTGCCGTCGGGCGATTGACGCAATCACGGGAAAAACCCCTGTTTGCTGCCTCTCGACCCGTCATCCGGCAGGACTTCTGCCCCTGTCATTGCAAACCGTGGGCCAGCCGGTCACTGGGTTCACGCACAATGCAGCCACAAGAGGGTTTGATTTTTGTGTTCGGGTCATTTCGCCTGGTGCTGCCGGGCGCGGATTGAAACATGCGACTGATCGGCAACATCCTGTGGTTCGTGCTCGGCGGCTTTGTCATGGGCCTGGCCTGGTGGTTCACGGCGCTCGTCTGCGCCATCACCATCATCGGCCTGCCCTGGGCCATCGCCGCGTTTCGCATCGGCACCTTCAGCTTCTGGCCCTTCGGGCGCAAGGTGGCCGACAAACCGGCGGGAACGCTGGGTGGCGGCATCAGCGCCCTGGGCAATCTGATCTGGGCCATCCTGTTCGGCTGGTGGCTGGCCCTGGGACATCTGGTGTCAGCGGTGCTGTGCGCCATCACCATCATCGGCATCCCGTTCGCCCTGCAGCACATCAAGCTGGCCGGGCTGGCCTTCTTCCCCTACGGCAAGGAGATCGTGCCAATCTCCTGACAGCATCGGGCCAGGGCTACAAATCGCTGGATGCCGATTAAAAGATATGGTCAGCCGAAGAAATCGGCTGCTTGAGATGCATGGCGTCTGAAATGAGCGGCCTCGCGCGGCTTTATGCGCGAGGCCGCTCGATTGATTGGTAAGGCGCCACCATTACGACCCCGCCATTTCCATGACTTTGCAAACCGTTTTCCAATTGCGATCGGTCATGGGAACACCCAGGAGTCTCTCGGCGTTTGCAGCGAGCTTTGACCGACCCACTCCCTCCGGCGCGTGGAGGTAAAACACGCCCTCGACCAAAAGAAAGCGCTCGCTAACCTTTTTCAGGGTGGCAAGCTTCTCAAGATTGGGACTCTTTGGTGACGAAGAGAGAAAGCCGAGGTGCAAGCTACTCGGGTCGGTCACGGCATCCGGAAATGGATTCTCCACGATGGCTTTGGAAAGTGCTTCGAGAGTGAGGATGTGAACATGCGGCTCGAAGCTGCAACGCTTGTTGATCTCAGCGGAAAGTTGCCTGGAAAGATGGGCCAAATTCATTTCGGCACTTTCAAACACGGCGTTGCCACTCTGGATATATGTCCGCACCTTCCGCGCCCCGATGCTATCAAGGGCTGCAACAAGCGTCTTCATCGGAAGCGGATTGTTGCCACCGACATTGATGCCCCGGAAAAAGGCGAAGTATATATTCATTCAGGCCGGACCGGAGCACATGTCATGAGACGCTCAATGTAAAAGTGAGGGGCATCCCGCTTTGGGCTATCCCTCTCGACTGACGGGTTATGCCTGCGATGCATTTTCGGTGAGCGCAAGTTTTCTTGCCTTTGCAATATCAAGTTCAAAGTTGCCAACCTGCTCATAGAAGCGAGCGGCCTCAATGGCCGCTTTGACACCGCCGTAGTAAACGGTTGAAAGCTCTCCGTCCAGGTACTGAATAATCATCAAATCGTCAACGACATGAACGGTTTTTGATGAGATGGGGACGAAGCCTGTTTTCTGCGCCGTAGTTTTGACGCTAATTCTTCTGCCATTTTTGCAGACCACATCAAAACCATGCTGGTTGGGTGTGTGTGCAAGCGTGCCGCCTACTTCTAATGCACAGTAGAACTCACCGAGCCTGCCTATCAGATGGCGAACTTCAGTTGGCCTTACGCCAAATATATCGACCTCAAGTTTGATTAACTCAAGATACTTGTCGTAGAGAAGCCTAATTTGCTCTGACGTAATCATGTGTCCCAGCAGGTATAACGTCTGAATTCACCGGCCTGCGCGGCTTTTTGCGCAGGCCGGTGGAATGATGAGTTATACCAATCACAGAACGAAGTGTTCAAGATTGCGAAGGATGATCCTAGGTAACTCCATAAAGAGTACAAACTCTTCTTTGTCATCGATAAGGAATTCTTCGACAAATGGATTTCGAGTACTGCGCATCAACAATTCTTCGAAGTCATGGAGCAGGCGCTTGGTGGTGGCCGGCGTCTTCGAAGTCTCTAGCTTGCTAAGCAACTGAACTCCCTCGTCGTAAATCCACGGCATTTTTTCTCGATACAGGCTGAGAGCCATCTTTACGCCGATTTTTGGGTCTTTCGAAAAGTGAATCATCTCTTCAAACATGCCAGGATGAAACCTGCGCTTCCTTCTCCGTCCTTCCAGTGGGGAAGCCCGTTCAATTCTGGAGGGCAAATCCTGAAACATTATCTTTATTTCCTCGAACAGCTTGGCCGAAGAGTTTTCGATTTCCTTAACATTCGCCGAAGACTTCTTACCACCCTCGGCTGGCGTTCCGTCCAATTTCTTCAATATTTCTGAAATTGATTGGCGGAATTTACCCACCTGGAATTTAATCGTGTCTTTATCAGGTTCTGAATTTGGTATTCGATTTACAAGCTGAAAAACGAGCTTTGTCAGGGAGTCTTCATCGTCTCCGCAGTTCTGGAACTGGGCGAAGGGCCCGGACGACGCTTCCTTCAGCTCTATGCCTAGCGCAACGCCCAGAATTGGAGTGTCTAATTTTCCCTTCGCCATTCCTGCTTCAAACAGTATCCAGGGCCTATCAACGCTTCGCTTCGTCAATAGGCATACGACATCAGATGCGCCCTGAATGTTCTTAATGATTTCTGGATACCATTCGACACCGTATTCGATGCCTTGATTTCCTCGGCGATCCGAGGTTCTGAAGGACTTTAATACGCCAGCGCTTACGCTTTTCAATAGATTGCTGAATGCCTCAGCAAACTCTGCGTCTCTGGTGTCGTGACTGATGAAGACAAGCGGGTTTGCTGACTTCGCTACCTGGTCTAGTTGGTCTTCGGCCATTGTGGCTCCTTAGGTATAACGTAATGTATCCGACCCATCATGCTGGATAAGCTGGGCGGTGTGGGATATTCTGGTCGCATCACTCGCCCGAAAAGCAAAATGAATCATGGGCTTACTTGCCTCTTCTTGGTTTTGAGACAAGGATAAAAAGCCGAGAAACTCGGCAACCCTGCTGGTCACGCCACAGGGCTGGGGCTCTGGGGAGGTCAGAGACCACAGGGGGCGAGTCGGGCCGCTCAAGCTTGCCTGATTTCAACACGCGCCTCACTCCCAATGCCCAAAATTCAGCCGCGACCAATGCCGTAATAGCGTAAGCCAGTGCTGCGCACGAATTCCGGGTCCCAGATGTTGCGGCCGTCGAACACCACGCGGTCGCGCAGCGTGGACGACAGCGCGGCGAAATCGGGTGAGCGGAAGGCGTGCCACTCGGTGATGACGGCCAGGGCGTCAGCACCTTCCAGCGTGGCGCGGGCATCGGCGGCGAAGGTCAGCGCGGGATGCTCGGGCAGCAGACGCCGCGCCATCTCCACGGCCACCGGGTCCCAGGCGCGCACTTTCGCACCGGCCTGCAGCAGGGCGGTGATGAGGTCGAGGCTGGGCGCATCGCGCATGTCGTCGGTATTGGGTTTGAACGCGAGCCCCCACAGGGCGAAGGTCTTGCCGGCGAGCGCGCCCTGATAGTGGTCGCTGATTTTCTCGAACAGGCGCTGCTTCTGCCGTTGGTTGACAACCTCCACCGCCTCCACCAGCGCCGCGTCGATGCCATGCTCGCGCGCGGTGTGCGCCAGGGCCTTCACGTCCTTGGGAAAGCACGAGCCGCCGTAGCCCGCACCGGCATACAGAAAATGGCTGCCGATGCGGTGATCGACGCCGATGCCCTTGCGGATCTGCTCGATATCGGCCCCCACTGCCTCGGCAATGCGCGCCAGTTCGTTCATGAACGAGATGCGCGTGGCCAGCATGGCGTTGGCGGCGTACTTGGTGAGCTCGGCGCTGGCGGCGTCCATCACCATGATTTTTTCGTGATTGCGGTTGAACGGACGGTACAGCTCGCGCATGGTGGCGATGGCCTGCGGGTCGTCGCTGCCGAGCACGATGCGGTCGCCGCGCGTGAAGTCTTCGATGGCCGAGCCCTCCTTCAAGAATTCCGGGTTGCTCACCACGCCCAGGCGATGGTTGACGCCGCGTGCGGCCAGGCCCGATTCGGCCAGGGCGCGCACCTTGGGGATGGTGCCCACGGGCGCGGTGGATTTCTGCACCACGACCAGCGGTCCGGTCATGGCGCGCCCGATTTCGGTGGCCGCGCCCTCCACCTGCGACAGATCGGCCTGGCCGTTGGGCAGCGAGGGGGTGCCCACGGCGATGAAGCACACCTGCGAACCCGGCAGGCCTTCGGCGATGCTCGGGCTCAGGGTGAGGCGGCCCTGCTCGATGTTGCGCCGCACCAGATCGCTCAGGCCCGGTTCGTAGAAAGGCACCTCGGCCCGGTCGCGCAGCGCGGACAGGCGGCCTGCATCGCGCTCGATGCAGGTGACCTGATTGCCCACGTCGGCAAAACACGCTGCGGTCACCAGACCGACATATCCCGCTCCAATGACTGTGACGCGCATGATCAATTTTCTCTGGATGTCATGATGGACTGCTATTTTGCCGGATGCTCGCTGTCGGCTCTGTGACGGGTGCCCGCAGCATCCCTGGGTTGACGCATGTCAACGGGTTTGCTGCGACGCCACATTCAAATAGACTGATCTATCGAGGAGATGTCCGATGAGTCCGGCTCCCAGCCCACGGCACGGCACGAACCCGCGTTCGCAGCCAGCCGCAGCCCGCGACACTTTGCAGCCGCCGCCCGACAGCAGTCTGGCGCCCTACGATCTGATCGACCGTGGCCTGCACGCGCTTGCGGCCAGGTTCAGCCTGGGCCTGTCTCCCACGGCCATGGGCCTGGCCCTGGCGGACTGGGGCGCCCATCTGGCTGCGTCTCCTGGAAAGCAGGCCGGTCTCGCCGCGCTGGCCCTGCAACTGCAGCGCCAGTGGCTGCGCGATGCAGCCGACGTCGGCGCCTCTTTGCTGCGCGCAGACGATGCGCCCTGCGCCGATGGCGTCACGCCGCCGACGAACGACCGGCGCTTCGCCTCGCCCGAATGGCGACAGTTTCCCTACAACCTGCTGGCGCAGCATTTTCTGCTGCGCCAGCAATGGCTCGATGCCGCCACGCACGGCGTGCGCGGGGTGTCGCCCCATCACGAGCAGGTCGTGGCCTTCATCGCCCGGCAATGGATGGACATGCTGTCGCCCGGCAACTTTCTGGGCACCAACCCCGAAGTCCTGGCACGCACCCTGACCAGCGGCGGCGCCAATCTCGCCCAGGGCCTGCGCAACTGGCAGGACGACGTGCAGCGCGCCATCGACAAGCGCCCTCCGGCTGGGGTCGAACAGTTCCGCCCCGGCCATGACGTGGCCGCAACCCCAGGCAAGGTGGTGCTGCGCAACGCCCTGATCGAACTGATCCAGTACGCCCCGACGACGCGCAAAGTGCAGGCCGAGCCCGTGCTCATCGTGCCGGCCTGGATCATGAAGTACTACATCCTCGACCTCTCGCCCAGCAACTCGCTGGTGAAGTATCTGGTCGATCAGGGCCACACGGTGTTCATGCTGTCGTGGAAAAACCCCGGCCCCGAAGATCGCGATCTGGGCATGGACGACTACCTGCGCCTCGGCCCCCTCGCCGCGCTCGATGCGGTGCGGGCCATCGTGCCGGGCCAGCGGGTGCACGCCGCAGGGTATTGCCTGGGCGGCACGCTGCTGGCCATCGCCGCGGCGGCGCTCGCCCGCCGCGGCGACGAGACGCTGGCCAGCATCAGCCTGTTTGCCGCGCAGACCGATTTCACCGAGGCCGGCGAGCTCACGCTGTTCACCGACGAGAGCCAGATCAGCTTTCTCGAAGACCTCATGGGGTCGCAGGGCTATCTCGACACCACGCAGATGGCGGGCACCTTTCAGATGCTGCGCTCGTCCGACCTGATCTGGTCTCGCATGATGCGAGACTACCTGCTGGGCGAGCGCGCGCCGATGAACGACCTCATGGCCTGGAATGCCGACGCCACCCGCTTGCCCTACCGCATGCACAGCGACTATCTGCGCAAGCTCTATCTGCGCAATGCCCTGGCCGAAGGGCATTACCCCGTGGACGGCCACCCGGTCGCCGTGGAGAACGTGACGGCCCCCTGGTTCGTCGTCGGCACCGAGACCGACCCTGTCGCGCCATGGCCCTCGGTCTACAAGATTCACCTGCTGGCCGACTCGGAAGTCACCTTCGTGCTCACGAGCGGCGGCCACAACGCGGGCATCGTGAGCGAACCCGGCCACCCGCACCGGCATTACCGCTGGGCCGTGCATCCGGGCGGGCGGCCCTACACCGACCCGGCGCACTGGGCGCAGGCCGCGCAGGCCGAAGACGGTTCGTGGTGGCCGCGCTGGTCGCAATGGCTGATCGCCAAGGGCAGCGGGCAACGGCTGGCTGCCCGCGCTCCGGGCAGCGTGGACGACCCTGCCCTGGGCCCCGCGCCTGGCGAGTATGTTCTGCAACGCTGAATCCTTTCACCGAGCCCCCCATGACCGACGCGCTCTGCAATCGCACTTTCGACGACATCGTTCCTGGCGAGACTGCCTCGCTGCAGCGCACCCTCACCCGCGCCGACATCGACACCTTCGCCGTCCTGTCCGGGGATGCCAATCCCACGCACATCGACGATGAGTACGCCCGCGGCACGCCGCAGCGCCAGGTCGTGGCGCATGGCATGTGGAGCGGCGCGCTGCTGTCGAATCTGCTCGGCACCGATCTGCCCGGACCGGGCACGGTCTATGTCGAGCAGTCGCTGTCGTTCCTGCAGCCGGTGAGGCTCGGCGACACGGTTACGGCCTCGGTGACCGCGCGCGAGAAATTCGCCCCGACCCATCAGATCCGGTTCGACTGTCTGGTCGTGAATCAGCGCGGCGAGAAGGTCGCGGTCGGTCAGGCCCTGGTGCAGGCGCCCACGCAGAAGATCCAGCGGCCGCGCACCCGTCTGCCGCAACTGCACCTCATCGATCCCGGCCAGCGCCTGCTGGCCCTGGTCGACCGGGCCCGCGCCGGGTGTGTCGGCCAGCATCCCATGCGCGTGGCCGTGGTTCACCCGGTGGACGCGGTCTCCATCCAGGGCGCGGTCGATGCGGCACGCGCCGGGCTGATCGAGCCCGTCTGGGTCGGACCAGAGGCGCGCATTCGCGCCGCAGCAGAAGCCGCCAACATCGATCTCTCGGCCTGGCCCCTATTTCCCACCGAGCACAGTCATGCCGCCGCCGCGCTCGCGGTGCAACTCGCCCGCAGCGGCCAGGTCGGCGCCCTGATGAAGGGCGCGCTGCACACCGACGAGCTGATGCACGCCGCCTTCGACGCGCAGAACGGCCTGCGCACCGGCCGCCGCGCCAGCCATGTCTTCGTCATCGACGCCCCCGCCGCCGACCGTCTGCTGTTCATCACCGACGCCGCCATCAATATCGACCCCGATCTCGACACCAAGCGCGACATCGCGCAGAACGCCATCGATCTGGCGCAAGACCTGGGCATCGCCACGCCGCGCATGGCCGTGCTCGCCGCCGTGGAGACGGTCAACGCCAGCATGCCCGCCACGCTGCACGCCGCCGCGCTGTGCAAGATGGCCGACCGCGGGCAGATCACCGGCGCCATCCTCGACGGGCCGCTGGCCTTCGACAACGCCATCTCCCTGGCCGCCGCGAAGGCCAAGGGCATCCACTCGCCCGTGGCCGGGCAGGCCGACATCCTGCTCACGCCCGACCTGGAGTCGGGCAATATGCTGGCCAAGCAGCTCGAATACCTCGGCGGCGCCACCCTTGCCGGGCTGGTGATCGGCACCCGCGTGCCCATCATCCTCACCAGCCGGGCCGACGGCGTGGAAGCCCGCCTGGCCTCCTGCGCGCTGGCCGTCCTGCAACGGCAGGCCCGGCGCACCGCCATGGCCCCGGACATCACCGTCGCGGCAGAGCCGTCGCCCACCGGCGCCCAGCCCTGAGCAGGTGTGAGCCCATCGGCCATGTCCACTACGCCCACCCTGCTCTGCCTCAATGCGGGCTCCGCCAGCCTGAAGTTTGCGCTGTTCGATCAGCGTGACTGCCGTGGGCCGACCCTGCCCAACGCCCTTCTGCGAGGCGAGATCGACAGCCACGATGACCAGGCCACGCTGCGCTGGACCTACGCGCGCGGCGGCCTTCACCGCAGCGCCTCGCCCGACCCGCGGGGCGATCTGGCCGCCGAGATCGACTCGCTGCTCGATACGCTCATCCTTCCCGGCGGCTTTGGCCCGGTCGCCGCGGTGGCCCACCGGATCGTGCATGGCGGCTCGGCCTTCACCTCGGCACAGCGCCTCACCCCGGCGGTGCGCGCCGCCCTCGACGCCCTGCGCAGCCTTGCGCCCCTGCATCAGGGGCCCGGCCTTGCCGGCGTGGATGCGGCCACCGGCAGGCTGCCCGCCGTGCCGCAGATCGCCTGCTTCGACACGGCCTTCCACGCGACGCAAACCGAGCCGTCCCGCCGCTACGCCATCCCCCGCCACTGGCATGACCGCGGCTACAAGCGCTACGGCTTCCATGGCCTGTCTTACGACGCCATCACCCACAGGCTGCCCCCTCTGCTCGGCGCGCGGGCGCAAGGCGCCGTGGTCGTCGCGCATCTCGGCGGCGGCGCCAGCCTGTGCGGGCTGCGCGGCCTGCGCAGCGTGTCCACCACCATGGGCTTCACCGCGCTGGACGGCCTGATGATGTCCACCCGCAGCGGCGCCATCGACCCGGGCCTGGTGCTGCACTGGATCACCGAAGACGGCCTCGATGCGCGGCAGGTCACCGCCATGCTTTATCACGACAGCGGCCTCAAGGGCGTTTCCGGGCTGAGCGGCGATCTGCGCACCCTGGAGGCCAGCCCGGCCGCGCAGGCTGACGAGGCCATCGCCCTGTTCGTCGCCAGCGTGGTGCATCACATCGGCGCGCTCGCCGCCGACCTGCGCGGTCTGGATGCCCTGGTGTTTACCGGCGGTATCGGCACCCACAGCGCCAGGGTGCGGCAGGCGGTGTGCGACGCGCTGGCCTGGCTTGGCGTCTCGCTCGACCCTCTGGCCAATGCCGCGGGCCAGGCCTGCATCACCCACGGCGACAGCCGCGTTCCGGCCTACGCCCTGCCGACCGACGAGGAAGGCGTGATGGCCCTGCAGGCCGCGCGCCTGCTGGGCTGAGGCCGGGCGCTCGGGCTACTTCGTCAGCGCCATGAACACCTCGGGCAGCCGCTCGGGCAGGCGCTGGATGTTGTCGATGACCGTGTAGCGGCGGCCGAAAATGTCGGAGACATAGGCATCGGCGCGCGGGTCCAGGCTGATGCAATAGGTGAAGATGCCGTCGCGGTCGAGCTCCTTCACCGCCTGGCGGGCGTCCTCGATGAGGTGGCGCTCGTCCTGCACGTCCACGTCGGCCGGTTCGCCATCGGTGAGGATGAGCAGCAGTTTCTTGTCGCTCCGCCGCGCGCCCAGATAGTGCGCGGCATGGCGCATCGCCGCGCCCATGCGGGTGGAATAGCCGGCCTGCATCGCGGCCAGCCGCGCCTTCACCGCATCGCCCCACGGCTCGCCAAAGCCCTTGACGTGCAGATAGCGCACCTCGTGGCGGGTGTTGGACTGAAAGCCGGCGATGGCCAGCGGATCACCCAGCCGGTCGATGGCCCAGGCCAGCAGCGACACGGCCTCCTGCGAGAGTTCGAGGATGGTCTGCCCGCCGCCCGCCGCCTTGTCGTTGAGCGACGCCGACAGGTCGAGCAGCAGGGTGACGGCGATGTCGCGCCCGTCGGTGCGGTGGCTCATGTTGATGCGCGGGTCGGGCGCGGAGCCGGCCTTGAAGTCGATCAGCGAGCGGATGGCCACGTCGAGATCGAGCTCGCTGCCCTCCTCCTGATAGCGGATGCGCACCTTGTCCTGCGGCTTGAGCAGGTCGAGCAGCCGCTTCAGGCGCTTGGCGAGCGGAGCGTGTTTTTGCAGCAGGCGGTCGACCACGGCCGCTTCGCCCGACGGATGCAGCGCCTCGTACACGCTCACCCAGTCCGGCCGGTAGGTGTGGCTGGCGTGGTCCCACTCGGGATAGTGGCGCGGCGGCAGTCGCTGGGGCTCGGCCTGCGCGTCGCTGCGCCGTTCCTGGTCGAAGCTCTCCTCCTCGTCGCCCTCTTCGATGAAGCGCCACAGGTGACGGTTGTCGTCGCGGTAGTCGATCACCGTGTCATCGAAATACACCTTCGCGAACTGGTCGCTGGGGCGCCGCGTTTGGGCCACGTAGGCCAGCGCCAGAGCCGCCATGTCCTCGGTCGAAGACAAGCCGTGCGCCATCGCCGCGTGAAAGCGGGCGACGTAATCGCTGAGGTCATCGTCGTGATAGCCGTGCTGCGGGTCGAGCAGGGCCCGCGACAGCATGGCGAGGCGGTGGCGCAGGCAGGAGCAGGTTTCGGGGTCGCACGCGCCCTCCGCCGGCTTGGGGTGCAGCGCAAGAAACAATCGCCGCAAACCGGGGAATTCGCGGATGAGCAGGGTTTCGACCCGGCCGTCCTCGAAGAACTCCACCGCCATGCGCTGAAAGGGGCTCCAGTTGTCGGCGATCTGCGGCGTCGACCAGCGGCGATGGCCCACCATGTGGGCGAGCGTGGCGCGGTAGCGGTCGAGCCCAGACACGCCGCGTGCGTCGTCCTGCACGTCGGGCAGGCGGATGCCGAGCGCATCGAAATACGGCACGGGTTTGCGCAGCTCGTCGAAGCCCATGGAGTACGGGATCAGCAGATCGCCGTCGCGCCACAGGCCGCGCAGATCGAGGTCGAGCTGGCGTTCCACGTCCACCAGCAGGGTGCCGTGCCGTTCGCGCTGCAGCACCGCTCGGGCGTCTGCCGACTGCAGGCTGAAGTAGTCCTTCTGCCGCTCGGGATGCGTCGCGTAGTTGCGCACGCCGTAGTCGACCCATTTGCGCAGTCCGCCGACGTCGAGCTGCGCCAGAAGGATCGGCGCCTGGGCGAAAAAGTCCGGCAGACCTGGGCTGGGATAGGTCGTATGAAAACCGTGGATGGAGCTGGTGGTGCGCTCCATCAGCCCGGAGGCGATTGCGAGGTAGTGCTGCAGTTGCTCGCCCGCGTGCAGGCGTTGCGCCACCGGGGCCAGCGTTTGCAGGAACGGGGCGATGGCCTTGCCGTTGGGCGATTTCTGCAGTCGGCGCACGAAGTCCATGACCTGCGGCAGGAGGCCCTCGCCCACGCTGCGGGCGGTGGAGGGCCAGGCTTCCAGGAAGGCCAGCAGCGGCTCGGCGCCTCGCCCCAGTTTGCCGAGCGAACGTGCCGCCTCGAGATAGGCCTCGACGCCTTCCGGCGTCAGCGCGGCGAGCGCGTCGGCCATGCAGGCGTCGAACACCTCGGCCACCTGGGGGAACCGGGTGTCGAGCCGCGCCCGGTGGGCGTGCATCGTGTCGTCCAGGGCCGACGTCGGGCTGCTCACTGCCGTCTCAGGCGAAGATCGCGTCGATGGCGTGATCGAGGGTGCCGCGAATGTCGGCGTCGTCGGTGATGGGGCGCACCAGGGCCATGCGACAGGCGTCGGCCGGATCGACGCCGTCCTGGATCAGCTTGGCGGCGTACACCATCAGCCTTGTGGAGATGCCTTCGTCCAGGCCGTGACCCTTGAGATTGCGTGCCGCCTGGCCGAGCTGCACCAGCTTGGCCGCGATCTCGGGGGCGAGCCCGGCCTCCCGGGAAAGAATGGTGGTTTCGAGCGCCGCCTCGGGGTAATCGAAGTCGAAGGCGGTGAAACGCTGCTTGGTGGACTGCTTCAAGTCCTTCATCAGCGACTGGTAGCCGGGGTTGTACGAGATCACCAGCTGAAAATCGGGGTGTGCCTCGATCAGCTCGCCCTTCTTGTCCAGTGGCAGCACGCGGCGATGGTCGCTCAGCGGATGGATGACCACGGTGGTGTCCTGCCGGGCCTCGACGATCTCGTCCAGATAGCAGATGGCGCCGATGCGCGCGGCCGTGGTGAGCGGGCCGTCGAGCCAGCGCGTGCCGCCGCCTTCCAGCAGGTAGCGCCCGACGAGGTCGCTGGCGGTCATGTCTTCGTTGCAGGCCACGGTGATCAGCGGCTTGTCGAGCTTCCAGGCCATGTATTCGACAAAGCGCGACTTGCCGCAACCCGTCGGGCCCTTGACCATCACCGGCAGGCGGTTGCGGTAGGCCGCCTCGAACAGTGCGACTTCGCGGCCCTGCGCCTGGTAGTAGGGCTCGCTCTTGATCCGGTATGGGTCGGCCTGGCGGGTCATGACGTCTGCCTTCATGTCGATCGGGGCTGCACACCCCATCAAAAAAGAAGCCCCCGGCTTGCCGGGGGCGCGGATCAGGCCGCGGGATTACTTGTGGACGCCCAGCTTCTCGCGCCAGCCCGGGAAGAGCTTGTCGGCATCGCCCGGG
The DNA here is from genome assembly GCF_002028405.1 of Thiomonas intermedia. NCBI lineage: Bacteria > Pseudomonadati > Pseudomonadota > Betaproteobacteria > Burkholderiales > Thiomonas > Thiomonas intermedia. Next base: position 171,553 of record NZ_CP020046.1, read on the forward strand.
AAGGACTCGAACGCGCGTGCGAACTCCTTGTGCTCCTTGGCGTACTCGATCGGGTCGGCGCCCGCCTTCCAGCACTCATAGGCCTGGCGCAGCGACTTGGCGCCCGCGGCCGGCGAGTCGATGTGGCCATAGGAGCCGCCGCCCGCGGTATTGATCACGTTGCCGTGACCCAGGTTCTCGAAGAAGCCGGGCAGGCGCAGCGCGTTCATGCCGCCCGAGATGATGGGCGTGGTGGGCTTCATGCCGTACCACTTCTGGAAGTACACCGGGCCCTGGCACTCGTCGCGCTCGATCATGTAGGCGATGTTGCGGTCGTCGCCCTCGCCTTCCATCTTGCCGTAGCCCATGGTGCCGACGTGGATGCCCGAAGCGCCCTGCAGACGGCTCATCTTGGCCAGCACGAAGGCGGAGTAGCCGCGCTTGGCGCTGGGCGAGGTGATCGCGCCGTGACCGGCACGGTGATAGTGCAGATACTGATTCGGATACTGACGGCGGGCGGTGGTGACCATGCCCGGGCCGCCCACGTAGCCGTCGACCAGGAAGGCCAGCTTGTCGGCGTCGGGGCCGAAGACTTCGAGCGCGAAGTCGGCGCGGGCGCACATCTCGTGATAGTCGTCCGCGGTGATGTTCATGGAGAACAGCTTGGCCTCGCCGGTCTCGTCCTGCGCGCGCTTCATGGCGTCGTAGACGAGCGGAATCACCTTCTTCACCGGGGCGAACACCTGGTTGCCCTGGGGTTCGTCGTTCTTGATGAAGTCGCCACCCAGCCAGAACTGATACGCCGCCTGGGCGAAGGGCTCGGGGCGCAGACCCAGCTTGGGCTTGATGATGGTGCCGGCGATGTAGCCGCCGTCCTTGATCGGACGGCCCAGGATGCGCCACAGGTTGGAGATGTCGGTGGCCGGGCCGTCGAACATCTGGATCGCACGCTCGGGCACGTAGAAGTCGATCATCTTGCCGTATTCCACATCGCCCATGCCCTGGTTGTTGCCGATCACCAGGGTGAGGAAAGAGACGATCATGAAACGGCCGTCGATGACGTTACGGTCGAACAGCTCGATCGGATAGGCGATGCGCATGTCCTCGGTGGCTTCGTCGATGTAATACACCAGCGCATCGACGCCCTTGGTGAAGTCGTCGGTGGTGCTCACCTCGACGTTGGTGCCCGTGGACGACTCGGCCGCGAAGTGCGCCGCGGTGGCCAGGTAGTCGTAGCCCGCCTTGGGCTTCATCTTGTAGGCCACAAGAATGTGCTTGCCGCAAGCGATGAGATCTTCTTCCTTCAGATCCAGATTGGCGTAGCGGCTGGATTGATCGTGTGCCATGTCGTTCCTCAGAGTGCAGTGGGGGGCCAACGCGGCCCGATGCGATTCAAACTGGGCGGCACTATAGGAGCGATTTTCAATAAGATAAACTAAGACTTTTTTAGATTTTTCATATTATTTTGTGATGATCAAAATCACCTTGCGGCAGCTCGAAATCCTCCAGGCCGTTGCGCGATGCGGCAGTTTTTCGCGCGCCAGCGAGGCGCTCCACCTCACGCAGCCCGCCGTGTCCATGCAGATCAAACAACTGGAACATCTGCTGGACATGCCGCTGTTCGAGCACTCGGGCAAGAAGATCCGGCTCACCGAAGCGGGCAACGAAACCCTGCGAAGCGCCCATTTCGTCTTCCGGGAACTGGCCAATCTTGAGCAGTCTCTTGCCAGCCTCAAGGGGCTCAAGGGCGGCGTTCTGACCGTCTCGGCCGTGAGCACAGCCAGCGTGCTCGCCGCCAGGCTGATGGCCCTGTTTCGCAGCCAGAACCCGGAAGTACGCGTCAGCCTCAACGTCATCAACCGCGAAACCCTGCTCAAGCACCTGACCGAGAACATCAGCGACCTCGCCCTGATGGGCGCTCCGCCGGAGGGCTATCACCTGAGCGCGCAACCCTTCATGGAGAACCCGCTGGTCATCATCGCCGCAGCCAATCATCCCCTGGCCCGGAAACGGCGCATTTCACTCTCCCGATTGATCGAAGAACCCCTGGTCGTGCGCGAACCCGCCTCCGGCACCCGCCGGGCCCTGGAGAACTTCGTTCTCGACCAGCATCTGCCCTTCAGGCCGGCCATGGAGATGAACAAGAACGAGGCCATCAAGCAGGCCGTCGAGGTCGGTCTGGGAGTGGGCCTGGTGTCGCTGCACACCGTGCAGGCCGAACTGGCCTCCGGCCAGTTGTGCGTCCTCGATGTCGAAGGCTTCCCGCTCAAGCGGCAGTGGTATCTGGTCCAGCGTGATGGCAAACGCCTCAGCCCCGCCGCTCAAGCCTTTGCCGAACTCGTGGTCGAGCAGGCCTCACAGGTCCTGACGCTTCAGGGTAAGACTGCCAAGTCGCAACAAGCCTGAGCGCAACGGCGCATCAGGCGAGTAGATCGGCAATCATCACGCATTCTTTTGCGAATGATCGTCTGTCATCCATCGTTCCAGCATTTGCCAACGGCACCTCCAGGAACGTCAGACGACAAAAAGCTCGGCTCGATGAGCGCCGTCGACGCATCGGCGTGTCATGCCATAGCAAGCGTGCGCCTGCAAATCGGCCAAAGCGGGCGCCGGGTATTGCCCTCGGCGACGACCGCAATGGCGCACTCAGCATCACTTTCGTGTACTTGTGGACCGTTCCTGAATTGCGCTCGCAATTGCCTCGCCCAGTTGCGCGATGGTTTGGTCGCACCGGGACATTGGTGCTACGGTCTGGGTGATGTAGATGGCCACGACGATCGGCGCGCGCTCGGGCGGCCAAGCAATCGCGATGATCGAGCGTGACCCATGGCCACCAGCCCCCGATTTATCGGCAACGCGCCAATCGGATGGAAATCCCGCACGCAATAGCCCTTGGGTCACCTTATTTCCGACCATCCACTGCGACAACTGGCGTTTGGAAGGAGCAGACAACACATGACCAAGCAGCAACTTGCGGAGATCCGTCGCAGCAGCATGGGGAGTCGTTGTGTCGCGAACGTCCTTGGGCGTTGCCTCGTTGAGTTCAGGCTCAAGCCTGTCGAGGTGAGTTGCTCGATCGCCGATCGAGCGCATGAATTCCGTGAATCCGGAAGGGCCCCCAATCGCGTCGAGCACCAGATTGCCCGCGGTGTTGTCGCTGACGCTCACGGCCGCGCTGCACAAGTCCGATAGGCTCAGTGCGCCACCAGGCTGAACCTTCTCGGTGACTGGTGAGTAGGTAACGAGCCTTGCGCGATCGATCGGCACCATCATGTCGAGATTCAGCGTGTTTGCGTCGACGCGGGAAAGTACTGCAGCACAAGCAAATGCCTTGTAGGTACTGTTCATCGGGAAGCGCTCGTCGCCGTTGTGACTCCATGTAGCGCCATCTCCGGTGTCGATCATCGCAATGCCGATCCGGGCGTGCAGGCTGGCCTCCGCGTGGGATACCGCGCGACTCAGCGCAGCGACGTCCATGGCGTTTGCGACCCCACATGAACCTGCGGTGGAAAGCCCAATCGCAATTGGAACGATCAGGCGAAGGAACCGATAACGCATGGATGACTTTCAGTTGCAATTGGGCGGCGCATCGTACTGCGGTGGGTCAGAACCGGTCTCCCGACGTCATCCGGCGTAAGACCGCAGACCGCGGTGAAGACGTTGGCGAGGGGCGGCTCGTCGGCCTGAACGGACTCTCGCCGGATTCGACCTAGGGGCCGGTCACGACCCATTGCCGTCATCGACCGCCCGCAGACTCACCTGATCATTGGACGAGGATGGACTGTCAGTGTGCAACCTGTCCCTGCCTGGCGCCGTCCGGGGTTCGCCCAGTCCAGTTCTTGAACGCCCGGTAGAACGAGTTCGGCTCGTCAAAGCCCAACAGGAACGAAATCTCGGCGATGGGCAGCGTGGTCTTCAACAAGTAATGTCTGGCCAAGGACTGGCGAGTCTCCTGGAGAATGTGCTGGAAATGACGCCCTTCACCTTCCAGCCGACGCTGCAGCGTGCGCTTGCTCATCAGGAGCTTGGCGGCAATGGCCTCCATGCTGCAGCGCCCGCTCGGCAAGCCTTCCAACAGCGCCGCATGCACCCTGGCGGCGGTCGTCACCGCAGCGCCCAAGTCGGCCAGGCGCTGACGCAGCTCTGGCTCAAACACGGCCCATATGGCGGCATTCGAGGTCAGAAACGGTCTGTGGGCATCTGAGGCACTGAAGGTGACTCGATGGGTTCCGCCACGTCGAATCGGCAGGCCCAGATACTGTTCATAGGGATCGCTGGGCGCAGGAGGGCGCGTCGTCTGCACTTCGATGGGATGGATCTCCTCTCGGGTGCCCATGCGCGCCAGGGCAACCACGAACAGCAGTTCCATGACCACCAGTGACGCGGGCGGAGGCGGCCCGTCGGGCCAGGTGAATTCGATGGCCACGGTCCCCCGCCCCTCGATGACGGCCAAGTCCATGGGCGCGACCAAGGCCTTGAATTTCGCGATGCGCTGCACGGCCACGAACAGGTCCGGACTGCACAGCGCCGCGAACAAGGGCGGCAGGAAGGACTCGCTGCGGATGGTGCGCGCAAGCCGCAGCGGGAAACAGGCGTCGCCGGTCTCCGCCTCAATGGCTTCCCAGAACCGGAAGTAGCTGTCGGGCGGCAAGCGGACAGGGGCTTGCTGCAGCAAGTCCTCCGGCAGGTTCGCTCGACGCAGCGCGTTCTGCGGCGAGATGCCGAGATCGCTGAGCAGCGTGCGCCATGTCGCATCCAAGGCGTAGGTCTGGGTTTGCATCACCCGCTGTGCTTCTCCTGCGATCTGTTCCGCTGTCAGCCGTGAATGCCGAACTGTGTTCGCATGCCGGCCATGAATGCTTCCTCGCCCACTTGATTGCGTTGAGCGAGCATCTGCGCTGCATCGGCGCCTGCCACGTGGTGGAGCCGAGGGCTTGGATCGCCGACCGCAGCATAGACGACCGCCGCAGCATCTTCCGGCTCCGCGCCCTGCGCCAGCATCGGGCCCAGCACGCCAAGGGTGGTTTGAACCAGTGGCTGATAGCTCTCGATGGCGGGATCGTTGCTGAAGTCCAGGGAGCGGGTGCCGAAATCCGTCCTCATGCCGCCAGGCGCCACCACCTTGACGCGAACACCAAGCGGCGCCAACTCGTAGTGAAGGGATTCCGACAGGCCTTCCACCGCGAATTTGGACCCGTGGTAGAGCGTGCCCAGCGGAAAGGCAAGGCGCCCGCCCACCGAGGAAATGTTGACGATGGTGCCACCGCGCTGTGCCCTGAAATGCGGCAGAACGGCCTTGATCGTGGCAAGAAGCCCCAGCACGTTCACATCGAACTGTCGGCGAACCTTTGCCATGGATGTGGCCTCCAGCGGCCCATAGGCGCCATATCCGGCATTGTTCACGAGCGCATCGATGCGGCCAAAACGCTGAAGGCCCAAAGCCACGGCATGTTGAATGCTCTCTTCATCCTGGACATCGAGTCGGGTGACCAGGACACCGGAGAGTTGCGTCAGTTCCCTTTCTTGATCGGGATCGCGCATCGTCGCAACGACATTCCAGCCATGGGCATGGAAGTATTTTGCGGTAGCACGCCCCAGGCCCGAAGAAGCGCCAGTGATGAGAACGGTGAGAGGGGTCACAGTGTGGCTCCAGAGTTGTTGGTGGAGCCAGTGTTCAAGAAAGACGCGGCTCAGGCAGCATCCGATTGCGCCAAGTCGCTATCTGATCGCGTCGCTGGCATGCCAAGTGCTCGCGCCTTCCGGGCGGCAATCTTTCATGCCCGTAGCCGCATTGCCGACGTTGCCCTCGATAAGATCGGTGTCCGCACACGCCGAAGACCAGCCTGCTCAGGTCCGTCAAGCGCCACCTCTAGGCGGGCTGCATCGTGCGATCGATTTGCCGGCGCCCGACGCCACTCGCCGAGTCGGGCGCGCACTGCTGAACTCGCGCGTGTGGTACGCATGCAGGGGCGAAACGCCGCGCTGTTGGCGGCCGCAGCAGGCAAAAAAATGGGCACCGCTCGGGTGCCCAGTTCTAGCATCGGATGGGGTGGCTGATGGGACTCGAACCCACGACGACAGGAATCACAATCCTAAAAAAATGTCATTCCGCAGCATTCCGCCGTGATGCCATTTCCCGCAAAAACAAGCACATATGCGATATTCTGTGCATAAGAGTGTTTCCCTTTATTCCCGAAAATGCCTAAAATTCCATTACACGGCCATTACACGGGCCGCATAGGAAGGCTGGAACATGGGCAAGCGCGAGAATTTCACGGCGGCACGGGTGGCGGAGTTCACATGCCCGGCAGGCAAGCAGCAGGCCATCCATTGGGACGCCAAGCAACCCGGCCTAGGGCTTCGCGTGACGGCAAGCGGTGCCCGCGCCTATGTATTTCAAGGCTGGCTAGGCGCTGGCGCTGTACGGGTGACGATAGGCCGCCCGGATGTTTGGCCGCTCGAATCAGTGTGGACGCTGGACAAGGCGAACCGCAAGCGCATTGAGGTGCAACGCGGAGCGCGCCAGGAAGCCGCCCGCCTGAAATCCCTTGTTGATAGCGGCATCAACCCAGCCGAGCAACGCCGGGAGCAGGACGCCGCCAAGGCCGCAGCGCGCGTGCAGGCCGAAACCGAGGTGCAGCGCCAAAGCCTGACCGTAGGCGAGGTATGGGCCGCCTACATCGAAGAACGCCGCCCGCATTGGAGCGCCCTGCACTTGCGCGACAACCTGGAGAAGTCCGCGCCCGGTGGCGAACCGTCCAAACGCAGAGGTGCCAGCACCGGAGAGAAAACGAAGCCCGGCCCGCTGGCCGTGTTCATGCCGCTGGCGCTGAGTGCCCTTGACGCGCCCACCATCGAGGCATGGGCCGCCCGCGAAGGCCAGGAACGCCCGGCATCGGCCCGGCTGGCGCATCGGCTGCTGGGGGTGTTCCTGACGTGGTGCGCCGAACATCCGCACTATGCGGGCATCGTCAAGACACCGAACCCGGCCAAGACGCGCCGCACCCGCGAAGCCCTGGGCAAGCCCGGCACGAAATCCGATGTTCTTACGCGCGAACAACTGCCCGCATGGTTCGCCCATGTGCGCCAGATTCAAAACCCGGCCATCGCCGCCGCCTTGCAAATCATGCTGCTGACGGGTGCCCGGCCTGGTGAAGTGCTGGCGCTGCGCTGGGAGGACGTGAACACGCAATGGCGCAGCATCGCCATTCGGGACAAGGTGGAGGGCGAGCGCATGATTCCGCTCACGCCCTTTGTGGCGCATCTGCTGGCCTGCCTGCCGCGCCGCAATGCCTGGGTGTTCAGCAGCGTCACCAGCGCCAGCGGGCAACTGTCCAAGCCGAACACGCCGCACGCCCGCGCCTGCACCGCCGCAGGCCTGGACGATTTGACGCTGCACGGCTTGCGCCGCAGTTTCTCGACGCTTACCGAATGGCTGGAAATCCCGGCGGGTGTGGTGGCACAGATTCAAGGCCACAAGCCCAGCGCCACGGCGGAGAAGCACTACAAGCGCCGCCCGCTCGACTTGCTGCGCGTTCACCATGAACGCATCGAGGCGTGGATTTTGGAGCAAGCCGGTATCGCGTTTGACGCCACGCAGGAACTGCCGACGCTGCGCCGGGTGCAGTGAGGTGCGACACATTCCCCCTTGTTGATAGCTGACACGCTACGCGATACAATACAACCATGATTCGAACGTTTCGCCATGCTGGGCTTGAAGCCTTTTTCCACACGGGAAGCAAGGCAGGCATTCAGCCGCACCACGCGACGAAGCTGCGCCTGCTGCTATCGGCCCTGGACAACGCCAAAAGCCCGCAAGACATGAACGCGCCAGCATGGCGATTGCACCCGCTAACCGGCAACCTTGCCGGGCATTGGGCCGTGTGGGTGAATGGCAACTGGCGCATGACGTTTCGATTCACGGGCAACGATGCGGAGCTTGTGGACTACCGCGACTATCACTAGGACTAGGGGAAATCGACATGAGCATGATGCACAACCCAGCGCACCCCGGCGAGGTGCTGCGCGAATGGCTACCCGAAGGGGTGACGGTGACGCAGGCCGCAGAAGAACTACACGTTGCCCGCGTGACGCTTTCCAAGTTGCTGAATTGCCGCGCTGGCGTGTCTGCCGATATGGCGCTGCGCCTTGCCGATTGGCTAGGCACGTCCCCGGACTTGTGGCAGGGCATGCAGGGCGCCTGGGACTTGTCGCAGGCCCGCAAGGTCAAGCGCCCGCACATCAAGCCATTGCCGCGAATGAAAACCGCCGCCTGACGGTATCAGGCAAAGCGGGCAGCCTCGGTGCAATCACACCGCGCCGCCCTGACCACAACCCACCTATGTCGAGGTGAATCATGGCTGAATCGAATCGTAACCCCGTCGCACCGTCCAAAGACGCGATACATGAGGCCCGAAGCTTCATTGCAAACGACGCGCTCTATGAATTGTCATTGCAATGCGGTGCCCTTTTGAAATTTTGTCACCAATTGGATGACCCGCATGTGCACGAACTTCGAGGCATTGCCGTGCGAATGCAGCAACTCCACGACGCCATCCTCAACACCACGGTGTTGGAGGGTTTCTCGGAGGATGAGTTGGAAAGCGCGGCTGACAAGATTTACGGCAATGGCTGGATCGCCCTCGACCATGCCGAAACCCTCGCCACCATCCAGGCCGCGAAGGCCGCAAGGGAGGCCAACCATGTTTGAGACGACGAACCACCACCCGAAAAGCGAGCTCGGCACCGACGACGATTTGACCCCGGAAGAACTCGCGATTCGTATGCGAGGGGTGAAACGCATCGAGTATTACGTTGTCTGCGACACACCCCTGCCATCAGGTGGCCGCTTGATTGGGAAACGCCTGGCGGGTCCGTTTCAACGAGCAGACGAGGCGAGAGAGGCAGCAAAGTATGCGCAACTTCCGCAAGATGCAATCACCGGCATCGAGTTGACGGAGATTCGCTACTTCCGCTGACTCTGACACTTTTGCGCCAGGCTACCGCGACGGCGGAAAAAGCGGGAACCTTCGCCCGCCTGCCTGGCGCTCCACATTGAAGGCGAGCGCGTGAAGGAGCGCAGAGCATGACGAAGCAAAACAAACCCGACGGACAAGGCGACGCACTGACGCCGGAAGACCACGAAACCATGCGCATCATTGATGATGAGGCGGAGGAATTGAGCGCTGAGGCGCTGAGCATCCGTGCTGCTGGTGGCTTCAAAAACTGGGCTGTAATGCGTCGGCCTGAGTCCATCGGCTTCAACGCAAAAAAGCAGGGGCGAAGAGCCGTACAAGTGCAATGGGAGTCGATAGCCCACAGCCTTGCATACATGGCATATGAAGAGCGCTTGGCAAGGACGCCGGCAGGGTGGGCCTGGGCCTTCAGTGAGGAACTGAGAGCGAACAACCCCAGCATGGACAAGGCCGAGCAGAGCGCCGCCGAAGCGCAAATCATGCGCACATTCGAGGCGCAAGCCGATACTTTGCCGCTGCGCCAAGCGCCCAGCGGGTTGCGATGGCCGAAGGGCCAGCCCTTGCCGCCGAAGTGGCGCGAAGGGCTATACATGACGAAGGTCAAGCTTCGCGCCTGGGCCAAGGAACATTGCCCGGACTTGCTGGGCAGCGCCTTACTGGCCGAGCAAGCGCCGGAATCAGCGCCAGCGGTAGAGGCTGCAGCGATTGCAGAGCAGGGGACGCCTGCCGAGCAATTCGAAAACGCACAGGGCAACATCCCGCGCCGCGCTGCGCTGGCCAGGGCGATGCTAAAGGAGTGCCAAGACAACATGACCGAAGCAGCGCGCCGCCTTGGAACGTACCGCCAAACCATCGACCGTGTGCTGCGCAAGGATGCTGTGCACAGTGCTGCGGGTGTTGCACCCATGTATGCACAATTAGCCCGCAAGCCGCATAAAACCTAGGTTTTCGCTGGCGCAAAAGCGCAGCAGTTGACGCAGCACGGTGCTGCGCCATTCCTATTCCATCATCAACAACTCGCCACGGAGCGAACGGTGATGGAACGCAACGCAGTATCAATCCCCGATTTGTCCAAGCTGCCGCCCAGCCATGCGCTGGTGACACGCGACGCCGCCGCAGCACTTGGACGCAGCCCGCAGACCACTCAGAAAGTGGGCGTGCCTTGAATGCGGGCCACTGCGCCCGGTGCACATCAATGGCCGCCTAGGGTGGCGCGTGTCGGACTTGCAGCGCGTGCTGAACGGGGGTGCTTGATGCGGCCCCGCGATGTAAAAAGCGCCACAAGCCTGGTGGAAGGCTGCGGCGCCGGGGGTACAAAGAAAAACAGCAAGCAGGCGGATGGTAATACCCGCGCCGCGCAGCAGCAACGTCTGCTGGACTACTTGCGCAAGCACGGTTCGATCGACACGGTGACGGCGCGCCGAGAGCTCGACACGATGATGCCGGCGGCGCGGATCTTCGAACTGCGCCACGAGCAGGGCTACACCATCATCAGCCATCGCGTCCGACGCGAAACGGACTACGGCCGCACGCATAGCGTCGCGCTTTACACGTTGATGGGCGAGCCGCGGCAGGGGGTGTTGCTGTGAGCCGTTACACCAAGCCTCACTCCGCGCAGATCCTGCGCTCTCCGATTGCCCGGCGCCATGCCGCCGACCAGGACCTGGAGCGCATACCACGCAAGCAATCTCTGCTGACCGCTGCATGCATTTGCCGCGGCGCAGGTGCCTGTAGTACCTGCCGCGCTTGGGATCTGCGCATGCGGCTGGCCGATCTGATCGCGGCGACGAGCGGGGGCGTTTGATATGGCCCGTGCTCGCAACATCAAACCCTCCTTCTTCCTGAACGAGGATCTGGCCGAGATCGACCCGCTTGGTCGCCTGCTGTTCATCGGGCTCTGGTGCTTGGCCGACCGCGCCGGACGCCTTGAGGATCGTCCCAAGCGGATCAAGATCGAGCTGCTGCCGTGCGATAACGCAGACGTTGACGCACTGCTCCAGGCCCTACACGACCGCGGGCTGATCCTGCGCTACTCAGCAGATGATCGTCCCCTGATTCAGGTCATCAACTTCGCGCGGCATCAGAGCCCCCACCATCAGGAGCGCCAAAGCCTCCTGCCCGCCCCGGCCTCATTCGAGGCGAACGGCGAGCGAGTCCGAGGCAGGCCCAAGGCAAATTCGGGATTTATCTCGGATAAGTCCGAGGCAAGCCCGGGAGCAATCGCTCTGATTCCTGATTCTCTGATTCCTGATTCCAAAACACCTTCATCATCGGCTGTCGCCGACGGACTGATGGATGGCTTCGCCACCTTCTGGAAGAGCTACCCGAGGAAGGTTGGCAAGCAGGATGCCATGAAGGCGTGGAAGCGGCTCAAGCCTGATGCTGATCTCGTGCAGGCCATCGGTGAAGGCCTCGAACGGGCCAAGGCCTCCGAGCAGTGGCAGCGCGACCGTGGCCAGTTTGTCCCGCACGCTGCGACATGGCTGAATGGCAGACGCTGGGAGGATGAGCCGGACGATGCCGCTGCACAGGCGCAACACGAGCAATGGGAGGGCGTGTGATGCGAACGCTCATCCTCAGCCCAGTCCGCGGCCGTGACCTGGAAGCCGACCTGCGTCAAGCCTTTGATGACACGGCAGTCACCTCGATCTTCGTCCCGCTGGGCCAGAAGTTGTTCGAGGCCGAACGGCAGTGGCGCATCGATGCCGACATGGAGACCGGCGCGGGCACCTGGGCCATTGACGGCTACGACATCAAATTGCTCGAACTCACCGGCGCGGACAAGCGCCTAGCTTTGCGAATGATGGGGGCTCGGCGATGATCATCGGCGCCTCCGACCTTGAGCTGGCCGACTACATGGCCGAGCCCGACTTCTCCGCCTTCGTGCGGACGGCCGATGATCTGCTTGACGACATCAAAAGGGCGTTCAACGGCGAGACCGCGCAGGAGCAGTTCGCCACCCTCGGCTGGCCCAAGGCGCGCGATCTGCTGGCTTTCCGGCCCGGGGAGATCACCCTATGGGCCGGATCGAATGGCAGTCGCAAGTCAATGCTCGCAGGCCAGGTCATACTCGACGTCGCGCAACAGGGCTACAGGTCGCTGACGATCAGCCTGGAGATGTCCGCTCGAGAAACGCTCAAGCGCATGTTCCGGCAGGCCGCGGCCGTCCGGTGGCCCTCCCCTGCAGATTGCGACTTGGCCGCAGCCGTGATGCGGGATCGGGCATGGATCTTCGATCACGTCGGCAGCATGTCAGCCGATCGGTTGTGCGCAGTGCTGCGCTGGTCGCGCAAGACCTTGAACATCGAACATGTGCTGGTCGATTCCATGACGAAGGTTGTCAACGGTGACGACGACTACAACGGCCAGAAGGCGTTCATCAATCAGATGACTGAGGTGGCCAAGGAAACCGGACTGCACCTGCACGTCGTCGTGCACACGCGAAAGCCCTCGGAGTCCGGGCCAGAAAAGGTGCCCAGCAAGTGGGACATCAAGGGATCAAGCAGCGTGACGGACCTAGCCCACAACGTAGTGACGCTCTGGCGCAATCGTCCCAAGGAAGCCGAGGCCGACAAAGCGCGGGCGAAGGGCCTGCAGCCGCCGGAGACAGACGCCCCGGATCAGATTCTCGACGTGCAGAAGCAGCGAAACGGGGAGTTCGAGGGCCGCATCCTGCTGTGGTTCGACCGGGGATCGATGCAGTTCCTACAGCACAGTGCGGAGCGGCCACTTGCCTACGTGCGGCACAAAGCGGCCCACGCCCACCAGCAGAAGCCTCCAAACGCTGGCGAACCCTTTGACGATAGGAACGAAGGGCCTTGATGGGCGCCCGCGGCTTGCCGCCATCCGCCCCTATCGACCTACAGGTCTTTCTCCAACTGCTTACAGCGGACACCACCACCTCCATAAAGGAACGCAAATGAACCCAGCAATCCCCCAGAAGTCCGGCTCACTGGCCAGGCGCCGCATTGACGTGACCATCTCCATCGGGCAAGGCGAGTACGGCGACGACCCCGGCGAGACAGTCTCCCTCACAGGCTACAGAGTGCAAGCGCACATCGAGGGGACTGGAGGCGGTGCACAAGGGAGCCTCACGGCCCGCATCTACGGCCCGACGCTGAGCATCATCAACGCAATGGCCCGCGTCGGGATCGTCACGCCGGGCGCGGTGCAAGGGCGCTCCACCGTTCTGGTGGCCGCAGGTAACGATGGAGAGGCCCTTTCAACGGCGTATCAAGGCGTACTCATGTCCGCCGTGCCCGTCTTCGACGGAACCGACAACTACCTGGATGTGTACGGACTATCAGCCGCCGTTGCGGCGATACGACCTGTAGGGGCATCGTCATTTGTGGGACCGACACAAGTGGCGAGCATCATGGCGGACTTCGCCAAGGAGGGGGGGTTTGCCTTCGAAAATAACGGCGTGCAGGTCGTGCTGGACAATCCTTACTTCCCTGGCACAACGTGGTCGAAGATTCAGGCCTGCGCAAGGGCTGCGGGCATCGCGGCCACGGTAGAAAACGGCGTTCTCGCCATTTGGCCAGAGAACCGCTGGCGTAACAGCCCAAGCCCTCCGGTGATTTCACCAAAAACCGGCATGGTGGGCTATCCGAGCTTTCAGGGGCAGTTCCTGACGCTGCGCTCGCTGTACCTGCCCGATATTCAACTGGGCAAGCAGTTCGAGGTGGCCGACAGCGTTGTGGGCATCGCAAACGGGCCGTGGACTGCATGGGGGTACAGCCACACACTCGAAAGCCAGACGCCAAACGGCGCATGGTTTACGGACATCATCGGCTCGAAAGCGCCGATTTGATCGGCTGGACTGCGGAGACTGCACGCCATGACCGCGCAAACCAAAGCCCTGCAAGTCGTTGAGATGCCAGAGAGAACCCGGCACCCCACCCCGCCGCTTGCCACCAGCGCCGATGTGCGCCGGGAGATGGCAACGCTCTATCGGGAGGCGCGCTCTGGCCGCCTTGATGTTGCCGACGCATCGAAGCTGACCTTCATTCTGGTGCAGATTGCGCAGGTTCTGCGCATCGACGATCTGGAACAGCGCACCGCCGCCCTGGAGCGTGCTCTGCGCCTGCAATCGGAGAAGGCCAAATGACCGTGACCGACAAGATGTATTCCGCGCTCGCGTCACATGCGCGTGTCGTTGCCGTGATTGCCGCGATGGCCCGGCGCGACGATGCGGAGACTACCCGCCTGATGAGGACCGCGCCGCTGGCGACCTACAAGGCGCATGATCTGGAATTTTTGGCGGCTACTCCATTGCGCGGAGAGGATGGCGCTACATGCCGCGCTCCTGATCGAGCCGGAGACGATGCGCTACACCGCCGCGCTGGGCGCGTTGATTCACTTCGCAAGTGCCGAGAACGACGAGTTCACGCCCGACGAAGCGGAAAACCTGCTGCAATCCATCGCCCGCACTGGCGCTGGCATCCGGGCCTACTGGCTGGCCTTCACCACCACCTGCGCGGACATCGGGCTTGACCCGGATGAACTACTGCGAGGCGTAGGCGCGGAACTGTCCGACCATGCCCGCATCCTGACCCGCAAGGAAGTAGAGCCGGACGCGGAACTGCTGGCCAGCGCCACCGACCTGATGCGCCAGCTATCGGGGCGCTGATCGGGCTAGACCGGGTGTCAGTCTGTCTCACTATTTCGCAGCGCTTGCCCCGCTAGCGGCATCATCAGGCGCCAGGTCGAGAAGCGCATCATTGCCCAGCAATACCGGATCGCCATTGATGTTCAACATGACGACTTTGTGCGTCTTCAGGTCGTAGTCGCAGACGACCTCCGAGTGCACCATTGCGCCGAACCCATTCTGTATCTGCACGGCCTTTTCAGCCAGTCGCACTACGCCTGCCTTCACATAGGTATTTCCCGGGACGTAGGAGCCAAACGGAAGCCAAGGCCAGTCTGGGTTTCCGTACTTCACGTTGTCGTCTGTGGCTACCTTGCATGCCACCTGCGCGTCACCGATCTTGTCGTAGTTGTTCACAAGGTCGCCGTTGTCCTTGCAGGTCGCGTAGTCCGTGGCACAGGTCGCGGCGGCCGACTGCGGCGGCGCAGGGCGCGGCGCAGCACTGCGCAGGCTGGATAGCGCATCAACCGTGCTGGCGCTGATGGCTGCGGACGCAGGCATCGACGCACTCGATGCTGCCGTGGTGTTGCCGCCACCGTCGCTGGACGATGCCACCCAGTAGATAAATGCGCTGATGATTGCCAGCAACAGAACCCAGCCCCCAGCGGATGTTTTCCCCTGCGGCTTTGCCGTCGGGTTGCTGACGCCACAGTGTGGACATGTCTTTGCTTCCGTACTGACCTGCGCTCCACATTCCCTGCACGGCTTTAGAGCCATCTCCCCTCCCGCTTGGCTGAGTGTTCGCCACAGCCTACTAAGGAACAGCCTGGCGCATGTAACGGACTGCTTCGACCCCTGTAAATTAGTCGAGTGCACAACTTCTGCCGACGTGCTGCCCGCGCGGTTCTTGGCGGCGTGTTGACACCGCCACCGTGCGGGGCTTTTTCATTCCCGAAAGGCACAGCATGAACCAGATCACCGATTTCCAGGGTTTCGTCACCGCCGAGCGCGGTCAAGTGTTGACCGATTCGCGGCGCGTCGCCAAACGGTTCGGCAAACGGCACGCCGATGTGCTGCGCGCCTACGACCGAATCGAGTGCAGCGATGAATTTAACCGACGCAATTTTGCGTCCGTCGCCTACCTCGATTCCAAAGGCGAAAGCCGACGCGAAGTTCGCATGACAAAGATGCAGGTGCTGGTGTTGGCCTCGACGGATGGGAGGACGGCCTATGAGCGCGAAGCCGAGCAGAAGCGTGACCGTGCAAGACCCGCAAAAGGGCACCACGCGCGCCGAGAAGCTGGGGCTTCTGGCTGTTGACGGTCTGCTACCGCAGTCGCCGATTGCGTCGCGGCCACGTTGGCGATGTTCGCCGAGGTGGCGCGCAGATCATCAGCCAGACGGACGGTCAGTATCTGGTCAGTAACCGGTAACTTTCTGAGCGCCGACTCAGCCGTAACTATTTGATTAGCAACAGTTTTGACGGTCACAATCCGGTCATTGACCTTCTTGATGATCGCTGCCTTCGATACTGGGTAATCCTTGGCGATGCTGTCGTAACTCTCACCGGCCAATCGACGCTCCACGACCTTTTCCCACTGTTCGGGTGTCAGTTTTGAAGGTCGGGCCATGATCGTCTTGGGAATGTGCCCGCGCCTGCGCCATGCGCCCCGCCGAGGAGTGCAGCGGGAGGCGACTTGTCCGCACTGGATCGCATGCTGAGCGCACAAGCACAGACGCTGAATGCGATGTTCTGCGAGCTGAGCCGCCGTGCGGCCCGCAAATACCAGCAAGAATTGCAAGCATTTGGCCCTTTGCCATTTGAAATGCGAAAGGGTCGAGCGCTGCGCCAAGGCGGAGAAAATCACGAAGCCCGCAACCGAACTTTTAGGAAACGAACCCCATGAACGACAGTGGATGGACACCAGAACGCCGTCAGCGGCAGCGCGAGGCAATCCAGCGCTGGAAACCGTGGGAGCAGTCCACCGGGCCGAGGACGCCCGAGGGCAAGGCCAAGGCGGCGAGTAACAGCCTGGTGCACGGCCTGGACACCGCCGAGCAGCGCGCCACGATGCGGCGATTTGCCGAGATGCTGCGCGACCATCGGCTGGCGCTGAAGAAGCTGCGCGGGTAGCAACCGCATAGCGAACGCATGGCACTTGCCATCGACCGACAGGGCCGGAACCCGTCTCTCCAATGGTCGCAGGCTACGACCATTGCTCCGACCCTCTCCCTCATGGCACGCCTTACCCGATTGGAGCGCAAGCTCGGTACCAGGAAGCCGACTGCCTAGCGACTGATCTGGCGCAGGCTTTGTGCTCGATCTCGCGATGGTGCAATTTGAAGTTGCACTTTGACGGCTCACTTTTGAGCCGCCAATGCCTCGTTTGAAACGCGACTTGCGCCTTGACACGAGTGCACGAAAATACACGCTATCGCGTGCTGGGGCACGTCCAAATGAAACCCCCGTCTTGCTCAGATTTGAAATCCGACCATCGCGGGGCGCCGATGTGCTGCAGGTGCGTTGCAGGTGTGTCCAATTTTGAGCACACCCTTTTCAGGCGCCAAATCCCATAGGGCGCTACGTTTCACTCAGATTGAAAATCCGAGTGAAGCGCACTGACCGGCGCGGCGGCGGTCAAGGTGTTCGGGTGGCGACCTCCTGGAAACCGGGTGAATGAGTTCTCCGCACCGGTGCGGACTGCTGAAAGGGTTGGATTTCAAATTGCACCCCATCGGATGGGCTTCGGAGGGGCTTCACGGACCGCAGCCGCCCCGAACAGCGGCAGCCATTCCCGCGCACGCATTACATAGCCATTACATAAACGCCGGGCAACAAAAAGCCCAGCGGGTAAGGCTGGGCTAAGTGCTTGATTCTATTGGGGTGGCTGATGGGACTCGAACCCACGACGACAGGAATCACAATCCTGGACTCTACCAACTGAGCTACAGCCACCGCAGAAAAACGAACATTCTATACGAAATGTCTTGCGCGTTTGAAGTCGTTTGGCCGCGCTGCGTTCAACCCGCCGCAGTGGCGTCGGCCTTGGGCTTGTAGAGAATCTCCACGCCAAAGCGCTTCTTGAGGGCTTCGATGTAGGCGTTCATGATGCCCTGGGTGAGAAGTTGCTGCTCGGCTCCAGCCGCCGCGCTGACCAGCTCCGGAGGGGCTTGGCCCTCGGTCACCTTATCGAGTTGCAAAACGGCGTAGCCGTTTGCCCCAAGGTCCACGCCCGCCAAGGTCGGCAGTGTGGCGGCGCTCAGACTGAAGGCCTTGGCGACGACGGCTGCAGGCGCATCGGGCGAAGGTTGGGCTTGACTCAGCGTGATCGGCGCACCGAATTTCAGGGTTGCGGGCGACTTGAGCGCCTGCTCACCGGCACTGCGTGCAAGCTCTGCGGCGCGCTGTTCCACGAGCATCTGCTTGGCCTGGTTCTGCACCTGCGCGAAGGCAAGGGTTTGAGCCGGGCTGTAGGAAAGCACGCGTCCCGAAGCCCAGACATTGGGTGCGATCTGCACGGCCTGCAGATTGTGTTTGTTGCGCAGACTGTTCTCCGCAAACAGGGCGTCGAGGAAGGCTTTGCTGGACAGCGGATCGGAGCTTCCAGGAGCTTCGGCCAGGGGGGTGCGTGCCACGTTGTTGGCGGTCTGCAACTTCAGCTTGAGTTTGTCTTCGACGGTCTTGTAGCTGTCGGGATGCTCATAGACGGCGTTGGTGAAGGTCTCGACATCGGCCGAGAGTTGCTTTTGCGCAGCTTCCTGCTGCAACTGCTTTTCGATGCCGGGTTTGGCGGCTTCGAGGGACTGTTGGCTACCTGGCTTGATGCCCGTCAGCTCGATGATGTGATAGCCGAACTGGGTCTTGATCGGGCCCACGATGTCACCGGCTTTCTGCATGCCAAAAACGGCGTCGGCAAAGGGCTTGACCATCGCATCGGCGGTGAAATAGCCGAGGTCACCGCCCTTCTCCGCTGAGCCTGGGTCTTGTGAATCCTTGCGGGCCAACGCCGCAAACTCGGACGGATTCGCCTTGACCTGCTTGGCGATGGCTTCGGCCTTGGCCTTGGCGGCATCCTGCTGGGCCGGAGTTGCATCGCTCGGAACGGTGATCAGGATGTGGCTGGCACGACGCTCGGCCGGCGTTGAAAACTTGTTCGGGTTGGCGTCGTAGTAGGCCTTGATCTGCTCGGGCGTCACGTGAGCCTGGCCCGCCAGCGCGTCTGCGCTCAGGACCACGTATTGAATATCCACTTGCGCGGGCTTCTGGAACCGGGCCGTGTTGTCTTTGTAAAAGCCTTCGACCTGCTGCTGGGTGACCTGAACCTGGGCGGCATAGTCGGCGGGCTTGAACAGCGCCAGCCTCACTTCGCGCTGTTGCGCGGCGGCCTTGGCCGCAGCCGTGGCCAAGGCCTGGCTGTCGATCACGGATCCGGTCAATCCGCCGAGCACCTGCTGCAGGATGAGCTGCTCGCGCACTTGCGCTTCGAACTGCGCGGTATTCATGCCTTGCGCCGCGATCAGGCTCCGGTAGGCCTGCACATCGAAGCTGCCGTCGGGCTTGCGCAGCGCCGCAATCTGTGGAATCTGCAGAATCGCCTGCTGGACCTGCGCATCGGTCACGGCGAGGTGCTCGTGGCGCGCTTCGAGTTGAAGCAGGGTCTGACGGATCAGGCCGTTGAGCGTGCGCATTTTCTGCTCGGGCGTGTCGAGCTGCTTGATGTCCACGGCGCTGCCAAGCATGCTTTGCAAACGCGCGATCTCATCGCGATTGGCCGCGTCGAGTTGCTGCATGGTGATGGTCTGGCCACCGACCTTGGCCGCCACATCCGAATTTCCCTCGAAACTGGAGTACCCCTGGATTCCAAACAGCACGAAGGACGGGAAAATCAACACGAACAGCACGATTTGCATCAGCTTGCTGTGTTTGCGTATGGATTCGAGCATGGTGGCGAGGCTTGAAGAGGGGTGCCCTGTGAGACCGACTCACAGAGTCTGCAGTCGTTCATGGCGCCCTGGGGCGGCTGGGAACAACAGGGCCGGGAGAATCTCAGAGGGATCAAAAACAGGTGAAGGATGATCAACCTGTGCAACAACCGATGGTGGGTGCTGAGGGGTTCGAACCCCCGACCTACGCCTTGTAAGGGCGCCGCTCTACCAACTGAGCTAAGCACCCGGTTGTGCTGCTATTGCGGCCTGAGCCAAGCGAGCCGAACGATGGCGCTCGCAGGGGTCTGCCGCGGAAAGCGGTTACTTGATGGCGTCTTTCAGACCCTTGCCCGGGCGGAATTTCGGAATCTTGGCGGCCTTGATCTTGATGGCAGCGCCGGTGCGCGGATTGCGGCCAGTGCGGGCCGCGCGTTTGGTGACCGCAAAAGTGCCGAAGCCGATCAGTGACACGCTGTCGCCCTTTTTCAGGGTGCGGCGCACGGCGTCGACCAGTGCGTCGAGCGCACGGCCAGCCTGGGCCTTGTTGAGATCGGCGTTATTGGCCATGTGTTCAATCAGTTCAGCCTTGTTCACTTGTGTCCCTCTTCAGTCTGGATAACGGCGCAAAGCCGCGCCCTGCGCCAAAAAATCGCGCCCTGCACAGGGCGCGCGATGATCGGTCGATTAGAGCCGGGGCCATTTGCCCGTGTCAATGCGGCATGACAGCGATGGCGTTGTCCACGCGCAAGAGCCTGCATTCTAGCCACGTCCCCAGACTGCACCGGCCACCGAATCCCTCGCTCAGACGCACTCCGCCACCGCCCGCCCGACATCGGCCGTCGTCGCCTGCCCGCCGAGATCGGGGGTGCGGGGTGCGCCGGAGGCGGGGTCGAGCACCGTCTCGATCGCCCGCAGGATGGCATCGTGCGCATCGCGCCGGCCCAGGAAGTCGAGCATCATCGCCGCGCTCCAGATCTGCGCAATGGGATTGGCAATGCCCCGTCCCGCGATGTCGGGCGCCGAGCCATGCACCGGCTCGAACAGCGACGGGAAGCGGCGCTCAGGGTTGAGGTTGGCCGAAGGCGCCAGGCCGATGGTGCCGCAGCAGGCGGGGCCGAGGTCGGAGAGGATGTCGCCAAAAAGATTGCTCGCCACCACGACGTCAAAGGCCTGCGGACGCTGCACGAAATGCGCCGTCAGAATGTCGATGTGAAACTGGTCGCGCGTCACGTCCGGGAACTCGGCTGCGATGGCCTCGACACGCTCGTCCCAATAGGGCATGATGATGGCGATACCGTTGGACTTGGTCGCGGAGGTGAGATGCCTGCGCGGCCGTCGGCGCGCCAGCTCGAAGGCGTATCGCAGCACGCGATCGACTCCGACACGGCTCATCACCGTTTCCTGCATGACGATCTCGCGCTCGGTGTCGGCAAACATGCGCCCGCCGATGCTGGAGTACTCGCCTTCGGTGTTCTCCCGCACGATCAGCATGTCGATTTCACCTGCGGCGTAAGTGCCGCCATCGCGCTTGATCAAGGGCGCACGAACACCCGGCATCAACTTGGCCGGACGCAGGTTGACGTATTGATCGAACGCGCGTCTGAATTGCAGCAGCGAGCCCCACAGCGAGACGTGATCGGGCACGGTTTGCGGCCAGCCGACCGCGCCGAAGAACAGCGCGTCGTGGCCACCGATCTGCTCCTTCCAGTCACTGGGCAGCATCTGGCCGTGACGCTCGTAATACGCGCACGAGGCGAAGTCGAAGTGATCGAACTGGAGCTCGATGCCCAGGCGTCGAGAAACGGCGTCGAGCACGCGCAGCCCCTCGGGAACGACTTCCTGCCCGATACCGTCGCCCGCCATGACGGCGATGCGCAACAGGGGTGAATCAACGGCTTCAGTCATCGCATCTCCTCTCGTCGGATCAGCCGCGAGGCTGCGGCGCCCGGCGCGTCACGGCGATCACCCCGGCGGCCACCAGCGCCATGCCCACCCAGGTCGTCAGACCGAGCGTCTCGTGAAACAAGGCCCATCCCATCAGCGCGGTCACCGGAGGAACCCAATAGATCAGGCTCGTCACTTGCACCGCGGCGCCGCGCTGAATCAGCAGGTAGAGCAAGGCCCCTGCCCCCACCGTCAGCGCCAGCACCGACCAGGCCAGGGCGCCGATGAGCTGGCCACTCCACACCACGGCTTCCGACTCCATCAGCGCGAACGGCAGGCTGAGCAACAGGGCCGCTGCGAGCTGGACGGTCAACGCGCTCCACACCGCTACCGGACGGACATAGCGCTTCTGCCAGAGCGTCCCCGCCGTGATGCTGCCCAGCGCCAAAAGCGACAGCATCAGGTTGTGGGCGCTCAGTTCGCCGCCGTCGAGCTTGTGCAGCACCACCAGCGCCAGTCCACCAAAGCCCAGCATCAGGCCCAGCCATTGACGCGGGTGGATGCGCTGGCCACCGGCTGAAACCAGCACCGCGGTCAACAGCGGCTGAAGCCCGACGATCAAGGCCACGGTGCCCGCGGGAATGCCGTGCTTCACCGCCGCCCAGACGCCGCCGAGATAGCCCGCCTGCATCAGCGCCCCGACCACCGCAAGATGCAGCCATTGCCTGCGCCCGCGGGGCCACTCAATGCGCAGCCAGGCCACCAGAGGCAACAGAACCGCCAGAGAGAAGGCGTAGCGCAGGCTGAGGAATTTCAGGGGAGGCGCATACGGCATGCCATAGCGAGCCACGATGAAGCCCGTGCTCCAGATCAGGACGAACACCCAGGACATCACCCGCTTCAACAAGGGCGCGGGCCCCGCCACCGTGGCACTCACGTCAGTTCCGCACGGCCGTTCCGAAGGAACTGACGCCCCCTCGGGGGGAGCGCGCGCAGCGAGCGAGGGGGCCGTTTCATACCAGCTTCATCCCGGCCAGGGCGATGCGGAAGTAATAGAGCATGGACCAGAGCGTGAGCACAGCCGCTATCCAGATCAGCCATTGACCGATCCACACCGTATTGGTGGCGCCAAACAGCACGCCGTCGAACAGGAGGAAAGGAATGGCCACCATCTGTACCGCCGTCTTCACCTTGCCGATGTAGCTCACCGCCACGCGTCGCGACTGACCGATTTGCGCCATCCACTCACGCAACGCCGAAATGGCGATCTCGCGCCCGATGATGATCAGCGCCACCAGGGCATCGATCCGACCGAGTTGCAGCAGGATGAGCAGGGCCGCGGTGACCATCAGTTTGTCGGCCACCGGGTCGAGAAAGGCGCCGAACGACGAAGTCTGATTCCACTTGCGCGCCAGATAGCCGTCGAGCCAATCGGTGATGGCACTGAGAATGAACAGAACGGTCGCCGTCAGGTTGCGCTCGGGCAGCGTCATCCAGCCGACGGGCAGGAAATACACCCCGACGATGAGGGGAATGGCCGCCACGCGCGCCCAGGTGAGCAGCGTCGGCAGGTTGAGCGCGCGTGTGGACATGGAGCGAGTGGATGGAGATTGCGTCGAGGATCGGCATCAGCCGCGGAACCTGGCAGCCGCCAGCGGGTCCATGTGAAGAACCGGGCGTCGCCATGGTCGGCATGATAGGGTGAATACCTTGAATGATCTTTCCCCCTGCAGGAAACGCTTCGAATGAACGTCAGCTGGCTCGCCTCTCATGTCGATCTCCTCCTCTACATCTACGGCGGCATTGCCATCGCGCTGGTGATCTGGACCTTGTGGCGAGTGCGACGCCGCAGGCGCTCTGCCCGACCAGGCGAGCGGCCATCCTCCCACTCGGACTGACCGACTCGGGCTCCCTGATAGCTCATGCGCCAGGTGCCGTCTTCCAACGGCCCATGGCGCATGAGCGCACTGCGGCCTGGTGGAGCGGCCGGCACCTGCTACTTCGTGGCTTTAAGGCCCGCGAAATACATCGCCACCTGATCGATGTCGGAATTGCTCAGCGGCTTGGCCATCGGCCCCATCACGGGGTTCGGGCGTGTGCCGTCACGAAACTCCCTCAGCGTCTGCACCAGGTAGTCCTTGTTCTGGCCGGCCAGATTGGGATAGGTCGGCAGAATGGCATGGCCATCCACCCCGTGGCAGGCAAAGCACACGCCGAACTTCGCGCTGAACGCCGCCGTCGGCGCGGCCTGAGCCAGGCTCGCAGAAAGCAGCACGCCAGCGGCCGTCAGAAAAACAGATTTCAGAAAAGTCATGATCGAGAGTTCCAGATTCAGATAAGCATCAGACGACGTTGCGCACATAGGCCCACACGCCGATGGCGAAGAACACGGCCAGCCAGGTGAAGTTGATCCAGACCGCGGCATCTCCGATGCGGGACACCATCCGGTCGGCGGTGTAAAGCCCTTTGACCTTGCCCGCCTTCCACAGCAGCGTCGAATAAAACGTGACGAGTCCACCGCCCACGCAGATCAAGGTCGCGAAGAACCAGAACACCGCGCCCCACTCATCGTGCGGTTTGGAATTCAGGTCGTAATGAAACGGCGCCAGATAGGCCACCCGCAGCGCCTCGCGATCGACCGAGATGAGCAGGGCCATGAAGGCATAGAAGGCCATGGCTGAATACGCCTGCAGCGCAGACCCGCCCACCGGTACCTGGCGGGCATACAAGGCCACGCCCACGATCAACACCAGCGTCAGCCAGAAGAGCGGTTGGGTGAACACCTGCATGTAAGACGGCAGCCCGAGCGCCCACAGCAGGCCGGTGATGAGTTGTAGGGCCACACCCCAGTAGGCGGTCTTCACCCCGAGGCGATGCGCCAGATCGAGATAGTCGGCCGGGAAGTCATCACGCGCCCGGAAGTAGCGGGCGTAGCCGAGCAGGAAAACTCCGGTCATGGTGAGTGACATGACGATGAAAAAGGCGAAGCGCGGCAGCTCAAAAGCGTGAATGCCCATGCCGTTCATCACCGGCACGCCGTGCGGCGCATACCACTGCATCCACTTCTGCGGAAACAGGCCCTGATACGACAGGACGTGCATGATGAAGCCGTCGAAAATCAACAGCGACAACGCTCCTGTGGCCCACCACACCGTCGCATCGGGAGCCTCGGCGGCGTGCGAAACGTCGTGATTCTTGAAATAAAACACGAACCACATCGTGTAGCCGATGCCCAGGCTGAAGATGAAAAAGATCACCCAGAAGGCCGATAGCACATTGCTGGTGTACCAGGACGGGTCGTAAATCGTCTGCGTGAACAGCAGCGGCGCCACGCCCAGCACAATGGCCATCGAGACGGCCACTTTGGCCACGCCGGTCATGGCCACCGACAGCCGGGCCCAGGCGGCTTGCTGGCGGCGCATGAAGGCGATGATGGCCAGCAAGCCCGAGCCCAGCGCCAAATTGACGAATGCGATGTGGAACGACCAGGTCAGGACGTTCAGATACTGGAAGATCCATGCCGGCGCCGGCAGGCCCGCAGGGTCCTGCAAGGCGTGCAGCATGGCGGAAACGGAGGCGTTGTCCATGAGTCAGTCCTTTGCTTTTTCGGTAGACACGGCCGCGGCCTGCGCCAGGGCGGTAGGCAGCGGCGCCGGGGCGGCGGCACGAACGATCGGATGGCCTTCGGCATCCACCGTGCCTGCGTTGACGGCCGCCAGAAAGGTGGCGAGCGCCTTCTGTTCATCGGCTGGCAGATCGATCTTCGGCATATAGGGCACCGTGCCGTGAGCCAGCGGCCCGGCGAGAAATCCCTGGATCATGGCCACGTCGGTCGTGCCGTGCAGCAACTGCGGCAGCGGACGCAGAGGACCGTCGCGGTTGATCGAATGACAGTTCGAGCAGGACATCACCGCCAGCAGCCTTCCCGCCGCCATCTGGTTCTGCGGTGTGATCACGCGCAGGTCGGCCGGTACGAACGCGGCCGTCTTGAGCAGACCTTCCTTGGCGATGATGGGCACTTCATCCTGGATGCCCAGGCCCGGCACATCGCGGCCGATGATCTGATTGGAATACATGTATTGCCCGGCGACCCAGGGTTTGCGCAGACTCTCCCGCGTGCGCTCCTCCGGCCAGATGCCCGCGACCAGCAGGATCACGACCATCGCGGCCGCCATGGGCACCCTCACCGCCTGGGGCTTGAGATAGACCCACAGCAGGTAGCCGCCGATCAGCACCGAGGTGATCGCCAGCGGAATGAAGGTGGTCACGCGGAAGTCCACATAGCCGAACCAGTGCGGCAGGCGATCCTTGAGGATGACCAGGGCGTTCGGCGGGAGCGTGGCGACGTACCACATGAACGACAGCGCGCCGCCGACCAGGCCGAACAGGCCCAGTTGGGCCACGGTCTTTCCCACGTCCTGCCTCAGCGCGTTGCCCTTGGGAATGGCGGCGACGATGATGGTGCCGACCACCGCCGCCGACGTCAGCATCAGAAAGGCCCGTTCGGCCAATTGCGCGGCGAAGTTCAGATTGAAGAAGGCGTCGAACACGCTGCCCGTGAGGTACCAGCGATCATTGCCCGGCCACATCATGAATGACAGGATGCCCACGATGAGCACCAGGGTCGCGATGGAACTCACCACGAAGGTCCAGGTGATCTTCAGGTGCGTCTTCGGATCGATCTTGCCGATGGTGTAGACCAGGGCGTACACCCCGATCACTTCCACGGTGAAGAACACCCATTCGGTGGCCCAGGCCCAGACAAAGTTGTGGATCAGCGCGGAAATGCCGCGCGGACTGGCCACGGTGACCGAATACCAGATCCCGGGTCCCGTCACCGATCCCCAGATGTAGGAGAACACCAGCAGGAACATGCCGTACTTCTTGATGTACTGCATGATTTCGGGCTTGTTCTCCCGAACCGCCCGGCTCTCCAGCATGGCGAACAGCACGGCGGCACCGACCGAGGTATTGGACGCCAGCACGTGGATCGTGCCGATGATGCCCATCACCCAGGCCGTGCCGATTTGAGGCACATACCACGTCGGGTACAGGCCGATCAGCTCTGACATACGAACTCCTTCAAGCAATGTGTCAATGAGCGGCTCACGGTCTTCGTGCCGTTGCCCGCCCGATCTTTATCGGTTCATCAGTATTCACTGATATAGATCAGGGAACAAGATGACAAAACGCCGCTGGGAAAACCCTGAATGACAAATCCACCCGATGGGTATCAAGCGTGTTGCCAGCGTCAGCTCGGCCCCGCGACGATCCTGCTCTTGGCGGCAGGCAGCTGAGAGCCTAGGCGCGAAACGGGGCGTCTCCGCAGAGGCTCAAGTCACGGCCTTGATTGATGTCAAAGTGGTCATCGGCAAAGGCTCCGGGCCTCTCTGAATCACCGGGCCTGGGGCCGTTTTCACCGCACAAGCGCGCGAGGGTGCGACGTTTCGCCGCATGAATCGTCCCCCTTGCTGGTAATCAATAGTCAGTCTGATACATATGATTACATTTCTGTTTTCAGCCCATGCATCGTGCCTGGGCCCCAACAGGAGTTCGTCATGCTTGCCTCCCCCATGTTCAGCCTCAAACGCGCCGCCCAGTTCGCCTTGCTGGCGATCAGCTTCGCGGGCCCGGTGTCGTTCGCGTCCGCCGAAGGGCCGTCCTACAACCTGGGCGAGCCTGTCATCGCGCTCGTTCCCGTCATCAAGCAACACGAAAAATCGCTCAAACTCGATGCTGCGCAACAAGAACAGTTCGCCGAATGGCTCAAGACCGCCCCGGCCAAGCGCAAGGCCGCAGAAGACAAGCTCGCCCAGACCCGGCTGCAGCTGCGCGAGGACTTGTTGAACGGTATGGGCGACACGCCGGAGCGCCAGAGCCTGATCGAGGACATCGGCAAGCAAGAGGCCGCGCTGGTCGCCATGCGCGCGGGATGCGTGGACAAGATGCGCACCCTGCTGAATGCCGAGCAGTTCAAGGAAGTGATCGCGCTTTACAAGGCCTCACTGCACAACAGGCAAGGCGCGGTGAAATAAGGCAAATAGGGCCAACGAGGCAGACAAGGCCAACGCCTCAATGCAAGGCCTTGTAGAGCGCGTGGGCGAGTTCGCGGGAGATGCCTTCCACGGTCATCAGATCGTCCTCGCTCGCGGTCTCCACCCCACGAATGCCGCCGAACCGAGCCAGCAGCCTGGCGCGTCGCTTGGGGCCGATGCCGGGAATGTCTTCCAGCCGCGATCCCCCCGTGCGCACCTTGGCGCGCGCCGCGCGCATGCCGGTGATGGCAAAACGATGCGCTTCGTCACGGATCTGAGCCACCAGCATGAGCGCGGCGCTGTCGGCGGGCAGGGTGAGCTTGGCGCGACCGTCGGCGAACACCAGTTCCTCCAGGCCGACTTTGCGCCCTTCCCCCTTCTCCACGCCGACGATCACACCGAGATCCAGGCCCAGTTCGGTGAACACCTCGCGCGCCATCGCCACTTGTCCACGCCCGCCATCGACGAGCACCAGATCGGGAAGCCGCGCTTCGCTGCGGCCTTCGGCCTCGGGGCCCTGCTCGGCGTCCACGGCCAGGGCTTCGGCGACCCGCTTGTAGCGACGAGTGAGCACCTGGCGCATGGCCGCATAGTCGTCACCGGGTGTGATGTCGTTGATGCGAAACCGCCGGTACTGTGCCGGCTGCATGGCATGTTCGGCGTACACCACGCACGAGGCCTGGGTGGCCTCGCCCGCCGTATGGCTGATGTCGAAACACTCGACCCGCAATCCTTCGGCCTGCACGGCATCCAGCCCCAGGACCTGGGCCAGCGCCATGCTCCGCTCACGCTGTGAGCCTTCTTCGGAAAGCAGGCGCGCCAGAGCGATCTGCGCGCCCTTCTGGGCCATGTCCAGCCAATCGCGACGCTGGCCGCGCGGCTGGGTGATTTGCTGCAGCCGATGGCCGCCATGCTCGCTCAGCGCATCGAGCAGTTCAGCCTCCATCGCCTGATCGCACACCAGAACCGGCGGCGGCGTCATCTGCAGGTAATGCTGGGCGACGAAGGCCTGCAGCACGCTCTGCGCCGCACTGCGGCCCGCATCGGCTGCCGGCGCGTCGTCATCTGCTGCCAGGTCTTCCAGTTCCAGCGCGGCCTGAACCTGGCTGGGGAAATAGGCGCGATCGCCCAGATGCCGACCGCCCCGCACCATGGCCAGGTTGACGCAGGCCCGGCCGCCCTTGAGGGCCACGGCCAGAATGTCCACGTCTTCGGCGCTACCCACCTCCATGCTCTGCTGCTGCAGCACCCCCGAGAGCGCGGCGATCTGGTCGCGCAGCACCGCGGCCTCCTCGAAGCGCCAGGCGTCGGAGAGCGATTGCATTCTGAGCTGCAGATCGCCCATCACCACACCATGATCGCCACGAAGAAAGCGCACCGCATGCTGCACGTCGCGCGCATAGTCCTCGGGGCTGATCTTGCCGACGCAGGGCGCCGTGCAGCGGTGGATCTGATGCAGCAGACAGGGCCTGCTGCGGTTGCCGAACACCGTGTCCTCACAGGTGCGCAACTGAAACACCTTCTGCAAGACCGCAATGCTTTCCTTGACCGACCAGGCATTGGGATAAGGCCCGAAATACTGCTGCCTGCGGTCGGTCGCGCCGCGGTAATACGCCACGCGCGGGAACGCGTGCGCCGTCGTGATCTGCAGGTACGGGTAGGACTTGTCGTCCCGGAACAGAATGTTGTAGCGCGGGTGCTGCGTCTTGATCAGGTTGTTCTCGAGCAGCAAGGCCTCGGCTTCGGTGCGGGTGACCGTCGTGTCCAGCCGTGCGATGCGCGACACCATCAGTCCGATGCGCGTGCCACCGTGATCCTTCTGGAAATAGCTCGACACCCGCCGCCGGAGGTCGCGCGCCTTGCCCACATACAGCAAGGCGCCGTCCGCCGAAAAATAGCGATAGACCCCGGGCAGATGTGGCAGCGCCGCGACCTGCGCTAGCAGCGCCGTGCTGTGCTCCGGAACGGAAGGATCGGATGCCATGATGCTCAACTCAAAAGATGCACGGCCCGCTCGAACACCGCGCGGAACATCGGGGCCGTCAGGCGGCCGGTGTTCTGGTTGTATCGGCTGCAGTGATAACTGTCGATCACGGTGTAGCCTTCGATGCGATGCTCGGCGGCATGGGCGAAGCGCGCCGACGACGCCCTGCGCCCCAGCGCCAT
Organism: Thiomonas intermedia; assembly: GCF_002028405.1. Classification (NCBI taxonomy): domain Bacteria; kingdom Pseudomonadati; phylum Pseudomonadota; class Betaproteobacteria; order Burkholderiales; genus Thiomonas; species Thiomonas intermedia. Next base: position 201,107 of record NZ_CP020046.1, read on the forward strand.
GAGCACGGCGTCATGCGCCACCTTGCCCAGTGCCACGATCACACGCAGATTCGGCATGGCCGCGATCTCCGCCGCCATGAAACGATTGCAGGTCCGGATTTCCGTCGGCAGCGGCTTGTTGCCTGGCGGCAGACACTTCACGGCATTGCTGACCCGGCACCCTTGGAGCTGCAACCCGTCCGCCGCGCGCAAGGTCGAAGGGTGGTCGCCGATGCGTACCGGCTCGGGTCTCGTCGCCAGGCCAAGCTCGGTGAGTGTGCCGTACAGCAGCGGCCCGGCACCATCGCCGGTGAACGGGCGCCCGGAAGCATTGGCGCCCTTCAGACCGGGCGCCAGACCCGCGATCAGCAGCGGCGCGTCGAGCGGGCCGAACGGCGCCACCGGCTGGCAGGCAAAATCGGGATGCTCCCGTTTCACTTGGTGTAAAAAGGCCGCAAGTCGTGGGCACAGACGACAATGCGGATCATAAAAAGACAGAGATCTCGAAATCGGTGCGTTGTCACCCTGCATATTCATGAAAGTCCAACATCGGTGGGATTTGTTTTGCCATGTCGTCGACAACCTCGGCGATATTGGCGTGACCTGGCGGCTGGCCCGGCAACTCGTCGCCGAACATCGGCAACAGGTGCGATTATTCCTGGACGACTTCAAGGCGTTTTCACACATCGCCCCACAGGTTCATCTGCGCACGCCTGAGCAGACCATCGCCGGGGTGCAGATTGTGCCTTGGGTACGCCAGACCCAGGCCACGCCGGGCGATGTTGTCATCGAAATGTTCGGCTGTCAGCTCAGCGAGGCCTACATCGCCCAGATCGGCAAAGCCTCCCCGCAGCCGATCTGGCTGAACCTCGAACATCTCAGCGCTGAGAAATGGGTCGATCTGCATCACCTCAAGCCCTCGCCGCAAAGCGGGGGCATCATGAAGTATTTCTACTATCCCGGCTTCACCGGCAAGACCGGCGGCCTGCTGCGGGAGTCCAGCCTGATCGCCCAGCGCGACAACTGGCAGATGCAGCCCTCGGCCAGGCGCATCGCCCTGCGCGCGCTCGGCCTGCCTCCGCCCCCCGATCACGCCCTGACCGTGCTGCTCTTCAGCTATGCCCGCCAGCGGCTCGATGGCTGGCTGAACACCATGGCCGCCTCGGAGCGACCGGTGGCGCTCTGGGTCTGCCCCGGCCCGGTGATGAAGACGATCAACACCTGGCTGGACATGGCTTTGCAGACGGGGCAGATCACCTCGCGCGGCAGTTTGACCATCTACGCCCTGCCCTACATCCCGCAGCAGCGATTCGATGAATTGCTCTGGGCCGCCGACGTCTGCATCGTGCGGGGCGAGGACTCTTTCGTGCGTGCGCAATGGGCCGCGAAGCCGTTCGTCTGGCATATCTACCCGCAGGAGGACAGTGCCCACGACCGCAAGCTCGATGCCTTCCTCGACCGCTACCTGGTCGAGGCCGACAGCGACCTTCGCGACACCGTGGTGCATTTCTGGACCGCCTGGAACCGGGGCCTCGATCTGGCGCCCGCCTGGCTCGAATTCGTAGGCAGCCTGCCCCTGCTGCAGCGCCACGCCCTGAAGTGGTCGCGCGGCCTGCAAACCCAGACCGACCTGGCCAGCCAGCTCATCGATGAAGTCCAGCAACTTGGCAGCAATCGGCCGAGTCTGGCGCCCGCCCGGTAGAATGGACGTTTATTTGGAACCCCACAGACTGTTCAATGAAGATCGCACAAGAAATCCGCGCCGGTAATGTCATCATGGTTGGCGACAACCCGATGGTGGTGCAAAAAACCGAATACAGCCGGGGCGGCCGCAATGCCGCCACGGTGAAAATGAAGCTCAAGAACCTGCTCACCAGCGGCGGCACCGAAGTGGTCTACAAGGCCGACGACAAGCTCGACCCGGTCACGCTGGAGCGCAAGGAGTGCACCTACTCCTACTTTGCCGACCCCATGTATGTCTTCATGGACGCCGACTACAACCAGTACGAAGTCGAAAAAGACAATATGGGCGACAGCCTGAACTACCTGGAAGACGGCATGGCCGTCGAGGTGGTGTTCTACGACGGCAAGGCCATCTCCATCGAAATGCCCACCACCGTGGTGCGCGAGATCATCTACACCGAACCCGCCATCAAGGGCGACACCTCGGGCAAGGTGCTCAAGCCCGCCAAGCTGGCCACCGGCTTCGAAGTGCCCGTGCCCATCTTCGTGGCCACTGGCGACAAGATCGAGATCGACACCCGAACGGGCGAATACCGCAGCCGCGTCTGAAACCAGACAACCGCGTCGATCTAGTCGCACCGACCAAGCCGCCCGAGGGCGGCTTTGTTGTTCCTGCCTCGCCTTACGACGAGAACCGCTCGCACCACCCCTTGGGGAAGATGGTTCCCGCGACCAGACGGCAAGCCCCGCTGTCCGTGGCCGATTGACCCGGGATGAAGTAGGCGCAATCACTGCAATGCTGGCCGCCGTGCGGGCCGTCCTGATAGTGCACGGCCGTCTTGCTCAGCATGCCGTCGTCGGCCTGTGCCGGCACGAGAGCGGCGGTGCCAACCACGGCGAGCAGCAGGCCGCCACGGCGCAACAGACCACGCCGCTGAGGGTTGGAAAGTGCCAGGGGCGATTTCGAGTTGTCCATGAGAAGTCTCCTTGGGGGGGCGATACCGGCACGGAGTCCCGAGGGGCTCCGTGCCTCAGAGCCGTCGTCGTAGGCCTTACTTGTGCACGACGTCGGGTTCCATCGGCGCCAGAATCGCCAGCAACTGGTTCTGCAGGCCCAGGGGCACGTTGTTGCTGTCCATCGACTTCTGCAGGTCTTCCACCAGGGCGTTGAAATCCGCCGTGTTCAGATTCATGCCCTTGTGCGCCTGCTGCATGCTCAGCCCGGTGTACTTGCAGGGTCCGCCCGTGCCTTCGCACACCTGGTTGACCAGCTCCATTTGCAGATGCGGAATATTGGTCTTGGCAAAGAAGTGATTGATGCGGTTGTCAGCGGCCACGTTGGCGATCATGTCGTGCACGACCTTGGTAATGGCCGGTTTGCCGCCCAGCTGCTCATACAAGGTCTGACCCGAGGCCATCTGGGCATGAGCCAGCGCCGGAAACGCCAGCGCGCAGGCCAGTGCGGCGCCGCCCAGATGGCGCGCCAGCGGAAGGGATTGCAGTTTCATCGAAAGTTCTCCTGAGTGGGGTGGGAATCAGAACGTGCCGTTAAGCGAGAGGTAAAAGCCCTTGTTGCTCGCCTGGAAGGGCAAGGGGCCGAGATCGGCATAGGCTGCCGTCAGCGACAGGCTCTTGTTCGGGAAGTAGGCGACGAAGACGTCTTTCATCGTCCCGGGCGAGCCGATGGCCGTCGCGCTGGAATTGATCGGGTACTTCATGTTGTCAGGCTGCTGGCGAAACTCGCCGCCCACGGCCACGTCCGGGCGCAGGAAGACCGCGGCCGATCCCTCGAGCTCGGCGTGATAGCTGTCGTCGCTCTTGGTCCCCAGCGCCCCGGCGATGCCGTTGTTGGCGTTGGTGCCAAAACCCAGCAGACCCATGGCGTTGGCCTTGGTGCCGCGCAGGGTGAGATTGACCAGGGTCACCCGGTGGAACAGTCCGTTGAGGAAGACCTTGGTGGCGGCCACGTAGAAGTCGGTGCCCGAGTCGCTGGCCGCGCCGAGGAATTTGGGAATGCCAATGGGTCCAAGGCCCGAGAAGTTGCTGTCGAAGTCGTTGTTCTTTTTGTACTTGATGCCCACAGACACCTGCGGATAAGGCGTGTAGATCAAGTCGCCAAACAGCCGCGCCTTCAAGCCCAGCACATCCATGCTGATGGTCTGGTTGCCCAGATTGATGCTCGGCGCCACGCCACCGCTATTGACCACCCCCAACCCACCGGGCTGATTGCCCAGCACACCCAGACTGGACAGGCTGCCAAGATTGACGTTGAGGTTCTCGTGCGCCACAGAGATCTCGAAGCGGTTGTGGATGCCCACGGCCGCGCCCAGCGTGGTCAGGCCATAGTTGGGCACGGTGACGTAGGTGCCCGTGACCGAACCGCCGACCTCGTCGCCCGTGTCATAGCCGGCAATCACGGCCCAGGGGGTGATGCCGCCCCCGGTGGAGCCGCCCACCTCGGTGACCCCGCTGGTCGCCAGCAAGCGGCTGCCCTGCGCATGCGCCGCGCCCATCCCCCAGACGCCAAGCCCCGCCACGGCCGTCGCCGCCAGGGTTCTCTTCCAACGATGTGCACTCATGGTCTCGCTCCTTATGGTCAGACGTTCCATTCCACGCGCGTGAAATGACCGCAGCGCAATCCGGCCCCTGCCGTTTTCCGCCTGCGATGCAGGGCATACGCGCCCCCCGCAGCGGCGGATTCAGCAAAACCGCAGAAAACACCGAGAAAGATGTAACGTTTTGCATCGAAGCACGCCAATGCATCGCTCCTGCGGCGCGTTTAGCATGGGCTCATGAACACCGATCACACCCCCACCCCGTCCGACCGGCTGTATTGGGAAGACTTTCCCTCGGGCGCCGTACGCGAATGCGGCAGTACCCAGGTCAGCCGCGAAGCCGTACTCGATTTCGCCCGCCAGTTCGATCCCCAACCTTTTCACGTCGACGACGAGGCGGCTCGGAACTCGCTGTTCGGCGGTCTCGCAGCCAGTGGCTGGCACACCTGCAGCATGGCCATGCGCCTGATGTGCGACGCCTATCTGTTGCGCTCGACCAGCCTGGGCTCTCCCGGGTTGGACGAGCTGCGCTGGCTGAAGCCAGTCCACCCCGGCGACGAGCTCAAGCTGCGCATGACCGTTCTGGACGCCCGCCCCATGCGCAGCAAACCCGACGTCGGGCTGGTCCAGTCTCACTGGGAGCTGTTCAACCAGCACGGCGACTGCGTGCTGAGCATGAAAGGCTGGGGCATGTTCCGGCGCCGATCCCCAGGTGCCGAGACGCCACCGGCGACCTCCGGCTAAGCGCGTCGCGGCACGCCGCGCGGCGTGCGCCCGCCCACCATCCGGCGGTGGCAAGGAAATTGCACACGGCTCGAACAGCCTGCCGTGAAAGGGGCGCGTCTGCTCTGCCCCCCTAGCGCACGGCTCGGTTTCGTGATCGACGTCAATTTCACGGGAATGGGGCATGCGGCGCCATACGGATCCGCACGCCGGTCCTTACACTCAAGCTGGATTTTTCTCATGGTCACGCCCAAGCAAGCTGAACACAAGATGAGCGCTTCCCCGGTGTTTGACATGGTGTTGTTCGGCGGCACTGGCGATCTGGCCATGCGCAAGCTGCTGCCTGCGCTGTTCCAGGCGCACCAATCCGGTACCTTGCATCCGTCGGGGCGCATCTTTGCACTGGGTCGGGGCATACTCAGCCGCGAGGCCTATCTGGAGCAGGTGCGCGCGCAGTCCGGTCCGCACCTCAAAGCCGATTTCGACGCCCCCGCGTGGAGCGGTTTTATCGAGCGCATCGAGTACGCCAAGCTTGATGCGTCGCACCCCGAAGACTTTGACGCCCTGGCCGCGCGGCTGGGCACGGACGGCGAGCGCGTCACCGTCTGCTACCTCGCCACCGCCCCCGCCCTGTTCGCCCAGATCTGCGCCGAGCTCGCCCGCGTTGGGCTCAACCACCCCGGCGTGCGCGTCGTGCTGGAGAAGCCCCTGGGCCACGACCTGGCCTCCTCCGACGCCATCAACGCCGCCGTGGCCCCGTCCTTCGCCGAGCACCAGCTCTACCGCATCGACCACTACCTGGGCAAGGAATCGGTGCAGAACCTCATGGCCATGCGCTTTGGCAACGTGCTGTTCGAGCCGCTGTGGCGCCGCGAGTGGGTGGACAACGTGCAGATCACCATCGCCGAGGATCTGGGCGTGGGCGGCCGCGGCGAGTTCTACGACAAGACCGGCGCGCTGCGCGACATGGTGCAGAACCACCTGCTGCAACTGCTGTGCATGGTGGCCATGGAGCCCCCGGCCAGCCTGCAGGCCGACGCCATCCGCGACGAGAAGCTCAAGGTGCTGCAGGCGCTCAAGCCCTTTGCCGAGGCCGATGTGGCCGCGCGCACCGTGCGCGGGCAGTACCGCGCGGGCGCCATCGACGGCCAGCCGGTGGGGGGCTATCTGCAGGAAGCCGACATCGAGGCGGCCAGCCGCACCGAGACCTTCGTGGCGCTCAAGGCCGAGGTGGTGAACTGGCGCTGGGCGGGGGTGCCGTTCTTCCTGCGCACGGGCAAGCGCATGGCCGAGCGGCTGGCGGAGATCGTCATCAGCTTTCGGGCCGTGCCGCTGCACCTGTTCGGCGGCGTGACCGCGCTGCAGGGGGCCAACCGGCTGGTGATCCGGCTGCAGCCCGAGGAGAGCATCAGCCTGCACTTTCTGGCCAAGGAGCCCGGCGACGGCATGCGGCTGCATCCCACGCAGCTCGATCTGGACTTCGAGGCCACGGCGCAAAAGCGCCGGGCCGATGCCTACGAGCGGCTGCTGCTTGATGTGATCCGCGGCCAGCTCGGGCTGTTCATGCGCCGCGACGAGCTCACCGCCGCCTGGCGCTGGGTGGAGCCTATCCTGGAGGGCTGGGCGCGCAACGCCGAGGCGCCCAAAACCTACACCGCAGGCACCTGGGGACCAGCCGCCTCCAGCGCCCTGCTCTCGCGCGACGGCGCATCATGGCATGAGGAACTGTGAACGATGCTGCACATCTGCTCAACTCCGCAGGACCAGATCGCGCGCCTGGTGAGTGCGCTCACCGCCGCGCTCACGCAGGAAATTGACCACTATGGCCGCGCCGTGCTGGCCGTCTCGGGCGGGCGCTCGCCCATTCCCCTGTTTCAGGCCCTGGCACGGGCGCCTATCGAGTGGGCGCGTGTCACCATCACCCTGGTGGACGAACGTCTGGTTCCGGCCGATCACGCCGATAGCAACGCAGCCCTTGTGCGCACCCATCTGCTGACGGGCGATGCGGCGCAGGCGCGCTTCCTTCCCCTGGTGGACGTTCCGCACGACCTGGCGGGATGTGTGGCCCGCGCCAATACCCGGTTCCGCACGCTGGGGCAGCCGCTCACCGCCGCACTGCTGGGCATGGGCGACGACGGCCACACGGCGTCGCTGTTTCCCGATGCCGCCGAACTGGCCGACGGGCTCGACCCCGCCTATGCCCAGCCCTATCTGGCCGTGACACCGCCGCGCGCGCCGCATGCGCGCATCAGCCTGAGTCTGGCGACCTTGCTGGGCACCGATCGCTTGCTGCTGTCGATCGCCGGCGCGTCCAAGCGCGACGTCTACGCCCAGGCCAGTCAGCCCCCCCCGCGACCGATGCTCCCCATCAGCTACCTCATTCAACAGCAGCAGACCCCTTTCGATGCCTACTGGACACCCTGACCCTCTTCTGCGGACGCCCGCCGTCCACGCGCCATGAGTTCCAACCCGAACGCCTCACGCTTTACGCGAGCCAGTGGCGTGCTGCTGCACCTCACCAGCCTTCCCGGCCCCCACGGCAGCGGCGATCTCGGATCGGCGGCCTACCACTTCGTCGACTGGCTGCAGAGCGCGGGACAATCGCTCTGGCAGTTCCTGCCGCTGGGCGACATCGGCCTGGGCCACTCGCCCTATATGAGCCGTTCGGCCTTCGCCGGCAATGTGCTGCTGATCGACCTGGCCGAATTGCACCAGCGCGGCTGGCTCGATGCCGACGATCTCACCCCCGCGGCAGGTCTGGCGGATGACCGCGTGGCCTTCGACCGGGTCATTGCCTTCCGCATGGAACGGCTGCGCCGCGCCGCCGCGCGCTTCGCGGCGCAGTCCACGCCGCAGGAGCGCGCCGAACTGGCCGCCTTTCGCGCCGAACACGCCGCGTGGCTCGACGACTACGCCCTCTTCATGGCCCTGTCCGAGCAGTTCGGTGATCGGCTGTGGAGCACCTGGGATGCCCCACTCGCGCAACGCAAGACTGCGGCACTGAAGCAGGCCCGAACCGAGCACGCCCCGCGTATCGACTTCTGGGTGTTCGCGCAGTGGAGCTTCTTCCGGCAATGGGCGGCGCTGCGGGCCTACGCGAACGGCAAGGGCGTCAGCCTGGTGGGCGACATGCCCATTTTCATCTCCCTCAACAGCGCCGACGTGTGGGCGCGGCCCGATCTGTTCCAGCTCGACGACGCGGGCAAGCCCACCGTCGTGGCCGGCGTGCCGCCCGACTATTTCTCCGCCACCGGACAGCGCTGGGGCAACCCGCACTATCGCTGGAGCGCGCACGCCGCCGAGGGCTACGCCTGGTGGATCGCACGGCTGCGCGCCACCTTCGAGCTGGTCGACCGGGTCCGCATCGACCACTTCCGTGGTTTCGAGAGCTGCTGGGAAATACCCGCCGACCAGCCCACGGCCGTCGGCGGCCGCTGGGTTGCGGCGCCGGGCGAGGCGCTGTTCGAGGCCGTGTCCCGTGCTCTGGGGCCACTGCCCATCATCGCCGAAGACCTCGGCGTCATCACTCCCGAAGTCACCGCGCTGCGCCAGCGATTCGGCTTTCCCGGCATGCGCATCCTGCACTTCGCCTGGGGGCAGGACGATGGCGGCCTCAACGCCTACCTGCCGCACAACTACACCCACGACACCGTGGTCTATCCGGGCACGCACGACAACGACACCTCGGAGGGCTGGTGGGCGCAGGCGCCCGAGCGCGTGCGCCACCACCTGCGCGAATACCTGGCCTGCGACGGCGGCGACATCGCCTGGACGCTGATGCGCACGGCCAGCGCCAGCGTGGCCGACATCGCCCTGTACGCCATGCAGGACGTGCTCCGCCTCGATGGCGCCCATCGCATGAATACGCCCGGCACGGCAGAGGGCAACTGGGGCTGGCGTTTCACCTGGGCTCAGGTACAACCGGCCCATGCTGCGGCGCTCAAGCGCTTCGGCCAGCTCTACAACCGTCTACCCACCTGAACTGGATCGCGCCCATGCTGACCGAACACGACATCACCGCGCTGGACCACGGCCGCCACGACGATCCGTTCGGCGTGCTGGGCATGCATCTGCGCGGTGCGGGGCTTTGGGTCAGCGCGGTGCTGCACGGCGCGCTGGGCGTGGAAGTCGTCGAACGCACCAGTGGCAAGATCGTCGCCACACTCGACCGGCTGGGCGAGACCGCCGTGTTCAGCGCCCGCATGGGCCGCCGGCGCAAAGCGTTCGACTACCTGCTGCGCGTGCACTGGCCGCCCTTGCGCGCCGGCGACCCGGACTGGGTGGTCGATCTCGAAGACCCCTACCGCTTCCCGCCGGTGCTGGGCGAGACCGATGCCTGGCTGCTCGCCGAAGGCACGCACCTGCGCCCCTACGAATGTCTGGGCGCTCACCCGGGTGACTTGCTCGGCGTGGCCGGCACGCGCTTTGCCGTGTGGGCGCCCAACGCACGGCGCGTTTCGGTGATCGGCGATTTCAACGGCTGGGACGGCCGCCGCCACCCCATGCGGCTGCGGCGCGAATGCGGGGTCTGGGAGCTGTTCCTGCCCAACGTCGGACGAGGCGCGCTCTACAAATTCGACATCCTCACCCAGCACGGCGAGATGATGCAGAAGGCAGACCCCCTGGCCTTCCGCGCCGAGCTGCGGCCCAACACCGCCAGCATCGTGCAAGGCCTGCCGCCGCTGCACCCAGTGCGCCCCGCCATGGCGCAGGCTAACGGGTTCGATGCGCCCATCAGCATCTACGAGGTGCATCTGGGCTCCTGGCGCAAGATGGAGGGCTGGCGCTGGCTGAGCTACCGCGAGCTGGCCGAGACCCTGGTGCCCTACGCCCGCGACATGGGCTTCACCCATCTGGAGCTGCTGCCCGTCAGCGAACATCCTTTCGACGCCTCATGGGGCTATCAGCCCATCAGCCTCTACGCCCCGACCGCGCGCTTCGGCACACCCGAAGATTTTCAGTTTTTCGTCGACGCGGCGCATGCCGCCGGGCTGGCGGTGATTCTCGACTGGGTGCCGGCGCACTTCCCGTCCGATCCGCACGGGCTGGCCAACTTCGACGGCACGCACCTCTACGAATACGCCGATCCGAAGGAAGGCTTCCACCACGACTGGAACACCCTGATCTACAACTTCGGCCGCACCGAAGTGCGCAACTACCTGGTGGCCAACGCCCTTTACTGGCTGGAGCGCTTCAACGTGGACGGCCTTCGGGTGGACGCCGTGGCCTCCATGCTGTATCGCGACTACAGCCGCCCCGCCGGACAGTGGGTGCCCAACCAGTTCGGCGGGCGCGAAAACCTCGAAGCCATCGATTTCCTGCGGCGCATGAACCACACCGTCGGCGTGCAGCGGCCCGGCGCCATCACCCTGGCCGAAGAGTCCACCGCCTTCCCTGGCGTGAGCCGCCCGCCCAGCGCCGACCTGCGCAGCGGAGGCCTGGGCTTTCACTACAAATGGAATATGGGCTGGATGCACGACACGCTGAGCTTCATGCGCCGCGACCCGGTGCACCGCCAGTTCCACCACAACGAGCTGACCTTCAGCATGATGTATGCCTATGACGAAAACTTCGTGCTGCCGCTTTCGCACGACGAGGTCGTCCACGGCAAGGGCGCGCTGCTGGCCAAGATGCCCGGCGACCGCTGGCAGCAGTTCGCCAATCTGCGCGTCTACCTCGGCTATATGTTCAGCCATCCGGGCAAAAAGCTGCTGTTCATGGGCGACGAATTGGCGCAAGGGCCGGAATGGCAGTCCGACTACAGCGTCGACTGGGACGCGCTGCTCCACGCGCCCAACCAGGGTGTGCAGCGGCTGGTGCGCGACCTCAACCTCACCTACCGCGCCCATGCGGCCCTGCACCAGCGCGACCATCACCCCCACGGTTTCGCCTGGATCACCTACGACGACGCCTCGCAGTCGGTGCTGGCCTTCGAGCGCAGGGCAGCCGACGGCGGCAGCCTGGTCGTGCTGTGCAATTTCACCCCGACGCCGCGCCCCGACTACCGCATCGGCGTGCCGCGGGGCGGGCGCTGGGAAGCCTTGATCAACACCGACGACCCGGTCTACGGCGGCTCCGGGCTGCCGCTGGCGCTGCACGAAGCCGAGCCCCGGCCCTCGCATGGCCGCGCGCATGCGCTGCAGCTCAGCCTGCCGCCGCTGGCCTGCGTCATCCTCAAGCCCGCGTCCTGATCGACGACCATGAACACGCCGCGCCGCGCAGGCAAACCCCGATCCACCCTCGCGCTGGCGCGCCTGCAAGCCGCGCGCGCCAGCAGCCTGGGCGCGCAGTTGCAGGCCGACGGCGTGCACTTCGCCCTCGCCGCGCCGCATGCGCAGGCGGTCGAACTCTGCCTGTTCGCACCCGACGGTCAGACCGAAATCGCGCGCCTGCCCCTGCCCGCCCCGCGCGACGGCATCTGGCAAGCACACCTGCCCGCCGACGCCAAGACCGCGCAGCAGCTGATCTACGGCTGGCGGGTGCACGGCCCCTGGTCCCCCAAGGACGGCCACTTGTTCAACCCGGCCAAACTGCTGCTCGACCCCTGCGCCCGCGAGGTGGTCGGCCACTACGACGGCAGCGATCTGCACCTCGGCTACGACCCCGCCCACCCCGACCGCCCCGACCCGCGCGACAACGCCGCCACCGCGCTCAAGGCGCGCGTGGTCGCCGATCTGCCGCCGCTCAAGACACCCCGCCCGGTCGTCGACCCGGCGCAGCGCGTCATCTACGAACTGCACGTCAAAGGCTTCACCGCCCAGCTTGCCGAGGTGCCCCCCGCCTTGCGCGGCAGCTACGCGGGTCTGGCGCACCCGGCCAGCGTGGCGCACCTCAAGTCGCTGGGCGTCACCACCGTCAGCCTGCTGCCCGTAGCGTTTCGCGCCGACGAGGCCCGGCTGCTGCAGATGGGCCTGAGCAATTACTGGGGCTACACCCCCATCGCCTGGAGTGCGCCCGAAACGCGGCTGTGGAGCGGCACGCCGGGCAGCACGCCCCGCAGCGAGTTCCGCGACATGGTCGAAGCGCTGCATAGCGCGGGTCTCGAGGTGATTCTCGACGTGGTCTACAACCACACCGCCGAACTCGACCCGCGCGGTCCCACCCTGTCGATGCGCGGCATCGACAACGCGCTCTACTACCACCGCGACCCCCAGGCGCCGCAGCAGGTGCTCGACTGGACGGGCTGCGGCAACAGCGTCAACCTCAACGAGCCACTGGTGCTGCGCGTGGCCATGGACAGTCTGCGCCGCTGGGTGGGTGAGTTCGGCGTGGACGGCTTCCGCTTCGATCTGGCCAGCACCCTGGCGCGCGGCCCGGCCCGGCTGGCGCACGAATTCCAGCCCGACGGCGCCTTTCTCAGCGCCATTTCCCAAGACCCGATGCTGTGCAACTGCCTGCTCGTGGCCGAACCCTGGGACCTAGGGCCGGGCGGCTACCGCCTCGGCGGGTTTCCGCCGGGTTGGCTGGAGTGGAACGACCGGTTCCGCGACACCCAGCGCGGCTTCTGGCTGCAACATCAAAACGCCCCGAGCGAATTCGCCACCCGTCTGGCCGGATCGAGCGATGTATTCAGCCCCGCGCTGCGCGGCGCGCACAGCAGCGTGAACTTCATCACCGCCCACGACGGTTTCACCCTGCGCGATCTGGTGAGCTACGCCCACCGCCACAACCACGCCAACGGCGAAGACAACCGCGACGGTCACGGTCACAACCTCAGCACCAACAACGGCGTCGAGGGGCCGACGCAGTCGCCCGACATCCTCACCGCCCGCGCCCGGCAGAGCCGCGCCCTGCTCGCCGTGTTGCTGCTCGCCCTGGGCACTCCGATGCTGCTGGCCGGCGACGAACTCGGCCACACCCAGCGCGGCAACAACAATGCCTACTGCCAGGACAACCCAACGTCCTGGATCGACTGGGCGCAGGCCGACCTCGGCCTGCGCGACTACGTCAGCGGCGTCATCGCCCTGCGCCGCGACCTGCCCGTGCTGCAGAGCCTGCACTGGTGGGCCCCCACCGCCACCGCTGCGCAAACTGGCGCCACCTGGTACCGCAGCGATGGCCAGCCGATGGAGCGCGCCGACTGGGAGCGCGACGATCACGGCGCCCTGATGGTGCAGCTCGGAGCGGCACGGCAGCAGGTTCTGATTCTTATCAATGCCGAGGGGCAAGAAGTGCCCTTTACCCTCCGGCCCGGGAACTGGATTCTTAGACTGTCCAGCGACAATGGCTTTGTCGCGCCCCTGGGCGAAACCCACGCGAAACCGCTGGGCCCGCAGCAGATGCTGCCGCCCACCAGCCTGTGGGTCGTCGCGCAGGAACCACCCGCCTCAACTCAGTCAGGAGAGTCACCGGCATGAAGCTCGTCGTTCGTCCCGCCAACCCCTTCGAAGGCCAGCGCCCCGGCACCTCCGGATTGCGCAAGAAGGTCAGCGTGTTCCAGCAGCCGGGTTATCTCGACAACTTCGTGCAGGCGCTGTTCAACGTCCTGGGAGACGCCCGCGGCAAGACCCTGGTGGTCGGCGGCGACGGGCGCTTCTACAACCGCGTGGCCCTCCAGACCATCTTGCGCATGGCCGCCGCGCACGGCTACGCCCGGGTGCTGGTGGGCCAGGGCGGCATTCTCTCCACTCCCGCGATGAGCGCCGTCATCCGCAAACGCGGCGCCAGTGGCGGCATCGTGCTGTCGGCCAGTCACAACCCCGGCGGGCCGCAAGGCGACTTCGGCATCAAATACAACATCGGCAACGGCGGCCCGGCGCCCGAGTCGGTCACCGAGGCCATCTATCTGCGCTCGCGCGAAATCACCGAAGTCCGCACGGTGGACAGCCCCGATCTGCCGCTGGACGCGCCCGGCACCCATGCGCTGCTGGACACGCAGATCGAGATCATCGACCCGGTGGCCGACTACTGCGCGGTGCAGCGCGAGCTGTTCGATTTCGACGCCATCCGCACCCTGTTCGCCCGCGGCTTCCGCCTGCGTCTGGACACCATGTGGGCCGTGGGCGGCCCCTACGCCCGCGCGCTGCTGGAAGGCGAGTTGGGCGCACCCAAGGGCACCGTGGTCAACGCCGAACCGCGCGAAGACTTCGGCGATCTGCACCCCGATCCCAATCCGGTCAACGCCACCGATCTCATCGACCACATGGCCGCGGCCGACGCGCCCGACATGGGCGCCGCCACCGATGGCGATGCCGACCGGAACATGATCGTCGGGCGCAACTTCGTGGTTTCGCCCTCCGACAGCCTCGCCGTGCTGGCGGCGCACGCCACGCGCATTCCGGGCTACGCGCCGGGGCTGGCGGGCGTGGCGCGCTCCATGCCCACCTCCACCGCGGTCGATCGTGTTGCCGCCTCGCTGGGCGTGGCCTGCTTTGAGACACCCACCGGCTGGAAGTTTTTCGGCAATCTGCTCGATGCCGACCAAGTCACCCTCTGCGGAGAAGAGAGCTACGGCACCGGCTCAAACCACATCCGCGAGAAAGACGGCCTGTGGGCCGTGCTGTTCTGGCTCAACCTCATCGCCGTGACCGGCAAGTCGGTGGAACAACTGGTGCGCGAACTGTGGGTCGCGCATGGCCGCTGCGTGTATTCGAGGCACGACTATGAAGGCATTCCCACCGAGCAGGCCGACGCGCTGATGCGCGACCTGCGCGCCGCGCTGCCTGAACTGCCCGGCAAGACCCTTGCGGGCGAGCCCGTGGCCGTGGCCGACGACTTCGCCTACACCGACCCCACCGACGGCAGCGTGAGCAGCCAGCAGGGCGTGCGCATCATTCTGCAAAGCGGTTCGCGCGTGGTGTTCCGGCTCTCGGGCACGGGCACCGAAGGCGCGACGCTGCGCCTCTACCTGGAACGCCACGAGCCCGACCCGGCACGCCACGATCTGCCCGCGCAGGAGGCGCTCGCCCCTCTCATCGCCCTGGCCGAGCAAGTGGCCCAGGTGCGCCACCACACCGGAATGAATGCCCCCAGCGTCATGACCTAAGCCCGCGTTTTGCCCTGAGCTTCACCCCTAAAACACACAGGAGACCTGCCATGAATCAGAACCGCCCGTTGAGCCAGGTGAACATGCAAGACCGCCAGATGCAGCCGCACATGCTGGTGCGCCGCTCCATCGCCCTGGTGCTGGCGGGTGGGCGGGGCTCCCGGCTGAAGCAACTAACCGACAAGCGGGCCAAGCCGGCGGTGTATTTCGGCGGCAAGTTCCGCATCATCGACTTCGCCCTGTCCAACTGCGTCAACTCGGGCATCCGGCGCATCGGCGTGATCACGCAGTACAAGTCGCATTCGCTGCTGCGGCACCTGCAACGCGGCTGGAGTTTCCTGAGGGCCGAGCTCAACGAAATGGTCGATCTGCTGCCGGCCCAGCAGCGCGTGGACGAGGAGCACTGGTATCGCGGCACCGGCGATGCGGTCTATCAGAACATCGACATCATCCAGTCGAGCAAGCCGGAGTATGTGGTCGTTCTGGCCGGCGATCACGTCTACAAGATGGACTACTCCATCATGCTGCAAGACCATGCCCAGAGTGGCGCGCAGGTGACGGTGGGCTGCATCGAAGTGCCGCGCGAAGAGGCCAGCGCCTTCGGCGTCATGGCCATCGACGCCGACCGCAAGATCGTCGAATTCGTCGAAAAGCCCGCCAAGCCCCCGGCCATGCCCGGCAACGACAAGGTCTCGCTGGCCAGCATGGGCATCTACATCTTCACCGCCAGCTATCTCTACCGCATGCTCGACGAAGACATGACCGATGCCACCTCCACGCACGACTTCGGCAAGGACATCATTCCCAAGGCCGTGCGGGAAGGCAAGGCGCATGCGCACCCGTTCTCGATGTCGTGCGTGCAGGGGGGGCAGCAGAGCCAGCCCTACTGGCGCGACGTCGGCACGCTCGATGCCTTCTGGGCCGCCAACCTCGATCTCGCCTCGGTCATGCCCGAACTCAACCTCTACGACACCGAGTGGCCGATCTGGACCAGCCAGCGCCAGCTCCCGCCGGCCAAGTTCGTGCAGGATCACCATGGCCGCCACGGCCAGACCATCAACATGATGGTGTCGGGCGGCTGCATCATCTCCGGCTCGTCGGTGAGCAACTCGGTGCTCTTCTCCAACGTGCGGGTGCACTCCTTCTGCGTCATCAACGACACGGTGCTGCTGCCCGATGTGACGGTCAGCCGTTCGTGCCGACTCAACAAGGTCATCGTCGACCGTGGCTGCGTGCTGCCCGAGGGCATGGTGATCGGCGAAGACCCCGAACTGGACGCCAGACGTTTCGAGCGCACCAGCGGCGGCGTGGTGCTGGTGACCAAGAAGATGCTGCGTGCCCTCGGCGAGGCCGAGCTCAACGAGGAAGACGATGACTGAGGCGCGCAACCCCCGCGCTCGCGCTGCCCGCTCGCAGCCCCCCGAGCAGGCCATCCCCACGCCGACCCACCTCGCGGACGGGGAGGGAGTGTCCTCTCCTCCCCCACAGGGTGGAGGAGGCCGGGAGGGGGAGACACCCGCCTTGGGGCGGCCCGGCGGCGGGGTGTCCATCCGGCTGCTGCAAGTCAGCGCCGAGATCTACCCTCTTCTAAAGACCGGGGGGCTGGCCGACATCGCGGGAGCCCTGCCTGCCGCGCTGGCCACGGCCGGTTGCGACGCACGGGTGCTGCTGCCTGGCTTTCCCGCCATCCGCGACGGCCTGCGCGATGGTCAGCCCATTGGCCAGTTCAGCCTGCCCTGGGGCGAAACGGTTCGCGTGCTGCGTGGCACGCTCCCGGCCGTGCCCGGCGCTGAGGGCAGCCCGGTACATGCCTATGTGCTCGATGCCCCGGGTTTGTACGACCGCCCCGGCAACCCCTACGAAGACGCGCAGCGCCGCCCCTATGCCGACAATCACCGCCGCTTCGCCGCCCTGGGTTGGGGCGCAGCCCATCTGGCCCGCGGCCTCGATGCGGCCTGGACGCCCGAGCTCGTGCACGGGCACGACTGGCACGCCGGGCTGGCCGCCGCCTGTCTGAAGTTCACCGCGGGGCGGCCTGTTCCCGTCGTGTTCACGGTGCACAACCTCGCGTATCAAGGCCTGTTTTCGGCCGATGTGCTCGGTGAACTCGGCCTTCCCGTTTCGGCGTTTCAGGTCGAAGGACTGGAGTTTCACGGCCAGATCTCGTACATGAAGGCCGGGCTGTATTACGCCGACCGGATCACCACGGTCAGCCCGACCTACGCCCGCGAAATCCAGACTCCCGAGCAAGGTTTCGGGCTCGACGGGCTGCTTCGTGCGCGGCGCAACGAGCTCGGCGGCATTCTCAACGCGGTCGACGCGGCGGTCTGGAACCCCGCCACCGATGCGCTGATCACGCGCCATTACGCCGCCGATCAGCCCGCGGGCAAGTCTCGCTGCAAGGCCGCGCTGCAGGAGGAAGCCGGTCTGGCGGTGCGCAAGGGTGCGCCGCTGTTCACCGTGGTCAGCCGCCTGGCCGAGCAGAAAGGCCTCAACCTGGTGCTCGCCGGCATCGACTCCCTGGTGCAAGGCGGAGGACAGTTGCTGGTTCTGGGCAGCGGCGATCACGCCCTGGAGTCGGCCTTTGCCCACGCGGCCCAACGCCACGCGGGCAGCGTTGCCCTGCGTGTCGGTTACGACGAGGCTTTCGCCCATCGCATTTTCGCCGGCAGCGACGTGACGCTGGTGCCGTCGCGCTTCGAGCCCTGTGGCCTGACGCAAATGTATGGCCTGCTCTACGGCAGCCTGCCGCTAGTGCGCGCCGTGGGCGGCCTGGCCGACACGGTGGTCGATGCCGATCTCGCCACCCTCGACGATGGGACGGCAACGGGCATCGTTTTTGCTAGCTTTTCGGAGGCGGATTACCGCCACGCGGTCCGTCGCGCACTGGCCCTGTATCGCCAGCCGCGCGCCTGGGCCCGGGTGCGGCAAACCGGCATGCAACAAGACTTCAGCTGGACGCAAGCGGCCCGGCATTACCGCGCGGTGTATCTAGCTGCCCTCCAGATTCCTTCTCGCGCATCCTCATGACACCTGAGCCCAAACCGCCCCTTCCCGAAGCCGCCTCGGTTCCCTTCGTCCACGACACGCCGCCTCACGATGTGGGCGCGCTCAAGCGAGCGATCTCCAACAAGCTGATGTTCCAGATCGGCAAAGACCCGAGCTCGGCGCAGCCCATCGACTGGCTGCATGCGGCCTCCTATGCCGTGCGCGACCTGATGGTGGAGCGTTGGTTCAACACCACCCATACCCGCAACACGAAGGACGCCAAGCAGGTCTATTACCTGTCGATGGAATTTCTCATCGGCCGCACCTTCACCAACGCCCTCATCGCGCTGGAGCTGACCGCGCCGCTGCACGCGGCGCTGAGCGATCTGGGCGTCGACATGAACGCCATCGCCGATCTCGAACCCGATGCAGCCCTGGGCAACGGCGGCCTGGGCCGCCTGGCCGCCTGTTTTCTCGACAGCATGGCCACGCTGGGCATTCCCGGCTACGGCTACGGCATCCGCTACGACTACGGCATGTTCCGCCAGACCATCGTCGACGGGAGGCAGGTCGAGGTACCCGACTATTGGCTCACCTCGGGCAACCCCTGGGAATTTCCGCGGCCCGAAGTGGTGTACCGGGTGCAGTTCGGCGGCCACGTCATCAAGGAGGGCGACCGCGCCCGCTGGGTGGATACGCACGATGTCGAGGCCATGGCCTACGACACCATCATTCCCGGCTACGACACCCAGACCATCAACACCCTGCGACTCTGGTCGGCCAAGGCCACCAAGGAGATCGATCTGGGCGCCTTCAACCGTGGCGACTACTTCGGCGCAGTCGAACAGAAGAACCACTCCGAAAACGTGTCGCGCGTGCTCTACCCCGACGACTCGACCGACGCCGGACGCGAGCTTCGGCTGCACCAGGAGTATTTTTTCTGCAGCGCCAGCGTGCAGGATCTCATGCGCCGCTACCTGCAGACGCACACCACCTTCGACCAGTTCGCCGACAAGGTGTCCATCCACCTCAACGACACCCACCCGGTGCTCGCCGTACCCGAGTTGATGCGCCTGTTCCTCGACGTGCATCACCTGCCCTTCAACGACGCCTGGCGCATCTGCCAGGGCGTGTTTTCCTACACCAATCACACGCTGATGTCGGAGGCGCTCGAAACCTGGCCCATCGACATGCTGGGCCGCGTGCTGCCGCGCCATCTGCAGATCATCCTCGACATCAACGCCTATTTCCTCAGCCGGCTCACGCAGAAGCACGGGCATGACGTCAACCTGATGCGGCACGTCTCGCTGGTCAACGAATCGGGCACGCGCTCCATCCGCATGGCCTACCTCGCCGTGCTGGCCAGCCACTCGGTCAACGGCGTCTCGGCGCTGCACTCCGAACTCATGCAGCAGTCCATCTTCGCCGACTTCGCCCGCATCTGGCCTACCCGCTTCAACAACAAGACCAACGGCATCACCCAGCGCCGCTGGCTCGCGCTGGCCAACCCGCCGCTGGCCGCCCTGCTCGACAAGACCATCGGCACGCACTGGCGCCGCGATCTGTCCGACCTGGCCAAGCTGCGCCCGCTGCTGGGCAGCTCGGACCTCATCAAAGAGTTCCAGCGTGCCAAGCGCAGCAACAAGGTGCGTTTCGCCGCCTGGCTGAAGACACACCACGACATGAGCATTCCGGTCGATGCGCTCTACGACGTGCAGGTCAAGCGCATCCATGAATACAAGCGTCAGCTGCTCAACGTGCTGCACGTCATCACGCGCTACCTGCGCATCCTCGAGCAGCCGGGCAGCGTCACGGTGCCACGCGTGATCATTTTTTCGGGCAAGGCAGCCTCGGCCTATCACGTGGCCAAGCTCATCATCCAGCTCATCAACGATGTCGCCAGGACGGTCAACCACGATGACCGCGTGGGCGATCTGCTCAAGGTCGTGTTCGTGCCCAATTACAGCGTGAGCGCGGCCGAGGTGATCATTCCCGCGGCCGATCTTTCCGAACAGATTTCCACCGCGGGCACCGAGGCCTCGGGCACGGGCAATATGAAGCTGGCCGTCAACGGCGCCCTCACCATCGGCACGCTCGATGGCGCCAATGTCGAGATCCAGGAGAACGTCGGCGCCGACAACATCTTCATCTTCGGCCTCACCGCGGGTGAAGTCACCGATCTGCGCATGACCGGCTATCAGCCCCACACGATCGCCAGCGCCAACCCCGAACTGTCGCGCGTGCTCGAAACCCTGCGCGATGGCCGCTTCAGCCCCGAAGACCCGCACCGCTACCAGAGCCTCTACGACCTGCTTGTGAACTGGGGTGACCACTACATGCTGCTGGCCGACTATGCCAGCTACATCGCCGCGCAAGGCAAGGTCGATGCGCTGTACCGCAAGCCCGACGAATGGACGAAACGGGCGCTGACCAATGTCGCCGGCATGGGGCCGTTCTCCTCTGACCGCACCATCGCCGAATATGCCGAGCAGATCTGGCATGCCAGGCCCTTGCTAAGCTGATCGCCGTCATCGCCCTCCCCTTTCTGCGCCCTACCGTCATGCCCATCCCCAAGACCATCGATACCGCAGGCCTGCGGCTGGAGTTCACCCGTCACGGCGAACAGGCGCTCGCCACCGCGCTCAAGACCCTCGAAGCCTTGCCCCACAAGGCCGAAGATCTGGTGAGCAAGACGGTGCTCAACGGCAGCGAAAACCGGCCCGCCTGGCACGTGCTGTCGCGACTGGGCGCCAAGGGGCGCGACGCCGCCTCACAAGCGGCGGCCGAATTTCTGCATGCCGAGTTCGCCCGCATGGCCGACTGGGTGGACCGCCTGGTGGAGGACGCAGGCCCCGAGGGGCTGGACATCATCCACCTCGGCGCCGGGGGATCGGAAACGCCAATGCTCGCGCTCTACACCGCGATCTCGGTGCTCCAGCCCGCGCGCTGCCGCATCCACTGGGTCGCCAACCTCGACGGCGCCACCATCGACGCCGCACTCACGACCGCCCAGCCCGAGCGCAGCTGGATCGTCATCAACAGCAAGTCCTTCCGTACCCAGGAGGTCATGCGAAACGCCGACATCGCACTGCGCTGGCTGGGCGACGGCATCGGCGCCGACAAGGCCCGGACACGCCTGGTCGCCCTGACGGCCAACGCCGAGCTGGCCCTGCAGCGATTCGGCCTTCCGGCCGATCAGATCTTCCGCTCGCTGCCGGAAATCGGCGGACGCTTCTCGCTGTGGAGCGCGCACGGGCTGGTGCTGCTGCTGGCCTTCGGCCGCGAGGTCGTCACCCAGCTTCACGCCGGCGCCCACGCGATGGACGCGCACTTCCTCGAAACCCCGCTGGAGCAAAGCGCCCCCGGCCTGATGGCGGGCCTTTCCCACGCCTACCGCGTGCGCTTCGGACTGCCGCTGCTGTCCATCGGTCTGTACGGCGACGCCTTCTCGCACATGCCGCTGTATCTGCAGCAACTGCTCATGGAGTCGCTGGGCAAATCCACCAGCGCCGACGGCATGCAGCCCGTCCACGTCAGCGGACCGGCGGTCATCAGCGGCGTGGGAACCCCCGTGCAGCACACCTATTTTCAGCTGCTGCATCAGGCCGCCGTGCCGGTGTTTCACGAGATCGTCGCCGTGGCCCATCCCTGGCACCGCCATCTGCGAGAACATCTCGCCCTGCTGGCCAACGCCCTCGGCCAGGCCGATGCCCTGTGGAATGGCAAAGACGCCTCGAGCTGGCAGACCGAACTGATGGCTCAGGGCATGTCGCCCGACGCCGCCGCCCGTGCCGCACATCACCGCGCCTGCCCCGGAGGGCGTCCGTCCACCTTCATCTGGATGGAACAACTCAGCCCCTATCACCTCGGCGCCCTGCTCGCCCTCTACGAACACCGCACCGTCGTGGAAGGGTGGCTCTATGGCATCAATCCCTTCGATCAATGGGGCGTCGAACTCGGCAAGACCCTTGCCACCAAGATTGAAAACGCCTTGCTGTCGCAAAACGCCCAGGGTCTGAGCACGGAAACTGCCGCCTCACTCGACTATCTCCGCGCTCAACGCGACTGACGCTTCGTGTCCAGGGCAGCCACCTGACTCAAGAGCGAGGAGCAAGCCCTCGAACAGGCAGCCCGTAAGGCAGGCACCGCATCGCAACGCCTCAATCATCCGCAACCGAACTGGCCGCAGCCTGAGGCCCTGCAGATCGCGATTTCTCGGGCCCCCATCACGGCCTTGACCGGGCGTTGGCGGCTATTCGCACTGAGCTCGCCAGCGCGGCCGAAAGCATCGGCCTGTGGCTGATGGCGTTGCCGCAGATCGGCACCTGATTCACCCCTGTACGGATATGTCCGCCAAAGGCGAACGAATCGCGGCCATGGCAGGGACACGCATTGATCTCGCACTGACCTGCCCCCGGCTACTCCTTGGCCCTTCTCGGGCCGATCAGGCCGGGAATCTCTGTTATCGATCGGTTCGAAATCCGGGGACAAAGCCATTCAACCCGGACCTCCACTTTGGATTGATGCGTCTGCAGGGGGCAGATCAACCTCGCGACAATTTGTCGCATTCCCACAAATTTTTGCTCACCGTACTCTCCAATATCTAAATATCTAGATAACTTACGGTAGGGAAAATGGGGAATAGAGGAACGAGGCTCGGCCTGGCATTCGCGGTCCTGTGTGTTGCAATCCATCCGCCGGTTCATGCGCAGAACCTACGACTGAATCACGCTGCATCGCCTGATGCCGCTGATGACGCGATCAGTCAATTGCCAGAAGTGACGGTTACGGCGAGCAGGCCAACTCCAATTGCTCCGGCATCGGCGGCAGCCCCAGGCGTCAATGCGGCCAACAGCCAGCCATCGTCCTACACGGCGCTCGACTCCCGTTCGGCAACCCGTACCAACACGCCGCTGATCAATGTGCCGCAGTCGGTTCAGGTCCTCATCCGCAAGCTGATCGACGATCAGGGACTCAACACGCTGGGCAGCGCCCTCCTCAACGTCTCGGGCGTCACTCCCACGCGCTCGGACGAGATCCTGTTCATTCCACCGATCGTGCGTGGATTTCCGGCGGAGGTCTATGTCGATGGCCTGCCGATCTTTGCAGGCAACCAACAAGCCTACGACCCGGACGGTCTGGTCGGTATCGGGCGCATCGATGTGCTCAAGGGGCCAAGCGCCACGCTCTATGGTGGCGGCCTGGGTACGCCACTCGGCGGCGTCATCAATCTCGAAACCGAGCGGCCCAGCGATAAACCGGGCGGCTATGTAGCGATGCGGGCGGGCAGTTTTGGCACTCAGAATCCTTCATTCGACCTGACCGGCCCCCTGACCTCGACGATAGATGGTCGGATCGCGGGCAGCTACCAAGATAGCGATAGTTGGATTGACAAAGTCCACGGCAGGCGCTGGTCTTTGCAGCCCAGCCTTTCGTTCCGGATCGACGATGCGACCGACCTTTTGCTGCAGGGTCAGTTCAACCGTCGAAGCTCTCTTGAATATTCCGGCCTTCCGGCCGATGCGGCCCTGGCCGGGACGCTGGACCGCGATGCCTTTCCGGGCTCACCGATCGGCCAGCCATTGACGAAAAACGACAACAACATGGTCACGGCCACCTTGCGGCATGCCTTTTCTGACCGCATGAAGTTGACAGTCACTGGCCGAACCTATTCGGGCGATGTCGATGAGAGCGGAAGCTTCGTCTATCCCGGACTGGCCCCGGGAGACGCTCCACCGATCTATAACGTCTTTCCCATCACGATGGTCACGCGCACCAGGGAAGTGACCTTGGATGCCAATCTGGCCGCCAAGGTCGACATGCTTGGCGGAACACACGAATGGCTGGCAGGCGTGAACTACGACCGGACCCGCTTTTATAGCGGCATGGGCCTTTTCGTCAGCGACAGCCCGTCGGGCACGATCAACCTGGCCGATCCGGCATACAACCTGCGTTACACACCCCAGACACCGGTCAACTCCTACGAGGACGATCGTTACGAGACAACCGCAGTCTATGTACAAGATCAGGCGACCTACGGCCCGCTGCATTTGACGGGCGGCTTGCGCCTGACCTCACTCCAGTTCCTTGAGAACAGCGATTACGGCGTCGCCAACGATACGACCTACACCCACGTTTCCCCGCGGTTCGGTGCCACACTCGACATCGCACAAGGGGTCGCCCTCTATGCGGGTTATGCGACCGCCTTCCGTGCGCCCTTTGGCTTCGTCGGACTACAGACCCCCAAGCCGGAAACCTCCAGCAACGTTGAAGGCGGAATCAAGTTGGCGCTGCCCGGAGTTGGTCTTTCAGGCACGCTGGCACTCTTTCGCCAGACCCATGACAACGTCGCCACCCCGGATCCCAACAACGTGGGCTATTACATCCAGAGTGGGCGGCAGCGGGCCAACGGCGCGGAGGCCGATCTGGTGTGGGAGCCGACGCCGGCGTTCTCGCTGCTCGTCAACTATGCCCACACGAACACGCGCGATGAGGGCGTGGCCCCTGGCGACAGGCTCGCGCGGGTGCCCAGCAACAGCGGGCGAGTTGCCGTGCGCTACCGGTGGCTCACTGGGCCGGCGAAGGGACTTTCGTTCGGCGTAGGCGTTACGGCCTTCAGCTCGCGCGAATTGACCCTTCCCAACACCATCGCTGTGCCCGGCTATGCCGCGATCGACGCACAGGCGGCCTATGACATCGGCCGGTTTACCGTCGCACTTTCCCTGGTCAATCTCACCGGGCGGCAGGCCTGGGATCCGTACTCCTATATGGGTTATCCCGTCGTTGCGCCCAATCAACCGCGATCGGCCTTTCTCACGCTCAAGGCCAGGATCTGAAATGATCAGAGGAATGCTGAGGTCTGTGACCGCCATGGTCATACTTGGTGTGGCCGATGCGGTGCTGCCGGGCGCAGTCATTGCGCAAGCGGCCAACGCTCACGGAATGATCATCCCGCTCTACGCTGCAGGGAAGGTCCCCTCGCTTGGTGTTCCGGAAACGCGGGCGAAGCTGAGCAAGGGGGGCGAAACCATCCTCTTCAATGTCAGCGATCCCACGCTGGAGTTGTTCCGTCCTGCCCCCGGGCGCGCCAACGGCACAGCGGTGATCGTTGCCCCGGGAGGCGGCTTCGTCGGGGTGGAGTACCAGGAGGGAGGAACCGTCATCGCGCGCAAGCTGGCCCGGCTCGGTGTGACCGCGTTTGTGCTGAAGTACCGCACCATACGCAGCCCGGACACTGCGACGCACATGCCCGAGACCCACTTGAAGGAGATGGGCGTGATCATGGCCCGTGCCAAAACAGGCACACCCGTCGAACTGCCGCCATTTGCGGGCGAAAAACATGCCGTGGAGGATGGCGCGCGCGCCATCGACATCGTGCGCCAACATGCTGCGCAATGGGGCATCGATCCACGGAGGGTGGGATTGATCGGTTTTTCCGCCGGCGCCTTCCTCGCCGTCGACCTTGCGATCGGGAACAAAGCGAGCCGGCCCGACTTTGTCGGCATCTTCTACGGCGGGTTGCGCACACCCGTTCCTGCCGATGCATCGCCAGCCTTCATCGCTGCCGCAGCCGACGACGACTATCTACCCAATGACAGCGTGCAGATCTACGAGGCATGGCGCAAAGCAGGAGCGCCTGCCGAACTCCACATCTACGAACACGGCGGCCACGGATTCAACCTCACACCAAAGGGAACGACAAGCGATCACTGGTTCGACGAACTCGTCTGGTGGATGCAGTCGCGCGGCTTGATGGGACAGGCGCGGCTCAAGTAGAACGACCCGTATCGGCCAGTGGGCGTTGCGCCTTCGTCTTTCCGTGTGATGCGACTTGAAGGCATGTCCGTCAGCAAAACCGTGAAAAGATGGCGATGGGGGCACCGGACACAAAGCCCGCATGGTGGGCGCGGGCTCTTTCCCCAAACCCTTGTTTGATTGAAATTTTTGGCCTGCCCGACTGGATTCGAACCAGTGGCCTACGGCTTAGAAGGCCGTTGCTCTATCCAGCTGAGCTACGGGCAGGACGATGCGATGCTGTGGCATGCCGCGCACACGGTTTCGGAGCGCGGAAGCCTGCGGATTCTAACGAGATGATTGCGACGGCCGACTCGGGTGCCGGCCACGACAAGCCTTCGCACCGACGCACCCAGCCTTCCCGCCTTCAGCGCCTCTGGCCCAGCTTGCGGTAGACGGTCGCCCGACTGACGCCCAGGGCCTTGGCGGCGCGGGCCACGTTGCCATGCGCGGCGTCGACCGCACGGCGCACCAGGGCGTCTTCCACCGCCCGCAAGGACAGGGCTGCGCCGGGGGGCTGCGCGGTGATGCACTCGGGTCCGTTTGCGGCATCGACGGCCGCGGCCTGCACCCGCAAGCCGGACCAGAGCGCCACATCCACCGGCTGGGCCGCCGAGGCCGTGCCCCAGCGGGTGCTGTCGAACAACCGCCCCAGGTCGATGGCGAACACCTCTTCGGCGTGAACGGCGACATCGCCCAGCGCCAGGGCGGGCAGCATGGTCCGCGCGGCCGGATTGGCGGCGTGAATCCAGCCATCGGCATCCAGCGCGATCAGTCCATCGTCCTCGCCGCCCAGCGCCTGGCCGGGCCAATTCAGGCGCAGGGCCAGGGCATGCGGCTGCGCAAGCACCAGAGCATTGCCGATGCACTGGGCGGCACGGGCGGCCATGTGCATCAATTCGGGGCGTTCCACGGTGTGAACCCCCGTGAGATCAAGCATGCCCACACAGCGTCCATCGGCGCCGAACAGCGGCGCACCGGCGCAGCTGTACACCGCGGTGTCGGCAAAGAAATGTTCTCCACGGTGCAGCCAGACCGGGTGCTGCTCGCCCAGCGCCGCGCCGATGGCGCTGGTACCGATGTGCGGCTCGGACAGATCGACGCCGACACGGGCGATCGCATGGGCATGTCGGTCGGCATGGTCGACGGGGCCTGCCACATCGATGACCACGCCGGCGGCATCGGTGAGCAGGGCGAAATAGCGGGTTCGGGCGATGGCATGCGCCAGACCGTCGAGCACGGGACGGGCGGCCTGCAGCAGAGCGTGATGTTGCTCGGCAGTGCCACGCAGCTGGGCCACCGACACGCTGTCGAACTCGACCTGACGCGCGGGGTCGAGGCCCGAGGCCAGGCAGCGCCGCCAGGAACGCTCGATCCAGGCGCGCTGCGGCGTGAGCAGGGGCGCAGGCCAGCCGAGCCCCTCCACCAGCACCTGTCGGCGGGCCAGCTCGATCGACTGCAGGCGGCGTTCGGCCTGTATCGGTGATCGTGTATCCATACCGTTCGTCTCCTCGCGCCGCATGGGCGCACGGGATTTTTGTCGGGTCCCTGGGCGTCCGATTGTTCCATTTTGAGAATTTCTTGTCTGCGCGCCAACGATTGGGGGTTTTCCCGCAGCCCCGGAACTTGAGCGCGGACTCCCGACATCCAACAATGCATTCACAACAACGCAGGGCGGCACCCGCCGGACTTGCAACCCCGAGGAGATGAAGATGCAGATTTCACTGACCGTCAATGGTCGGGCGGCCACTGTGGACGTCGCCCCCAACACCCTGCTGGTGCAGGCCCTTCGAGAGCATCTTCGCCTCACCGGCACCCACGTCGGCTGCGATACGGCCCAATGTGGCGCCTGCACGGTGCTGATGAATGGGCGCGCCGTGAAATCGTGCAACCTGTTGGCCGCTCAGGCGCAGGGAGCCGAGATCACCACCATCGAAGGACTCGCCACGGCCGACGGCACGCTGCACCCCATGCAGGCCGCGTTCAAGGAATGCCACGGGCTGCAATGCGGCTTCTGCACGCCCGGCATGGTGATGAGCGCGGTGGATCTTTGCGCCCGTCATCCCAAGGCCACCACAGGCGAGATCCGCGAGCTGCTCGAGGGCAATATCTGCCGCTGCACGGGCTACCAGAACATCGTCAAGGCCGTGGAACAAGGCCGCGAGGCCATGGCCGCAGGCCGTTGAAAGCGGCGCGGCAGCGCTGACTCTGCTGCGCGGCGTCTGTGCCGACCCCTCGATCACCCGACATTCCTGACTAGGAGAGCACACCATGGGCGCTTCCGATTTCGCCAAACTACCCCATATTGGCGAGGCTGTCCGCCGCAAAGAGGACTATCGTTTCCTCACCGGTGGCGGTCAGTACACCGATGACATTCAGCTCGAGCGGCAGACCCACGCCGTCTTCGTGCGCTCACCGCACGGCCACGCCCGCATCAAGAGCATCGACGCCCGAGCCGCGCTCGCCGCGCCCGGTGTGCTGGCCGTCTACACCGGCGCCGATGTGGCCGCAGACAAAATCAACGGTCTGCCCTGCGGCTGGCTGATCACCAGCACCGACGGCACACCGATGAAGGAACCGCCCCACCCCATCCTCGCGCAAGGGAAGGTGCGCTACGTGGGTGACCATGTGGCCATGGTGGTGGCCGAAACGCTGGAGCAGGCCAAGAATGCCGCCGAGCTGGTGGAGGTGGACTACGAGGCGCTGCCCGCGGTGTCTCGCGTGACCGATGCGGCCAAGGCCACGGCGATTCACGACGAGGCCCCCGACAACCATTGCTACAAATGGGCGCTGGGCGACAAGTCCGCGGTGGACGCCGCCTTCGCCCAGGCCGCGCACATCACTCGGATCGACGTGGTCAACAACCGCCTCGTGCCCAATGCGCTGGAGCCGCGCGCGGCCATCGGCCATTACAACCGCGCCTCCGACGACTATGTGCTTTATGTGGCCAACCAGAACCCGCACGTCGAACGGCTGCTGATGACCGCCTTCGTCATGGGCCTGCCCGAACACAAGGTGCGGGTGATCGCGCCCGACGTGGGCGGCGGCTTCGGCTCCAAGATCTACCTCTACGCCGAAGACGTCTGCCTCACCTGGGCGTCCAAGAAACTCAACCGCCCCATCAAGTGGACCGCCGACCGCAGCGAGGCCTTCCTGTCCGACGCCCACGGCCGCGACCACGTCACCCATGCCGAAATGGCCATGGACAAGGACGGCCACTTCCTCGCTCTGCGCGTGCACACCCACGCCTCCATGGGCGCCTATCTGTCCACCTTCTCCACCGCCATTCCCACCATCCTCTACGGCACCCTGCTCGCCGGGCAGTACAAGACGCCGCAGATCTACGTGGAAGTGGACGCCTGGTTCACCAACACCGCGCCGGTGGATGCCTACCGCGGCGCCGGCCGCCCCGAGGCCACCTACCTGCTCGAACGCCTGGTGACCCGCTGCGGCTGGGACCTCGGCCTGGGCCAGGACGACATCCGCAAGCGCAACTTCATCGACAAGTGGCCCCATCAGACGCCCGTGGCCCTGCAGTACGACACCGGCGACTACCTCGGCTGCCTGACCCGCGCGCAAGAACTGGCCGACGTGGCGGGCTTCGACGCGCGCCGCAAGGCGAGCGAAGCCAAGGGCCTGCGGCGCGGCATGGGCTACTCCAGCTACATCGAGGCCTGCGGGCTGGCGCCCTCCAAC
The DNA here is from genome assembly GCF_002028405.1 of Thiomonas intermedia. Classification (NCBI taxonomy): domain Bacteria; kingdom Pseudomonadati; phylum Pseudomonadota; class Betaproteobacteria; order Burkholderiales; genus Thiomonas; species Thiomonas intermedia. The sequence goes on from NZ_CP020046.1 coordinate 230,510, forward strand.
ATCGCCGGCGCGCTGGGCGCCCGCGCAGGGCTGTTCGAATGCGGCGAAGTGCGGGTGCATCCCACCGGCTCGGTCACCGTGTTCACCGGCTCGCACAGCCACGGTCAAGGCCACGAAACCACCTTCGCGCAAGTGGTGGCCGCGCGCCTTGGGGTGCCGGTGGAGAGCGTGGACATCGTCCACGGCGACACCGGGCGCGTGCCCTTCGGCATGGGCACCTACGGCTCGCGCTCCATCAGCGTCGGCGGCGCCGCGCTGATGCGTGCGCTCGACAAGATCGAGACCAAGGCCAAGAAGATCGCCGCCCACCTGCTCGAAGCCAGCGACGCCGACATCGAGTTCGCCAATGGCAACTTCACCGTGAAGGGCACCGACAAATCCGTGCCCTTCGCCCAGGTGGCGCTGACGGCCTACGTGCCGCACAACTATCCGCTCGACAAGCTGGAGCCCGGCCTCAACGAAACCGCTTTCTACGACCCGACCAACTTCACCTACCCTGCTGGCACCTATATCTGTGAGGTCGAAGTCGATCCGCAGACCGGTGTGACGCGGGTGGACCGCTTCACCGCGGTGGACGATTTCGGCACCATCATCAACCCCATGATCGTCGAGGGACAGGTGCACGGCGGCATCGCGCAGGGCATCGGCCAGGCCCTGCTGGAGCAATGCGTGTACGACCCCGAGACCGCGCAGCTTCTCACCGGCTCCTTCACCGACTACGCCATGCCCCGGGCCGACGACATGCCCGAGCTCAAGCTCGACACCATCTGCACGCCCTGCCTGCACAACCCGCTGGGCACCAAGGGCTGCGGCGAGGCCGGTGCCATCGGCTCGCCGCCGGCGGTGATCAACGCCCTGCTCGACGCGCTCAAGCCCCTGGGCGTGAACGAGTTCGACATGCCGGCCACGCCCTACCGGGTGTGGAACGCCATCCACACCGCCAAAGCCTGAGGAGACACGTCATGTACGCCTTCGAACTCCAACGCGCCACCTCCGCGGCCGATGCCGCCCGCGCCGCAACCGCCGGGGCCCAGCCGCTCGCCGGTGGACAAAGCCTGCTCGCGTCGATGAAGCTGCGCCTCTCGCAGCCCGGCACCCTGGTCGATCTGGCCGGCATCGCCGATCTGGCGGGCATCCGCCGCGAGGGCAACGCCCTGCGCATCGGCGCCATGACCCGTCATGCCGACGTGGCCGACAGCGCCGAAGTCCGCAGCGCCCTGCCCGCCCTGGCCGATCTGGCCAGCCATATCGGCGACCGCCAGGTGCGCGCCATGGGCACGCTGGGCGGCTCCCTTGCCAACGACGATCCCAGCGCCTGTTACCCCGCCGCCGTGCTCGGGCTGGGCGCCACGGTGCAGACCGATCGCCGGCAGATCGCGGCGGACGATTTCTTCCTCGGCCTGTTCACCACCGCGCTCGAACCGGGCGAGATCATCACCTCGGTGAGCTTCCCCATTCCTCAGCGCGCGGCCTACATGAAGTTCAAGCAGCCGGCTTCGCGCTTCGCGCTGATCGGCGTCTTCGTCGTGCAGACCGGCAGCGGCGTGCGCGTTGCCGTCACGGGCGGAGGCAACGGCGTGTTCCGCCACGCCGGGCTGGAGCAGGCACTGAGCGTCAACTTCACGCCCGAGGCTGCGGCGCGCGTGGCGATCGACGCCTCCGAGCTCAGCGGCGATCTGCATGGCTCCGCCGAATACCGCGCCCAGCTCATCAGCGTGATGACCCAGCGCGCCGTGGCCAAGGCCCTCGCGGGCTGAACCCGTGGCGGGGCGACGCCGCGGCCCGTCCCCCGCACCCACCCTCCTCTCCCACCATGACGCCCGCGCAAACCGACAGCATCGATAGCCTGGCCGCCGCCTTGCAGCAGACCGGCTACTTCGCCGACCGGCGGCTGGCCACCGCCGTCTTCCTGTCGCTCAAGCTGCAGCGCCCTCTGCTGCTCGAAGGCGAGCCCGGCGTGGGCAAGACCGAACTGGCCAAAGCCCTGGCCGCTGCGCTGGCCCGACCCCTCATCCGGCTGCAGTGCTACGACGGCCTGGAGCTGCGCGAAGCGCTCTACGAGTGGAACTACGCCGCACAACTGCTGCACATGCGGGCAAAGGAAGGTAGTGCTGATTCGGCGCAGATCGAGCGCGAGGTGTATCAGGAGCGCTATCTCATCCACCGCCCGCTGCTGCAGGCCTTGCAGACCCCCGCGCCCGGAGCGGTGCTGCTGATCGACGAGGTCGATCGTGCCGACGAACCCTTTGAAGCCTTTCTGCTGGAATACCTCGGCGAATATCAGGTCAGCATTCCCGAGCTGGGCACGATACGCGCCAGCGCCCCGCCGGTCACCCTGCTGACCAGCAACCGCACCCGGGAGCTGAACGACGCGGTCAAGCGCCGCTGCCTCTACCACTGGCTCGACTACCCCGGGCGCGAACGCGAGCTCGCCATCGTGCAGGCGCAGGTTCCCCAGGCTCGCGCCGAGCTGTCGCAGCAGGTCGCCGACTTCGTCGCCCGGCTGCGCAGCGCCCCCTTCGCCGGCGCGTTCAACCGCGCGCCGGGCATCGCCGAAAGCGTGGAATGGGCAAAGGCCCTGGTCGCGCTCGACACTCTCACGCTCGACCCGGAAGTGGTGAGCGACACCGCGGGCATCCTGTTCAAGCAGCGCGAAGACGTGGCCGCACTCACCCGCGACTTCGCCGCCGAGTTGCTCGCCCCGGTCGAGGCCGACTCGACGCCGGGCTGAGGCAGGCCGCCATGCAGCTCGGAGATGCGCGCCACGGCAAACTGGCCGACAACCTCGTCGGCTTCAGCCGGGCACTGCGCCGCGCCGGGGTGCCGATGGACAGCGCGCGCATCGCCCTGGCCGGCGAGGCAGCCACCTGGGTGGGCCTGGCGCGCCGCGACGATCTGGGTGCGGCCCTCGAGGCGGTGCTGGTCAGCCGCGAGCAGGACCGCGCCATCTTCCGCGAACTGTTCGATGCCTTCTTCCGCGACCCGAAGGTCGCGAGCAAGCTGCTCGCCCAATTGCTGCCCAGCGCCGAAGGGCGCGCCGAGCCGAGCAAGCGCCGCCCGCGGGTGCGCGAAGCCCTTGCCCCCCAAACGCCGCCGCAGGCGCAGCGGCGCCCTGCGGAAGATCAGGTCGACATCGACGCCGTGATGACTGCCAGCAGCGCGCAGCGCCTGCGACACGCCGACTTCAATGCGCTGGGCATCGCCGAGTACCGTCTGGTGGAACGGCTGGCGCGCGATATTCCCCTGCCCCTGCCCACCCTCGCCACCCGACGCACCGCGCCCGACTGTCGCGGTGCCCGGGCTTATTGGCCAGGCGTGATGCGCCGCGCCGCGCACACCGGCGGCGAGTGCCTGGAGCTGCCGCGCCTGCAACGCCGCCGCGAAGCCTTGCCTCTGCTGGTGCTGGTGGACATCTCGGGTTCGATGGAACGCTACACCCGCTTGCTGCTGGCGTTTCTGCATGCGGCCACGCGCGCGCTGCGGCGGCGCGAGGTGTTTGCCTTTGGCACCCAGCTCACCGATCTCACACCCGCCTTTGCCCAGGGCGACACCGACGCCATGCTCGACGCGGTGAACGCCCGCATTCCCGATTTCGCCGGGGGCACGCGGCTGGGCGAATCGCTGTCGAGCCTGCGCACAGCCCACGCGCGCAAGCTGATCGGCCGACGCACGCTGGTGCTGCTGATCAGCGACGGACTGGACACCGGCGAGCCCGCCACGCTGGAGACCGAACTGGGCTGGCTGCGCCGCCACTGCCGCCGGCTGCTCTGGCTCAACCCGCTGCTGCGCTTCGACGGCTACGCCCCCACGGCGCGCGGCGCCGCCGTCCTGCATCGCCAGGCCCACGCCATGCTGGCGGTGCACGACCTGGCCAGCCTGGAACAACTCGCCGCCAGTATCGCCAGGCTGATACGCCAACCCTGATCCGATCTTTCCCAAAGGACCCGCATGGAACTCCAAGGCACCCGCGATCTGCATGTCACCCGCCAGCAAGCCTGGGACGCGCTGATCGACCCCGCCGTTCTGCAACGCTGCATTCCCGGCTGCGAATCGATGGTGGCGGCCGACTCCACCCATTTCGACGCCGTGCTGGCACTGCGCATCGGCCCCGTGGCGGCCAAGTTCAAGGGCAAGATGGAGCTGCGCGACATCGTGCCACCCGACAGCGCCACCATCACCTTCGATGGTCAGGGCGGCGTGGCAGGCTTTGGCAAAGGCGAGTCGCAGGTCCGTCTGAGCGACCGCGCCGACGGCGCCTCCGGTTGCACCCTGCACTACACGGTTCAGGCCAGCGTAGGGGGCAAGGTGGCCCAGGTCGGCCAGAGACTGATCGACGGTGCCGCGCGCTCGCTGGCCGAAGGCTTCTTCAAACGGTTTGATGAGGAAATGCAGACCCTCCACCCCCCGTCGGAGACTCCCCCGCCTGTTGCGGCCGTGCCTGCCAAGGCCAGGCCGTTGCCGTGGCCATGGATCGCCGCGGCCGTCGTCGCGGTACTGATCCTGTTGTGGATGATGCGCAGCCACGGCGCCTGAGCCGGCCCGCGCGAAGGAGTCTTCTATGGACGACATCGATCTGCTGGTGCTGCGCCAGCTTCGCGACTGGCGCCGCGACGGACGCCACGCCCTGCTCGCCACGGTCACGCGAACCTGGGGCTCCTCGCCCCGTCCGCTGGGCTCCATCATGGCGCTGCGCGACGACGGCGCGGTGGTGGGCTCGGTCTCGGGCGGCTGCATCGAAGACGATCTGATCGACCGCTACACCGCCATCAACCGGCCGGATCGGCCCGGCCCCGCCTTCCCGGCGGGCGCGCCCGAACGGGTCAAGTACGGCATCACGGCCGACGAAGCCCATCGTTTCGGCCTGCCCTGCGGCGGCACCCTCGAACTGGTGCTCGAATTCGACCCCGATCCCGGTGCCCTGGGCGATCTGGTCGGGTCGCTGGAGGCGGGGCGGCTGATGCATCGCAACCTGCGTCTGGCCGACGGCATGGTCTCGCTGGAGGTGGCGGGCGGCCCCTCCGACCTGATCTTCGACGACGCCCATCTGGTCAACACCTTCGGACCGCAGTACCGCATGCTGCTCATCGGCGCCGGGCAACTCACCGAGTACCTCGCCACCATGGCGCAGTTCTGCGGCTTCGCCGTGACCGTGTGCGATCCGCGCGAGGAATACCGCGCCGGCTGGGCCCTGCCGGGCGTGACGCTCAGCACCGACATGCCCGACGACGTGGTCACCGCCTTCCGCCCCGACCGGCGCAGCTGCGTGGTGGCGCTCACGCACGATCCCAAGCTCGACGACCTGGCTTTGCTCGAAGCGCTGCACACCGAAGCGTTCTATGTCGGCGCCATCGGCTCGCGCCGCAACAACGCGCAGCGGCATCAGCGGCTCGTCACCCACTTCGGCGAAACCGAGCAAAGCCTGGCCGGCCTTCGTGGGCCGATCGGCATCTACATCGGCAGCAAAACGCCGCCGGAAATCGCGGTGAGCGTGATGGCCGAGATTCTCGCGGTGAAGAACGGTGCCCCCCTGCCGCGCGACCTGGATGTGGGGCGCGCCAAGGACAGACTGGCCATCAGCGCCAACGACCCGGGTGGCCCGGTCTGCTTCGTCGCGCCCTGAACCGGCTCAGGCGCTCCCAGAATTCGGGAGCTGATCCGGGCGGTCCACATCGAGCAGCATGCCGGGATCAGCCAGCTCGATCGGGTGCAAGGCCTGCGGATGCGCGAGCAGCAAGGCACGCGCGCCCTGGTCGCCCTTCAAGGCCATCAAGGCCGGGCCGAAGACCGCATCGAAACCCACGGGGTGACCGCGCACGCCGTCGCAGGTCGGCACCACGATGCGGCCGGGGCCCAGGGCCGTGGCCACGCAGAGCACCGTGGACGGCCGCAATTGCGGCATGTCCGCCAGGCCCACCACCCAACCCGAGGCCCGTGCACGGCAACGCACCCCATGGGCCAGGCTGTGCCCCATGCCCTGCGATGCGTCCGGGCAATGCGTGTAGGCCATGTCCTGCGCGGCCAGCAAGGCGGCAAGCTCGACATCGTCGGCCCGCAGCACCACGAGCAAGGCCTTCCCCATCACCGCTTTCCAGCGCAGTGCCGTATGCAGCGCCATGGGCCGCCCCGCGATGGGCGCAAAGCGCTTGTCGCCGCCAAACCGCTGCGAGCGTCCGGCGGCGAGGAGGATGGCCTGAATGCCCGAATGCACGTCAATCTCCGTAAGAGCCTCTCGCTCGTCGCAAGCCTCAGCCGGCCACGGCCAGATGCCTGGCGCTCCCGCGAATGCGCAGCACCAGCACGGCCGCCACCAGCCCCAGCGCGCCAAACGCGATCGTCGACACGGTATAGCTCCCGAAACTGCTGCGCAGCAGCCCCCCGGTCAAGGCAGCAAAGGCGGCGCCGATCTGATGGCCGGCCACGATCCAGCCAAACACGATGGGCGCTTCGCGGCTGCCGAAGACATCGTTCGTCAGGCGCACCGTCGGAGGCACGGTCGCCACCCAGTCCAAACCGTAGAACAGGGCGAACACCGACAGGCCGAGGGGGCCCAAGCCGAACGAATAGGGCAGATAAATCAGGGCCAGACCGCGCAGGGCGTAATAGCTGAACAACAGAACGCGGCTGTTGTAGCGATCCGAGAGCCAGCCCGACATCGTCGTGCCCACCAGATCGAGCGCACCCATGGTCGCAAGAATGCTGGCGCCCTGCACCGCACTCAGGCCATGGTCACCGCACATGGCGATGAAAAACGTCCCGATGAAACCGTTGGTGGTCGCTCCGCAGATGAAAAAACTGAAGAACAACAACCAAAAGTCCCGCACCTTCACCGCCCGGCCCAGAGCGCCAAAGGCCATGGCCACGGGATTGGTCTTTGGGGCCGAGCCCGCGTCCGCCGCGTCCGCAGGTTCGCCGAAGCGTCGCAGCCCCACGGAAGCCGGCTGCTCGGGCAGGAAGAAATACACCAGCGGAATCACCACCGCAGCCCCACAGGCCACGGTCCAGATGACGGGGCGCCAGCCCGCGTGTTCGACGATGTAGGCCAACACAGGAAGAAACACCAGTTGCCCGGTCGCGGAACTGGCCGTGAGCAGGCCCATCGCCAAGCCACGCCGCGCGACGAACCAGCGGTTAACGATGACAGCACCCAGCGTCATGGCCGTCGCGCCCGTCGTCGTGCCGACGATCAGGCCCCAGATCAGCCACATCTGCCAGTTGTGGCGCATCAGGCTGGAGGCCGCCACGGCAAGCGCGAGCACCACCAGCGCGCCCAACACGGTCTTGCGCAAACCGAAATGCTGCATGGTCGCCGCCGCGAACGGCCCCATCAGCCCGAAAAGCGCAAGGTTGAGGGACAAGGCGCCAGAGATACTGGCCAGATTCCAGCCGAAGGCATGCTCCAGCGGCACCAGCATCACACTGGGCGCGGCGCGGGTGCCGGCCGTGATGAGCATGACCAGGAAGGTCACCCCCAGCACGACCCACGCATAGTGAAACGGAAGGCGACTCCTGAGTAAACGCGTCGGCATGATGGCGTCAACCTCTGTGCTCAGCCGTTGACACCGATGCGGCGCAAAGGCATGGAACCCGGACGCCAGGCGATAGCCGCGCTTTCGTGTGGTTTGTTGTTCGATTCATGGGGAGCAGACTGTGCAGAGACGAAGCCCGAAGTCTGCCTGAATTTCGCACAGACCGTGCGCCGACCCGGCGACTCCGATGGCCATCGTCATTCAGCCCGCCCGGCTGCGACTCCGTTCGGGCATCCAGAATTGGAACGCGATGACGCGCACATGAAACAGCGTGCCAGAACTAAAAAGGCCAGCTCAGGGCTGGCTCTTGTCAGCTATTGAATGGTCGGGGCGAGAGGATTCGAACCTCCGACCCTCTGCTCCTGCGGCGAAGACCGACGAGCTGCAGGCGCTGTTACGGCCGCTCAGCGATGGGGATCTGGATGCCTACCCGGTGAGCAAAGCGGTGGGAAGCGTACGGAACGACCGACGTGGGAGCTTACGGAGAGACCTTCATGTCATACCCCGTTGAAACGAATACCGCCAATTAACCGACCGCAATGCGCTCATGGCATTGCCATCGGGTCACGCAAGAAATGCCCTCTATTAGGTGGATCCCGAAAATTAACCCTGTTTTTCAATCGGTTCGATCATGAATCCACTGCTAGTTGCCAATCGAGCCAACGCTTCCTTAAGTTTTCTAAAGTGACTCTTCACTTGAAACTCAGGCGCGACTTCGATTTGACAGTGCGCCAAATTATCTGGCTGGCTGGGATCGCCAACAATTGGCCGATGAATCGCATCAACAGCGTACCGCTTATTATCATCCGGCGTTGAATTTGGATTTATTTTGATCGACTGAACTGCCCGAACATTCGCCGTCAAAATTCCTACAACTCCGTCGTCGGGCCCCTTCTTACTTTCGCTCGGATTATTTCTCATGGAAGAGCGATCAACAGATGGCTTTTCACCGGCATCGTTAAATGCCATATGAGAAAAAACCAGCTCTCCGTCCTTTATGCAGTATTCCTTTGACGACGGCCTAATGGACCTATATAAATTCTCTTCGTCATCAACGCGCGTCGGCGCCATCTTTGATCAGGAAAACAGCCAAAGCCAAATTTTCACAAGATCACCGCCGGAGTTCAAAATTCCGTCCTCCATTTCCGTATCGATGTGCGGGCCCCAAACTTTGATGTACTCTGCCGCATGCGAGCTAACATAAATTGTTAGCTTCCGCTGCCCCCGCCACCATTCAAATGAGAGTTCCCCATCGCTAGGCACTGTGATGTGAGCGGGTAGCCATTCACCTTTGTATTGGTTAGAAAAGCATACCAAGTTTTCGAGCAACTCAACTGCCCGCTCTATTGTGGCCGATGGAAGTGCATAGCCCTGCTCAGCCACGAGTTGACCCAACTCAAACAATTCTGGATTGTTTGCACCGGAGGTTATCAGAGCACTTTGACTATAAAAATCAAATTCATCCATCGAATCGAAGCTATTTAAATATTGAACCCTAGAATCCGGCTGCAGCTTCAAAGAATCAACGCCCATCATGATATCAACTCCCGAGTGTTATCCGTGATGCAAGCTTCAAACAATCTATTTTTTGCACTGCTGAAAGCATCCAGAATTTCCCAAATCATATTATCATTGGCGTCCATTTTACTTTCAACAGATATATCAAAGTCAAGCACCAATTCAGAAATGCTCGCTTGAGATTTTCCACCTTTTACATTTATTAAAGCCCGCGCTCCAGGCGCAACGTCATCCATGCCAATCTCGAGCCGCATATCAAATCGCCCAGATGGGGGAAAGTCTTTAGGAACATTTGGGTAAATATTTAGATACTTCCTAGTGTCAAATGTAGATTCTGATATATTAATTTTATTAATCACGCGCACCGCAACACGGGCGACATCCTTTGCGGAGGTAGCAGACAGAAATTTTTCCCAATAATCTCTTGCCTCACCACTGAATTGTGGCCATTCCGTATACGGAGGAAGGTGACTGTAGGAGAACCCGATCTTCTGTGCCTGCAGAACTCTGGATTTGTCCTCTGCCGAGTACCGGTATCCAAAGGGCTCTTGGGAATTCTGAAAGGATGCTGACATCCCCCCCCGCTCCCCTCCCATCTGCACACCCATGGTGACGTTGTAGGTGGGCAACACAATAGGAAGCCGGTCACTGACGGCGGATCGAATTCTCTCTAGCGACGACACCTCAATCTTCCCGGGGTCTGCAACGCGGAGGTCAATTACAGCCTCAGCGATCGGAGCGTTTGCGTAGTGCATGCTTCCCTGATATCTGGTGGTTCAGTCCGTAACTTCAACGACTCATCGCTGCTCGACTTGAGCGAGGCGCGAGCCAGCGGGCCAACAAGTCCCTCGCGCGCCTCTGCTGGAACCTCAATGAAATTTGATCATAGCCCAGCAATGTGTGGGACAAGACAAGCTGGATATGCGCGGAAAATTCAGAGTGGCCCGCTTGGATCCTTCGTCGACGCACCCCGTGCGGACAATCACAAAGTCGTCTACTTGACACGATCGCTTTGCCCCTGCAGGGCTACAGCATTTCGGCAACAGAACGGCAACAAAAATTGCCGATTTTCTAAGGCACCGACCCGAACGACTATATAAGTCGTTGATTTTATTGGTCGGGGCGAGAGGATTCGAACCTCCGACCCTCTGCTCCCAAAGCAGATGCGCTACCAGACTGCGCTACGCCCCGACGAAACAGGACATTCTACCGACTCGTGCCGAGGGGCTGGGTGCCGGCTTGGGCCAGGGCCCAGTCGAGATGGTCCCGCAACAGGGGATCCGCATGGGCTCGCGCGTTCTGCAGGGCCTGTACGGCGGCCTGGCGCCAAGCGACATCACGATGTTCGCGCAGGCCGTTGCCCAGGGCGACCGCCAGATTGCGCCGCCAGCGGGTGTAGCCGATGCGGTGTATCGCGCTGCCTTCGGTGCGTGTCGCGAACTCGGCCTCGGTCCATGCCCAAAGGTCGAGCAGCACGGCCTGATCGAGACCATGCCGCACCTCGAAGTCGGGCAGCGGACTGCGCTGGGCATGGCGGTTCCAGGGGCAGATCAGCTGGCAGTCGTCGCAGCCGTAGATGCGATTGCCGATCAGCGGACGCAGCTCGAGAGGAATCGCACCGTCATGCTCGATCGTCAGATAAGAGATGCAGCGCCGCGCGTCGAGCTGTGCCGGGCCGATGATGGCGCGGGTGGGGCAAATGTCGATGCATTTGCGACAGCTGCCGCAGTGCGCGCTCGTGGGCGCATCGACGGGCAGAGGCAGACCGACGAAGATCTCGCCCAGGAAGAACATCGAGCCGCTGTCGCGCTGCAGCAGCAGGGTGTGCTTGCCGCGCCAGCCCAGTCCGGCGCGCGTGGCAAGTTCTACTTCCAGCGCGGGCGCCGAGTCGGTGAACACGCGCACCACGCCCGGATCGATCTGGGCCGCGATGTGATCGGCCAGCTGCTTGAGTTTTCGCCGCAGCACCTTGTGATAGTCCCTGCCCCGGGCGTAGAGCGACACGGTGGCCGCTTCGGGCTGCGCCAGCCGCTGCCATTCCACCTCGCGCCAGTTGCCGGGGGCGTTGCGCGGCAGGTAATCCATGCGCGCGGTGATGACCCGCAGCGTGCCCGGCACCAGTTCGGCGGGACGGGCGCGCATGAGTCCGTGCCGCCGCATGTAGTCCATGCCGCCATGATGGCCTGCCGCCAGCCAGTCCAGCAAAGGCGCTTCGGCTTCGCGCAGATCTACGCCGGTGATGCCGATTTGCGAGAATCCCAGCGCACGTCCCTGCTGTTTGATGTCCTGCGCCAGCGCGTGCAGATCCTTGGGCGATGTGCCGAGTTGCTCCATCCGCCTCATTCTAGAAATCCATCATGCCTCCTGTCGCCATCACGCTGCAGCTCGCCGACGAACACGACACCGAAACGCTTGCAAGCGCGCTGGCTTTGGCGTGGACGCAACACCCAGAGCGGCGCCTTCTGATCACCCTCGACGGCGACCTCGGCGCAGGGAAAACCACCTTTGCACGCGCCTTTCTCCGCGCGCTGGGTGTGCAGGGGCGCATCAAAAGTCCCAGTTTCAGCCTGCTGGAGGAGTACAACCTCGACATTCCCGACCTACAATTCAAGGGAACTCTTCAGACCTCCGCCTATCACATTGATCTTTATCGCTTTTCAGACCCGCATGAGTGGGACGATTCAGGATTGCGCGATGTCGTAGGCGGACCGGGGATCAGTCTGGTCGAGTGGCCGCAGCGCGCACAGGGACTCTTGCCCCTGGCCGACTTGAGCGTGCACCTCGAGCCCGAAGGCGAGCAGCGTCGCTGCACCTTGCGCGCCACGACTGAACAGGGACAGCGATTGGTTCGCACCCTGCCGGAGGGTTTGAAGTCCGGTTGACGCCGTGGGTGGCTCCTGCAACCCCGGTTTTGGAGCAGGAGCTTGAATATGTTGACCCCACCGCGCCGGCGTTTTCTCGTGCAATCATCCAGCCTCGTGCTGCTGTTGACGGCGCCCATGATCGCGCGTGGCGCGACGCTGATGTCCATCCGCGTCTGGCCCGCGCCGGAATACACCCGGTTGACGCTGGAGTCCGACGGGGCCCTGAGCGCCACGCATCAGGTCTTGAGTGATCCGCCTCGGCTCGTGGTCGACATCCAGGGACTGCAGCTCGACAACCAGTTGCGCGATCTCGCGGGCAAGGTCAAGTCGGACGATCCCTTCATCAAGGATGTGCGCGTTGGCCAGTTCAAGCCCGATGTGGTGCGTCTGGTCATCGACCTGAAGCAGGCCGTCAAACCGCAGGTCTTCAGCCTTCTGCCGGTGGCGGCCTATCAGAACCGGCTGGTTTTCGATCTCTACCCCGCCCACTCGGGCGATCGGCTGATGGCCTTCATGCAACAGCAGGAAACACTCGACCGCGAGCGCCAGCTCGGCGCCAGCGGCGCCCCGCCGCAAACGCTGGCTCAGACCGGGCAGCACGATTCACTGGGCGACTGGATTCGCCAACACCGAAGTGAACTCGATAACCAGCCCCAGCAGTTTGCCCAGACCGAGCCCCGCAGCACCCCGCCTCGCCAGCAGGTGGCCACCCCATCCGACGATCTGGCCGACAGCCCTCCTTCGCGCCCCGACCCCGTGCGTCGTGACCGCCGTAACTTCCGTACCGTCCTGCTGGCCATCGACCCCGGCCATGGCGGCGAAGATCCGGGGGCCACGGGGCCCAGCGGCGTCCATGAAAAAGATGTGGTGCTGCTCATCGCCCGCCATTTGCGCGATCTGGCGCAGAACACGCCTCACATGCGGGTCATGATGACGCGGGACAGCGATTTTTTCGTGCCGCTCTGGACGCGGGTGGAGAAGGCGCAATCGGCCAACGCCGACCTGTTCACCTCCATCCATGCCGACGGCTGGTTCACGCCGGATGCCCGCGGCGCCTCGGTGTACTGCCTGTCCGAAGGCGGCGCCACCAGCGTGGAGGCCCGACTGATGGCGCAGCGCGAAAATGCGGCGGACGCGATCGGCGGCATCGACATCAATTCGCGCAGCTATCAGGTGGCGAAGGTACTGCTCGACATGTCCACCACGGCGAAGATCAATGCCAGCCTGAAAATGGCCCGCCCCACCCTCGGCAAAATGGGCGAACTGGTGCACCTGCATTCCAAGCAGGTGCAGCAGGCCGGATTCGCCGTGCTGAAGTCGCCCAGCATTCCTTCCATGCTGGTCGAAACCGCCTTCATCAGCAACCCGGAAGAAGAAGCGCGCCTTCAGACCCCGGCCTACCGCAAGCAGATCGCCCGCGCCATTTTCGAAGGCCTGCGCGCCTACCTCGACACCAACCCGCCGCTGGCTCGTCGCCGCATCCTGACCTGAGCGGCGCTGAGCCAGGCCTCAAAGCGCCAGACCGAGCTGCTCTCGGCTGACGACCACGCCGTCTTCGTCCGCGTACAGCCACTCGCCGGGTCGCACGATCACGTCCTGGATGTTCACCACGGCGTCCACCATTCCCTGCCCGTGTTTGTCGGGCGGGGCTGGCATCGTGGCCAGCGCCAGGACACCCACCGGAACCTGCTGGATTTCGTGGACATCACGAACGCAGCCATTGATCACCACGCCGGCCCAGCCATTCTTGGCGGCCAGCGCGGCCAGATTGCCCCCCAGAAGCGCGCGCTTCATCGAGGCCGCCCCGTCCACCACCAGTACGCGAGCCATGCCCGCCGTTTCCAGCGACGCCCGCAGCAAGGCGTTGTCGTCGCGGCATTGGATGGTCGCAATCTGACCGCGGAACCGGCTGATCTTGCCGAAGGAACGGAAAACCGGCGGCAGCACGCGCAAGTCGTTGCTGTGCAGGGCCTCGCGATGCGCGTCGCACAGATCGCAGGTTGAAAACAAAGCGTGCATGACCTTTTCTCCCCAACGCATTTTCAAGACTTGTCCATTGGAGCAGACACCTCCGGCGCCTGCGCTGTGTCAGGTCAAGTCCTCTACGATGTCGCCCTTGCCTTGTCCTCTCATTGCTGACCGCATCCATGCCCACCCTCGCGCTCAAAGTCGATGTCGACACCCTTCGGGGCACGCTTGAAGGCGTACCCGCGCTGCTTCGCCTGCTCGACAGACATCAACTCCGCGCAACCTTTCTGTTCAGCCTTGGGCCGGACCACACCGGGCGCGCTCTCAAGCGCGTGTTTCGCCCGGGCTTTCTCGCCAAAGTCCGGCGCACCTCGGTGACCAGCCACTACGGCCTGAAGACCCTGCTGTACGGCACCTTGCTGCCCGGCCCCGACATCGGCCGACGTGCCGCCGGGCCCATGCGCGATGCCGCTCGCAACGGCCACGAAACGGGGGTCCATACCTGGGATCACATCCTTTGGCAGGACGCCGTGGTGCGCAAGAGTGCCGACTGGACCCGTCACCAGCTTCAACTCGCCGTCGACCGCTATGGCGATCTTTTTGGTCACGCCCCGCAGGTTCACGGTGCGGCCGGCTGGCAGATGAACGAAGCCGCCTACCGACTGGAGCAGGAGCTGGGCTTCACCCTGGCGTCGGACGGACGCGGCGCGCATCCCTTTTTTCCCGTCGTCCAAGGCCAGGCCCTGAAGGTGCCGCAGCTGCCGACCACCTTGCCGACACTCGACGAGTTGATCGGCGTGGACGGGCTCCATGCCGACAACGTGGCCGATCACCTCCTGCGACTGAGCACGGACGGACGCGATCACGTCTACACCCTGCATGCGGAACTCGAAGGCGGACAACTCGCCCCCGTGTTCGACCGCCTGTTGCAAGGCTGGAAGGCCGCCGGTCTGCATTGCACGACCCTGCGCGGCTATGCCGACACCCTGAATCTGACCGCGCTGCCGCGTCACACCGTCGGGCTCGGCACCATTCCCGGGCGCAGCGGCACTCTCGCCTTGCAGGGCGCCGCCGCATGAGCGAGCCCCCGGCCAGCGACGCCGGCGAGCCCGACACCCCCTGCGTCGGTGTGTGTTCCACGGGTTTTGACGACGTTTGCCGCGGCTGTCTGCGCACGGCCGTCGAAGTGGGCCGCTGGGTCGAGATGAGTCCCGAGGAAAAGCGCACTGTCTGGCGCCGCATCCTGGCGGCGGGCTACGTTCCACGGCGCCAGGAATGACTTGCATCTCATCAACTCTTGGGCTTCGCATCCAATCCTAGGATTGCTGCATCGCACCAAGGCCGAATCCCTTGTTAGTATCGATGGCACTTTCAACCCACGCGCCGACGAACAACATGCTTCCGACCATCACCAAAGCCGTCTTTCCCGTCGCCGGTCTCGGCACGCGCTTCCTGCCCGCGACCAAGGCCACCCCGAAAGAAATGATGCCGGTGGTCGACAAGCCGCTGATCCAGTACGCGGTCGAAGAAGCCTATGCCGCGGGCGTGACCGAAATGATCTTCGTCACGGGCCGCCACAAACGCGCCATCGAAGACCACTTCGACACCGCCTACGAACTCGAACATGAACTCGAAGCTGCGGGAAAACAGGCCTTGCTGGAGGTGGTTCGCAGCGTCAAGCCCGACAACGTCCAATGCGTGTTCGTGCGCCAGCCGGTCGCCAACGGGCTGGGCGCCGCCGTGTTGTGCGCCGAGCGTCTGGTCGGCAGCGAGCCGTTCGCCGTCATCCTCGCCGACGACTTGCTGGTGGGTGAGCCGCCCGTCATGGCGCAGATGGTCGACATCCACAGCCGCCATGGCCGCAGCGTCATTGCGACCGAAGAGGTGCCACGCGAGCACACCAAACGCTACGGCATCGTCAGCGGCCAGGAGATCACCCCGGGGCTGACCTCGCTTTCGGGCATCGTGGAAAAACCGGCGCCCGACGTCGCGCCGAGCACCCAGGCCGTGGTGGGCCGCTACATCCTCAGCCCCCGCGTGTTTCATCATCTGCGTCACGGCAAGCCCGGTGCCGGTGGCGAAATCCAGTTGACCGACGGCATCTCCGCGCTGCTGCGTGAAGAAGCGGTTTACGCCTACCGCTACAGCGGTCGCCGCTTCGACTGCGGAAGCAAAATGGGTTATCTCGAAGCCACCGTGCAGTTGGGCATGAGTCACCCTGAGACCGGGCCGGAATTCAGCGCCTACATCAACAGCCTGCGCGCCGAGGGCTGAACAGCATCGCCTTGTCGGCAAGGCCAGCGGCGCCCGATTCTGCAGCGAGCGCCGGGTTCGACAGATCGTTCCGCGCCTCAGCGCCGACGAAGCAGATGGTGGTACTCGCCGCCCTCGGTCTTCTGCTCGACCAGGGCGTTGCCGGTCTGGCGAGCAAAAGCCTGAAAATCCCGGACCGAACCGCCGTCGGTGGACACCACGCGCAGCACTTGACCGCTCTGCATCTGCGCGAGCGCTTTCTTGGCCTTGAGGATGGGCAGCGGGCAGTTCAGTCCGCGCGTATCCAGATCGACATCAATCACGGGTTGATCCACTCGGTTCTCCATTGTTAGGCGCGATGCCTTGCATTCTAGGAGCCTGGCGGGCTTGAGTCGCGTGGAGCGAAAAAGGGTGGGGGGATGACCTGTGGTGGCGCACTGAAGACGAGGGTGTCCCTGACGACAATAGGTGACTCCCGTCCGTAGACCTCCGCCATGAACCTGATCTCGTTGTTCTCGATGCCCAACCTGACGCGCAATGGCGCGTCTCTGGAATTCTCCGGCCTCAACGAGCAGCAACTGCTCGCGCTGGCCATTTCGCTTGAAGAAGACGATGCTCGGATCTACAGCCAATACGCACAGGCCGTGAGCGCCGACTACCCCGATACGGCGGCGCTCTTTCGCGGCATGGCGGCTGAGGAGAACACCCACCGCCACCGCCTGCTCGAGCTCTACCGCAAGCGCTTTGGCGACCGGATTCCGCTCATACGCCGTCAGGACGTGCGCGGCTTCATCGAGCGCAAGCCCTTGTGGCTGGTGCAGCCGATCGATCTCGAGAAGTTTCGCGCCCAGGCCGAAGTGATGGAGGCCGAGTCGCGCATGTTCTATGCCAAGGCTGCACGACACGCCACCGACACCGGCATCCGCCAGTTGCTCGGCGATCTTGCCGCCGCCGAGGCCACGCATGAGCAGCAGGCCGAAGCGCTCGGCAACCGCTTCATCACGCCGCAAACCATCCACTCCGAGCGCGAAACGCAGCGCCGCGCCTTTGTGCTTCGCTTCGTGCAACCCGGGCTGGCCGGCCTGATGGACGGTTCGGTCTCCACCCTGGCGCCGCTGTTCGCCGCAGCCTTCGCCACGCACGACACCTGGGCCACCTTCCTGGTCGGCCTCGCGGCGGCGCTGGGCGCGGGCATCAGCATGGCCTTCGCCGAGGCCATGTCGGACGACGGCTCACTCACCGGGCGCGGCAGCCCCTGGCTGCGAGGCGGCGTCACCGGCCTGATGACCGCGCTGGGTGGCCTGGGCCACACCCTGCCCTATCTTCTGCCCAACTTCCATCTCGCCACCCTGCTGGCTTTCGCCGTGGTGGCTCTGGAACTGGTGGTGATTGCCTGGGTGCGCAAGCGCTTCATGGACACCCCGTTCGGCCTGGCCGTGCTGCAGGTCGTCGTGGGCGGCCTGCTGGTCTTCGCCACGGGCATTCTGATCGGCAGCGCCTGAGCCTCGCGCCGCCGCCCGGGCTTCACTTTTGCAGCAGCGCCGCGCGTGCCGCACTCAGAACGGCGCGACTCAATCCGTCGACCAGCGCGGAAGCCGCCCGCGCATGGTGCCAATACAAGGGAACGTCCAGAGCACTGTCCGGCACGAGCTCAACCAGCCGACCTTGCCGCAAATGTTCGGTCACCAGGCTCAGCGGGTGCATGGCCCAGCCCATGCCTTCCGCCGAGGCGGTGACGAAGGCCTGGGTCGACGGCAGAACATGACGCGGCAGTTCGACGGCCCGATGACAGTGCCGTCGCACCCACTTGGCCTGAAGATCATCCTTGATGCTGAACATCAGCGATGGCGCCCTGGACAACGCTCCCGGCGTGACCCCATGCGCGAAATGCCGCTGCACGAAAGCCGGGTTGGCCGCAGCGACGTAGCGCATGGCGCCGAGCAACCGGCTGTTGCAGCCGCTGGTGGGTCGCGTCTCCGAGGTCACGGCTGCCAGCACCGCGCCACTGCGCAGCCACTGGGCGGTGTGGCCTTCGTCATCCACCGCCACATCCATGAGAACCGGCGCCTTGGCAGCATACGCGGCGATCGCCGGGGCCAGCCAGGTGGCCAGACTGTCGGCGTTCACCGCGATGGACAGCGGAACGCGTGCGCCCTCCTCCGGCGCCAGCGCGGGCAGCGCATCGTGCAACTCCTGTTCCAGCAGGCGGACCCGGTCGATGTGCTGGCACAGACGGCGCCCAGTCTCGGTCGCGCGGCAGGGCTGATCGCGAATCACCAGCGCGCAGCCCACACGCTCCTCCAGTTGGCGAATGCGCTGCGACACGGCCGACGGCGTGACATGGAGGGCGCTTGCCGCCCGGTCGAAGCTGCCTTCGCGAATCACGGTGGCCAGCGCGGCCAGGGCGGCGTAGTCGAGCATCGCTTTAGTCTTTCTTAATCCTGTGAAGTATTCGGAGTTTGCCTTCATGCGGAACCGGCTGCAAGATGGCGGGCATGCTCCCAACTCATTCGCTCTTGTCGGTCGCGTCGGCCGCGGCCCAAGGCCTGACGCTCAGCCTCGGCCTCATCGTGGCCATCGGCGCACAGAACGCCTTCGTGCTTCGCCAAGGCCTGCGCCGCGAACATGTGGGCCCCATCGTCGCGTTCTGCGCCTTGGCCGATGTGAGCCTGATCGCCGCAGGCGTCGGCGGGATGTCGCAGGCGCTGGGCGAGAGCCCCATGCTGTCGCGAGCGCTGGCACTGGGCGGGGCCGTCTTTCTGGCGGTGTATGGCTGGCGCGCCCTGCAACGCGCTCGCCGCACCGAAACGCTCGAAACCACGGCAGAGGGACGCGGGCTGAGTCTCGGCGCCGCAATGGCTCAGGCGCTGGCGTTCACCCTGCTCAACCCGCACGTCTATCTCGACACGGTGCTACTGATGGGCAATTTGGGCGCGCGCCAGCCGGATGGACTGCGCGGGTGGTTCGTCGCTGGCGCGGGCCTGGGCAGCGCGCTCTGGTTCGGCGTGCTCGGCTACGGAGCGCGATGGCTGGCGCCCTGGTTTGCCCGGCCGCGCGCCTGGCAGATTCTCGATAGTCTGACGGGAATCATCATGGCGATGCTGGCCGCCTTGCTGCTGCCTCACGCTTTTCAGGGCCTCTGAGGAGGGTGTTCAAAATCCCTTGCGTGCATCGCATCCTGGCTTCGGGCGGTCTGCGGAGTTGGCTTTCTTGCCCATAGCTTGGACACCACGGCGCGTCCTGCGCCCTCGCATTGCCTCCGCCCAGACCGCCGGCGCGGGCGCAGACAGAGCGTTAACAGACCCTCCAGGCCACCGGCTCAGACGAGGCCCAGCAGATGGCCGATTGGGTTCGTCGGGCGATCAATGCGCAAACGCCCGACAATGCGCTCTGACCACCCACGAAGAGGCCTGCGTCGCCCGATCCACATGCACCCCACTGCTCTGCTTACGCCGCTGATTGCGCTCTACATTCCGGCCCTGGCCATACCTGGGCAGAACTTTCTGGCCGTCACCCAGGCCTCGCTGGAGCAATCGCGGCGGCACGGCATCGTGACGGCGCTGGGCGTGTCCAGCGGCAGTACCCTGCAGGCCATCGTTGCCGCCCTGGGTGTGGGCTTTCTGATGAGCCATGCCGAGCCGATCCAGCGCACCGTCGCCCTGCTTGGCGGCAGCTATCTGCTTTACATGGCCCGGGCGATCTGGCTGCAGGCCCGAGTTCCGCTGGAGGGCGCCGCCGCACAGCCTCGCCAGGTCAGGTCGATGCTCGTCAGTTATCGACAGGGCCTGTTCACCAATCTGACCAATCCGAAGGCGCTGGTCTTTTTCTCCACCATCTTCGCGGGCCTGCTTGGCGCTCAGGCTTCCCCGTCGAACCGGATGCTGGCCGTGGCCTGCATCGGCGTGCTGTCCAGCTCGTGGTATTGCGGTGTGGCAATGGCCTTCACCCGCCCCACCGTGCGCGGAGTCTATGGCCGCCTTCATCCCACGCTGTCGCGCCTGACCGCGCTCATCCTCGGGGGATTCGGTCTGCGCCTGATCTGGAGCGCCACGGCGGGTCGGTAAGCCGCGGCCGCGTTGCTCGCGTCCGTCCCACGCCGGGCGCCACGGCCTCCGCCTGCCGCCGAACTCCGGAGACGATTGACTTCAGGGCTTGCATTATTTTTATATTTCCATAAACTTCGAAATATGGAAACAAAAGCTGCACTCCTCGCTCTGGCCGCCCTGGCGCAAGAAGCCCGACTTCGGGTTTTTCGCACCTTGGTGCAGGCGGGCCCGGAAGGGCTGGCTGCGGGAAAGATTGCCGAGCTGGCCGCGCTCGTCCCTTCGTCGCTGTCGTTCCATCTGAAGGAGCTCGTTCACGCCGAACTGATCGAGTCCCGATCGGAGGGGCGCTTCGTGATCTACAGCGCCCGCTTTGCCACCATGAACGCCGTGATCGGCTATCTCACCGACAACTGCTGTGGCGGCAACCCCTGCGGCCCTGCGGCGGTTCATTGCACACCCGAATCTCTTTCCCGACCTGAGGACATCACCCCATGAAACGCTTTCATGTCCACGTCAGCGTACCCGCGCTCGACGACGCCATCCGCTTCTACTCCGCGCTGTTCGCCGCCGAGCCCACGGTGCGCAAGGGCGACTACGCCAAGTGGATGCTCGATGATCCGCGAGTGAACTTCGCCATCTCCCAGCGCGGCGCCGAGCCTGGCCTGAACCATCTGGGCATCCAGGTGGAAACCGATGCGGAACTGCTGGAGATGCAGCAAAGGCTCGACGCCAGTGACAGCGCTTACACCGAGGAGACAGGGGCCCTGTGCTGCTATGCGCGCTCCGACAAGTACTGGGCCAACGACCCAGTGGGCATCGCCTGGGAGACGTATCACACGCTCGACACGATCCCCATGTTCAATGGATCGAGCGACGCTGGCGCCTGCTGCGTCCCCGGGGTCGCGACGGCCGTGGCAACCGCTCCGCAAGCCGCGGCGTCGTGCTGCGGGGCGAGCAGCGCCGCCAAATCTCCCTGCTGCTGATATTTTCTTCAAGGAATCTCTATGGACAAGGTCTACAACGTCTTGGTGCTGTGCACCGGCAATTCCGCCCGCTCCATCATGGGCGAAGGGCTGATCAACGTGTTGGGCAAGGGCCGCTTCAAGGCGTACAGCGCGGGCAGCCATCCGGGCGGGGTGGTCAACCCCTTTGCCATCGAGCAGCTCAAGACCATTGGCTACCCCACGGAAACCCTGCGCAGCAAAAGCTGGGACGAGTTCTCCGCCCCGGGAGCGCCGGCGATGGATTTCGTCTTCACCGTGTGCGACAAGGCTGCCGGCGAAACCTGCCCCTTCTGGCCCGGCCACCCACTCACCGCACACTGGGGTTTTGAAGACCCCGCCGCGGTGCAAGGCAGTGACGACGAAAAGCGGCAGGCCTTCCAGACCATCTTCCGCCAGATCATGGGACGCGTACGCGCCTTCGTCAGCCTGCCGCTGGACAAGCTCGACGCGGCCGCGACCAAGCAGGAAATCGTGAAAATCGGCCAAGCCCTGCCAGGGGTGGCCGACCTCGAAGCGCCCCAGCACGAGCCCATGGCCTCGCCTGGCCGCTAAAGTTCACCTCCTCCCGAATACGGTAGGCCGTGGTCTGCCGTATTTTTGTTGCTGACCCACGCGCCCTCCGCATGCTGCTCGCCTTCGCCATCTTTGTCGTCACCCTTGTTTTTGTCATCTGGCAGCCTCGGGGCCTGGGCATCGGCTACAGCGCCCTGGGCGGTGCGGCACTCGCGCTGATGCTCGGCGTCATTCAATGGGGCGATATTCCGGTGGTGTGGCACATCGTCTGGGACGCCACCTTCACCTTCGTCGGCCTGATCATCATCTCGCTCATCCTCGACGACGCCGGCGTGTTTCACTGGGCCGCCCTGCACGTTGCGCGCTGGGGCGGCGGCCACGGAAGGCGGCTGTTTCCGCTGATGGTGGTGCTCGGCGCGGTGATCTCCGCCCTGTTCGCCAACGACGGCGCCGCCCTTATCCTCACCCCCATCGTGCTGGCCATGTTGCTGGCGCTGGGCTTTGGCCCGGCAGCGGCGCTGGCGTTCGTCATGGCCTGCGGTTTCGTCGCCGACACGACCTCGCTGCCGCTGGTCATCTCCAATCTGGTGAACATCGTCACGGCCGGTTACTTCGGCATTCCCTTCGACCGCTACGCCGCCGTCATGGTGCCGGTGGACCTGGCCGCGCTTGCCGCCACGCTGGTCGTGCTGCTGGTCTTTTTCCGCCGAGACATTCCCGCGCGCTACGACCTTGCGCTCATCGACGAACCCGCCAGCGTCATCAAGGACGCGCTGGTGTTTCGCTGGACCTGGCCGGTCATGACGGTACTGCTGATCGCCTACTTCGTCACCGCCGCGTGGAGCGTGCCGGTCTCGCTGGTCACCGGCGCCGCGGCGCTGCTGCTGCTGACGCTGGCCGGGCGATGGTGGCGTGGCGGGCGAGGCGCCATCATCGACCTGCGCCATGTCCTCAAAGGCGCGCCCTGGCAGATCGTGCTGTTCTCGCTGGGCATGTATCTGGTCGTCTACGGCCTGCGCAACGCCGGCCTCACGGCGTATCTGGCCCTGGCGCTGGAAGCGCTCGCGCGCCATGGCTTCGTTGTCGCCACGGTGGGAACCGGCTTTCTCAGCGCCCTGCTGTCGTCCGCGATGAACAACCTGCCGATGACCCTGGTCGGCGCCCTCGGCATCCACCATGCGCAAGGGCTCGATCCTGCGGTGCGTGAAGCCATGATCTACGCCCACGTCATCGGCTGCGACCTCGGCCCCAAGTTCACCCCCATCGGCAGCCTCGCCACGCTGCTCTGGCTGCATGTGCTCGACCGCAAGGGTGTGCACATCGGCTGGGGCTATTACCTGCGCGTCGGCCTCATCCTCACCACGCCCGTGCTGCTGGTGACGCTGCTGGCGCTGGCAGCGCGACTAAGTCTGGGATAAAAGTCTGCTGCATCAGATTTGCACAAGCCATGCCCACTGCCGTGCCTTCCGATACATTCGATACACCCGATACACCCGCCCCCTGCATGCTTCGCGCCTGGGCCAGCGCCGAAGCCGAGTTGCGCGGCTTCCTGCGCCATCACGTGCATGACGGCGATCTCGCGGCTGATTTGCTGCACGATGTGTTCATCAAAGCCATGCTGCAGAGGGGCAACTTCTGCGCCGTGGACAACGCCCGCGCCTGGCTGTTCCGCGTGGCACGCAATGCCCTCATCGATCAACTGCGCAGCACCCGCCCGCATGATCCCGTGCCCGAGGATCTGCCTGTGCCCGAGCCGGATGCCGCGCCGGTGGACACCCTGGCCGACTGTCTCCCCCTGGCGCTCGCTGCCCTCCGCCCCGAAGACCGCGATGCCATCGAACAATGCGACCTACGCGGGCTGAACCAGGCCGACTACGCCGTGCTGCGCAACCTGAAACTCCCCACCGCCAAATCACGCGTGCAGCGCGCCCGCACCCGCCTTCGCGCCGAATTGGTCGATCGCTGCGGCATTCGCTTCGACGCGCAGACCGGCGCGGTGTGCTGCTTCACGCCGGAGAAAACCACCCGCGGCGAGCGGACTTGCTGCGGGTCTTCAGCTTAAGACCAGCTAGCGCTGGCCGCACCTGTTCGGAAGACCCAGAATTCCATGAATGCCGAAGGCATGGGGACTATCCGTTGTCTGCATGGAGTGTGGAACACACTTTGGTGCCCGGCCAAAGACCGTCTCCTCAGACACCTGCCTCTTGGTGGTAGCGCCTGAGTTTCTCCCAGAGCGTCTTACGGCTGATGCCCAGACTGTCCGCGGTCTTCGCGATCTGCCCCTTGTTTTCGGTCAGTCGCTGCTGGAGGTAGTCGAGTTCAACACGAGAGATATAGCTGTCCAGGCGTTCCGGCACAGTCGAGCCGGTAGCCGCGCCGCCAGGTAAGTCCTGCTGCATGCACGGGATTGCCGAGCGCGTCCAACGTACCCAGCAATCGGGTGAAAAGTGGTAGGCACGCTCGATGACCGAGAACAATTCCCGCACATTGCCCTCCCAAGGCTGCGACCGGGCCCAGGCGATGAACTGGGGGTCGATACGCTTGTGTTGTCCGCTCTTGGCATTGAGCGCATGCACATGTCTGTGCGACAGCCAGGCGGCATCATCGGGACGATCCCGCAGCGGCGGCAAATGCAGCGGAACTCCACTGATGCGAAATAGAAGATCCTGCCGGAATTCGCCGCTCTCCACGAGCTTTTCCAGAGGCTTGTGCGTGGCGCAAATCAAGCGCACATCGACCTGGATCGATTTTTCGCTGCCTACCCGGCGAATCTTGCCGTCCTGCAAAACCCGCAACAATTTGACCTGCGCATGGCTCGGCATGTCACCGATTTCATCGAGAAACAAGGTGCCGCCATGCGCCTGTTCGAAAACACCGACATGGCGCCGGGCGGCCCCGGTAAAGGCCCCGGGCT
The DNA here is from genome assembly GCF_002028405.1 of Thiomonas intermedia. Lineage (NCBI taxonomy): Bacteria > Pseudomonadati > Pseudomonadota > Betaproteobacteria > Burkholderiales > Thiomonas > Thiomonas intermedia. The sequence continues at coordinate 255,116 of NZ_CP020046.1, forward strand.
CGTGGCCGAAAAGTTCGGATTCAAGCAATCCGTCGCTGATGGCCGCACAGTTGATGGCCACAAAGGGGGGTGCCTTGCCCGGGCGCTGCGCCGCCATCGTGGCGTGGATTTTCTCGGCCACGACCTCCTTGCCTGTGCCTGACTCGCCCTGGATGAGCACCGGTAGGTCGAGCCGGGCGATCCGCTCAACGAGTTGTTCAAGCGCTCGCGAGGCGGGAGAAACACCGAGCCATGCATCATGCGCATCTCCCCCCTCCGGTAGCCAATCGTGGATGCGGCGCATCAGCAAATCGAGATCGAATGGCTTCTGGATGTAGTCCCACGCACCATTGCGCACCAGTCGCACAGCCTGATTTACCGAGCCGAAGCCGGTCATGAACACCAGTGGGGGGCAACAGCCGCCGTAACGCTGCAACATGGCGCCAAGCAGCGCCTCGCCATTGCCGTCCGGCAATCGGATGTCGCTGAGCACCAGGGGATAAAGCCGCAATTGCAGCTCCGCCTTGGCCCGACCCAGGTTACGCACCCAGTTCACAGAAAAATGTTCGAGGGTAAGACGCTGTTGCAAAGACTCTCCCATGATGGGGTCGTCTTCCACCAACAGGATCGCTTGATCAAACATGGCTGTCTCCTCGATTTTCGCTGGGGTGGCTATGCTGCGCACCTGAGGCAACTGTAGCCGCAACGCTGGTGCCGCGCATCGGAATTTCGATGATGGCCATGGTGACGCCCGATACATGATCGAGGTGCAGACTGCCACCAATGTCGGAGAGCAGGCGTCGGCTCTCCCATAGCCCGAACCCCGAGCCTGTTGGCGGAATGTCGGCAGCCGCGATGCTACTGAGTGTGGTCACAGGGGGGCGCGAGCCCTGATTGCTCACAGTCACGCGCAGAAGGCCCGGCTCAAGGGTTTTCGCCTGCAATTCCAGCACACTGCCTGGCCGGGCGGCATGGCAGGCGTTGAGCAGAATGTTGAGCGTGGCCTGCCGTACAGGCCCGACTGCAACCGCCACACGTTCGGGTAAAGCCAGTTCTGTCTGCAGGCGTACTTGGCGCTCCCCCTGGCAAGGTCGAATGAGTTCAGCAAGGTCCAGAAAATCTTGCCGCATGAGGTCGCGCTCGGTCGGCCGCGTCTGGGCCAACAGTGCCTGGGCCGTGGTGCGCAACTGTTCCAGTCCGCGATCGAGCAGGTCGAGGGTCTGGCGCGTCGTCTGATCGAAGCTGCCGAAACTCTGCGCGGTATGCAGGGCATTGAGCATGCCGCCCAGTGGATTGTTGATTTCATGGGCCGTGGCCCCGGCCAGCGCCCCCACGGCTACGAGTTTTTCGGCCTGCCTCGCCTGTTCCACCTGATCGAGCAAGCGCGTGAATGCTGCAGCCAGTGTGCCCACTTCGTCTGGCCGTACCGCTAGAACAGAGCCCACCTGCCGCGCCTGTCCGCTATCGAGCAGCATGGAGCGCCGAAGCTCAGCCAGTGGCGCGAGCATGCGCCGGCTCAGCAACCAAACAACCGGAACGAAAAGCGCCACCGCGATCACGGTGATGATGGCAATCCACCACAGCATCGAAATCAGCCGCTCGCGATAGAGCTCATCGCTCACCGCATAGACCAATGTGCCCACGTTTGAGTCCGCCCCGCTGCGCAGGGCGCTGACGTAGATACGCCAATGACCGCTCTTGATCGGCGGAGACTGGCCTGGATGCGCGCTTCGGTCTTCTAGATGCTGATACGACGAAAGTTCAAGCGTTCCTGGTGCCCAGAGCGAAGACCAGTCAGGCGGACGGGCTGTTGGAAACACACGCGGGTCTGAACTCGCGAAGACCCGGCCATTGGCCCCAAGCGCCACCACAAGCGACGTGGTGTGCAAAACGTCGGCCCCGGTCACCGAGGTCAGGGCCTCATACACGCTCCAGACGTTGTCTTGCTGAATCAGGCTGGGCAAGCTTTTGTTCCACGACGCCATGGCCTGAAACGCACCTGCGTCGACATCTTCGATCAGATAGCGTTGCGTCAGTAAACCCAGTCCCGTGGCCATCAACAGGGCTGTCAGCAAGACCAGCGTGACTGCAACGAATGGCAGACGCAACAGCAGGGAATTGCGCAGATTCATGCAGTTTCGTAGATCTCGCGCAGTGGGATGGGCGGATGCGTGCCGTCAAGAATCTCCGCCAGTTCCCCGATGCCCTCAAACCAGCTTTCCTGCGGCAGCAGGAAGTTTTCAAGGTCGAGGCTGGAGAGCAGCATGCGGCCTTCGGCACTTTTGCGCGCGTCGAGCAGGGCCTTCTGCAACTGGAAATGCAAACCGAAGTCGAGGTTCTTGCGTGTGACGACGGGCGGAAAGCCGTAACGCCGTGACTTGGCCACGATGCGCGTCTTGAGCGCCGCAGCCGACCGCCGCAGCTGCAACACCTCCCAGATGTAGCCGTCGACCGTACCTGAGTCGGCCAGACCGCTCCCGACGGCCTCTACTACTTTGTGCAGGGAATAGGTGTAGAAGGTGCCGCGAAAGAATCGCTGCGGCGTCTCGTTCAAACTGCGCAGCGCCACCACGGGCACTACATAGCCGGAGTTCGACAAGGGGTCGTCGAAAGCGAACACGTCCCCCTTCAAATCAACCAGCGAATGCGCCTGGGTGCGCGATGCGGAGGTGATCAGATAACTCTGATACCACGGCTGTCCATGCCAGCCGGGCTGTGCACACAGCCGCACGAAGCTGCGCGCCACCACATAGGGATAGCCACAGATCCAGGCCGCTTCCATTTCATCCGAGCGCAGCGCTTCGAGCGCCTCCTGGTAACTCGACTTTTGAATGATCTGCACCGGCAGGCCGAGCTGCGCCTGCAGGAATGCCTGCCAAAGATGGATGGCGCCATCGTGCAGAAAAACATCCGTGACGCCAAAACGAAAGGGCTTGCCCACGCCATGCGCACGAGCTTGAGCCTGAACGGCTGTATTGGCCAGACAAGCCAGTGCAGCAAGTGCGGTGCGGCGGTGCATGGCGCTCTCCAGAGGGTGCGTTTCGTTTTGGTAACCAGCGGCGCGTCAGGGCGTTACAAAATTGAAACGCCAAGGCTTCGAATGACTTGACCAAGCGCACGGCAACCCACGTAAGACATTGATATTACTTGGATGATTTACGTAATGACGAGATGGCATGGCCATTGCAATGCTGTACCTGCGATGACATCAACCACCCACGAGGAGACATCATGACCGAGAAAGTATCGCGCCGAATTTTTCTGAAAGTCGCTGGAACCAGCGTAGCAGGCGTAGGCGCTGCCGTCAGTCCGGTAGGGCCCGCAATGGCGGCGGGAGCGGATCAAGCGGCCATTCAGGCAGCCGCTGGCATGGCCGTGCTGCCCTACCCCAAATCCACAGTCGGCAAGGCCAGGGCTATGCAGGCCAACACCCCCGTGTCGTTCAGCTATCCAGACGCCGATTCGCCCTGCGTGGCGATCAAGATGGGCCAGCGCGTGGCCGGCGGCGTCGGCCCGGATGGCGACATCGTGGCTTACAGCAGCCTGTGTACCCACATGGGCTGCCCGCTGATGTATGACCCCAAGACCCGCAGCTTCAAGTGTCCCTGCCACTACAGCATGTTCGACCCCGAAAAATCCGGGCGGATGATCTGCGGCCAGGCCACCGAAGACCTGCCGCAGATTCAACTCAGCTACGACGCCGCAAGCGACTCGGTGCATGCCATCGCCGTGACCGGCCTGATCTACGGCCGCCAGGCCAACGTGCTGTAACCCATCAAGGAGACGAACACCATGTCGCAATTCAAAGACCGCGTTGCGTTGCCCCCAGCCAATGCCCAGAAAACCAACCTCACCTGCCAGTTCTGCATCGTTGGATGCGGCTACCACGCGTTTAAGTGGGACGCCGAGAAGGAGGGCGGGCGGGCGCCCAGCCAGAATGCACTGGGCCTGGATTTCCGCAAGCAGCTCCCGCCGTTTTCCACCATCATGACCCCGGCCATGACCAATGTGGTCACCGACCGGAACGGCAAACGCTACAACATCATGATCGTCCCCGACAAGGAATGCGTGGTCAATCAGGGGCAGAGTTCGACGCGCGGCGGCCGCATGGCGTCTTATTTCCATGGCGACAGCGGCATCACCCGCGAACGCCTTTTGCATCCGCGGATTTACCAAGGCGGCGAGTGGCTCGACACATCTTGGGATTACGCCCTGCAGATTTACGGCGGCATGGTCAAGAAAATTCTCGACAAGGAAGGCCCCGACGCGATTGCGGTGGCGATGTTCGACCATGGCGGCTCGGGCGGCGGCTTCGAAAACACCTGGGGCACGGGCAAACTCGTGTTCTCAGCCATCCAGACGCCAACCTGCCGCATCCACAACCGCCCCGCCTACAACTCCGAATGCTTCGGTAATCGCGATATGGGCATTTTCGAGCTCAACAACAGCTACGAAGACGCTGAAATCGCTGACGTGATCTGGTCCAACGGCAATAATCCTTACGAAAACCAGACCAACTACTTCCTGGTGCACTGGCTGCCCAATCTTCAAGGCGCCACGCTCGACAAGAAGAAAAAGATGTTCCCCGATGAGCCGGTGGCCGCGGGCAAGTTCATCTTTGTCGATCCACGGCGCACACCGTCGATCTCGATCAGCGAGAGCGTCGCCAAAGACCAAGTCTTGCACTTGGCCATCAATCCAGGCGCGGATGGCGCGCTGTGGAACGGCATGCTCACCTACATCGTCGATCAGGGCTGGATCGACAAGGATTTCATCGCCCAGCACACCGAGGGTTTTGACCAAGCAGTGAAGACCAACCGGATGTCGCTCGATGAATGCAGCCGCATCACCGGCCTGCCGGTGGCGCAGATCAAGCAGGCTGCCGAGTGGAGCTACAAACCCAAGGCACCAGGCAAGCTGCCACGCACCATGCACGCCTTCGAGAAAGGCATCATCTGGGGCAATAACAACTACGTCACCGAGCAGGCCATGGGTGCGGTGGTCGTCGCCACGCACAACGTCGGGCGCCGCGGCACCGGGTGGGTCCGCATGGGCGGTCACCAGGAAGGCTATTGCCGCCCCGGCTACCCGGAGCCGGCGCATCGTTACCCGGCGGCCAATTTCCCTATTCCCATGCACGACAAATTGATCGAGGTCGATGACTACCTCATCAACGGCAAGGGCAAGATGATGACCTACTGGGCGTGCAACAGCTTCCAGACCACCAACAATGCCCAGGCGTTGCGCGAAGCCGTCATCCGGCGCAGCCAGATCGTGCGAAGCGCGATGGCCAAGGCACGCGGTGCCACGCCCTCCGAGATGGTGGATGTGATCTACGCCGCCACACAGAAAGGCGGCCTGTTCGTTGGCATGATGAATATCTATCCCACCATGCTCGCGGAGGCGGCCCAGATTATGTTCCCCGCCGCGCAATCCGGCGAGATGAACCTCACTTCGATGAACGGCGAGCGCCGCATGAGACTGACGGAAAAATTCATCGACCCACCGGGCGAGGCTCTGCCCGACTGTCTGATTGCCGCGCGCATCGCCAACACCATCAAGGTGATGTACGAAAAAGAGGGCAATGCCAAGATGTCCAAGCATTTCGAAGGCTTCGATTGGGCCACAGAGGAAGATGCCTTCAACGACGGCTTCCGTCGCGCCGGTCAGCCCGGTGTAGGTGAAATCGATAGCCAGGGCGGACCGACCGGACATCTGGCCACCTACGCCCTGCTGCGCAAGGCAGGCAACAACGGCGTGCAACTCCCTGTGAAACAAGTCGAGGGCGACAAGCTGATCGGCACGGAGATGCTCTACACCGAGGGAAAATTCGACACAAAAAGCGGCAAGGCAAGAATTTTCCCGGCTGCCTGGCAAGGCATGCTCAAACCCGCAGCCGATCAAAAGGCCAAATTCAAATTTTGGGTCAACAACGGTCGGCTCAATGAGGTCTGGCAGTCCTGGTACAACGATCAGTACGACAAGTTCATCACGGAGCGCTACCCGATTGCCATCATCCAGATGAACCCTGCCGACATGCAAGGATTGGGCATCCATTCGACGGACATCGTCGAGGTCTTCAACGACAACGGCGCAACGACGGCGATGGCCTACCCTGAGGCTTCCCTCAAACTGGGCAGCACGTTCATGGTGTTCGGCGCGCCCAAAGGCGTTCAAGGCTCGGTGACCAGCACCGCAACGGATGTCCATTTCCTCCCTTATTACAAGGGATCCTGGGCCAATATCCGGCGCGTTGGGTCGATGCCCGAATGGCAGCGCACCGTCACAACCAAGAGCCGCCTGTACGAAGCCTGACTCACCGGGCCGTCAAGCCAATCGTTTTCGATCTCCCTTGCTGCGCCTGATGCACTTGGGGGCCGCTCTCCTCCTCAGCGGCGTATCGGACGGGCTGCGGCTGCAGCCCGTTTTTTCCGCCCCTGATCAGAAATTCTCCTTCGGCGACACTGCCGATCCACCACTGCCTGAAATTACATAAAAGGAACTGCCATGAAAAAAATCCTGATCACTGCGCTGCTGAGCGCCTGCACCGTCCAAGCCTGGGCAGCACCAGACATGATGGCCCTGGCCAAGTCAAAGAACTGCCTGGCTTGCCATGCAGTCGATACCAAGATCGTCGGGCCGGCCTATAAAGCCGTGGCGCAAAAATACGCCGGCAAACCCGGGGCCGAGCAGATGCTGGTCAACGCCGTATTGCATGGCCATGTTGGCACTTGGGGGCAAATGCCGATGCCAGCCAATACCAATGTCACCCCCGCTCAAGCCAAGGAACTGGTCGCATGGATCCTGAGCCTGAAGTGAGTGCGCACTCGCCAACACAGGCGCAGGCAACTGTGGCGGCGGTGGCAACTGCAACACAGGTCAGCGAAGCGGGAATCGTGGCTGCGCTGCTGCGCAGACGTCAGCAGGTTTCACCCAAGCGTCTGCGTGAGCCAGGGCCAGACGCAGAGCAGACCAGGGCCTTGTTCGATGCTGCGGCGCAAGCACCAGACCACGGCCTGATCTTGCCGTGGCGTTTCGTGGTCGTCCCGACTTCTGCTCGCGGTCTTCTGGGTGACGCATTTGCTCAGGCCTTGTTCGACCGCGATCCGAATGCCACGGAAATGCAACTGCAGGACGCCAGGGACAAGGCCTTTCGCGGCCCCTTTCTCGCCCTGGCCATTGCCCGCCTGCATGATGAGCATCCCGAGATTCCTCCTGCCGAACGTCTGGTCTCGTTGGGCTGTGCATTGCAGAATGTGCTGCTGCAGGCGCAGGCCCAGGGGTTCGGCGCGGGCTTGGTCAGCGGTCTGGCGCTGAACTCCGAGCCGCTGCGTCGCCTGTTCATGCTGGATGATGCGGAACAAGCCGTCTGCTTCGTATTGGTTGGAACACCACTATCCAGCAAGACGCAGCGCAAGCGGCCAACCCCGGAATCCTTCGTCAGTAAACTCCACGTGAGCCCGACAAGCGCAACGCTGGTGCAGGTGCCTGCGCCATGAGGCAGGCGCACCCCTTTGTCGACATCACACCACCCTCTTCCAGTGCCGATGCAGCCACCACGGAAGTCGTCGAGGCCATCTTCCAGGAAGCTGCTGAGCTGTTCGCATCCTTATCGAGCCCGATCCGGCTAAAAATCGTCTGTCAACTCAACCGGCAGGCGCAAACCGTGCAAAATCTGGTCACACTGGTGCACAGTTCACAGCCCAATGTATCTGCCCACCTGCGCCACCTGCGCCTAGCAGGCATCGTGAGAAGTCATCGGGCCGGGCATCAAGTTGTCTACGCCATGCAACGGCGCCTCGTTGCAGAGTTGTGCAACACCGTCTGCATGACGACGTGAAGTCATCGTAGAACGCGCAGGGTTGCACATGCCGAACTAAACGAGCGATAACTTCGGCTGGGAGGCTGCATCTTTTTCGCAGGCCTTGCGTCATCACAAGTAGACATCATTCTTGTGAGGTTTCCATGCAAAGCCCCGTCCAGGCCGCCCCGAGTCCTGCCCCCGCGGTTCAACCCGCCGCCTGGCGCGCCTGGATCGTGCCTGTGCTGTTCGTACTTGGCTGGGCGGCGGCGTACAGCCAACTCGAACCGGGTACCGACGCCTTCATGCACGGGCTCTCGGCCGTGACCGGCTTGTCACCGGCAGGACACCTTTACAGCGCCGTGGCCTTCTTTGTCTTTGAGGTGCCCAAGGTGCTGATGCTGCTGGCGCTCATCGTGTTTGTCGTTGGCGTGATCCAGACTTTTTTCACCCCCGAGAAGACCCGCTCCATCCTGGCCGGACGCCGTCAGGGCGTGGGCAACGTCATGGCTGCGGCGCTAGGCATCGTCACTCCGTTCTGTTCCTGCTCGGCCGTGCCGCTGTTCATTGGCTTTCTCACCGCCGGTGTACCGCTGGGCGTGACGTTCTCGTTCCTGGTGTCCGCGCCCATGGTCAACGAGGTGGCGCTGGCGCTGCTGCTGGGCATGTTCGGCTGGAAGATCGCGGCCATCTATCTGAGCCTGGGTCTGGCGGTGGCGATTGCGGCCGGACTGGTGATCGGGCGCATGAACCCGGTGAACCTGGTTGAGCCGTGGGTGTTCGACATGCCCGCGGTGCAGGGTGAGGAGGGGCGGCTCGTCTGGCAGGCCCGCTTCGCCCAGGGCTGGGCCCATGTGCGCGACATCGTGCTCAAGGTCGCTCCCTACATCCTGGCAGGCGTGGGCGTGGGCGCGTGGATCCACGGCTATGTGCCGCAGGACTTCATGGCTCATCTCATGGGCAAGAGCGCCTGGTGGTCGGTGCCTCTGGCCGTGCTCATGGGCGTGCCGATGTATTCGAACGCGGCGGGCATCATCCCGGTGGTGCAGGCCCTGCTGGGCAAGGGGGCGGCACTGGGCACCACCCTGGCTTTCATGATGGCAGTGACTGCGCTGTCGCTGCCCGAGTTCATGATTCTGAAGAAGGTGATGAAGCCCAGACTCATCGCGCTGTTCGCCGGCGTGGTGTCGGTGGGCATTGTCATCGTCGGCTATGTGTTCAACGCGGTGATGTGACGCTTCTCACATCGGCATTTCCTCTCTCAACTCTAGGAGACTCGTATGACCGTCAATCGCATGGTGAGCATCATGGCAGGGTTCATGGTGCTGCTCAGCCTGGTCCTGGCGCAAATCACGCAACAGATCGACCTGTTCCGCCCCACCTGGCTTTGGCTGACGGTCTTCGTCGGCCTGAATCTGTTCCAGATGGGTTTCACCGGTTTTTGCCCCGCAGCCCGGATTTTCAAGGCGCTGGGCCTGAAGGAGGCGACCAGTGCCTGCGGCACCACCTCGCCGGGCAAGGGCTGCTGCTGAGCCGCGCCTTGCTCACCCCTCGATCCAAAGGAGATCTCATGCTGAACATCAAAATCCTCGGCACGGGCTGTGCCAACTGTAAAAACACCCAGAAGCTGGTCGAGGACGTGCTCGCGGCCAAAGGTCTGCAGGCACAGGTCGACAAGGTCGAGGACATTCCCTCCATCATGCAATACGGCATCATGCGCACGCCCGGCGTGGTCATCGACGGCAAAGTGGTGCACAGCGGCGGCATTCCCAGCCGTTCGCAAGTGGAAGGCTGGCTCGTCGGCTGATGGCGCTTCTCTCTTAACCAACCCAGAAACCTCATGAACAAGACCCTCTTCGCCCTGGCCCTGGTCGCGGGCAGCGTGGTGGCTGCAGCCGCCCATGCCGACTCGTCCACGTGGACACAAAAAATCATCACCCCCGAAGTCGCCCTCAAGGCGGCCCAGGCCGCCAAGGCCGAATGCGCCAAGCGGGGCTGGCAAGTCGCCGTGACGGTGACCGATCCCTCTGGTTTGCCGCTGGTCATGCTGCGCGACCGCTATGCCGGCTGGCACACGGTCGAGGCGGCCGATGGCAAGGCACGCACCGCCGCCAGCTGGCGGCAGGCGACCAGCGCGGTGGCGGTCGGCCTGAACAGGCCCGACTCGCCCGAGCAGGCGATCAAGTCGCTGCCCGGTGTGGTGATGGTGGGAGGCGGCCTGCCGATCGATGCCGCGGGGCAGATGGTGGGCACCATCGGCGTATCGGGAGCGCCGGGCGGAGCGAACCACGACATTTGTGCCAAGGCTGGGCTGGATGCCGTGGCCGAAGATCTGGCATTCTGACGGTGCAGCCCACGCCTCGCACGTGGGCTCCTTGAGACTTTTGAGAACACCCCCATGCCCTTCACGCCCTTCCCTGTCGCCCACGAATTCCACATGAGTCTGCGTGTGGCCGATCTTGCGCGCAGCACGACGTTCTACACCGCCTTCTTCGGCCTGCCGCCCAAAGACGGCACGGCCCGCTACAGCACTTTTGTCGTGCCACATCTGCACCTTAATCTGGTGCTGCTGGTCAACGACCGTGGCCAGGCGCTGGACACCTACAGCCTCTACCACCTCGGACTGGGCGTGGCGGGCAAGGCGGAGGTCATCGCGGCACACCACACCGCCGTGGCTGCAGGTGCCGAAATCGTCAAGCCGCCGCGCACCACCTGGCGCGGCACGCCGTTGCACGAACTGTGGCTGCGAGACCCCAGCGGCTATCTGATCGAAATCTATGCCCGACTGAGCCCGGACGAACTCGCCCAGATGCCCGCCGACCAGGAGCCCGTTTTCCTGCTGCCCAACAACTGAGACCCACCATGACCGCTATCCGCATCTATCACAACCCGCAATGCGGCACGTCGCGCAATGTGCTGGCGCTGATACGCCACGCCGGCATCGAGCCCGACATCGTGGACTATCTCAAGACGCCGCCCGACCGCGCCACCCTGCTTGCCCTGATGTCGGCCCTGCAGATGTCGCCCCGGCAACTGCTGCGGCGCAAAGGCACGCCCTTCGAGGCGCTCGGCCTCGACGACACCACACTGACGGACGATGCTCTGGTCGAAGCCATGATGGCCCATCCCATCCTGATGGAGCGCCCCATCGTCGTCTCGCCCAAGGGCGTCCGGCTGTGTCGTCCGTCAGAAACCGTGCTCGAGCTGTTGCCCGCCGGGCCGCTGCCGCCCTTCAGCAAGGAGGACGGCGAGGTGGTGATCGGCGAAGACGGCCGACGCGTCGGCTGATCCGCGCGTTCACCCCGACGCCTGGCCGCGATGCAACTGCCCGTCGCGCAGCACCACCACCCCTTCGCGTTGCAACACGGCCAAGGTGCGGTAAAGCGCCTCGGGCGTGAGGCCGAGTTCGTCGGCCCAGTCCTTGCGCAGGGCGGGCAGCGCGAGCACGCCGTCCCGGCCTTCGGTCTCCAGCGCATGCAGCACCCGCTCGCGTGCCGTGTGCAAGGACAGGCGCTCGCAGCGCAGGCGAGCGTCGCGCAACTGCTGCGCCATCCGCCCCGCCCACCACAGCGCCAGGGCGTTCGATTCGGCCATGGTCGCCAGCAGGGGCGCCCGGGCGAAGCTCCAGGCCAGTCCATCCTGCGCCACCCAGGCGTCGCAGTGATACGCCGGAGCCTGCAGACTGGCCTCGGCCAGAAAGCCCTGGCGCACGCGCTGCAGCACGATCAGCCGACCATCGGCCGAAGCACGCTGCAGGCGCACCTCGCCCCGCTCGATCCAGAACACGCGCTCGGGAGCCTCACCTCGCGCGAACACGGTTTGCCCGGCCTGCAGACGATGGGGACGGGCCAGGGCGCGCAAGGCAGGTGGCCAGTCTGCGGGGGCATCGGCGGCTTCCCCGCTCCATACGGCTGACATGATTGAAATCATGGACAGATGCTAGCCCCGGGCCTCACCATGCGGTGTTGCCGTCAACCCTATCCATCTTTATCTCTCTCCCCGTTTGTCATGACCCCAAGTGTCCTTTTCCAACGCCTGACCCTCGCCTGCCTCGCCGCCGGCCTCGGCATGCCCCTCGCCCAGGCACAAACCGCAGCGCCCATGCCGCACGACATGGCGCAGCACGGCATGCCTCAACATGCCATGCCACCTGCCGCGGTGACCCAACAAGCCGCACCCAAGGCCGACGATCGCAAGGCCGTGCACTTTCCCGCCGCCGCAAAACGCGCGACGCTTGCCGAGATGCGCGCGCACCTGCAGGCACTGGGCGACATTCAAATGGCCCTGTCCAGGAATGAATACGAACTCGCCGCACGGCTGGCCGAAAACAAGCTCGGGCTGAGTTCCATGCATGGCGACATGTACGACTCAGCCCGCTACATGCCCGCCGGCATGCGCGAATTGGGTTATGCCATGCACCAGAGCGCCAGTCAGTTCGCGGTGATCGCACAGGACGCCAGCGTCAGCGGCGATCTGCGTCCCGCGATTGCCGCCTTGGCCAAAGTCAACCAGAACTGCGTGGCCTGCCACGCAGCCTACAAGCTGAAGTAGACCCGTCCAGGAAGCCCACCATGTTCCAGACCCTAGCCAAAACATTCGCAACCCTCGCCCTGGCGGCCGCGGCCATCACCGCGCAGGCCAGCGTGCTGCAGCCCGTGAAAGTCGCCGACAACATCTACGCCCTCGTCGGCCCTCTCGGCCAGCGCGACGCGGCCAATGCCGGCGACAACGCCACGTTCGGCGCCATCGTCACCCCCGACGGCGTGATTCTCATCGACAGCGGCGCTGGCAACGCTGGCGCCCAACTCATTGCCAAAGCGCTGCATACCGTCACCGACAAGCCGGTGCGGTGGGTGATCAACACGGGAAGCCAGGACCATCGCTGGCTAGGCAACGCCTGGTTTGCCGCACAGGGCGCAAAAATCATCGCGCTGGCGACAACCGTCGATGTCGAGCAGGCCAACGCTGAGAAGGAAATGCAGTCGCTCAAAATGCAATTCGGCGTCAACGCTGAAGACTTCAAACCCCTGACCAGCCCAGATCCGCTACCCGGCAATGAAGCCAAGCTCACCCTCGGCGGCGTCTCACTGGAGCTGCGCCACTTTGGCACCGGACACTTCCCCGGCGATGCCGTGGTGTGGATGCCCAGCCAGCGCATTGCCTTCAGTGGCGATCTCGTCTTCGTAGACCGCATGCTCGGTGTGCTGGACAACGGCAGTCGCGTTGATCAATGGGCACAGACTTTCAAGACGTTCGCCTCCACCCTCAAGCCCGAGATCATCGTTCCCGGCCACGGCAAGCCTTGCAGCCTGGCCAAGGCGCAGGCTGAAACCGGCGACTATCTCGACTGGCTGGTGCGCGAGGTCAAACCCGCCGCAGAGAGCATGGACGATCTGGAAAAGACCGTGAACCGCGTCGCGGCAGCAACGCCCGAGGCGTTTCTCAAGCTCAATAACGCCGAGGGCATCAACAAGAAGAACATCAACCGCACCTACCTGGAATTCCAGATGCAGTAAGCCAACGGCACGGGTGGCATCAGATGCCCAGAGCGTCCAGCTCCTGGTAGGCGTTGCGCAGCCAGGTTTTCACCCGCTGGCGCTCCAGAAGACCCATGTCGTGCACAACGGCGCTGTGCGTAGCGGCCCAGAAGCTGCTGCTGGCGGCGTCGATCTTGATCATGGCGGCTTCGTGCAGCCGCCTGAGCGGCATGATGCGGGCGCCCAGATCCAGGGCTCGCTGCTTCTGGCCCGACTGCTCCAGGATGCCGAAGTCGTCACCGCGCAACTGGTTGAGCACCAGCACGATGTCCAGGCGTGCGCCGAAGCGGTCGAGCAGTGTGCGCAACAAATCGACGGAATCGCGGCCCGAATCCATCACGTGCCAGTAGCGGATTTGCAGGCCAAGTTCGGGGGCGAGGTCGAGCAGGCCGGAATCCTCCATCCATCGCTCCAGCGCCGCCTGCGTTTGCGCGGCCAGATCGACGAGCACGCGCCGTTCCGGCTCGGCTAGGGCGGCTTCGACGAGGCCATCCAGACTCTCGTAACGATCGACCACCACAGGCGAGGTGTAGTCGGCATAAAAGCGCAGCAGCGCTCCGTGAGATCTGTCCGAGTCGAAGCCGACAAAAGGCAGGCCATGATCAATGCAGTACTGAGCCAGCAAACGCGCCATCAGCGACTTGCCGACGCCGCCCTTTTCACCGCCAATCAGGTGGATCCAGCGCATCTTCATCTCCCGAATATCTGCCGCACAGCGGCCGTTGATTAACACCGATGGCGCAGCGGCACGGCGTCAAGCCACCCACTGTTGATCGCGCTGCGACATCGCCTGCTGCGCACACGCAAAATGCGTGCCCCGCCTGACCTGCCTCATCGCCTGGCGACATGCGGCGGCGCCGATGCCGCCACGAGCAGATCCCGGGCATGGCAGGTGCGATTGCGGCCCAACTCCTTGGCACGGTAGAGGGCCAGATCGGCCTGATCGAGCAGTTTGTGCATCAGCGAGAGATCCTGGGGATAGCTCGCCAGCCCGATGCTCACGGTCACCGCGGGCATGCCGAGCTCGCCCTCCCAGTCTTTGGCTTCGAGCGCGGCATGAATGTCGGCCGCGATGGCGTCGGCCTTCTCGCGGTCGGCGCCGGGGAAAACCAGAATGAACTCCTCGCCGCCCGAACGGTAGAGGTAGTCGCAGGTGCGCACGGTTTCGCGCAGCAGCATGGCCACCTGGTGCAGCACCTCGTCGCCCTGCGCATGACCGAATCGGTCATTGACCGATTTGAAGGCGTCGATGTCGAGCACGCCCAGACTGAGCTGTTCACCCGTGCGCTCGGAAAGTGCCATCTGGTGGCTGAGGAAGGCCATGCCGGCGCGGCGATTGGGGAGCTGGGTCAGATCGTCGATGCTGGCCAGTTTCTCCAGGCGCAACTCCAGCAGCTTGCGATCGGTGACGTTCTGCACCATGCCGACCACCCGCGTGGGTCTGCCCTGGGCATCGCGCTCGCAGACCTGCCCGCGATCGTGCACCCAGATGTCGTGTCCGTTGCGGTTGCGCAGCCGGTACTCGGCCTCGAATCGCATCAGGCGCCCGCGCAGATGCTGTTCGATCAGCGACATCACCTGATCCCGATCATCCGGATGGATGTTGCGCTTCCAGGTATCGACATGCGGGGCCATCTCATCGGGACCGTAGCCAAGCATGCGCTTGAGCTGCGGGCTGAAATAGACCTCGTCGGTGCGCATATTCCAGTCCCACAGACCATCCATCGCCAGGTTGAGCGCGAAGCGCAGACGCTCGTCCTGCGTACCGGCCGGCCCCTCCAGGCTCATGCGTCGGCTGATGTCGCGCGCCACCGAAAGAAAATACTCGCGCCCGCCCAGGGTGAATGCGGTGGTGTTGACTTCCACCGGCACTTCGCCGCCGTCTTTGTGGCGGTGCCGCCCCAGGAAGGTGTAGCACGATGCCCCTCGGATGACCCCGGCAATATCGGCCCACTGCGGCAGACCCGTCACGTCCATCTGCAGGCTGAGCACCGAGTGATTCAACACTTCGCCCGACTCCAGACCGAGGCTGGCATGGGCACTGGGGTTGCACCACAGAATGTTCGAGGTGATCGGGTCGAGCAGGTAGACCGCATCGGCCATGTTCCCGAACAGCACCCCCAGTGAAGGCAGACCCTCTTGCAACGCACACCTCATGATGATCGCTTGAACAGGACATCCCGGCATGAACGCGGCACGTCGGCCCGGGATAGCCTGACGATCAGCTTGCAGCCTCGCCTTGGCGGAGCACAAGTAACCCAGTGTAATCGGCGCCGCCTGCCGCTGGACTTCCTCTCCAGAGGTATCGCTTGTGACGGTTGGTGAGCAGACCTTGCGCCGTCGGCGCGAAAGCCTAAGTTGAATGCATCAGTCCGTGCGAATGCACGGATTCACCAACGGGATTCATCATGGGCACAAAACTCTATATCGCGGGCCTTGCGGTGCTGCTCGTCGTCTGTCTGGCCATCGGTTTCGACATGGGCTACAGCCATGTCTTCGCGGCCGGCGCCCATCACGTGCCGGATCAGAGCGTGGCGCAGGTTCCGCCAAGCGCGGCGAGCACGCCGGCGCACTCGGGCTGAAGCAGGGTCAAGCCGGAAAGACGCCCGTGCTGAGATAGCGGTCACCGCGGTCGCAGACCACGAAGACGATGGTGGCGTTCTCCACCTCGCGGGCTATGCGCAGCGCCACTTCGCAGGCGCCCGCCGCGCTGATGCCGCAGAACAGGCCCTCCTCGCGCGCCAGCTTGCGCGCCATATTCTCGGCTGCGGCCTGGCTGACATATTCCAGCCGGTCGACCCGCTGCGGCTCGTAGATTTTGGGCAGGTATTCCTGCGGCCATTTGCGGATGCCCGGAATGCTAGACCCCTCCTCCGGCTGGGCGCCGATGATCTGCACCGCGGGGTTCTGCGACTTGAGATAGTGGGATACGCCGGTGATCGTCCCGGTGGTGCCCATGGCGCTGACGAAGTGGGTGATCCGGCCGAAGGTATCGCGCCAGATCTCGGGCCCGGTGGTCTCGAAGTGCGCGCGCGGGTTGTCGGCATTGGCGAACTGATCGAGCATCAGTCCCTTGCCCTCGCGCTGCATCTGCTCGGCCAGGTCGCGGGCATACTCCATGCCGCCGCTCTTGGGCGTGAGCAGCAGCTCGGCACCGAAGGCCTTCATGGTCTGGGCGCGCTCGATGCTGAGATTCTCGGGCATGATGAGCACCATGCGGTAGCCGAGAATCGCGGCGGCCATGGCCAGCGCAATGCCGGTGTTGCCCGAGGTCGCCTCGATCAGGGTATCGCCGGGCTTGATGGTCCCGCGCTCCTGGGCGCGGCGAATCATGGAGATCGCCGCGCGATCCTTCACCGAGCCCGCGGGATTGTTGCCTTCGAGCTTGCCAAGGATCACATTGCCGCGCCGCGCGTTGTCGGCACCGGGAACACGCTGCAACTGCACCAAGGGTGTGTTGCCGATCACCTCGTCGATGGTGAGGTAGTGCATCAAGATCTCCTGATTGGAATGGCTGGTGCTGCGCGACGGGCCTCAGCCCTGCCCGGCCCCCCGGCCGGGCATGTCGAGGGCCGAGAGATCGAGTGCGGCCGCACGCCAATGGCGCTGCGCCTGGTCCTCGCGCTCGATGCCTTCGAGCAGATGCGCCAGCGCGGCGTGAATCTGGCCCCGAAGGCGGCCTTCGTCGTCGCTGCAGGCCTGAATGGCCTTTTGCAGATGCTGCTGCGCCTTGCCCCAGAGCTGCAGTTCGGCGCATGCGGCCCCCGCGAGGAAATGGGCCTGGGCCTCCTGCGGCCAGCGTCCGAGCCATTGTTCGGTCTGGGCCACGAATCCGGCATCGATGCCCGACAGCATGCCGCGCAGGGAGGGCATGAACAAGCCCGGCTCTGCCTGCGCGCGGTTCAGGGCCGCGATGAGCAAGGCTCGCGCCTCGTCGAGTGCCTGGGCTGCCGCGAAGCCGCGAGCGGCGGCAACCACCAGGGCCGGATCGCCGCGCTCCTGTGCGGTGAGCTGACTCCAGGTGCCGCGCAAGATCTGCGGATCGTCGCCCGCCTGCCGCAGAAGGCCGGTTGCCGCGGTGTGCAACATGGCCTGGGCCGCCGCCGAATGCAGCGCGCCATGCTTGAGCAGGGTCCGCGCCAACCGCAGCACGGCCTTGTGATCGGACAGCTTGCGCGCGGCCTGAAGCTCGATGCGCAGGGCGTGCGTGCGCCGCTGCACACCGGCGGGCAGCGCGCGCAACTGCGCCAGCGCCTCGCGCGGCTGTTTCGCGTCGAGTTGCCACTGCGCCTGCAGCAAAGCCGCCGCATCCTGCGCCTGCGGCGGCAGCTGGGCCAGATAGGCGTCGCGCCGGTCATAGGCCTGGAGCTGCTGGGCGGACTGGGCGGCGGTCATCAAGGCCGCCGCCGCGAAATCTTCAAACTCGGCTGCGCGCTGCGCGGCACGCTCGGCACGGCGGAATCGACCGCCGAAGTAGTCGTACATGCCGTTGTGCAGCGCCTGGGCGGCCAGCCGCAGGCGCCGCCGCGCACGGAACTCGGCCGCTGCCCGGGGCATACCGAACAAAAGAGCCAGCCCGCGCAGCATCAGATGGAACACGACGAAACCAAGCAGCACCAGCACGACCGCAAAGTTCAGCGAGATGTCCAGCCGCCAGGGCGGCAGCAGCACGGCAATGTTGCCGGTGTTGAGCGTGGTGCCCAGCGCCACCAGGACCGCGGCCGCCGCCAGGATCAAGACCCAGAAGAGCCAACGCATCAGGGCGCCCCGCTGTCCAGGGTGGAAAGCACCGCCAAGGATTCGAGATTGGCCGCAGGATTGGCCGAAAGATCAAGCTGCGAGGCCTGCCGGGCCAGGGACAGGGCCTGCACCATGCGCGGCTGACGCCTGTCGAAGTAGGTTTTCAGCGCCTCGTCGATCCCTCGCATATCGCTGCGATAGGCCACGGCGTTGCGCGAAAGCAGATCGAGCCTGGCGTTGAGAATGCGCAGCTTGAGGTTTTCGCGCAGAAATTCACCCTGCTCCGGCGACGCCAGAAGGGCGTCGCGCGAATCGACGCGGGTGACGCCGAACAACTGCACCAGCGACGTGCGGAACCGCTCGAACCATGCCCCCATCCAGGGCGCCCAGCGCGGACCCGCCGCCGACGCCGAGGCCGCACCGACAGGCGCCGCGTCGGGCGCGTGCGCCTCGTGCAGGGGAGCGGCCGAGGAAATCAATCGCAGATCATCGACCAGAGCGGCCAGATCGTTGAGCTTGTGGGCCGCCGCCGCGATGTCCGGGGTGACGGCGCTGCGCAGTCGGGCGAGATCGGTCTGCACCGCGCGCCGAAGAATCTGGGCTTTGGGATTGGGCGATCGCGCCAGCCGTGCGTCGGCGCTTTGCAGCGTGGCGATCAAGGGCTGCACATTGCCGACCAACTGCGCCTGCTGCTGCGCCAGCGCGATGAGCTGGCCGGTCTCGGACAGTCGCGCCTGATCGCGGCTCTTGGCGAAGTCTTCGTACAGCGCCTCCAGAGCCTGGCGCTGCGCGGCGAAATCCTGCTGGCGCGATTCCAGCACGGCGATCCGTGCGGTCAGATCGCGCACGGAATCGCTGGCCTGCCTGGTGAGCGTCTTGGCCTCGATGGCATTGGTCGTAGCTGCCTGCAGCCGCTGGGCGATTTCAGACTGGGTGGCATACAAGCGGCTGTTCAACCACGCCGCCATGACCACCAGCCCGATGATAAGGGCGACGAGCACCGGCCACACCCAGCGCGCGCCGGGCAGGCCTGCGATCGCCGGGTGAGCGCCCGAGGTTGAGGGCGTATCGGCGAGGCTGGCCGGCGCAGGCGTCACGCGCTCGGCGGGCGCCGTGCCGACCGCCGAGGAAGGCTCTGCCGCGGAAGGGGTGCTGGACTCAGTCATGCAGGCATTCTAGGAGTGTGGCGGGCTGGAGGCCTCCAGACGCTGCAGTGCGGAAAGGACAGCTTCGGGCGGCGCGCGGGTCAATTCCACGCGACCGAAGCCTGCGCTCTGCAGCGCCTGGGCGATGCGGCCGTGAATCGCCAGCGCCCGCTGCTGCTGCAGCACGGCGGAACCCAGCCCCGCCTGCTCCAGCAAACGCTGCAGATTGCGTACGGCCTCGGACGATGAGAACAGCCACCAGCCGCCACAGCCGAGCGCCTTGCGCAGCTGACCGGCGGTGTGGGCGTCATACTCCGGTGCCAGGCGGCTATAGGCCTCGACGACCCTGACCTTGGCGCCCGCCGATTCGAGTTGGTGCTGCAGCAGATCGCGCCCCGCACCGCCGCGGAAGATGAGGACATGGCGTCCTGCCCAAGGAAAGGTGCTTAGGGGTCCGGGAGGGAAAGCCAGTTGAAGCGCGTCCCACAAAGCCTCCGAATCGCCCTCTGCGCCAGATGCCTCACCCGCCTGCGGAGCGATCAGCCGGGGCCAGGGCGCATCTTCCGGTTGCGCCGTCAGGGCCCGGCGCACGGCGGCCAGACTGCCCTCCCCCACGACGCCGATCGCGCAGCGCGCAGGCCAGACGCCCTGCAGCGCCGCAAAGACCGCCGCCACCGCGGTGGGGCTGACCGGGATGGCCAGATCGGTCTGCGGAAGCGCCGCCAGCGCGGCATGAAATCGCGCCAGATCCGCGGGCGGACCGATGTGCTGCAGAGGAAAATCCAGCAGCTCCACCCCTGCGGCGGCGAAACCCAGCGTCGCCGTGCCCGCGTGCGACGGCACGCGCGTGAAGATCAGCGTGGTGTTGAGCATGGGCGCCACGCCAGCTTTTGCCGTCAATGGGCGCCGAGCTGCGCCAGCAAGGCGTCCGCACCCTGGTCGTGCAATTGCTGGGCCACCTGCTGGCCGAGCGCTTCGGCCTGCGACGCCTCGCAGACACGGGCACGCGACGTCGCTCGCAAAGCCCTGCTGCCGTCGGGCAGCCCGAGCACGGCGCGCAGCACCATGTCATCACCTTCCAGCGTGGCATAGGCCCCGATGGGCGTGGTGCAACTGCCGCCCAGGCCGCGCGACACCGCGCGCTCGGCATGCACGCATAGCGCGGTGGGCGGGTGGTTGAGCGGGGCCAGCGCCTGCACCAGGTCGGGCCGGTCGGCGCGAATTTCGATGCCCAGCGCGGCCTGACCGACGGCGGGGAGCATGTCCTGCGTCTCGATGACGGCACGCACCCGCTCGCCCAGGCCCAGCCGCTTCAGTCCGGCCGCGGCCAGAAGGATGCCGGCATACTGCCCTTCATCGAGCTTGCGCAGCCGTGTATCGAGATTGCCGCGCAGCGCCTGGACCTGAAGGTGGGGATAGCGCGCCCGCAGCTGCGATTCGCGCCGCAGACTGGAGGTGCCGACCACGGCGCCTGCCGGCAGCTCAGCCAGGCTCGCATGGCGCGGGCTCACCCAGGCGTCGCGCGGATCTTCGCGCTCCATCACCGCCGCGAGCGCGAAGCCCGGCGGCAGCACCATGGGCACGTCCTTGAGCGAATGCACCGCGAGGTCGGCGTGTCCCTGCTCCATGGCGACTTCGAGCTCCTTGACGAACAACCCCTTACCGCCGATCTTGGCCAGGGACTTGTCGAGAATCTGGTCGCCTTGCGTGGTCATGCCCAAAATCCGCACATCACATTGGGGATACAGGCCGCGCAGCCGGTCGCGCACATGCTCGGCCTGCCAGAGCGCCAGGCGGCTTTCGCGCGAGGCAATGACAAGCGATTGGGGAGGGGTGAAGGTCGTGGAAGTCATGCGCCGATTCTAGGGCGACGCTGATCAAGTTCTCGTGATGGCGCGCCTGTGCGCGGGAGGGGATGCAAGGCGCAAACCACAGCCCTAGCCCAAGCTAGGGCGAGGATTTGCAACGCCGCAGACCGCCCGCGCACAGGATGCGCGACGCGCGAAGGACTTGTTCAGCGTTGCCCTCTGAGCGCATGCCATCGCCCTCAGGCCGTGCGATGCCCAGGATGCGGCCCGTTGCGCATCGCGAAAAATCATTTCATCGACCCTGCGACAGCGCAAATCCCGGGGCGATGCGGGCGCGCATCTTGCTTCGCTCTGGCGTTGCACTGATAGCATCAGCCCGCCCTGTTTTCGTGCTCATTCACGCTCCACGCCATGCCGACACGCACCTCCGCCGCACGCAACGCTTCCGATCCCGACGCCGCCCTGTTCGACGACATCCGCCTGCTCGGCCGCCTGCTCGGCGACCTGATCCGCGAGCAGGAGGGACAGGCGATGTTCGACATCGTCGAGACCGTGCGGCAGCTGTCGGTGAAATTTCATCGCGACGGCGATGCCAAGGATCGCCGCGCCCTCGACAAGCTGCTCAGCAGCCTCACGCGCGATCAGGCCGTGAGCGTCATTCGCGCGTTCAGCTACTTTTCCATCCTGGCCAATATCGCCGAAGACCACCATGTGCTGCGGCGCGCCGAACAGGAGGCCGAGCGCCACGCGCCGCCCCAGCGTGACAGCGTGCGCGCCGCGCTCGAAACCCTCAAGGACTCCGGCGTCGAGCGTCAGCAGCTCATGCAGTTCTTCGATCAGGCGCTGATTTCGCCTGTGCTCACCGCCCACCCCACGGAAGTGCAGCGCAAGAGCGTGCTCGATGCCGAGCGCGCGCTGGCCGAGCTGCTGGTCGCGCACGACGCCACCCGGCTGCCGCAAAAGCGCGCCGACATCGAAGACGCCATGCGCGCGCGGGTCGTGCAGCTCTGGCAGACGCGGCTGCTGCGCTACGTCAAGCTGCGCGTGTCCGACGAGATCAAGAACGCGCTGTCGTTCTACAGCACGACCTTCTTCCGCCAGTTCCCCCGCCTGTACCGCGACCTGCAGCGCGACATCGATGCGCTTTTCCCCTCGGGCAAGAAGGACACCGTGGACGCCGCCAGAACCGATCTGCCGGCCTTCTTCCGCATGGGCCACTGGATCGGCGGCGACCGCGACGGCAACCCCTTCGTCACCGCCGACACCCTCAGCTACGCCCTGCGCATGCAGTCGCGCACCGCCATCGAGTTCTATATGGCCGAAGTCCACGCCATCGGCGGCGAGCTGTCGATCTCGGCGCTGCTGGCCAGCGCCAGCCCGGAGCTGATCGCGCTGGCCGAGCATTCGCCCGACCTGTCCGAGCATCGCAGCGACGAGCCCTATCGCCGCGCGCTGATCGGCATGTACGCCCGTCTCGCGGGCAATCTGCGCAAGCTCGCCGGCGTGCAGGCCACGCTGCCCGAAGTGGGCAGCGCCGAGCCCTATGCGAATGCCGACGAGTTCATCGGCGACCTGCGCACCATCCGCGATTCGCTGCGCCAGCACCACGCCGAGCCGCTGGCGCGCGCACGGCTCGACCCCCTCATCCGCGCCGCCGGGGTGTTCGGCTTCCGCCTGGCCACCATCGATCTGCGGCAAAGCTCCGATCAACACGAAGCCGTGCTGCGCGAGCTGCTCGCCGCCGCCGATCTGTGCCCCGACTACAGTCATCTGGACGAAGCCGCCAAGCAGGCCCTGCTCATCCGCTGCCTCAACGACCCGCGGCCGCTGCGCCTGCCGCATCAGGTCTATTCGGAATGGACGCGCAGCGAACTGGCCGTGTTCGATCGCGCCTACAGCGCGCGGCGCGACTTCGGCCCCCGCGCCATCCGCCAATACATCATCTCGCACTCGGAAACCGTCAGCGACCTGCTCGAACTGCTGGTGCTGCAAAAAGAAGCCGGGCTGTTCCACGGCACCTTGAACAGCGCCGAAAGCCATGCCGAACTGCTGGTGGTGCCGCTGTTTGAAACCATCGAAGACCTGCGCAACGCCCCGGCCATCATGCGCGACTTCTACGCCCTGCCGGGTATTGCCGCCCTGGTGCGGCGCTCGGGCGGCGAGCAGGAGATCATGCTGGGCTACTCCGACAGCAACAAGGACGGCGGCTTCTTCACCTCCAACTGGGAGCTTTACTGCGCCGAGGTCGCGCTGGCCGAACAGTTCGAGCAGCTCAAGACCGAGCATTGCATCACCCTGCGGCTGTTCCACGGACGCGGCGGCACGGTGGGACGCGGCGGCGGCCCGAGTTTCGATGCCATCCTGGCGCAACCCCCGGGCACGGTCAACGGCCAGATCCGGCTGACCGAGCAGGGCGAGGTCATCACCAGCAAGTACGGCAACCCGGACATCGGTCTGCGCAACCTCGAAACCCTGGTGGCCGCCACGCTGCAGGCCACGCTGCTGCCGCAGACCAAGGCCGTGAGCGCGCCCCCGCAGAAGTTTCTCGACGCCGCGCGGGCGCTGTCGCAGGCGTCGATGGCGGCCTATCGCAAGCTGGTGTACGACACCGAGGAGTTCACCGACTATTTCTACGCGGCCACGCCCATCTCCGAGATCGCCGAGCTCAACATCGGCAGCCGTCCCTCTTCACGCAAGGCCACCCGTGCCATCGCCGATCTGCGCGCCATTCCCTGGGGATTTTCCTGGGGCCAGTGCCGCGTCGCCCTGCCCGGCTGGTATGGCTTCGGCAGCGGCGTGCAGGCCTTTCTCGACGCCCAGCCCGACGGCCACAAGCTGCTGCAGCGCATGGCCAAGCAATGGCCCTTCTTCGCCACGCTGCTCTCCAATATCGACATGGTGCTGGCCAAGGCCGACATGCGCGTGGCGCAGCGCTATGCCGAACTGGTGCCCGACGCCAAAACCCGGCAGAAGGTGCTCAAGGCGCTGCAGCGTGAATGGCAGCTCACCACCGAGATGCTCACCGCCATCACCGGCAATGCCGAACGCCTGAGCGACAACCCCACGCTCAGGCGCTCGATCCACGCCCGCTTTCCCTACATCGATCCGCTCAACCACCTGCAGATCGAACTGATCTACCGCTTCCGCGAAGGCCAGACCGACGAGCGCACCAAGCGGGGCATCCACCTGAGCATCAACGGCATCGCCGCGGGGCTGCGCAACACGGGCTGAGACCGGCCTGAGCCTTGCGCCCGGGCCTTACGCCGTCCAGCCGCGCAAAGCCTCGACGGTCGCGTCGAAGCCGATCTGAATCGACTCTTCGGCGCGGCCGAACTCCAGAAAGCGGATATCCGCCAACGGAGGACGGATCAGCAGATCCGGCGGCTCGATCCGCAGACGGCTCTCGGTGATGTGCATCTCCATCACATTCACCGAGGCCAGCAACACCTCGAACACATTGGGCAGCGCCTCGCCCCTTGCCGCCCAGCGCGAGAACTGATCCTTGATGGGCGCGCTCTGCGCGGCCAGGCGGCTTCTGAGATCGCCCATCACATGACGGTACTCGGCAACCCAGCGACCGCCGGCCTCCTGGGGCGGAGATTCGGCGACGGCCTTCCTCGATCTGGCCCGCCGCTTGAGCCGGCCATCCACCACGCCGTGATTGAGATCGACCGCGATCACCCGGTCTGCGCCCATCGCGCGAACCACGCTCACCGGAACCGGATTGCTCAGGCCCCCGTCCACCAGAACCCGCCCTCCCGCGCGCACGGGCGTAAAAATTCCGGGAACGGCGATGCTCGCACGCACCGCGTCGATCACATCGCCCGAACGCAACACAACCTCGGCGCCACTGCGCAGATCGGTGGCGATGGCGGCGAACCGGACCGGCAGAGCCTCGATGCGCGTGTCGGGCAGATGCTCGCGCACCAGCGCCGTCACCTTGGCGCCATCGATCAGACCCGCGCGGGGGAACACCACATCGAAGAACGAGAGCGTCTTTCGCCAATCGAAAGTCTTGAACGTGGCCTCCAGCCCGTCAGTGCTGCCCGAAGCGGCAACCGCGCCCACCAGGGCCCCGATGCTGCAGCCCGCGATGATGTCCACCTCGATGCCGGCCTCGGCCAAAGCCCGCAGCACCCCCAGGTGCGCCATGCCGCGCGCGGCACCGCCGCCCAGCGCCAGACCCAGTCGCGGGCGCCTGGGGCTGGCAGCGGCCGGCGCGGAAATCGTCTTCTTGTCCATCGCGCAAGAATACGAGCAAGTCTCTCAGTTTCCGCTCAGTCGGGCAGACGACAATCCGCACCACCCGACCGAAATTTCCTGGCGAACGGACCCATGCGCATTCTCCTTGTCGAAGACGATCCCATGCTGGGCGCGGCCACGCGCGAGGCCCTGCGCGATGCCACGCATGCGGTCGACTGGGTACGCGACGGCGCCTCGGCCCTGTCCGCGGCACAGGACGGCACCTACGAGCTGATGCTGCTCGATCTCGGTCTGCCCAAGCGCGACGGTCTGTCGGTCCTGCAGACCCTGCGCCAGGGCGGTCACACCCTGCCGGTGCTCATCCTCACCGCGCGCGACGGCCTCGAAGACCGGGTGCGCGGGCTCGATCTGGGGGCCGACGACTACCTGGTCAAACCCTTCGAGAGCGCCGAACTGCTCGCCCGCATGCGCGCCGTGGCACGGCGGCAAGGGGGCCAGGCGCAGCCCGTGCTGAGCAATGGCGTGGTCGACCTCGATCCCGTGACACGCGAGGTGCGCTTCCAGGGCCAGACGCAGCGCCTGACCGCGCGCGAATACGCCCTGCTCCACGCGCTGCTGCTGCGGCCCGGCGCCATTCTGTCGCGCAGCGAGCTGGAAGACCGCATCTACGGCTGGAACGAGGAGGTGGAGAGCAACGCCGTGGAATTTCTCATCCACAGCCTGCGCAAAAAACTCGCCCCCGAGGTCATCAAGAACGTGCGCGGCGTGGGCTGGCTGGCGCCCCGCGCAAACGACGCCCCCGACGGGGAACCGGCGCCGTGAAACCTCTGATGGCGTTGCGCCGCTGGGCCGCACGATCGCTGCTGCGCAGGCTGTGGCTCTGGATGACCGTCAGCGTGATCGTCGTCGGCCTGGCCACGACCGCGCTCTCCTACCTGTTCGGTTACCAGGAGGCCAATGAACTGCAGGACGCCCAGTTGCGCCAGATCGCCAGCCTGGTTCACCACTGGGGCGCTTTGCCCGACAGCGCGCTCAGCCCGGCCCGTGCCGCCACGCATAAAGATGAACGCATCGTGGTGCAGCGACTGGGCGCCGTGGGCGGGCTGAACCTTCCGGCCACGTTGTCCGACGGCATGCACGATGTCCACAGCTCCGGCCACCACTGGCGCGTCTTCGTGCGCGACGGCCCCCAGGGCCGCATCGCCGTGGCGCAGCGATTCGATGTGCGCACCGACGCGGCCATCGACAGCGCGCAGCGCACCCTGTATCCGCTGCTGGCGCTCATTCCGCTGCTGGCCCTGCTCTCGGCCGTGGTGGTCAGACGCGCGCTGCGGCCGCTGCGCCGACTTTCGCAGGGCGTCGATGCCCGCAGCGAAACCGATCTGCAGCCGCTGCCCGAAACCGACGTGCCGCACGAAATCCGCCCCTTCGTGCGCTCCATCAACCGCCTGTTGCAGCGGCTGGACACCTCGATGGAACAGCAGCGCCGCTTTGTCGCCGACGCCGCCCACGAGTTGCGCACGCCCATTGCCGTGCTCAGCATGCAGGTGGACAACCTCAAGCCGCTGCAACTCGAAGCCCAGTCACGCGAACGCATCGGCGCCCTGCAGCAAGGTCTGCGGCGGGCCCGCAACGTGGTGGAGCAGTTGCTCAGTCTGGCGCGCTCCCAGGGTGGGCAGGCCATGCAGGTGCAGTCCTTCGACCCCGAACGCGTCGTGCGCGAGGTGATCGCAGACCTGCTGCCCCTGGCCGAAAGCCGCCAGACCGATCTGGGCCTCGACCGGGCCGATCCGGCCCCGCTGCACGGCGACCCCGATCAGCTCTACACCCTGCTGCGCAATGCCGTGGACAACGCCCTGCGCTACACCCCGGCGGGTGGGCGCGTGGACTTGCGGATTCTGCACCGCGGCGACCAGGTCGTGATCGAGGTGCAGGACAGCGGCCCGGGCATTCCGGCCGATCAGCTGCAGCGAGTATTCGACCCGTTCGTGCGCCTGCCCGGCACCGAGGGCGAGGGCAGCGGCCTGGGCCTGTCCATCATCCGCCAGATCGCACAGCGGATCGGCGGCAGCGTGTCGCTCGAAAATGCGCCCGAAGGTGGCCTAATTCTGCGCTACAGACAAAGCCTCACTTCGGCCGGATCAGTCTGAAGTCAAAGGCCATGCGGACCTTGCCGGGATCGAAGCGCAGAAAAGAGGCGTAGGCCGTGCGGGCACTTGGGAATCGAGGCCCTTTGCGCTCGAACCCACGCCCCACCCCGACCCTCCCCACAAGTGGAGAGGGAGTAAACACGCCTGCCCCACACCGTGAGGCAGGTTGGTAGGAGGAGATGCCCACCCCGACCCTCCCCACAAGTGGAGAGGGAGTAAACACGCCTGCCCCACACCGTGAGGCAGGTTGGTAGGAGGAGATGCCCACCCCGACCCTCCCCACAAGTGGAGAGGGAGTAAACACGCCTGCCCCACGCCGTGAGGGAGGTTGGGACGGCTTGCGCAGATCGCGCGCAGCGCTGTTTACTCCTCCCCCACGTCGTGGGGGAGGTTGGGAGGGGGAGACGCCCAACGCCCAGGAAGACAGCGCCATCACACCGGCTGCACCCGGTAGATCTTGGCCGAATCGCCGTCGGAGACGAGGTAGAGCGCGCCGTCCGGTCCCTGGCGCACATCGCGGATGCGCTCGCCCAGGTCGGTGAACAGCGCCTCGCGCGCCACCACCCGTCCGCCATCGAGTTGCAGACGCCATAGCGCCTGCCCGGCCAGCGCGCCGACGAACAGGTTGCCGTGCCATTGCGGAAACAGGGCGCCGGTGTAGAACGCCATGCCGCAGGGCGCGATGGAGGTCGGCACCCAGTAAGTCACCGGCGGCTCCATGCCGGACGCGCTGGTCGCACCGCCCACCGGCGGGCATTGGCCCACCGGGGCGCCGTATTCGCAGCCATAGGAAATCTTCGGCCAGCCGTAGTTGCGACCGGCGCGGGTGATGTTGACTTCGTCACCGCCCTGGGGGCCGTGCTCGTGAGTCCACAGTTCGCCCGTCTGCGGGTGGATGGCCGCGCCCTGCACATTACGGTGGCCGTAGCTCCAGATCTCTGCGCGAACCCCGGCACGGCCGACGAAGGGGTTGTCCGGCGGCACACTGCCGTCGGCGCGCAGGCGCACCACCTTGCCCAGAGTGTTGGACAGATCCTGCGCCGCGTCGCGCTGGCTGAAGCGGTCGCCCAGGGTGATAAACAGGGTGCCGTCGGGGGCGAAAACCAGCCGCGAACCGAAGTGCGCGGTGCTGTCGATCTTGGGCGTCTGCCGGAAGATCACCTGCACATCCGTCAGACTCGACCCGTCGGCGGCCAGCACCCCACGCGCCACGGCGGTGCCATTGCGCCCGGACTCCGCGCCCGTGCCCGCCTCGGCATAGCTGAGATAGATGCGCTGGTTGGTCGCAAAGGCCGGATCGAGCGCCACGTCGAGCAGACCGCCCTGCCCGCGCGCGTCCACCGCGGGCACCCCAGCCACGGGCGCCGAGAGAGTGCCCTCCATGGACACGATGCGTAGAGAGCCCGTGCGTTCGGTCACCAGCATGCGGCCATCGGGCAGAAACACCAGCGCCCACGGCCGCGACAGGCCGCGGGCCACGATCACCGCGCTGGCTCGAACGGCGGGCAAAGCGCCCGTCTGCGAGGGCCCGGAGGCCGCGGCCGCCGGCGTTTCGCCCCACACCACCACGACCGCCCCGCCGCCGCAGGCGCCCAGCACGGTACTACCCAGGCCCGCGCCCAGCCAGCGCAGGGCGTGGCGGCGCGTGGGCAGGGAGGGATGCGATGGCGTTCTCATGATCGGCTCCTGGTTGATTGATTCGGCAGGTTGAAGTTTGAAACTGCGCTGCGCCGCTCCCCACCCCGGCCCTCCCCACAAGTGGAGAGGGAGCAAAACCGCCCCTCCTCCGCCTGCGGGGGAGGTTGGGAGGGGGAGGCCGTTACATGGCAGCCCACGCCCTTTCATCCTTCCCGACGCCAGATCAATAGGCCACGGCGTCAAGCCCGCTGCTGCGCATCGGTGTCGTGGTCGTCGCCGCCGCCGAACACCCGCTGCCGCAACAGTCCGAGCTGGTCGCGCACCCGCGCGGCCTGCTCGAATTCGAGATTGCGCGCATGCTCGATCATGCGCTTTTCCAGGCGCTTGATCTCGCGCGCCACGTCCTGCGCGTTGTCGATCTGCAGTTCCGCGATTTCACGCTCCACGCTGCCGGCGCGCAAGCCCTTGCCCGGGGTCTGCACCACGCCGTCGATCAGATCGCGCACCGATTTGTTCAGCGCGGTGGGCGTGATGCCATGCTCGGCGTTGAAGGCGGTCTGCTTGGCGCGGCGGCGCTCGGTTTCGTCGATGGCGCGGCGCATCGAATCGGTGACGCGGTCGCCGTACAGAATGGCCATGCCGTTCACATTGCGCGCGGCCCGGCCGATGGTCTGGATCAGCGAGCGGGTGGAGCGCAGAAAGCCCTCCTTGTCCGCATCAAGAATGGCCACCAGCGACACCTCGGGAATGTCCAGCCCCTCGCGCAGCAGGTTGATGCCCACCAGCACGTCGAAGGTGCCCAGCCGCAGGTCGCGCAGAATTTCCACGCGCTCCACGGTGTCGATGTCGGAGTGCAGATAGCGCACCTTCACCCCGTTCTCGTCGAGGTAGTCGGTGAGTTGCTCGGCCATGCGCTTGGTCAGGGTGGTGATGAGCACGCGCTCGCCCTTGTCCACCCGCAGCCTGATCTCGCCCAGCACGTCGTCCACCTGGCTGGTGGCCGGTCGCACCTCGATGAGCGGATCGACCAGCCCCGTGGGCCGCACCACCTGCTCCACCACCTGGTCGGCGTGCTGCTCCTCGTAGTCTGCGGGCGTCGCCGAGACGAAGATCACCTGCCGCATCTTGCGCTCGAATTCGGCGAACTTGAGCGGCCGGTTGTCCAGCGCCGAGGGCAGCCGAAAGCCGTACTCCACCAGGGTCTGCTTGCGCGCGCGGTCGCCGTTGTACATGCCGTTGAACTGCCCGATGAGCACATGGCTTTCGTCGAGGAACATGATGGCGTCTGGCGCCAAGTAGTCCACCAGCGTGGGCGGCGGTTCGCCCGGCGCGGCGCCCGAGAGATGGCGCGAGTAGTTCTCGATGCCCTTGCAATGGCCGATTTCGGTGAGCATTTCCAGATCGAAGCGGGTGCGCTGTTCCAGCCGCTGCGCCTCCACCAGCTTGCCCATGCCGGTGAGTTCCTTGGAGCGCTCGCGCAGCTCCTGCTTGATGCCCTCCGCGGCTTCGAGCACCTTCTCGCGCGGCGTGACGTAGTGCGAGCTGGGATAGATGGTGAAGCGCGGAATCTTCTGCCGCACCACGCCCGTGAGCGGGTCGAACAGGCTCAGCGACTCGATCTCATCGTCGAACAGCTCGATGCGCACCGCCAGCTCGGCGTGCTCGGCCGGAAAGATGTCGATGCGGTCGCCGCGCACGCGGAAGGTGCCGCGGGTGAAATCCACCTCGTTGCGCTGGTACTGCATGCGCACCAGTTGCGCGATCACGTCGCGCTGGCCCATGCGGTCGCCAGTGCGCACGGTCAGAATCATGGCGTGATAGTCCGCCGGGTTGCCGATGCCGTAAATCGCGCTGACGGTGGCCACGATCACCACGTCGCGCCGCTCCAGCAGGCTCTTGGTGGCCGACAGCCGCATCTGCTCGATGTGCTCGTTGATCGCGCTGTCCTTCTCGATGAACAGGTCGCGTTGCGGCACATAGGCCTCGGGCTGGTAATAGTCGTAATAGCTGACGAAATACTCGACCGCGTTTTTCGGAAAGAACTCGCGGAACTCGCTGTAGAGCTGTGCGGCCAGCGTCTTGTTGGGCGCAAACACAATGGCCGGACGCCCCATGCGGGCGATGAGATTCGCCATGGTGTAGGTCTTGCCCGAGCCAGTCACGCCCAGCAAGGTCTGGTAGCTCAGCCCGTCGCCCACGCCTTCGGCAAGCTGGGCGATGGCCGTGGGCTGGTCACCCGCCGGCGGATAGGACTGGTACAGACGGAACGGCGAGTCGGGAAAGCTGACGAACTTGTCCGGGTCGAGCGTGGCAACGGGTTTCGGAGCGGACATGGGCGGAGGGTCGTGAGATGGGAAGGTCGTCAGAAGCGCCGTCGGCCGCGCGCCACAGCGCGGCGGCCGACGCGGCAGCCCGGGCGTAAAATCGTCCCGCTTTGCAGCGTCTATTGTCCCGCAAGCCTGGTTTTTCCGTCACTCAACTGCCCCTCCCATGACCCAGTCGCTTTTTTCCCGCGTGGAAATGGCCCCGCGCGATCCCATCCTCGGCCTGAACGAACAATTTGCTGCTGACCCCAACCCCAACAAAGTCAATCTGGGCATCGGCGTCTACACCGACGCCGACGGCAAGCTGCCGCTGCTGGCCTGCGTGAAGGCAGGCGAGGCCCAGCTCATGCAGGCGCCCAAGCCGCGCGGCTATCTGCCCATCGACGGCATCGCCGCCTACGACAAGGCGGTGCAGGGTCTGGTGTTCGGCGCCGACCACGAGGCCGTCACCTCCGGCCGCATCGCCACGGTGCAAGGCCTGGGCGGCACCGGCGGCCTGAAGGTCGGTGCCGACTTTCTCAAGCGCATCAACCCCGACGCGAAGGTGCTGATCTCCGACCCGAGCTGGGAAAACCACCGCGCGCTGTTCGAGGCCGCGGGCTTCAGCGTCGGCACCTATCCCTACTATGACGCCGCCCAACAGGGCGTGAATTTCGACGCCATGCTGGCCGCGCTGAACGCCGCCGCCGCGGGCACCATCGTCGTACTGCACGCCTGCTGCCACAACCCCACCGGCTACGACATCAGCCCGGCACAGTGGGACCAGGTGATCGCCACCCTCAAGGCGCGCAACCTCGTGCCCTTCCTCGACATGGCCTATCAGGGCTTTGGCGAAGGCATCGCCGAAGACGGCGCGGTCATCCAGCAATTTCTCGCCGCCGGGCTCGACTTCTTCGTCGCCACCTCCTTCTCCAAGAGCTTCTCGCTCTATGGCGAGCGCGTCGGCGCCCTGAGCGTGGTGTGCACCAGCAAGAACGAGGCCGGCCGCGTGCTGTCGCAGATCAAGCGCGTCATCCGCAGCAACTACTCCAACCCACCCACCCACGGCGCGCAGATCGTCGCCACCGTGCTGTCGTCGCCCGAACTGCGCGCGCAATGGGAGCAAGAGCTCGCCGGCATGCGCGACCGCATCCGCGCCATGCGCAGCACCCTGGTGGACAAACTCGCCGCCGCCGGCGTGAAGGGCGATCTTTCCTATATCACCCGCCAGAAAGGCATGTTCAGCTATTCAGGCCTTTCAGCCGGCCAGATGGAGCGCCTGCGCACCGAATTCGGGGTGTATGGCGTTTCCACCGGGCGTATCTGCGTGGCGGCGATCAATCTGCACAACGTGGATTACATCGCCAAGTCGATTGCGACGGTGATGCAGTCATAATCAAACTGCAGGTCGGCGCTGGATTAAGCAGGGTCGGCTTGCAGTGTAGCGTTGATAAATATGAATGGCGCATCAATGCCCATGAAAACATTGAAACTAAGCAGTATAAAATGGTTTAGATTTCCCGCGAGTAAACGCGAAATTTAATATATAGACCTCAGAACAAACAAACAAATAGAAAACCAGATAGCCCAAAAATGCACTAGTAGAACCCGCCATGGCAAACTACAGAAATGTTGCACGCGTATATTACAATGCTTTTGAGTGGCCGGGCTGGCGCCACATTTTAAGATCCTGGGCATTTTGGTTCTTTCTTGCTAGCCTCGCAATTTTTATTTACACTTTCTTCATTCTTTCCGTCGAGGCGTCAACAAAATTATCAAGAATCCGACACATCCCGCACAACGAACGCCTGTTGATAATAATCGCAACTGAGATTCTATGCTTGGGCTCGTGGTTTGTATTCCAATTCAAAAAATACACCTACCTACTTAAGCGAGCACAGAGATCACAAGATTTGCGCGATGCCCCTCTTCGACTACTCAAACGACACGCCCTATCCACATACCTGCAAGTGCGTTCAACGGAATTCGCTGATATTGCAAAAAAGATTGGAGCCGCTGCCGCATTGGAGCAGTCAGTCGCCGACCCCCGAGATTATTCGCTCAGGGCAATTCTCGGATACATCTATTCGCCAGACTCCAAGCCGAGGATATACACACTACTTGGCGCGCTAATCGCCATCATCACCGCGTTAAGCATAAAAAATGGAGCCTCCTTAGCGGGTATAAAAAACTGGTACAGCGGATATTCGGCATTAGCCCTCCTATTAACCGATTTCCTAATATCGATTCTGATAGGGCTTCTTTTTGTAATTGTGAAGCACGCCATTTCATTCATAACAATATCCATCGATGTATTCACAACACAGATGGACGGAAAGCGAGGAGAGAGTCAACACATGACAAACTACCTTATACGAGACTTATTGCGACTCCACACTGCAATCCACCTCAAAAGCCCAGCACATGTGACATCCGATCGAGGGAACAAAAGGGCTCAGGCCTAGCTACGTAACATCTCCCCAAGTGCTCCCACCCCATGCCGCTTGACCTCCCGCCACCACAAGCCATGCTAAACACAAGCGAAAACGGGGTCAGGTCTAGATTCGTAGCATTTTCCCGTGCGTCAGAAGCGCTTACCATTGCCCCACATCCGGAGTCATGACCAGCAAATTCCCTGGTGCGCAGAAGCCCCGACCCGGCTAAAATTTGTGCGTCGCAACAAGAACGAGTCGGAGCCCATCATGGTGTATGACCTGTATGAAACCCAGCGCGCCATGATGCGCCCGCTGGCCGACTTTGCCGAAGCCGCCGCCAAGTTTTACGCCAACCCCATATGGCCCGCGGTGCCGCACACGGTCACCCAGCGCGTCTCGGCCAGCTATGACCTGATGCACCGGCTGCTGAAGGACTACGAGAAGCCGTCGTTCGACATCGACACGGTTTCCATTCAAGGTAAGGCGGTGGCGGTGCAGGAACGGGTGGTGATGGAAAAGCCGTTCTGCCGTCTGTTGCGCTTCAAGCGGTTTTCCGACGATGCCGCACTGCTGGGCAAGCTCAAGGACGATCCGACCGTGCTGATCGTCGCGCCGCTTTCGGGTCACCATGCCACGCTGCTGCGCGACACCGTGCGCACCATGCTGCAGGATCACAAAGTGTTCATAACCGACTGGAACGATGCCCGCATGGTGCCCACCGAACAGGGCCGTTTCAGCTTGGACGACTATGTGGCCTATATCCGCGAGTTCATCGCCGCCATCGGCCCCGACGTGCATGTGATGTCGGTCTGCCAGCCCACGGTGCCGGTGCTGGGGGCCATTTCCCTGATGGCCAGCGCGGGCGAGATGGCGCCGCGCAGCATGATCATGATGGGCGGGCCCATTGACGCGCGCAAATCGCCCACGGCGGTGAACAACCTGGCGATGAACAAGAGCTACGAGTGGTTCGAGAACAATGTGATTTACCGCGTGCCCGCCAACTATCCCGGCGCGGGCCGGCGCGTCTATCCCGGGTTCTTGCAGCACAGCGGCTTCGTGGCCATGAACCCCGACCGCCACCTCACGTCGCACTACGACTATTTTCTCGACCTGGTCCGCGGCGACAACGATGACGCCGAAGCGCACCGCCGCTTCTACGACGAGTACAACGCCGTGCTCGACATGGACGCCGACTACTACCTTGACACCATCAAACTGGTATTCCAGGACTTCGGCCTAGTCAACGGCACCTGGAGCGTGGCGGGTCAGCCGGTGCGCCCGCAAGACATTCACCGCACGGCCCTGCTGACCATCGAAGGCGAACTCGACGACATTTCCGGCGCCGGGCAGACCGAGGCTGCGCACGACCTGTGCAGCGGCATCGCCTCGGTCAGCCGCCAGCATTACGTCGCCGAAGGTGCGGGGCATTACGGCATTTTCTCCGGGCGTCGCTGGCGCGAGAAGGTCTATCCGCAGGTGCGCGACTTCATTGCCGCGCACCCCCACGGCGCTGCGGGCGAGCCGCCGCGCAAGACCGTGCGCAAGCCCGCAGCCGCCTGATCCGCTCAACCGCCATGCCCATCGCGACCGGCGCGCTGGCCGCGCAAATCGACGCGCTCCTGCCGCAGACCCAATGCACGCGATGCGGCTATGCCGACTGCGCCGCCTACGCCCAGGCCATCGCCGACGGACAGGCGGAAATCAACCGTTGCCCGCCTGGTGGCGAACAGGGCATCCAAAGACTGGCTGAGCTGCTGGCGCGTCCCGCGCCGGCGCTCGATCCGTCTTGCGGCGCCGAGGGCCCTCGCGAGCAGGCGGTGATCGACCCCGGCCAGTGCATCGGCTGCACCCTGTGCATTCAGGCCTGTCCGGTCGATGCGATCGCCGGCGCCTCCAAGCGGATGCACACCGTCATTGCGTCATGGTGTACCGGCTGCGCGCTCTGCCTACCGCCCTGCCCTGTTGATTGCATTCGCATGATGCCGCTGAGCGATGCCGCTCTGGCGCCCCGTACAGGCTGGGACGCCTGGACTGCGGCGCAGGCGAGCGAGGCGCGGGCGCGCTATGCCCGACATCTCGAACGCCATCCTCGCGCTCTCGCCCAGGCAGCTGCGGCAGAGCAAGCCCAGACCGACGCGCCCCAGACCGCGCCGCCGCCTCTGCCGACCGTGCCCGCGGACGACGCGGCCGAGCGCAAGGCCGCGCTGCTGCGGGCGGCGCTGGAGCGGGCGCGCCAGCGCCAGCGGCCCGGCACCTGACCTTCGCCTGACCTTCTTTACCCCTGAAAATCCGCGATATGACGACAAAATCCAGCAAATCCTTGCAAACCTTCCCGAATCCGGCCCCCGCGCGTGACTATCACATCCACATGCAGATCCCCGAATTCACCTGCCTGTGTCCCCTGACCGGACAGCCGGATTTCGCCCGCTTCGACATCGACTTCATCCCCGACAAGAAGTGCGTCGAACTCAAGAGCCTCAAGCTGTATATGTGGAGCTACCGCGACGAGGGCGCCTTCCACGAGAAAGTGACCAACACCATCCTCGACGATCTGGTCAAGGCCATGTCGCCGCGTTTCCTGCGGGTGACCGCTCGCTGGTATGTGCGCGGCGGCATCTACACCAATGTGGTGGTCGAACATCGCAAGCGCGGCTGGAAGCCGGCGCCCCGGGTAGATCTCACCTCGTTCGACGTCGCCGAACCCGCCGCGAATTGACGCTGCGAAAGGCGCCGCTCAAGACTTGAGCGGCGCCGCAGGCTGAATGCGCAGAATGGCGTTCAGCCCGGTGACCAGCACCGAACCATCGGCCAGCGCCTGCACGCCGTAAGGCAGATGCAGTTCTCCGGGCAGGGCGCCCGTCACGACTTTCTCATTCGATCCGGTGCCGGCCAGGGTGGACACGGCACCGTCAGGGGCGATGCGGCGTACCCGGTTATTGCCGGCATCTGCCACGATCAGGCTGCCATCGGGCGCGAACGACAGGGTTTGCGGATGCAGGAACAAAGCCTCCCTGGCGCTTCCGTCGGCGAAGCCACCCTTGCCGGGCTGGCCGGCAAACGTGGTTACGCTGCCATCGGGCGTGATTTTGCGAATGACGTTGTTGAAGTATTCGCTCACGAACACATGGCCCTGCTTGTCCAAGGCGAGGCCGACCGGCGTGTTGAAGCGCGCGCGGTTGCCCTGGCCATCGCGCCAGCCGGTGTCCCCGGGAGAGCCGGCCAGCGTGCTGACCTGACCCTGCGGACTGATGCGGCGCACGGTGCTGTTGTAGGCGTCGGCCACGTAGAGCACGCCCTGCGCGTTGACGCCCAGCCCGACGGGATGGTTGAAGCGCGCCTGCGCCCCCGGCCCATCGGCGAAGCCTTCGACTTCCAGCTTGCCCGCCAGAGTGCTCACCCGACCCTGACGGTCGAGGCGGCGCACGGTGTTGCTGCCCGAGTCGCTGATGTAGACGATACCGTCGGCGGCGACGGCCACGCATTCCGGCGAATAGAACCTCGCCTTGAGCGCCGGGCCGTTGCGCGCATCGCGCTGCTCCACCTGGCCCGCGATGAGGGTCACCTGGCCGTCCGTACCCAGCTTGCGCACCACGCTGTTGACATAGTCGGCCACGAACACATTGCCCTGCGCATCAACCGCCATGCCACGCGGATCGTGAAACCGGGCCTGCAGAAAGCTGCCCGCGTCATACGCGCCGGGGCCGATGGCGCCTGAAAACACCTCCATCGTCGCGGTCGCCTGCGTTGCCGCGCGGGCGGACGTCTGAAGATGAGGCACAAGGCCAGCGCCAAAGACCACGGCCCCGGCGGATTGAATGAACTGTCGTCGCTGCATGGATGTCAGGAAGAAAACGCCCGCGTCGGTCGCACGGGTCGGATGCAAGATAACCATGAGCTTATTCCACCTCGCCCAAGCCTGCAGGCCTGCGATTCTCAAGTCCGACAGGCTCTTATTGATCTGGCCTGGAGAAATATGAACGGGTGATGGGCCTCGCCATGCAGGCTCCTCCCCCTCCCAACCTCCCCCACGACGTGGGGGAGGAGAAGACTGCGCTACGCGCGATCTGCTTAAGCCCCTCCCAAGCTCCCCCACGCTGTGGGGGAGCCGTGTTGGCTCCCTCTCCACTTGTGGGGAGGGTTGGGGTGGGGTGCCGTTTCAGCCCTCAACGTGCCGGATCAATAGGTTCCGCGCCGATCAACCAGCGCGCGTGCGATCGTGCCCAGGTCGACATATTCCAGTTCGGCTCCAGCGGGTACGCCGCGGGCCAGCCGGGTGACGCGCAGGCCGCGTGGGCGCAGGGTTTCCGCGATGACGTGCGCGGTGGCCTCGCCCTCGTTGGTGAAGTTGGTCGCCAGAATGACCTCGTCCACCTCGCCGTCGAGCGCGCGGGCCATGAGGCGGTCGAGGCCAATCTCTTTCGGCCCCAATCCGTCGAGCGGGCTGATGCGGCCCATGAGCACGAAGTACAGCCCGCGGTAGGTCAGAGTCTGCTCCACGGCGGCCAGATCGGCCGGGGTTTCGACGACGCAGAGCTGGCGCGCGTCGCGCCTGGGATCTGCACAGATGCTGCACACCGTGTCTTCGGTGAGGGTATTGCAGCGGGTGCAGCGCTGGACTGCGCCCAGCGCAGCGTCGAGCGCACGCGCGATGTGCTGCGCCGCCTCGCGGTCGTGCTCGAGCAGGTGGTAGGCCATGCGCGACGCCGACTTCGGGCCGACGCCCGGCAGACGCCTGAGGGCGTCGATCAGGGCGTCGAGTGCCGGAACGTGGCCCGGGGCGGCCTCATGCATAGCGCGCAGCCGATCAGAACGGCAGCTTCATGCCCGGCGGCAGAGGCATGCCAGCCGTGGCCGCGCCCATTTTTTCCTGGGAGGTGGTTTCGGCCTTGCGAACGGCGTCGTTGAAGGCAGCCGCCACCAGATCTTCCAGCATGTCGCGGTCTTCGGCCACCAGGCTGGGGTCGATGTTCACGCGCTTCACGCCAAATTTGCAGGTCATCACCACCTTCACCAAACCGGCGCCAGACTGGCCTTCCACCTCGATCTGCGCGAGCTCGTCCTGCACGCGCTTGAGGTTGTCCTGCATCATCTGCGCCTGCTTCATCAGGCCGGAGAGTTGTCCTTTGTTGAACATGGGATGTCCTTCAATCAGAAAAGTGAATGGCTGCCCTGGCAGCGGTGCGACATTGTCCGTCAGGCCGACGGCGTCTGCCCCGATGCGGGCATGGGTTTGAGGCTGCCGGGCACGATCTGCGCGCCCAGGTCGTGCATGAGTTGCTGCACCAGCGCATCACCGTGGATGGCCGCCTCGGCGTCGGCCTGGGCGCGGGCCCTGGCGCGTACCTCGCGCTGGGTGGCGCTGTCGATCACCTCGCCCACTTCGACCCGCAGCACCACGTCGTCCCGCCCGAGAGCCTGGCGCACCGCGGCCTGGAGTTTATCGAGCGAGCCCGCGCGGGTGAGCTGTTCGTTGGGCACGCGCAGCAGCCAGTTGGAACCATCGAGCGCGGCCAGCTCGCTCTGCTGGGCCAGCGCGCGGGGCAGGCCCGCCGGCACTTCCAGACGCTGCACCAGCGCGGGCCAGTCGGTGCCGGGCGCGATCTGCAGGGGCGGCTTGATGGCGGCGCCCTGGAGGGACGCGGCGGGCTGGGTGACTGGGGACAGCGCGGGCGCGGCCTGGGCGATTTGAGCTTCGGCCAGCGGGGTCGCTGGCGGCTTGGCCTGCGCCACATAACCGGTAGCGGCCGCATCCTGCGCTGCGTGCATCGCCGCTGCCGGCTCCGGTGGAGCACTCAAGATGGCCGCGCTACGCGGCATGGCCTCGGACGCCGTCTGCACGGAAGGTTTGGCCACCGGCGCCGAGGCCTGCGCGGCAGGCGCCGCCTTGCCTTGAGAGGTCGGCGCCGCGGCACCGCCCCCTTTGGGCAGGGCCAGCCCGCCCGGCGGCACGCTGCCTGCCATGACCGGGGCGAAAGCCAGCAGACGCAGCAGCGTCATGGTGAAGCCGGTGCGGTCGTCCGGCGCGAGCGACAGCTCGTTGCGGCC
This sequence comes from Thiomonas intermedia, assembly GCF_002028405.1. Taxonomy (NCBI): domain Bacteria; kingdom Pseudomonadati; phylum Pseudomonadota; class Betaproteobacteria; order Burkholderiales; genus Thiomonas; species Thiomonas intermedia. The sequence continues at coordinate 294,900 of NZ_CP020046.1, forward strand.
GTGCAGCACCGTGGTGTAGGCCAGTTGCACCAGCTCCGGGCTGAGCTGCCCGGCCAGGACCGCCAGCGTCTCGTGTTGCGGGTCTTGCGCATCGGCGGCTTCCGGCACGAGTTGCAGCAGCGCCAGGGTTTGCAGCAGCGCCGCCAGTTCTTCCAGCGCGGCACCGAACGACAGGCCGAGCGCTTCCAGCGCGTCGGCCTGGGCGATCATGGCCACGCCGTCCTGCGCAGCCAGGGCCTGCAGGATCTGCAGCAGATCGCTGCGATCGACCGTGCCCAGCATCTGCTGCACCGCGGCGGTTTCGACCCGGCCGGCGCAATACGCCAGGGCCTGATCGGTGAGCGAGAGCGCGTCGCGCATCGACCCGTGCGCGGCGCGGGCAATGAGGCGCAGCGCGGCATCTTCCGCCGGCACGTTCTCGGCCTGCAGCACCTGCTGCAGATGGTCGACGATGGCCGTGGGCATCATCTGCTTGAGGTTGAACTGCAGGCAGCGCGACAGCACCGTGACCGGCACCTTCTGCGGGTCGGTCGTGGCGAGCACGAACTTCACATAGTCGGGCGGTTCCTCCAGCGTCTTCAGCATGGCGTTGAAGGCGTGGTTGGACAGCATGTGCACTTCGTCGATCATGTAGACCTTGAAGCGGCCGGCCGTGGGTTTGTAGACCGCCTGCTCCAGCAGCGCGGTCATGTCTTCGACACCACGGTTGGAGGCGGCGTCGAGCTCGATGTAATCGACAAAACGCCCGGCGTCGATCTCCGTGCACGCCGGACAGACGCCGCACGGCTGGCTGGTCACACCGCCCTGCCCGTCGGGGCCGGTGCAATTGAGCGCCTTGGCCAGAATGCGCGATACCGTCGTCTTGCCCACCCCGCGCGTTCCGGTGAACAGATAGGCGTGGTGCAGACGGTCGTGGTCGAGCGCATGCGTGAGCGCCCGCACCACATGGTCCTGCCCCACGAGCGAGGCAAATGATTTAGGGCGCCACTTGCGCGCCAGCGCGACGGAGGTCATAAGCCGGATTCTATTGATCCGGCATGGAGAAGCACGCAGGGCTCATGGACAGTGCCGTACAACGACCTCCCCCTCCCAACCTCCCCCACGGCGTGGGAGAGGAGAAAACAGCGCTGCGCGCGATCTGCGTAAGCCCTCCCGACTTCCCCGCGGTGTGCGGGAGGCGTGTTGGCTCCCTCTCCACTTGTGGGGAGAGTCGGGGTGGGGAGGCTCTAATTGCCAAATCAATAGAAGCCTGCACCGCCCCCTTGGCTGAATCCAAAACCACGCTGGCGCCGTAAAGCGGAGAAGCCCGATCACGCTGGCCCGCCGCCCGCTTCGACACCTCGAACCACGTCCCATGCGCCCATCCCTGCCTACTCTGACGCGACTTTGCCAGCGTCTCGCCCTGACCTGCCTCACTCCGCTCATGGTCGCCTGCTCCCCGGTAACCATGATCAACCGACTGACGCCGACCGAGACCTACACCTTCAGCGGCGACATCGCCTACGGCTCCGCCCCGCGCGAGGCGCTGGACATCTATCGGCCGATCGCCAGCACGCGGCGTCGGCCGCCACCCGACGGAGCCCCGGTCGTGGTGTTTTTCTACGGCGGCAGCTGGACCAGCGGTAACCGCGCCATGTACCGTTTCGTCGGCGAAGCGCTGGCCGCACGCGGCATCGTCACCGTCATTGCCGATTACCGCCTCTACCCTGAAGTGCGCTACCCCGACTTCCTGCGCGACAACGCCCGCGCCGTCGCCTGGACGGCGCAGCACATCGCCCATTGGGGCGGCAACCCGCACCAGATCTACCTCATGGGCCACAGCGCCGGGGCCTACAACGCCGCCATGCTGGCGCTCGACCCGCGCTGGCTGCACGCCGTCGGCCTGCGCCGCGCCGATCTGGCCGGGTGGATCGGTCTGGCCGGACCCTACGACTTTCTGCCCATCACCGACCGCGACGTCCAGCCGGTCTTCCATTTCCCCGACTACCCCGCCGACTGCATGCCCATCGACTACGTTCACGACGCCCGCGTGCCGCGCACCTTTCTCGGCGCCGCCCGTGTCGACAGCCTGGTCAACCCCCAGCGCAACACCGTGCAGCTCGCCCGGGCCCTGAAGGCCGACGGCGCCCAGGTGACGCTCGATCTCTACCCAGGCGTCAACCACGAAACCCTGATCGGCTCCTTCGCCACCCCGCTGCGCTGGATGTCGCCCGTGCTCGACGACGTCGTGGATTTCGTGCACGACGCCCCCGGACCGACCACGGCGGCAGCCCTTGCAACCACCCCCTGATCGGCGGCCTTGCGCCGCGCAGGAAGAGCCCCCAAAGTTGTCGCGCGCCCGCACCTGCGGGCTGTTGGGAGACCGCTCATGTCCACCCTCACCCGAACCCGCGCTTGCGGCCCGGCCGCTACGCTGGCCGCCCTGCTCGTCCCGGCAGCGCCCGCCTGGGCCGATCTCGACGCCGCCGCGCTGCGGCTGTGGGGCGGCAACTGGTCCGTGGCCTGCGGCAACACAGCCGCCCCTTATCTGCGGGTGCTGCAGTCCAGTCTCATGGTCGTGGCGCGAAACCGCCAGCTCGCCGGAAGACAGGTACGCCCTGCCTACAGTTACTTCGGCCAGAGCACGCCCGAGAACTTCGATGTCGCCCTGCTCTCCGAGGTCAGACCCGGCGCCGAACTCACCTTCCTGATCTGGCGCGACGCCCGCGGCCCCTACATCGAAATTTCGGGCGACAAAGCCGTGGAAACCGCCTTGGCCCCCGTGCTCGGCAGCGCGATGCGCGCCAAATACCGCGACTGCAACGCCGCGGCAAGGCCGCCCTCGGGCGACACCGCAGCACCCGCGCCGCCACCGCTCCCGGCCCCGGGCGAAGCCGCCAGCCCCACCGATCTGCTGCGCGACCCACGCTTCAAAGCGGCCTACCTCGCCGCGCTTGGCCCGCTGGCGCGCGAGGCTTGGCTGCGCACCCTCAATGGCCCCGCCCCGCCCAACCGCCAGGTACAGATCGACGGCCACACTTACACCCTCTCCGCCGCCTGCAAACCGCACGACTGCGGCGACAACAACCTCGTGCTGCTCTACAACCCGCGCAGCGGCACCGTGCATGGCCGGGTGCTGCAGCAGGGCCGACGCGCCACCCTCATTGGCAAACCGCCGCCCAGGCTCGCCGCCGCGATCGAAACCCTCTGGCGCCAGGAGTGGCGGCAGGGCAGATGACACAGCGCACCTGCCCCCCAAGTAAGGCATAGATGAACCGGCATATCACGTGAAACATGCCGACTGACAGCCCGACATCCCCAAAAATCTAAGTGCTCCCTGTCGCGCCCCATCTCGTGCTGATGGAGGGAGTCGAGCCTGTCAGAGCCCCTCCGCCAGCGGCCCCTCTGATGGCCTCTGCGTCTTTCCCGGGAGTGATGCGCTGCGGACCGCATCCGCTCCAGTTTGCAGCGCCAACGACAGGGAGCTTCGACATGGCGGAGATCGGCATCATCACGGCGGGCGGCAAGCCCATTCATCTGCACGCCTTCAGCGGCATCGTCGTGGACCAGCAAAAATCCACCTACACGCAGGTCAACCGGAGCAATAACGATCAGCAGCAAGTCTCGACCACACATTACAACAAGGTGTTCATCCAGGCCGAGGATGGCGCCGAGCGATCCATAGAGATCGAGGACAAAGGCTTCAGCGCCCGCGCGGGCAACAGGGCGTCGATGATCTGGGGCATACCCGGCCACAAGGACGAAGGCCCCTATCTGGCCGTCATCAATCACGACACCGGCGCGCTGCACACCCTGCGCAAGCCCATCAACGACCTTGCGGGACCGCCGTTCTACAACCTGCTGCTCATCGTCACCGCCATCTTCATTGCCATCGGCGTGTTCGATCTGTTCAGCGGCCACATCGGCTCGGCCATCGCCCTGTTGGCCCTGGGCGGCGGCGGCATCTACTGGATTTTCTCGCGCCAGAAGGCCCTCATCGCCAAGGTGACGGCCGCGGCCCGCGCTCTGCAACCCTGAGCTGAGCGGCCCTATCCCCGCCAGTCCGCGCCTTCTCGGCAGGCGAGGCTGTCGTGGCCGTGACGAGGGGCGCTGCCTCGCCATCCATCGCCAGCGCGGTCTGCGTGGGCGTGGTTGAGGGCGAGCAGGCGGGTGGTGGTGGTGCGGTGGCTTCGGGCACGTCGGGCATGTCGGATGCTACGGAGCTAGACCTGCCCCCGGCTGTTCGCTGTTCCCCGGCTGTTCCGGTTCAATCAGCGTCGTGCCAGTTCAGCCACTGCAGGCCGCTCACACGGGAGAACTCGCGGGTATTGCGGGTGACCAGCCGGGCCTGATGGCGCAGGGCCGTGGCGGCGATCAGGGTGTCGTGCGGGCCGATGGGGGTGCCCGCAGTTTCGAGTTCGATGCGGATGCGGGCGGCATACGCCGCGCAGGCGCTGTCGAACGGTACGCTCTGCAAGGGACGCAGCAAGGCGCTCAATGCCTCCAGGCGGGGCACGGCCGCCTCGGATGGCAAACGCATCAAGCCGTAGCGCAACTCGTATTCGACGATGGACGGCACACCGATGTCGGCCGGGGAAAGGGCCTGCAAGCGGGGCACGACCTGCGGATCGCCACGAAAGTAGTAGCTGATGGTGTTGCTGTCGAGCAGCAGCATGGCGGGCGGTCAGAAATCGAGGCGCGGCACGTCGGCCGGTTGCGGCGGGCGGCCGTCCTCGCGCAAGGGAAAGTCCGCGAATCGCCCGGCCAGCGCGAGGCAATCCTGCGGCCATTCCTGCACGGCGTACTTGCGGATGATGTCGGCCACCCAACGACTTTTCGAGACGCCATTGGCCTGGGCGGCCTGGTCGACAAGCGCCTGAGTGGCGTCATCCAGGTAAAGCGTGATTTGCGACATGGCGATACCTCCTTGCAACCCAAAAACTTATATGTGCAATTATATTTTCATAATCATCCCGCGCAAGGCGGGCGCTCAAGGAAACGCAGGGCTGCCCCAAGTTTCCTTGAGCGCCACGGGGGGCGGGTCGGCGAGCCGACCTTGGAGCACCAGAGATTGAGAATCTTTCGGGTGCGCCCGAAAGGCGTATGAAAACGCCCCAGATCGAGGCGTAAAGCACAGCCATAGCCCAAGCTATGGCGAGCTTTTGCAGCGATGAGCAGAGGTGTTTTGGCGCGCAAGGCGGACATGGCTGAGATGTTCTCAACCTCAGGCTGCCACGGGCTGCGCCGCCGCGCCGCGCGCCAGCCAGCGTTGCAGCGCAGCCAGCAGCAGGCCATACAGCGGCAGAATGCCCAGCACCGCCATCACCAGCTTGACCACGTAGTCGACCATGGCGATCTCCACCCAATGCGCGGCCATGAACGGGTCGCTGCTGGCGTAGAACGCGATGGAGAAGAACAGCACGCTGTCCACCAGGTTGCCCAGCACGCTCGATGCGGCTGGGGCCAGCCACCAGTGACGGCCACCGGCCAGCGTGGCGCGCAGGCGCGAGAACACGAAGATGTCGAGCATCTGCCCCACTGCATAGGCGATGAAACTGCCCAGGGCGATGCGGAACACGAAGACGTCGAATCCGCCCAGCGCCGTCCAGCCGGCGAACGCGCCGTCGTGAAACAGGACGGAGATGACGTAGGACAGCACCAGGGCAGGCAGCATCACCCAGCGCACCACGCGCCGTGCGGGGCCTGCGCCGAGCACCCGCGCGGTGAGATCGGTGGCAACGTACACCAGCGGAAAGCTGAAGGCGCCCCAGGTGGTGTGCAGGCCGAACAGCGTCATGGGCAACTGCACGAGGTAGTTGCTGGCAATGATGATGGCGATGTGCAGAACGGCCAGGGCGGCCACAGTGGCGCGCTGGCGGGCTGCGCTCAGGTTGAGCGTCAAAAGCATGAGACACCTTTTTCGTTGAGCGGCGGGTAAGGGAACCGCCGGGGCCTGACGCAATTTGCGCGCGTCGCGACCGGGTTGAGAAGCCGTGCATTTTATGCGGCGCGGTGCGACGGCGCGGGAAAGCGGGTGACGCTCCCGATAAAATCTCGGCTTCCTGCCGTGACGGCCGCCGTAGCAGCCACCTGCGCACCCTCGGGGCGATCAAGCGCGGCCCTTACCCGTTGGATGCCTGAGTGTCGTGTTTGCGCCGCAGACCGGCGCATGGCCCGTCTTTCCTCTCGCTCGCCCTTTCCATGACCGAACTTGCCAAATCCTTCGAACCCCACGCCATCGAATCACGCTGGACGCAGCGCTGGGAGGAACTGGCCGTGTTCGCACCGAGCATGGATGCGGGCAAGCCGGCCTTCTGCATCCAGCTGCCGCCGCCCAACGTCACGGGCACGCTGCACATGGGCCATGCTTTCAACCAGACGGTGATGGACGCCCTCACCCGTTACCACCGCATGCGCGGCTTCAACACACTGTGGGTGCCGGGGACGGACCACGCAGGTATTGCCACGCAGATCGTGGTGGAGCGCCAACTGCAGGACAAGGGCCAAAGCCGCCACGATCTGGGCCGCGAGGCCTTCGTGAAAAAGGTGTGGGAGTGGAAGCTCCAGTCGGGCAACACCATCACCGGCCAGATGCGCCGCATGGGCGACTCGGTGAGCTGGCCGCACGAGTACTTCACCATGGACGAGGATCTGTCCCAAACCGTGGTGGAGACCTTCGTGCGCCTCTACGAACAAGGCCTGATCTACCGCGGCAAGCGCCTGGTGAACTGGGACCCGGTGCTCAAAAGCGCGGTGAGCGACCTGGAGGTGGAAAGCCAGGAGCACGACGGCTTCATGTGGCACATCCTCTACCCGTTCAGCGATGGCCCGATCGACGGCGTGCGTGGCATGCACATCGCCACCACCCGCCCTGAAACCATGATGGCCGACGGCGCGCTGGCCGTGCACCCGGAGGACGAACGCTATGCGAAGTTCATCGGCAAGTTCGTCGATCTGCCGCTGTGCGACCGCAAGATTCCCATCATCGCCGACGGCTTCGTCGAGCGCGAATTCGGCTCGGGCTGCGTGAAGATCACCGGCGCGCACGACTTCAACGACTACGCCTGCGCGCTTCGCCACGACATTCCGCTCATCACCATATTCACCGACGACGCCCGCATCAACGACAACGGCCCCAAGCCCTACCAGGGGCTCGATCGGTACGCCGCCCGCAAGGCGCTGCTGAAAGACCTCGAAACCGGCGGCTTTCTCGAAAAGGCCGTTCCGCACAAGAACATGGTGCCGGTCTGCGCGCGTACGGGCCAGATCGTCGAGCCCATGCTCACCGACCAATGGTTCGTCGCCACCACCAAGACCGGCCCGGACGGCAAAAGCATTGCCCAAAGGGCCATCGACGTGGTCGCCGCCGGCGAAGTGAAGTTCGTTCCCGAAAACTGGGTGAACACCTACAACCAGTGGATGGCCAACATTCAGGACTGGTGCATCTCGCGCCAGCTCTGGTGGGGCCACCAGATTCCGGCCTGGTATGGCGAAAACGGCGAAATCTTCGTCGCCCGCAACGAGGCCGAGGCCCGCGACAAGGCCTCCGCCGCCGGCTACAACCGCTCGCTCACCCGCGACCCGGACGTGCTCGACACCTGGTACTCCTCCGCGCTAGTGCCCTTCTCCACCATGGGCTGGCCCGAGCCGACGAAAGACATGGATCTGTTCCTGCCCTCCTCGGTCCTGGTGACGGGCTTTGACATCATCTTCTTCTGGGTGGCCCGGATGATCATGATGACCACGCACTTCACCGGGCGTGTGCCCTTCCGTCATGTCTACATCCACGGCCTGGTGCTCGACGCGCACGGCAAGAAGATGAGCAAGAGCGAAGGCAACGTGCTCGACCCCGTCGACTTGATCGACGGCATCGAGCTTGCCCCCCTGCTCGACAAGCGCACCACCGGCCTGCGCAAACCCGAGACCGCGCCCGCTGTGCGACGCGCCACCGAAAAGGAATTCCCCGACGGCATTCCCGCCTACGGCGCCGACGCCCTGCGCTTCACTTTCGCGTCGATGGCCACCCTGGGCCGCAACATCAACTTCGATACCAAGCGCTGCGAGGGCTACCGCAATTTCTGCAACAAGCTGTGGAACGCCACCCGCTTCGTGCTGATGCAGGTGGAGGGCATGAGCGATTTCGACCGCGGTATGGGCGACTGCAACAACACTTGCGGCCCCGACGGCTACATGCACTTCAGCGCCGCCGACCGCTGGATCGCCTCGCAACTGCAACGCACCGAGCAGCAAGTGGCGCAGGGCTTCGCCGACTATCGGCTCGATTTCGCGGCCCAGGCCATTTATCAATTCGTGTGGGACGAGTACTGCGACTGGTACCTGGAGATCGCCAAGACCCAGATCGCCCAAGGCACACCGCAGCAGCAGCGCGCGGCCCGGCGCACTTTGGTGCGTACCCTGGAAACCGTGTTGCGTCTGGCGCATCCCATCATGCCCTTCATCACCGAGGAACTGTGGCAGACGGTCGCGCCGCTCGCCGGGCGCGCCGGCAACAGCATCGCCGTGGCGCCCTACCCCGAGGCGCAGCTAGAGAAGATCGATACAGCCGCAGAGTCGGAAATCGCCGCCTTCAAACAACTCGTCGATGCCTGCCGCAATCTGCGCGGCGAACTCGGCGTGTCCCCGGCGCAGCGTCTGCCTCTATTGGCCTGCGGCGATGTCGCACTGATCGAGCGGCACCGGCCGGCACTGCAAGCCCTGGCCAAGATTGCCGAGATCAAGGTTTTTGCCGATCCCGCGCAGTGGAAGACCGCCACCCAGTCCTCACCCACGAGCGCGCTGGGCGACACCCAGTTTGCCTTGTTCGTCGAAGTCGATGCGGCGGCCGAACGTGCACGCCTGGGCAAGGAGGCACAACGACTTCAGGGCGAAATTGCGAAGGCGCAGGGCAAGTTGGGCAACGCCAGTTTCGTTGACCGCGCCCCAGCATCTGTCGTGGCGCAGGAGCAGGAACGTCTGCGCGATTTTCAGGCCCTGCTCGCCAAGGTCGAAGACCAGATCGTTCGCCTGCCCCAATAAAAAAACCCCGTGGCCTTCGCGGTTCACGGGGTTTCAGAGAGCCGCCTCAATCGGCGGCCAGGGCTCATTCAATCGACGGCGTGCTCCGGCACGTCGAGTTTGTCGGCTTTGCGCTCCCCGGCCTGATAGTCCACCAGTTCGCGCAGGGTCTTGCCGGGTTTGAAGTGCGGAATGCGTTTTTCCGGTACCGCGACCTGCTCACCCGAGCGGGGATTGCGTCCGATGCGGGCGGGCCGATGGCTGACGCTGAAGCTTCCGAAGCCGCGGATCTCGACACGATGCCCGTCATCCAGCGCCTGTGCCAAAGCGTCCAGAATAGTCTTGACCGACAGCTCTGCGTCGCGATGCGCAAGCTGGGGAAACCGAGCGGACAGGATTTCTACGAGATCAGAGCGCGTCATAGGAAGTACAGGTGAAAACGGCGGCCTCGGTGGAATCACCAGGGCCGCCGTACATCAGGACAGCTCTGGCGCGCACCGCAGGCGGCACGCACCAGCCATTCAGCCCGCAAGGGCAAAGGATCGAAGCTGCCGATCAGGAGCCCTTGTCCATCTTGGCACGCAGCAGAGCGCCGAGGTTGGTGGTGCCAGCTTCGCGCTGATCGCCCGCCAGGCGGTCCATCGCCTCTTGCTGTTCCGCAGCATCTTTCGCCTTGACCGACAACTGGATGTTGCGCGTCTTGCGGTCGATGTTGACGACCACGGCCGTGACCTGATCGCCTTCCTTGAGGACGTTGCGGGCGTCTTCGACGCGCTCGCGCGAGATCTCGGAAGCACGCAGATAACCTTCGATGTCGTTGCCCAGATCGATGGTTGCCCCCTTGGGGTCGACCGCCTTGACCGTACCCTCGACGATCTTGCCCTTGTCATTCAGCGCGGCAAAGGACATGAAGGGATCGTCGAGCATCTGTTTGATGCCCAGCGAAATGCGCTCGCGCTCGATGTCGATGGCCAGCACCACGGCCTCGACGTCCTGGCCCTTCTTGTAGTTGCGCACTTCAGACTCACCCGTGTCGTTCCAGGACAGGTCGGACAGGTGGATGAGGCCGTCGATGCCACCGGGCAGACCAATGAACACGCCGAAGTCGGTGATCGACTTGACCGGGCCGGCAACCTTGTCGCCACGCTTGTGATTGGCGGCGAACTCGTCCCAGGGGTTGGCGCGGCACTGCTTCATGCCCAGGCTGATACGGCGACGGTCTTCGTCGATTTCCAGCACTTGCACTTCGACCTCGTCGCCCAGTTGCACCACTTTGCTCGGGGCGACGTTCTTGTTGGTCCAGTCCATTTCGGAGACGTGCACCAGGCCTTCGATGCCCGGCTCGATCTCGACGAAAGCGCCGTACTCAGCAATATTGGTGACCTTGCCGAACAGGCGGGTGCCCGCCGGGTAGCGGCGCGACACGCCGTGCCAGGGGTCATCGCCCATCTGCTTGAGGCCCAGCGAAACACGGCCCTTCTCGGCATCGAACTTGAGCACCTTGGCGGTAACTTCCTGACCGGGGGTGACGACTTCGCTGGGGTGGCGAACACGGCGCCAGGCCAGATCGGTGATGTGCAGCAGACCATCGATACCGCCCAGGTCCACGAAGGCGCCGTAGTCGGTGATGTTCTTGACCACGCCGGTGACCAGCGAACCTTCCTGGAGGTTTTCGAGCAGCTTGGCGCGCTCTTCACCCTGGCTGGCTTCGACCACGGCGCGGCGCGACAGCACCACGTTGTTGCGCTTGCGGTCGAGCTTGATGACCTTGAATTCCAGGGTCTTGTTCTCGTAGGGCGTGGTGTCTTTCACCGGGCGCGTGTCGAGCAGCGAGCCGGGCAGGAAGGCGCGAATGCCGTTGACCATGACGGTCAGGCCGCCCTTGACCTTGCCAGTCGTGGTGCCTTCGACGAATTCGCCGGTTTCGAGCGCCTTCTCCAGCGACAGCCAGGACGCCAGGCGCTTGGCCTTGTCGCGCGACAGCACGGTGTCGCCACGGCCATTTTCGAGGGCGTCGATGGCCACGGAGACGAAATCGCCCACGTGAACGTCGGCTTCACCCTGATCGTTGTGGAACTCTTCGATGGGGATGTAGGCGTCGGACTTCAGGCCGGCGTTGACCACCACGAAATTCTGATCGACGGCGACGACTTCGGCGGTGATGACTTCGCCGGCGCGCATGTCGCGCGATTGCAGGGATTCTTCAAACAGTGCGGCGAACGATTCGGTGGAGGCAGCACTTGGGGAAACAGAGGACATTGAGTTCAGACCTTCAGACCACGGCATGACCGTGGGGTTGGAGACAAAAACTGAAATCGCGCGGGCGCGCGTTCAGGCCACTTAACCACCGTGCTGCCGCCACAGCGCCAGCACGGCTTCGACCGTCTGCGCAAGGCTCAGGTCGGTACTGTCGAGCAGTTTGGCGTCGGCCGCAGGCCTGAGGGCCGCAACCGCGCGCTGGGTATCGCGCGCATCACGCTGCTGCAAGTCAGCAAAAACGTCGGCAAGTATAGTCGGATTCCCTTGTGAAATCAATTGCTTATACCGGCGCTCGGCTCGGCTGTCGGCACTGGCGGTCAGGAAGATCTTGAGCCGCGCGTCGGGAAACACCACGGTGCCCATGTCGCGCCCGTCGGCCACGAGTCCGGGGGCGCGGCGGAAACTGCGCTGGAGGGCGAACAGGGCGTCGCGCACGGCTGGCACCGCAGCGATGGTAGAGGCGGCCTGTCCCACCTCTTCGGTGCGCAGTTGCGCCGCTTCGAAAATCTGCTCGTTCAGGTAGATGCGCCCGGCGGCGAAGGTCACGGGCAATGTTGCCGCCAGTTGAGCCAGGGCAGCATGGTCATCCAGCGCCACGCCTTGCCGCAACGCAGCCCAGGCAGTGAGGCGGTACAACACCCCGGAGTCGAGGCAGTCAAAACCCAGCGCCTCGGCCACCGCGGTGGCGATACTCCCCTTGCCCGAAGCGGTGGGGCCGTCGATGGCGATGACCGGCACGGGCCGGGCGATGCGGGCAAAGTCGTGAAAATAGCCCGGATAGGTCTTGGCCACGCAGCCTGGATCGGCGATGCGAATGTCGGCCGGGCCGAAGCTGGCCAGCGAGAAGCACATGGCCATGCGGTGATCGTCGTAAGTGGCAATGGTGGCGCTGTGCCATTGGGCTGGCTGCAGGGGATGTATCCGCAGCCAATCGGCGCCGGACTCGACCCGCGCGCCCAGCTTGGCCAGTTCGGTGACCATCGCATGAATGCGGTCGGTTTCCTTCACACGCCAACTGCCAATGGCGGTCAGGGTCGTCGGCGCATCGGCGAACAGCGCGGTCATCGCCAGTGTCATGGCGGCGTCGGGAATGGCCAGACAGTCGATTTCGCCGCCCCGCAGCGCCTTCAGTCCGGGCTGAAGGCCGTCGGTTTCAATGAAATCATTGCCCCAGCGCACCTGGGCTCCGAGGTCTTCGAGCACGCGCGCGAAGGCCACGTCGCCCTGAATACTGTCGCGCCCCACCCCTTCCACGCGCACGGGCGCCCCCCGGCCCTGGAGTTGACCCAACACCCCCGCCGCCAGGAAGTAGGACGCGGAGGACGCATCGCCCTCCACCGCGATACGGCCGGGGCTGCGCAGTCGGCTGCCTGCGGGAATGACAAAGCGCTCCCACCCCGTGCGCTGCACGGTCACGCCAAAGCGGCGCAGCAGGTTCAGTGTGATCTCGACATACGGTTTGGAAATCAACTCGCCCTGCACGGCGATGACCAAATCCTGCTCCGCGGCCTTAAGGGGTAGCGCCAGCAGCAAGGCGGTGAGGAACTGGCTGGACACATCGCCCCGCACCGCCACATCGCCGCCCAGCCGGAACCGGCTGGCCCCGATGCGCAGCGGCGGATAGCCCGGTTGCGCCTCATAGTTAATCGAGCAGCCGAACTGCCGCAACGCATCGACCAGATCGCCGATCGGGCGCTCGTGCATGCGCGGGACACCGTGAAGCCGGTAGTCTCCGCCCTGCAGCGCCAGCGCGGCCGTGAGCGGCCGGATCGCCGTCCCGGCGTTGCCCATGAACAGATCCGCGCTCGAGGCCGGAAACCGCCCGGCACCGCCCTGCACACGGGCGCTGGCGCCATCGCGCTGCACGCCAATGCCCAAACTCTGCAGAGCGGACAACATCACGCGCGTATCGTCGGAATCGAGCAGACCGGTGATCTCGGTCTGCCCCTCAGCCAGCGCCGCCAGCAGCAGCACCCGGTTGGAGATACTTTTGGAGCCGGGCAGCACCACCCGCCCGCCCGCGCCGATGAGTGGCGGCAGATCAAGGGTCTCAGGCGTCATCATCGGTCGCCATGGGAGCATCCCAGCCTTGACGCACCTGACTGGCCCGCCGGATCAAGGCCTCCACCGCGCTCCAGTTGCCCTGACGGGTCTGGGCCTCGAAGCCGGCCAGGGCTTGTTTGTAGATCTGCAACTGGCGCAACACCTCGTCCCGGTTGGCCTGGAGGACATCGCGCCACATGTGAGGGTCGCCACCCGCGATCCGGCTGAAATCGCGAAAACCGGGGCCCGCGAGTTGGAGGTAGGCGCTGCCCTGCGGCTGACTGCTCAAGGCATAGACATAGCTGAACGCCAGCAGGTGCGGCAGATGGCTGACTGCGGCAAACGCTGCGTCGTGCTCTTCCGGCGTCATGACGGACACCACCCCGCCGATCGATTCCCAGGCCTGGGTGGCGATGTCCACCAGACTGTCGCTATTGGCTTCGAGGGGCGTGACGACCACGCGCTTGCCGTCGAACAATCCGGCCTCGGCATGAAGCACCCCGCTTTTTTCCTTGCCCGCAATGGGATGACAGGGCACGAACTGGCTCTGCCGAGCGCCCAGCTGGGACTGCGCCGCAGCCACCACATTGCCCTTGGTACTGCCCACATCCATCACCAGCGCGTGGGGCTCAAGGCCATGCCGCAATTGCTTGAGCAGGTCGCCGGTCGACACCACCGGAACCGCCAGCAAGACGAGATCGGCGCCATGCACAGCGCGCAGCGCGGAGTCGGCTTCTTCATCAATGATGCCGCGCTCAAGTGCGGTACAGGTGGTGGTGGGCGACTTGCTGTAACCCACGATGTGCCGTGCCAGCTTGGCGCGACGTGCCGCGAGGGCGAAAGACCCCCCCAGCAGCCCGACGCCCAGAATGGCCAGCCGCTCGAACTGTACGGAGGCGCCGTCGCCGATCACGGTGTCCATCGGTTCAGCTCTCGGCATAGTGAGCGCGCAGCGCAGCGATACAGGTTGCGTTCTCCGCCTCGGTGCCAACGGAGATGCGCAGCCATTGCGGCAAGCCGTAGTTGTCCACCGGACGCGCAATGACACCCCGCTGCAGCAAGGCCAGATTCACGCGGGCGCCCGCACCCTCGTCATCGCCGACCCTGACCAGGATGAAATTGCCTTGCGACGGGATGTAGCGCAGGCCCAGCGCATCGAAGGCCTCAGTCAGTTGGGCCTGTCCAGCACGGTTGACGGCATAAGCCTGATCGATGAAATCGAGGTCCCCGAGCGCAGCCAGAGCCGCCGCCTGCCCCAGGGTGCTGGTGTTGAAAGCCGAACGCACGCGATTGAGCACGTCGGTGAGCGCGGGCTGCGAAACCCCGTAGCCCATGCGCAAACCGGCCAGGCCATAAGCCTTGGAGAAGGTGCGCGAAACAAGGAGATTGGGGAATTCACGCACCCACGCCATGCTGTCGTAGCGCAGGGCGGGTAGGGTGTATTCCACATAGGCCTCATCGAGCACCACGGCGATGTGCGGCGGCACCTTGCGGAGAAAGTCGAGCAACTCGTCGGCGGGCAGGAAGGTCCCCGTGGGGTTGTTGGGGTTGGCCACGAAGATCAGCTTGGTCTGCGGTGTGATGGCGGCCAGCATGGCGGGCAGATCGTGTCCAAACGCTCGATCAGGCACGACCTGATGCGCCGCCCCGACGCCTTGCACGGCCTGGGTGTAGACGACGAAGCTGTAGCGCGCGTACATACCGGCATCGGCGTCGGTCAGCAAGGCGCGCGCTGCCATTTCCAGCAAGTCGCTCGACCCGTGTCCCAGCGTGATCCAGTCGGCAGG
Organism: Thiomonas intermedia; assembly: GCF_002028405.1. Classification (NCBI taxonomy): domain Bacteria; kingdom Pseudomonadati; phylum Pseudomonadota; class Betaproteobacteria; order Burkholderiales; genus Thiomonas; species Thiomonas intermedia. The sequence goes on from NZ_CP020046.1 coordinate 309,983, forward strand.
CACGCCAAGCCGGGTCGCCAGCGCCTGCTTGAGCGCGTATCCATCGTTGTCGGGGTAGCGGGTGCTGTCCGTCATGGCCGATAGCATGGCTTCCCTGGCGCGGGGCGACATGCCCAGCGGGTTCTCGTTCGAGGCGAGTTTGACGATGCGTGCGGGCTCCAAACCGAATTGCCGCGCTACTTCCGCGATGGGCTTGCCCCCGACATAGGGTGAAATGGCCTGCACATAGTCGGCGCCCCAGCGGGCTTGCGTGGCTTGGTGTTCTGACATGGTCAAACTTTCAGGGGGGTATAGGGGTCACTGCGGCGAGCTACGGCGGCACGCCCAGGTCAGCTCTCGCGCGGCTTTCTGTCGATGGGATAGGAGCCCAGGCATTTATACATCGCGCAGACCGATTGCAATTCCCGCAAGGCGGTCGCCACGCGGTCGTCGTTCTGATGGCCTTCGACGTCGATGTAAAAAGCGTATTCCCATTCTCCCGAACGCGCCGGGCGCGATTCGAATCGGGTCATGCTGACGCCGTGTTCGGCCAGGGGCTTGAGCAGGTCGTACACCGCGCCGGCCTTGTTGGGCACGGAAAGAATGAGACTGGTCCGGTCGGCTCCGGTGGGCTCGGGCTGCGCCGCACCCAGCACGACAAAACGCGTGGTGTTCTGCGCCTCGTCCTGAATGGCGCGTGCGGCGATGTGCAGCCCGTAAAGCACCGCGGTCGCTTCGGCGGCAATCCCGGCGATGCTGGCGTCTTCAGCGGCCAGTCGCGCGCCTTCCGCATTGCTCGACACCGGCCGGATCTCGACACCGGGCAGATGCGCGCGCAGCCAACCGGCGCATTGGGCCAGGGCCTGGGGGTGCGCGGCCACCGTCTGAATGCCCTGCAGATCGGGTGTCTGCCGCATGAGGAAATGCCGCACCGGCAGGCTCACTTCGCCGCACAGATGCACGGGATGGGCGAGCAGCAGATCCATACTGCGCGCCACCGCGCCCTCGGTGCTGTTCTCCACCGGCACGATGGCGAATTCGCTTTCGCCGCTCAGATAGCTGCGGAACACATCGTCGATGGTCGCGCAGGGAAAACCCTGGGCACTGGCGCCGAAGAAACGCCGCGCCGCCTGCTCGCTGAACGTGCCGGCCGGACCCAGGAAAGCCACGCGCTGCGGTGCTTCGAGGGCACGGCAGGCCGACATGACTTCGCGCCAGATGGCGCTGATGCCCGAATTGCGCAGCGGCCCGGCATTGTGCTCATGCAGTTTCTCGATCACCTGACGTTCGCGCTCGGGGCGGAACACCGGCATGTTCAGGCGCTGCTTGATGTGGCCGATCTGCTGGGCGGCCTCTGCGCGCTGATTCAGCAGGGCCAGAATCTGCTTATCGAGGGCATCGATCTGGTCGCGCCAGGGGCCCAGATCATCGGGAGAAGATTGACTCATCGAATTTCAGCCGTGGCTTTTTTCAAAATCATTCAGGTAATCCACCAGGGCCCGCACGCCTTCGAGCGGCATGGCGTTGTAGATCGAGGCCCGCATGCCGCCCACCGATTTGTGCCCCTTGAGCTGCAGCAGCCCGGCCGCCTCGGCGCCTTGCAGAAAGCTTGCGTTCAAGGCACTGTCACGCAGATGAAACGGCACGTTCATGCGCGAGCGGCAGTCGCGGGCCACCCGAGTCTCGTATAGCTGTGAGGCATCGAGCGCGCCGTACAGCAGGTGCGCTTTGGCGATATTGCGCGCCTCCACTGCGGCCAAACCGCTCAGACCCTCGAAACGCTGGCGCTTGATCCACTGCAAGACCAGTCCGGCGATGTAGATCGCGTAGGTGGGCGGCGTGTTGAACATGGAGTGGTTGGCCGCCACCACGGCGTAATCGAACGCGCTGGGACAGTGCGGCATGGCATGCCCGAGCATGTCGCGGCGAATGATGACCAGCGTCAGGCCGGCCGGGCCGATGTTCTTCTGGGCGCCGCCGTAGATGCAGGCGTATCGCGACACATCCACCTCTCGCGACAATAAGTGCGAGGACATGTCCGCCACCAGCGGCACGCCGTGGCTGTCGGGCACGAAGTGGAACTCCACGCCGTCGATGGTTTCGTTGGTGCAGAGGTGCAGGTATTGCGCGTCGGGGCGGATGCTCCAGGTGGCGTTGTCCGGCAAGCTGCCGTAACCCTGATCGTCGTGCGCGCTGGCGCTCAGGTGCACGTCGCAATACTTGCGGGCTTCCTGCTGGCTCTTCTGCGACCAGCTTCCCGTGACCACATAATCAGCCTTGGCCCCGCGTGAAAGATTGAGCGGCAGAATGGCGTTCTCCGCAATCGCCCCGCCTTGCATGAACAGCACGGCGTAGTCGTCGGGGATGCGCAGCAATTCACGCAGATCGGCCTCGGCCTGCGCCAGGATGGACTCGAACTGCGGACCGCGATGGCTCATCTCCATCACGCTCATGCCACAGCCGTGCCAGTCGAGCATTTCGGCAGCCGCCTCCTGCAGCACCTCTTCGGGAATGGCGGCCGGCCCGGCGGAAAAGTTATAGGGGCGTTGCTTGACCATACGGATTTACTCCGCCGCCGTGTCGGCGTCGCCGTCCGTCGAGGGCAATTCCTCGTCGCCCTCGGCCTCCACCACCGGCTGCACCTGGATGAGCTGAGCCTTGGCGTCCAGCGCGATCAAGGTGACGCCCTGCGTGGCACGGCCCATTTCGCGGATCTCCTCCACCCGGGTGCGCACCAGCACGCCGGTGTCGGTGATGAGCATGATTTCATCGCTGGTCCGCACCAGACAGGCAGCGACCACCTTGCCGTTGCGCTCCGAAGTCTGGATGGCAATCATGCCCTTGGTGCCGCGCCCATGACGCGTGTATTCAGTGATGGAGGTGCGCTTGCCATAGCCGTTTTCCGTGGCCGTGAGCACGCTCTGCGTCTCGTCCTCGGCCACCAACAGCGCGATGACGGCCTGGTCGGCCTCAAGCTGCATGCCGCGCACGCCGCGCGCCTCGCGCCCCATGGGGCGCACGTCTGCCTCGTCGAAACGCACGGCCTTGCCCGCATCCGAGAAGAGCATGACGTCGTGCTGACCATCGGTGATGGCCGCACCGATGAGGTAGTCGTCATCATCGAGTCCGACCGCGATGATGCCCGCGGTACGGCGGTTGGCAAAGGCCGTCAGCGGGGTCTTTTTCACCGTGCCGCGAGCCGTCGCCATGAAGACGTAGTGCTGCTCGTCGAAGGCCTTGACCGGCAGCACCGTGGTGATCTTTTCACCCGCTTGCAGCGGGAACAGATTGACCAGGGGCTTGCCGCGCGACCCACGCCCGCCCATGGGCGACTCGTACACCTTCATCCAGTACACCCGGCCCCGGTTGGAGAAACACAGCAGCATGTCGTGAGTATTGGCCACGAACAGCTGCTCGACCCAGTCGTCTTCCTTGGTGCCCGTGGCCAGCTTGCCCCGGCCGCCGCGGCGCTGCGCACGGTACTCCGCCAGAGGCTGGCTCTTGACATAGCCCGAATGCGAGATGGTGACCACGAGGTCTTGCGGGGTGATGAGATCTTCGACGTCGATGTCGTAGGCATTGACCTCGATGTGCGAACGACGCGCATCGCCAAACTCGGCACGCAGGGTGCTCATTTCTGTGGCGATGATCTCGGTCATGCGCTCGGGCTTGGCCAGAATGTCGAGCAGATCGGCGATCTGCTCCATGACATCCTTGTATTCGCCCACGATCTTGTCCTGCTCCAGGCCGGTCAGGCGCTGCAGCCGCATCTGCAGGATTTCCTGCGCCTGCGTCTCGCTGAGGTAATAGCCGTCGGGCTTGAGGCCGTAACGCGGGTCGAGGTCATCGGGCTGGAACTGGGTGATGTCGCCCTCCACGCGCGACAGCATGGCGCGCGCCTCACCCGGCTCCCAGGCTTGCGCCAGCAGACGTTCCTTCGCCACCGGCGGCGTGGGCGCGGCCTTGATGAGTTCGATCATGCGATCGACATTGGCGAGCGCAACGGCGAGGCCTTCGAGCACGTGGCCCCGCTCTCGCGCCTTGCGCAGATCGAACACCGTGCGGCGGGTGATGATCTCGCGGCGGTGCGACAGAAAGGCCGCAATCATCTGCTGCAGATTGAGCAAGCGCGGCTGGCCGTCCACCAGCGCGACCATATTCACGCCAAAGGTGTCCTGCAGCTGGGTCTGCTTGTACAGGTTGTTGAGCACGACCTCGGGCACTTCGCCTCGCTTGAGCTCGATGACCACGCGCATGCCCGATTTATCGGACTCGTCCTGAATGTGGCTAATTCCCTCGATCTTCTTTTCCTGCACCAACTCGGCGATGCGTTCGAGCAGCGTGCGCTTGTTGACCTGATAGGGCAGCTCATCGACGATGATGGCCTGACGCTGCCCCTTTTCAAGGTCTTCAAAGTGGCAGCGCGCTCGCATCACCACCCGGCCGCGCCCGGTGCGATAGGCATCGCGAACCCCCGAAGTGCCATAAATGATGCCCGCCGTCGGGAAGTCGGGCGCGGGCACACGCTCCATCAATTCTTCGATCGTCGCCTCGGGATGGCGCAGCAGATGCAGACAGGCATCCAGCACTTCGCCCAGGTTGTGCGGCGGAATGTTGGTGGCCATACCCACCGCAATGCCCGACGAACCATTGATCAAGAGATTGGGCAGCCTGGCGGGCAGCAGCAAAGGCTCCTGCTCGGAGCCGTCATAGTTGGGCCCGAAATCAACCGTTTCCTTGTCGATATCGGCCAACATCTCGTGCGCGATCTTCGACAGACGGATCTCGGTATAGCGCATCGCCGCGGCGTTGTCGCCGTCCACCGAGCCGAAGTTGCCCTGCCCATCGACCAGCATGTAGCGCAGCGAGAAACTCTGGGCCATGCGCACGATGGTGTCGTACACCGACTGATCACCATGGGGGTGATACTTACCAATGACGTCACCGACGATACGTGCCGATTTCTTGTAGGGCCGGTTCCAGGCATTGCTCAACTCATGCATGGCGTACAACACACGCCTGTGCACCGGCTTGAGGCCATCTCGCACATCGGGCAAGGCGCGTCCCACAATCACGCTCATGGCGTAATCGAGATAGGAGCGGCGCATCTCCGACTCTAGGCTGATAGGCAGTGTTTCTTTGGCAAAGACGGACATGAGTGAGCGCTTTTCTGCAATGAATCAGACGCTGGAGCGACCAGCAAGTGCCCCAACCACACCGGGTAACGCTCTCGGGCGAGTGCGTTCCAAGTCAAGCGGCTGATGTTAGCAGCCCGAATTTCCTCGACTGACTCCAGCCCCTCGCGGCGCGCACGATGAACCAACCGGCAAGCGAACCGCCTCTGCGTTGCAGAATGACAACACTGATTGGCGGTGTTTCAGGTCAACCGTAAAGCAATTTCCGAAACAATTGAACGTCATGCACGCTGTGGCACAATACATCCGGGTTTACTAGTAGTGAGCTTGGCTACGGGATGTCTAGCCAATGAACGAATCTCCGTTGCAATCGTTCATACGGAATTCATCCCGTCGTTTATTATGGCAACACGCAGTTCTGGCTGCGATGAACGATCAACGACCGAGAGGAAAAAACATGACCCACCCCCAAAAAATCGCAAAATTGTTCGCTGCAGCGGTTATCGCAACGTCATCCCTGACTGTTGCCCACGCACAGGACGCCCGCAGCATCAACAACTGGCAAGACCCGTACGGTCTGACCTGGATGAACGGCGACAACAAGCTGTGCTGGCAAGACAATTTCTGGACCCCGGCCACGGCCTCCAGTGAAGCTTGCGGCCTGCCGGTGGTTGCCAAGGCAGAACCCGCGCCTGCCCCGGCTCCCGCGCCTGCCCCCGCTCCGGCTCCGGCGCCCGCCCCCGCTCCGGCACCCGTGCCTGTGAGCGAAAAAGTCACCTACAACGCCGACGCCTTCTTCCAGTTCAACAAGGCTGTTCTGCTGCCTGCTGGCAAAGAGAAGCTCGACGAGCTGGCTGACAAGGTCAAGGCGATCAACCTGGAAGTCGTGATCGCCACCGGCTATACCGACAGCTTCGGTAGCGTGGCCTACAACCAGAAGCTCTCTGTTCGTCGTGCCGAAGCCGTCAAGGCCTACATGGTGAGCAAGGGCGTTCCGGCGGACAAGGTTTACGTCGAAGGCAAGGGCAAGACTGATTTCCGCGTCGATCCCAAGAGCTGCAAGGGTTCTTTCAAGAGCCAAGTCGAGTGCCAGGCCCCCAACCGCCGTACCGTGGTTGAGGTCGTTGGAACCCATATGGTCACCAAGTAAGGCCCAGATCAGCGAATCGAGCTGATCCCAAGCAAAAAGCCCCGCTCTGCGGGGCTTTTTCATTTGCGTGGCAACCTGCGACGGGAAGATGGGCCTTCGTTATATTTGAGGGGCTCGTAAATGAAGATACTCGGGCGACACTCACACCCGTTCACAGGAGAGTTTCATGGATCAAGCCGAACTTCAGCGTTCTGGCGCAATGACCGAGCTGCCGTCGATGGACCAGCTCTGGATGCCGTTTACCGCCAACCGACAGTTCAAAGCCTCGCCCCGCCTGCTGGTCAGTGCCGCGGGCATGTATTACCGTTCCCATGATGGGCGGCAGATTCTGGATGGAACATCTGGCCTCTGGTGCGTCAATGCAGGACATGGCCGCCAGGAAATCAGTGCAGCCATCGCCCATCAGGCGCAGGAAATGGATTACGCGCCACCGTTCCAGATGGGCCACCCCATCCAGTTCGAAGCCGCCAATCTGCTGGCCGACATCGCCCCTGCCGATCTGAAGAAAGTGTTCTTCACCAACTCGGGATCGGAATCGGTCGATTCGGCCTTGAAGATCGCCCTGGCCTATCACCGTGCTCGCGGCGAGGGAGCGCGCACCCTGTTCATCGGGCGCGAGCGTGGTTATCACGGGGTGGGATTCGGTGGGATTTCCGTGGGGGGCATGGTGGCGAATCGCAAGGTTTTTCGCGGCGCACTACTGCCGAATGTCGATCATCTTCCCCATACGTACTCGGCCGAGCATCAGGCGTTCTCTCGCGGCATTCCCGAATGGGGCGGCCACCTTGCCGACGATCTTGAGCGCATCGTCGCGCTGAACGATGCGAGCAATATAGCCGCCGTCATCGTCGAGCCCGTTGCAGGATCGACCGGCGTACTCGTACCGCCCAAGGGCTATCTCGAACGGCTGCGCGCCATCTGCGACAAATACGGCATCCTGCTCATTTTTGACGAGGTGATCACCGGTTATGGCCGCCTGGGCACGCCGTTTGCCGCGCAGTATTTCAAGGTCACTCCCGACATCATTACCAGCGCCAAGGCGGTGAACAACGCAGCCGTCCCCTTGGGAGCCGTCTTCGTCCGCAACGGCATCTACGACACCGTGGTGAATGGATCGCCGGAAAACGCGGTCGAGTTTTTCCATGGCTACACCTATTCGGGCCACCCTCTGGCCATGGCAGCAGCGGTTGCCGCGCAAAAGATCTACAAGCGTGAGAACCTGCTTACTCGCGTCCAGGACGATGGCATCGCTCAATACTGGCAGGAAGCGTTGCACGCTTTGAGCGACGTCCGGCATGTCAAGGATCTGCGCAACATCGGGTTGATCGGTGCCCTTGAGCTGGAATCTCGCCCTGGAGCAGTCGGCAAACGTGCCTATGAAGCCTTCGCGGCGTGCTACGCCCGCGGCCTGCTCGTGCGCTATACCGGCGACACCATTGCCTTGTCTCCGCCACTCATCATCGAGCGTGGTCAGATCGACCAGATCATGTCGATCCTGCGCGACGTGATACGCACGCTGGATTGAGCGTCGCGGTCCGTCTTTTCCTCAACCCGGCTTACCGCCGGGTTTTTCATGTCTTGGCCCACGCATGGCCAGCTCTTGCGTCGTCCACGCTAAAGTGCTGATTTCGTCTTCAGCAGACTTCGTCTCTCATACTTCCGGCATGGATGCCCTGTTGCGCTGGTTCATTCCCTGGGAACTCTCCCCGGCCGCCCTCTTCCTGCTGGCGGCGGCAGCGGTCATCTACGTCCGCGGTTGCCGCAGACGACAGACCTCCGTCTCACGTCAAATCCGATTCTGGCTCGGATGGGTGCTGATGTGGCAGGCCTTTCAGACCCGCTGGGATTACTACGCCGAGCATCAGTTTTTTGTGCACATCACCCAGCAGCTTTCGCTGCATGATTTTGCCCCCCTGCTCATCATGTGGAGCTATCCGCTGACGACCTTGCGCGCGGGCATTCCGTTGCACTGGCGCCTGAGGTGGCTGAAACCGCTGAATCGCACGGCCATGGTGCGGGGAATCAAAGTGGTGTTGTTCAACCCGCTGTTCGCAGCCTTTCTTTTCGGCGGCATGGCGCTGCTTTGGCTGATTCCTTCGTTCCATCCGTTTGTCATGCTCAACGCGCCCACCTACCGCCTGATGAACTGGAGCATGGCACTCGATGGCCTCTTGTTCTGGTGGCTGGTTCTGGACACACGCCCCCATCCACCCGCGCACCTGTCACCTGGCAAACGCGTATTTCTCCCGCTGCTGGCGATGCTGCCAACGATGGTGTGGGGTGCCATCCTCGCCCTCAGCATGACGGACTACTACCCGATCTACGAGATTTGCGGCCGAGCGCTGAATCTCGATCCTTTGACCGACCAACACCTGGGCGGCCTGATCCTGTGGATTCCCGGATCGTTTGCCATGGTGCTGGCCAGCATGATCGCCCTGCGGAACTGGATGCGGCTCTCCGAAAAGGGCCGTCTCAAGACTCGGCACAGCCAAGCCGCTACGCCTGCGGCTTCGCCGGCAATTCCGCCCGCCATCTGAGCCTGCTGGACCGCGAGCCTCAGCGACTCCGTTTGTGCGAACTGCCCGATTGACCGGCCTTGCGTGCGGTTGACGCCCGACCCTTGCCGACCTTCCCTTGGGGCGCGGAGGCCAACGGGGTTTTGACCGGTACCTCGGCCGGGCGGCGCGCCTTCTTGGCGGCAGACTTCGGCGCGCCGTTGGCCGACGCCCTGGATTTGCGCACCCCCGCAGACATTTGCGGATTCAGCGCGAACACATCCTCATCGCCCCCCTTGATCTCACCAGACGTGGGCAGCGGCTTGTTGGACGGGACGGATTTTCCGCCTTCGCGCACCATGCGGAAGTCAATTTTTCGACCGTCCAGATCGACACGACTGACCTGCACGAGCAGACGCCCCCCCAAGGCATAGCGAATGCCTGTGCGCTCACCCCGCAGCTCACCCCGGGCCTCGTCATAGCGAAAATAATCGGCCCCAATCTCGGACACATGGACCAGTCCTTCGACGAACAGCGCGTCCAATTGCACAAACAAGCCGAAACTGGTGACCGCGGTGATCGTCCCCGCGTACTCCTCGCCGAGTTTGTCGCGCATATACCAGCACTTCAACCAGCTCTCGACGTCTCGGCTGGCCTCGTCGGCGCGGCGCTCGTTGGCCGAGCAATGCACACCCGCCGACTCCCAGATCGGCATGTCTTTGGCCTGCTGCTTGCTCACGGGCGCTGCGGGCGCCACGCTGGCGACCTGACGTTGTGGCGCACGGCGCGCATTCTGTTCGCCTCGGTTGAGTGCAATGCGCTCGCTGAACTTCGGGGTGTAGCGCGAGCCGCGCAGAATAGCCTTGATACCCCGGTGCGTGAGCAAATCAGGATAACGTCGAATCGGACTGGTGAAATGGGTATAGGCTGGGTATGCCAAGCCAAAATGCCCACTGTTATGAGGCGTGTAGATCGCCTGCTGCATGGATCGCAACAGAAGCGTCTGGATCTGCAAGGCGTCCGGCCTGTCCTCGATGGACTGCGCCAAGGTCTGATAGTCGGCCGGCTCAGGCGTGCCCTTGCTGCCCAGCGTGAGCCCGAGATTGCGCAGCAAGGTGCGCAATGTCTCGAGCTTCTCAGGCGTGGGCCCTTCATGCACGCGATACAGCGCAAGCTGCTTGTTGCGTTCCAGGAAGTCGGCGGCACAGACATTGGCCGCCAGCATGCACTCCTCGATGAGTCGGTGCGCGTCGTTACGATGCCGCGGCACGATGGTCTCGATCTTGCCTGCGGCATTGACCACAATCTGCGTTTCAGGAATATCGAGATCAAGGGCACCCCGAACCTGCCTCGACTTCAGCAGCGCATGAAACACGGCGTGCAAATTGAGCAGGTGGGGCACCAGCGGCGCACGCTCGCGCGCCAACTTGCCCGCCGTATTCGACAGGATGTCCGCAACCTCCGTATAGGTCAGCCGCGCCTGCGAACGCATGACGGCGGGATAGAACTGATAGGCCTTGAGGTCCCCCTGCGCGGTGATCAGCATGTCGCACACCATGCACAACCGATCCACCTGCGGGTTGAGCGAGCACAGGCCGTTGCTCAACTTCTCCGGCAGCATGGGGATGACCCGCCTGGGGAAGTACACCGAGGTTGCACGCTCCAGCGCATCGGCATCCAGCTCGGCGCCCTCGCGCACATAATGCGAGACGTCGGCGATGGCCACCAGCAGCCGCCAACCCTTGACGCGGCCCACCTTCGCAGGCTCGCAATACACCGCATCGTCAAAGTCGCGCGCATCTTCACCGTCAATGGTCACGAGCGCCACATCGCGCAGATCGATCCGTCCCTCCGAGTCGGCCGCCCTAACGACGTCGGGAAGAGCCGCACTTTCCTTGGACGCTCCGGGCGAAAACACATGCGGCACGCCGTACTTGCGCACCGCAATCTCGATCTCCATACCAGGATCATCAAGCTCCCCGAGCACCTCCAACACCCGCCCTACGGGCTGCACGTTCGGCAAGGGCGGCTGGGTAATCTCCGCGCTCACGACCTGACCCGATCGCGCCTTGCCCACGCCATCAGGCGAGATCAGGATGTCCTGCACATAGCGCTTGTCTTCCGGTGCCAGCAACCATGTCCCACCCTCCTGCAACAAGCGCCCAATGATGGGCCGCGTGCTTCGCTCGAGGATGGCGATGATCTGCCCCTCCGTCCGCCCCCGGCGATCGGGCTTGCCCGCCCGCACCCGCACCCTGTCCAGATGCAGCACGGTACGCATCTGCTGAGGCGGGAGATACAGATCGGGGCCGCCATCATCAGGCGTGACAAACCCATGGCCATCGCGATGACCGCGCACGATACCTTCAACAATCACGGAAGATCCTTTTCTTGGCTGCAGGCCACTGCAGCGTCGCGGCCTTGGCGCCGCCGGGAGATGAAGCTTGACGTTGTTCTGGCTTGCATTATCACCGCCATCCTTGATCCATCTCGAAAGCGCGCGGAAGACTTTACAGCCAAAACCTTTATGCTATGATGCACGACTTCGTTGCCCAGATGGCGGAATTGGTAGACGCACTAGTTTCAGGTACTAGCGCTGCGAGGCGTGGAGGTTCGAGTCCTCTTCTGGGCACCAAATATTGAAGCAAGCACTGACGGGGGATTTCGATTCCCCGTTTTGCTTTCTGTCAGGCGCATGGCCTGATTTCCCAGCCGGGATGGCGGAATCGGTAGACGCAGTGGACTCAAAATCCACCGCCCTTAAAAGCGTGCGGGTTCGAGTCCCGCTCCCGGCACCAATGAAATCAATAGCTTAGGCTCACACTATTGCGCCACGGCTACGCCCCATCGGGAATTTGGTTCCCTTTTGGCACACTTGGCGCACCAAGCTGTACCAAAGGAATGAACCCTGGCCGGTATTCACAGAAGCGCGGAGATGCTTGGCGGGCACTGATTCGCCGCAAGGGCCACCCCGCGATTTCGCAGACCGTCGACACCAAGGCCGAAGACGAGGCCTGGGCGCGCAAGACCGAGTCCGAGATTGATCGCGGCCAGCACACCGATCACAGGCCTGCGCTGTCCGTGACCCTGAGCGATTGCTTGACCCGCTATGACCACGAGGTCAGCGTCGACAAGAAGAGTAAGCGGCCGGAGTTGTCGCGCATTCGTATCCTGCTGGATCACCCGCTCGCCAAGCGGGCCATCGGCTCACTGCGTCCCGACCATTTCGCCCGCTATCGCGATGCCAGGCTCAAAGAGGTTGCGCCGCGACAACCCGGCTTGAGCTGGCCCTGATCTCCCACCTGTCCACCACGGCGAACCCGATCCGCATGATCGCCAAGCCCAAGGTTCGGAATGAACGAGACAGGCGATTTAAGGGCGATGAGGAAGTCCGGCTGTTCGTGGTGATCGATGCAATCGTTGTCGCCCTAGAGACGGGCATGCGCCAGGGCGAACTGCTCACGAAAGCAAGCACGCCACTGAATACTGTCATGCCGCAATCAATTATTCGACGCGACCTTTGTGGTCACGGCGTCTAACCTGGCTATTACCTCGTCGGACAGTTTCAGTTCAGAGGCTGCCAGATTCTGTCGTAAGTGCTCGACAGACGAAGTGCCGGGGATCAGCACCAGATTTGGTGAGCGCTGCAACAGCCAAGCCAATGCCACCTGCATGGGTGTCGCACCGAGCTCCGTGGCCACGGAGGAAAGCGCCGTCGACTGCAGTGGCGAGAAACCTCCGAGCGGGAAAAATGGCGCGTAAGCAATGCCATCTTGCGCCAATTGTTGAATCAGTGGGTCGTCATGGCGGTGTGCCAGGTTGTAGTGGTTCTGAACGCAAACGATGTCGCAGATCCGGCGCCCATCCGTGACCTGCTGAGGCGTAACGTTGCTCAGGCCAATGTGGCGGATCAGCCCTTGCTGTTGCAGTTCGGCAAGGACGGAAAGCGGCTCTTCCAGCGACCCTTCGTTTGGCTCGTGAATGCCCCACATGCTGCGCAAGTTCACCACCTCCAGCACATCCAAACCGAGGTGACGCAGGTTGTCGTGAACGGCCTGTGTCAGATCTTCCCGCGACAGGGCGGGAATCCACGAAGCATCCGTCCCACGCCGGGCGCCAACCTTTGTGACGATGACCCAATCGTCCCGATAGGGGTGTAGTGCCTCGTGGATGATCTGGTTGGTGATGTGGGGACCATAGAAATCGCTGGTGTCGATGTGGTTGACACCGCTTTCCACCGCCATACGGAGCACGGCCAATGCGGCCGCCCTGTCTCTCGGCGGCCCGAAGACGCCCGGCCCTGCAAGTTGCATGGCGCCGTAGCCCATGCGCCTGACCTCACGACTGCCTAGTCGGAAGTGGCCGGACTGATCGATTGTGTTCATAGGAGATTCCCTTTCAAGAAAGAAAACACAATGTAGCCAGATAGAATGTGTTCGATAAGTAGGCACAGTAAGAACAGACTGTGCGATAAATAAAACAGTATGAGGCTATCAATGGCGGCACCTCTCAGCGATCTAGCGGCTTTCCTCGCGGTAGCAAAGGTCGGCGGCTTTCGCGAGGCAGCGCGAGCCAGCGGCGTTAGTGCATCCAGTCTCAGCGGGGCGATGCGACGACTGGAGGCCCGGATGGGCGTTCGTCTGCTCCATCGAAGTACGCGCAGCGTGATGCCCACCGAGGCCGGTGCGCGATTGCTTGAGCGGCTGGAGCCAGCGTTCGTGGAGTTGGAGGCTGCGCTCGATGTGGTCAATGGCTATCGAGATCGCCCTGTCGGTACGCTGCGACTAAACGTGCCGGCTAGTGCGGCACGGTTGGTCCTGCCGGGTCTGCTGCCTGCCTTTCTGGCGGCGTACCCGGATATCGTTCTGGACGTGGTCGTTGAGGAAGGCTTTGTCGACATCCTCGCGGCGGGATGCGATGCCGGCATTCGTTACGAGGAGCGCCTGGCTCAGGACATGATCGCCATCCCGATTGGCCCGCGTTGGCAACGCATGGCGACAGCAGCCGCCCCCGCTTATCTTGATGCTCGCGGACGTCCATCCCATCCGCATGATCTGCTGAACCACGCCTGCCTGCGTGGCCGCTTTGCTAGCGGCGCGATGCCAGACTGGGAGTTCCAATGCGGTTCCGAGCTAGTGACTGTGGAGCCCAGTGGGCCCTTGATTGTGCGGGTGAGCGGGGGTGTGGACCTCGCGGTCGATATCGCCATAGCGGGCTGCGGCATCATCCACCTTTTCGAGGATTGGCTGAGGCCCCACTTTGAAAGCGGTGTGTTGGAGCCCGTGTTGGCACCGTGGTGGAGGCCCTTCACAGGGCCGTTCCTGTACTACCCTGGCCGACGTCATCTACCCGCGCCGCTACGGGCCTTCGTAGATTTTGTTAAGTCGCAGCCGACGTAGCGGAAAACTCGGTTGACTTGTTCATGGTTCCATCTTCCCAAAGATCGGAGCGCCCATCAAAACTCGGGGCGGTTCAACGTATCGGTCCCTGAAGAAATTCGCGAAGCCCAATTTCCTCCACGCCTTGGAATTGATCAAAGGCGTCGCTGAAACGGCCCTGGCGACACAGCTCCTTGATCGGCAGACCGGCTTCGCCGAATCTGGAGTCGGACTTGTCTGCCCATTCTTGGATCATGGCCCCTACACGGTGATGCCATCTGGCGGCCCCATTCATCAAGCCCTCCACGCACGCAAACTGCCCGCCGATGAGCATCCGTTCGCTCTGCACAACGCCATTCACGTAAGCGTCTCCTGCGGCTGACGAGGGGAGGAAGCTTGGCAGGCGGTAGGGGCGCCACCGTTGGAATTCGAGCAGCCGACTCTCGACCGGCTCTAAAAACCCGCGCGGCAGCCCGTAGGACTTCTTACTGGCCGCGCGCAGCCTCCGCCTCCTCGACCGACAGAAATTTCAAGGGCTGCGCGGGTTTGAAATCCTTGAGCACATTGCCCGCGTACACCGGCTGCTGCTCCAGACGCAAGCGCAACACCGGCGCACCGACCTTCAAATTCGCCTGCTTCAAATCCACCCAAAATGCATTGGGGGTTTCAACATCCTGAAAGTAATACCGCAGCGTGGTTTGATCGGCCACCGTGCGCCAGCGCGTATTGGAAATATTCGGCTGCCCCGGCGTGGTAATTCCCATCGGCACCGACACATTGTTCAGCACACTCATGACCTGCGCATCGGCTTGTTCCGGATTGGCGGTTTTCGGAATGGCATGAATATAAAAACTGGCACGAGCGAACCGATCCGCCGAACGGTTCGTTCCCGGCAAAAAGGTAGTGCCGCCAATATCTTGCCAGTATTTTTGAATCGCCAACTGCTCATCGTAGCTGGGATCGTTGGTCATCACTTGGTACTGACGACCATGATGAATCAACAACTTGCCGTTGATGTATTCGAAAATCGCGCTGTCGCCTTGCGCATCGGAAATCGATAAATGCAAAGTCGCGAATCGATTCGTGCCGGGAATGACGCTAGACACCACGGTCACCGGATCGGCCTGCATGGCCTTAACGGCCTCATCAACCGTGGCGAAATTGTCGAGAAAGTACTGCACCCACGCGGCCACACTCAGCTGGTTTTTGGCGCCCTGCGTTTCTGGGTATCTGGTGCCAGCGAGCCATAACATATTGGCAACCAGGCCCTTTTCGTTCATGCCATCGACTGTGCTGAACCCAAAGGAACTCGTCACGACACTGCCGAATCGCGAAGTCCAGTGCACCGAATCAGCCCCCGCACCACCGTCATGCGTCAGCCCGCGCGGCATAATCCACAAACTGGCAGGGATTTCGTCGCGCCAATCCATCGTGCGGCCGGTCACCACCAAACCGTGCTCACCGTGATACACCATGCGCGTACAAGCATTCGCCACGGGCAAAACCCACGCGGTACTTGCCAGCATCAACACAGCACCCCAGACAACCCGAGAGAAATACATATGACGACCTCAATCTCATCTAACGAAGGATGAGCGCAGCCTAGCTTGTTCTTGGTGCAGAGATCAATCGCCCGGGCACCTCGAAAAATCTCCCCCATCACCTGACAACCCTGGCATGGCGGGGTCTGCATGACGCGAGGGGGCGTAGGAATGATCAAGATCAGTCTCTCTGTTCGCGGAGCAAGAACGCGAAACCAAGCTGAACTGGATTGGCTGCGCGCTGGCCAAGCTGGCCGCGCATGTGGGCTTTGCCGCGCTGGTGGCCGAGATCGACGGGGCGCCGCCGCGCCCGCGCCGGATCCGCGGTGATCGCCCGCCACTCCCCACCGAACTGATGATGCGCATGCTGGTGATCCAGCAGCTCTACAACTTGCGACAAGCAGAGGGAATTCTTGTTGCTGGACCGGCTGCGCTTTCAGCGCTTTGTGGGCTTGCGGCACAACGCGCAGACGGCCGATCTTCAATCGCCCGCGCAATCGCCAAGAGCCCGGACTTCTCGGCGGCAAGATCGCGAGATTTGCCAAGATCTAGATGTGAAAATATTTCCACATCTACCCTGCCATGCCGAACGCCATGCCTGACGGCGCGGATCGCGTCATCAACCTGTGGATAACTGCCCGATCCTTGCACGCGGGTAAGACGAGCGGTAAGACGAAGGCAATCCAGAAAAGAAAAAACCCATTGAATCATGGGCTTAGTTCAGCTTATTGGCGGAGAGAGGGGGAACATTTTCATTCGACTTATCAATAACATGCATGGATCATGCCATGTTCCGTACCATGGTTTTGCTTGGTGTCCGGCGCGACAGCAGGGGCGATAATCATCGGGGCGCCGCTGGCAAGCAGTTGCCTCCGTATTGGCTCTGACCAAATCTCACATCACCACGATGTGCTCGTGGATACGTGCGAGCAGATCCTCGAACGGCGGCTGCCCAAGGTAGTACAGCGCCGACGTCTTCCGGTACTCCTCACTGAACAGCTGCCGCTGCGCAAGGTCCTCGAGCCGAAAAGCGGCGTTCTTTGCGATCTTCAGTTCGTCACCGCCACGAAAGCGCTGCCGCTTCCTCTCCTCGTACGCAGGCTGCCCGAGAAACGCCAGGACCTCGGGCAGGCCTAGCAGGCAGTAAACATCGTAGTAGTGCCGCAGGAAGTTCTTGGGGAACTCCTTCGCGTCACCGAGCCGCCTGTACTTGGTCGAGATCGTCTGCAGCTTCTCGACGAAGGTGTGCGTTGGCGCGTAGCAAGGCACTTGCTGAGCTCGGTTGTCCGCCATTTTCACACCTCGCGCCACAGCCGCGTCGTATGCCCAAGACGAGATGGTCACCGCGCGATTCGGCGCCGTGTCGTCGAAGCCCAACTCCAGCAGAATGCCGGTTTTGACGCCTTGCAGCGCTCGGTTGACAGATGGATAGTTGAGACGAACGCCCGCACTGCGCAGTTTCTCGTCATCGAACGCCGTGTCGCGCTCCCCGGTCAAAATCCCGGGAATCTTGATCCCTGCCGCCAGCCAATCGTAGAAGGCGCGCCGCGACTCAACATGCGCGGGCTTGTCTTGGTTCCGCCCTGTTCGGACCTGCATCGACTCGGGTGGTTCGATGCGAATGTCGATGTCTTCCGAAAATCGATGGATGACGCCGAAGCCCTTGGAGAGCGATGTCCCCCCCTTCAGTTCGAACTGGAAGCCCTGCGCCTGCAAGCCCCAGAGGCAGTGCATGATCCAGTAGTCCTTCTCGACGAGCACGGGATCAATGCCTCGCTCGCCGGCCACGATCGAGACGAGTTGCGCAAAGTCGCGTCGGTCGTGCAGGAAGTCAGGCATGTAGCCAGGCCGCAAGGCGCTTCCTGGTTGCCATCGAGCCATAGCTCTCGACGGCTCGCAGCAGCCGCTGTCGATCAAAGGAAGCTGCTCGGCCCTGGGCGCGCTCCAGCAACGCTGCCTGGTCTTCCGCAAGATCGCCGAGGTTGTTCAGCGCATCGACGAACAGAAACTCAGGCGTAAGCCTCTTCGGGAAGCGCGACTTCATGCGGAAGTCGAACTGTCGGTTGCCCAGTTTGACGACGCCGTGGCGCTTGTGGTTGTAGACCAAGGTACGGTTGTACAACTGGGTCGCGCCAATCCCTGCCGAGTTGTAGGCGGACGCCGAGAACAGCAGAAAGTCCTTGTCACGCAAGAAGGCGGCAACAAGCTCTTCATCATCTGGCGGCAGCACCCCGAGCCGAGACCGACGGGGCGCGTAATACAACCCCTGGGCAAGCTTCGCCAAGCGCCCCCCATCCACGAGCTCGCGTAGATGACGGTCCACCGCCGTCGAGAACGGCAGCAGGTCTTCGCGCCTGTAGACGCGCCCGGCGCGCAGCTCACCCGCGAGTCGCGTCACCGCTTCCCGCTTGGACCCTGCAGGCTGATGAGCCACACCGGACATGCCTAAACCCTCGTTGAGATTTCATGCAATTCTAGTTCAGATGCGTGCTGCAGGTCATCGCGCAAGCCGCTGATTGACTGGCGGAGCAATCCGGAGCAAGCGCTGCCGAGCTCAGGGTTTGTGCGCCAGCATCTCCTTGCGCCAACACCTTCCCCTGCCCTTTCAACCCAGTCCGTGCGCGAGCAGCGCCAACAGCGCAAAACCGGCTCCCACGAAGACCACGGCGGGCCATCCGCCCAGGCTCCAGGCGTGGCTCGCCAGCAAGGAGCCGAGAGCCCCTCCGCCGAAGTAGCACGTCATGTACAGGGCGTTGACGCGGTTGCGCACCTCGCCCGGAAGCGCGTGGATCGATGCCTGGTTGGCAATATGCGCGGCCTGGCACCCGGCGTCCACGGCGACGATGCCGACGACGAGCCCCCAGAGCGCATGCCCGCCGACGACCGCCGCGGCCCACGACGACAGCACGATCAGCAGGGCGACGCCGCGAACGCGCCGGGGACCTCGCGCGCGATCCGACCAGCGCCCGGAGATCGCCGCAGCGCTCGCGCCGGCAATCCCCAGCAGGCCGAAGGCTCCCACGACCGCGGGCCCGTAGCCGTAGGCGGCACTTTGCAGCAACGGCGTCAATCCGACCCAGAACACGCTGAAGCTGCCGAAGAACAGCGCGCCGGTCAGCGCTGCCGAGCGCAATTCCGGGAATCGTCCGAGCTGGGAGAAGGTGGACACGATCAGGCCGAGATAGCGGCGGTGCTCACCATCCGCCGGTGCGGGTTGCCGCGGCAGGACGGCCCAGAGCATCGCGAACATCGCGGCGTCGAGCGCCGCGCCGACGATGAACACAAAGCGCCAGCTGGCCCACTGCGCCACCGCGCCCGCGATGACCCGTCCGCCGAGAATGCCGATCATCAGACCGCTCATCACGGTCCCGATGGATCGGCCGCGCTCCTCCGGCCGCGCCAGGTGGGCGACCAGCGGAATGATCTGCTGCGCAATCGAGGACAATACACCGACGGCGAACGCTGCCGCCGCCAGCCACGCCACCGAAGGTGCCAGCGCAGCCGAAACGGTCGCTGGTACCAGCAGCGCCGATAGCCAGAGGATGATGCGATGGCGGGCGTGGCGATCGCCCAGCGGACCGAGAAGGATGAGCCCGGCCGCGTAGCCGACCTGTACGGCCGATGGCACGACACCGATCGTGGCGATCGTGACGTGAAAATCTTGGGCGAACTGCAGCAGCAGCGGCTGCGCGTAATAGAGATTCGCGACCGAAATGCCGCAGGCTGCCGCCATCAGCACGGTGAAACGTGCGTTGGCAGTTCGCCGATCGGCAACGTATTCCATGGCGTCGGGACGGATGGGAACGGGAGACCGGCCGCGCCCCATCATCCGCGCACCAGGCCCATCATGGTCTCCGGATACCGCGCGCCGCTGGCCGCATCCTGCGGGAACAGCGTGTCGATGCGTTCGCGCTCTTCGCGGGTCAAGGTGACGCGCAGCGCGCCCAGGTTCTCCTCCAGCCGGGCCAGCCGACGCGTTCCCGGAATCGGCACGATGTGCGGGTCGCGGCCGAGGACCCAGGCCAGCGCCAGCTGCGCCGGGGTGCACCCCTTCGCCGCCGCGAGGTCGCGCACCGCCCCGACAAGTTCGAGGTTGCGCTCGAAGTTCTCGCCCTGGAAGCGCGGGCTGCCGCGGCGATAGTCGCCGGTCTCGAAGTCCGCTGGGCTGCGGATGGCGCCGGTGAGGAAGCCGCGCCCCAGAGGGCTGTAGGCGACGAAGCCCACGCCCAGCTCGGCGCAGGTGGCCAGCACCTCGTCCTCGGGGTCGCGCGTCCACAGCGAGTATTCGCTCTGCAGCGCCGTGATCGGATGCACCGCATGCGCGCGCCGCAGCGTCGCCGGTCCGGCTTCGGACAGCCCCAGGTAGCGCACCTTGCCGACGCGCACCAGGTCGGCCATCGCGCCCACCGTGTCCTCGATCGGCATGCTGGCATCGACGCGGTGCTGGTAATAGAGATCGATATGGTCCACACCGAGCCGCTTGAGGCTGGCGTCGCAGGCGCTGCGGACATACTCCGGGCGGCCGTCGATGCCGCGCGCGCTCGGATCGGCCGGGTCGCGGCGGATGCCAAACTTGGTGGCCAGGAACACCTGAGCGCGGCGGCCCTGGATAGCACGGCCGACGAGTTGCTCGTTGGTGTGGGGCCCGTAGGCATCCGCGGTATCCAAAAGACTGACCCCGCGATCCAGCGCCGCGCCGATCAGCGCTTCGGAGGCGGCATCGTCGTGGCTGCCGTAGAAGTCGCTCATGCCCATGCAGCCAAGGCCGATGGCGGAAACCTCGGGGCCGTCGCGGCCCAGGTGTCGTGTGTCCATGGAACATCTCCGAAGGCAAGCGGCCGGATGCCGCGATACCGGCCATTATTCGGAGCAGCGCTATGCTCGTGAAGGCCAATCCACGCAAGCCTGTTTTGCATCTATGGAAAACCTGAACTGGGACGATCTGCGCCTGTTCCTGCTGGTCGCACGGACCCGCAGCCTATCGGGCGCGGCGGTGCAACTGGGCGTGAGTCCGTCGACGGTCGGCCGGCGCGTCGTGCAACTGGAGCAGGCGCTCGGCGTGTCGCTGTTCGTGCGCCACGCCAGCGGCTACCGGCTGACCGAGGACGGCGGCGCGCTTCTGGACGAGGCGCGCCGCGTCGAGGACGCCGTCGTGCAACTGCGGGGCCACGCTGCGGACATGAGCGCCACACCGCGCGGCCATGTGCGCCTGGCCACCAACGACGCGCTGGCGAACCTGCTGATCCTGCCGCGCTGGGCCGAACTGGCGCCGCGCTACCCCGACCTGGTGCTGGAACTGCTCACCGGCTCCGCCGTGCAGGATCTCTACCGCCGCGACGCCGACCTCGCACTGCGCCTGGTCCGCCCCGAAGCCGGCGGACTGGTCGTGCGCAAGCTCGGGATCCAGGCCTACGCCGTCTACGCGCGCAAGGGACTGGTGCCGACCGCGGCCAAGCGCAGCCAGGCCGCGCTCGCCAACCTGCCGTGGATCGGCTGGGACGTCTCGGTGCAGCACCTGGTGCAGGCCCGCTGGCAGCGCGAGCACTTCCCGCAGGCCGCGATCGCGTTGACCGCCAACAGCATCTTCACCCAGCTCCACGCCGCGGAGCAAGGTCTTGGCCTGGCGGTCCTGCCCTGCTACATCGCCGACGCCAGCGCGCTGCTGGAACGCTGCCTGGCGCCGTCGCGGTGCGTGTCGCAGGACATCTGGCTGGTGATCCAGCAGGGCTTACGGGATTCTCCGCGGGTGCGCTTGATCGCCGACCTGCTGACCGAACTCGTCCACGACAACGGGGACGCGATCGCCGGCAGGCGATGACTCCTCCGAGATTCACCGAACCCTATGGGGCACCTCAGTGCTGAACCGGAGCGCCGTCGCGAGCAGTCCGCAGCGGAAGTAGAAGCGATGGCCGAGCGCATTGCTCATCGGCGTATCCAGCACGAGCTTGCTGCAACCGGCTTCATGCGCCTGCTCCTGCAGATACCGTATCAATTGCTCGCCGTAACCGCTGCTTCGGCACCGCGCGTCCGTCACCAGATCGTCGACGTAGAGGAAGGTTCCGTGAACAAGGTTCTCCTGCAGGCGATAGCCGGCAAGGGCCACCGGCGTCCCCGCGTCCCGGAGCACGACGAGTCGATATCCGGCCTTGCATTGGCGGCCCCATCGTTCGAGGAATTCGTCTGCGTCGGCCAGGTGCGGACGCAATTGGACGATCAGGGGGTGAACGGCAAGCGCCGCCGCGATGCTGTCGACCGGTTCCACGGTGCGAGCGTCGGCGCATGCGTGGCCCCCGCTCACTTCGCCCCGCCCCCCTCGGGGGCTGCGCGCGCCTTCGGAGCCGCCGTGCGCCGAGCTCATGTGCCGGCCTGTTCGGAAAGATGCCCGGCAGGGATCGGTGGGGCGAAGCGCAGCCCCCCGGCGATGCGGTTCCAGGCGTTGATGTGGCCGATCGCGGCGCTCAGATGCGCCGCTTCCTGCATCGTGAAGTGAAGGAGCAGATCGTCGAATCCGGCGTCGCCGACGGATCCGGTCGCCATCGTCGTCAGTGCCTCCGCCCAGGCCAGCGCCGCGCGCTCGCGCGCCGAATAGATGTTCGCCTCGGCCCAGGTCGCGACGAGATCGACCTTGGCCATGGGAGTCCCGAGCTTGCGGGCCAGATTCAGGTGGTACTGGAGACAGAAGGCGCAGCCGTTGATCTGCGAGACGCGAATCTTGATCAGTTCCGTGAGCTGCTTGTCCAGTCCGGAGTCGGCCACGGCGCGTCCGAGCGCGCCCAGGGCCGCGACGGTCTGCGGCGCGAGGCTTTCATAGTCCGCGCGATCTAGTCTTGGGGCGGTGTGGGTCATCGGGAGGCTCCTGGTCAAGTGGTGGGCGTAGTATCAGAATTCGAACAACGACAGGATATTCGAATTCGAACACCATGCGCAAGAACGCAGTGAACGTCACCCCCATCCCGAACGCGGGCGAAGGCAAGCGCGGCCAATCGGGGCACATCGGCTACCTGCTTCGCCAGGCCGAGGTGGCGCATCGGCAGCGCATGGAGCGTGCGCTTTCCGCGGTCGGCCTGACGCCGCCTCAATTCGCCGTGCTGACCATGCTGGTCGCGTACCCAGGGGCCAGCGGCGCGGATGTCGCGCGGCTGTCCCTGCTGACGCCTCAGACGGTGAGCGTGATCGTCGGCAACCTGGAACGCATGGGAGCGCTACGGCGCCGGCGTCATACGACGCACGGACGCGTTCTGCAGATGGACATCACGGACGATGGCAAGCGACTTCTGGCCCGCTGCCGGAGAAGCGTGGACGGCGTCGAGCAGGAATTGCTCGACGGGATGAGCGCTGCAGAAGAGACGGCGATTCGAAGATGGCTAGTCCACATCGCGACGCTCAGCCCCTTTGACCGCTAGCACCTTCCGCCTTCTTTTTAGATACGCATACCAATTCATCATTGGAACGTGTCATATCGGTCTGTCACACGCAGGACCTTGCCCGGATTCATGATGTTGCGGGGGTCCAGGGCCTTCTTGATCGCAACCATGGCGTGCATTGAAGGGCCACGTTCGAGTTCAAGAAAATCGAGCTTTCCGTATCCAATGCCATGCTCCCCCGTGCATGTCCCACCGAGTCTGATGGCGCGTCGCATCAAGCGGGCGTTGAGTTCCGCCGCGCGCGTCATTTCATCGGCATCGTCGGGGTTGACAACGATGCACAGGTGGAAATTGCCATCACCAACATGTCCGCACATCGGCGCAGTCAACCCCAACTCCAGAACGTCTCGCCGAGCAGCAACTGCGGCATCACCGAGCATGGAGATCGGTACGCACGCATCGGTTGGTATGCCTTGACATCCTGGACGCAGCGCTAGCGCTGCCCACCACACATCGTGCCGCGCTTGCCAGAGTTGGGAGCGAGCCTCGGGCGTCGTCGCCCAAGCGTAGCCAGAGCCTCCGTTGTCGCGCGCAATGGCCTCAACCATCTCGACTTGTTCTGCGAGGCTCGCGGGGGAACCTTGAAACTCGAAAAACAACGTTGGCACCTCAGGCAGATTAAGCTTCGAATAGCGATTGCAGGCTGCAACTTGCAGTTCATCCAGAAATTCGATGCGGCCAATGGGGATACCTGTCTGGATCACCTGGATGACTGTGTCGATGGCTGTCTGCAGACTGGGGAAGCCACATCGTGCCGCACTCACGCCTTCTGGCAGTGGATGCAGTCTGAGCGTCAACTCGGTGATGATCCCCAAAGTCCCTTCAGCACCTGTAAACAGGCGGGTCAAGTCATAGCCTGCTGCAGATTTCCTGGCGCGCCCACCCGTTTCGATAATCTCTCCATTCGACATCACAACCTGAAGTGACATCACGTTGTCACGCATCGTGCCATAGCGCACCGCATTCGTTCCTGACGCGCGCGTCGACGCCATGCCGCCAAGAGAGGCATCCGCGCCCGGATCGATTGGAAAGTGAAGCCCGGTGCCATGCAATTCAGCGTTCAACTGTTTTCGCGTCACTCCGGCCTGCACTCGGCAATCGAAGTCTGCGGTGTTGACTTCGAGGATGGCATTCATCTGCGACAGATCAATGCATATGCCGCCTGAGATCGCCCCGATTCCTCCCTCACAGGATGTTCCCGTACCGAATGGAATGACAGGAACTGAAGATGCGTGGCAGATATCGACAACTGCTGCGACATCCTGCGTGGACTTCGCAAAGACGACGGCATCAGGTGGGCATGTCGGATGAAAGGAGACATCTTTTCCGTGCTGATCGCGAATGGTCTGACCCAGTGCACATCGCTCACCGAATAATTCCCTCAGTTGAGTGATGATCTGCGCCTTCTCGCTTTTCGCCACGGCAGTCATTTGACGTCCCCCTGGGGTTGGTTAATCAAGCACATTGTGGACCGGTCCATTCGTCACATTTCAGGCGCAGGTCCTGGGCATTGAATTTCTTGAAGCACACATCAGCGCAGCGTCCAGGCCGCGATGAGGGCCCCGGCCAGCAAAGCCAGCGCCGCCCCTAGCAGCGCCGCACCTGTGCCCGCCATGCCTCCCGCGTGCAGATGCAGGAAACCGCCAAGCAAAGCGATGCCCAGCGCGCCAGCCGCTTGCCGTGCGGTGTTGTTCACCGCCGAGGCCATGCCGGCGCGTTCGTGCGGCACGGCGCCGATGGCGGCATGCACCACGGCCGGCATGGCCGGCACCAGGCCCAGCCCGGCCACCAGCAGCCAGGGCGCCATCGCAAGAAATGGGGTCTGCGCCTCAACGCGCACCAAGCCGAGATAGGCGACTCCCATCAGCGCCAACCCGGCGACAGATGTCCAGCGCGCGCCGAACCGCCCCACCAGCCGCCCGCCGAACGACACCAGCACCACGAAGGGCAGAAACATCACGCTCAGCCGCACCCCGGCCTGCGCCGCCGACAAGCCTTGCACGTGCTGGAAGAACAAACTCATGGCGAACAGCATGCCCATGACGCCGAAGTTCATCAAGCCCGCCGCCACATTGGCGCCGGTAAACGCAGGAAGGCGGAAGAAGGTCAGCGGAATCAGCGGCTGGGTCACGCGGCCCTCCCACAAGACAAAGAGCCCGCCGCCCAACACGGTGACGCCGCCAGCCAGCAGGATGGGCGGTGCGGCCCAGCCCAGCGCATGGCCTTCGATCAGGGCGAACAGCAAGGCGGCCAAGCTCACCGTGGCCAGCACCTGCCCGACCGCGTCCAGCTTCCGCTGAGTGTCCCCGTGCGATTCGCGCACGGAGCGGGCGGTCAGCAGCAAAGCCACCAGCCCGACCGGCAGATTGATCCAGAAGATCGCCCGCCAGCCCAGCGCATCGACCAGCACCCCGCCCAAGGTCGGCCCGGCCACCAGCGCCACTCCTGAAATACCCGCCCACAGGCCGATGGCCCGCGCCCGCAGGCGCGCATCGACGAAGGCCTGTCGCAGTATGGCCAGGGAGTTGGGCAACAAAGCCGCGGCGCCCACGCCCTGCACCACGCGCGCCGCGTTCAGCCAGGCCAGAGAGGGAGACAAGGCGCACAGCAGCGAAGCCAGCACGAAGACCACCAGGCCGAGGGTGTAGACGCGCTTGCGGCCGTACAGGTCGGCCAGTTCGCCCGCGCCCAGCATCAGGCTGCTGAAGCTCAGCGCGTAGGCGTCGCTCACCCATTGCAGGCCGGACAGCGTGGTGTGCAGTTCGCGATGAATCTGCGGCAGCGCGACGTTGACCACGGTGATGTCGAGTTGCACCATGGACAGGCCGAGAGAAACGGCGAGCAGCAGACCGAGCGGAGACGGAACTGCACCGCCCGTGATTTGCGTTGAAGTCTCTGCAAGAGGTTCTGGTGGTGACATACGGGTCAGTCAATGCGTCGCCGCACGCTGCGCAACCAAGGTGGTCATCGGCCAAAGCAAGGTGCAACTACCGCCCCCATCTTGCACTGTCAGGAAGTCCTGAACTCCCTCAAGACAATCCTCGTCCGAATACTCCGGCTTGGCAGAAAACAGCAGACGTAAAAACTTGCCCAGATGCTGAGAATCGGCAAATCGCCATCGAGCGGTGTTGTCGTAGAACGCGGGGCGGCTCCAGCCCGTCAATCCACAAATTGTGGTGGCGAAATCTTGGGACAAAAATGACACCTCATGGCCGGTCACGCAGGAGCGAGCGATGAAGCTATCGAAATAGCGCGCCAATGTCGTGCCCGCAAAGATGTCGGTGATCACCAACCGACCGCCAAGTTTGGTGTGCGCGGCGAATCGCTCAAACGCCCGCGTTTTGTCGCGGACATGATGGATGGCGCCGCGGCTCCAGACCGCGTCGAAACCCTTGAACGCCAGTTCCATATCCTCTGCTGCCTGGTGGTGGATACGGATATTGCGCGGCAGAATTTCGGCAAGCCCTTGCGTTTGCTCTGACGCGGGATCGACGATGTCCAGGCGGCCGTTCGCACCAAGCGTTCTGGCAATTTCGCGGCTGAAGTACCCTGTTCCGGCACCAACCTCCACAATGGATTCCCCTGGTCTTGGTTGAAGCAAGTCGTGCATTAATTTCAAATCGTGTAGCCACGCGTCGGGATACAGACGCAGGGCATCCTGATAGTTGGTCGAGCGCTCACCACTGAATTCGGCATCGGTGTCGGCATACATGGCAATGATCTCCAAAATTGACAAAAGGCTGAAAACCGCGATCAACAACCGCATCCCATTGCGGCCGTGCCCGTTTCATTGCACGCTCTCCACCGCCAGCGGAGTTTTCTTTCCCTCTTTGAACTGCGACAGGGTGATGACCGGATGCACCAATTCGCCGGTGGAGGTGAAGCGAATGTCTTTCTTGGTCACGCCCTCGTAGTCGACGTGGCGGATGAAGGGCAGGTAGACCTTGGGATCGACCGACTTGGCTTTCATCATTGCGTGGGCCAGCACCATCGTGGCGTCATAGGCATAAGACGAAAACGGCTGCAGGGCGGAGGCGCCGAATGCCTTCACGTAGCGGGCCTTCCATGTGGGCCCACCGGGCATGTCCTGCAGCGGTGTGCCGCCTTCGGCGCAAATCGTGCCGTTTACCGCAGGGCCGGCCAGTGTCGCTAGTTCGCCGGTGCAGATGCCGTCGCCGCCCATGAACTGCGCCTTGACGCCAAGCTGCGCCATCTGGCGCAGCATCGGCCCGGCCTGGGCATAGGCCCCGCCGTAGAAAATCACCGCCGGATGCGCCGCCTTGATCTGGATGAGGATGGCGGTGAAATCGGTCGCGTGGTCATTGGTGTATTGGTGATCGACGATGCGCATGCCGTCCTTCTGCGCGTCGGCAATGAACACGGAAGCGATGCCCTGGCCATAGGCGGTGCCGTCGTCCACCACCGCGGCGGTCTTGTCGTGCAGGTGGTGTGCCGCGTATTGCGCCAGGCCGGCGCCGATGGCGTCGTCGTTCGCCAGCATGCGGAAGAACGTCTTGAAGCCCTGCTGGGCAATTTTGGGATCGGTGGAAGCCGGGGTGATTTCAGGAATGCCCGCGCGGTCATAGATGCGCGAGGCTGGGTAGGTGCAGCCAGATTCGAGGTGGCCGACGACGCCGTTCACTTTTTCATCGGCGAACTTTTGCGCCACGACCGTGGCCTGCTTGGGGTCGCCCTGGTCGTCCTCCACATCCACCTTCCAGGTCACCGGCTTGCCGTCGATGCTGGCGTGCTCGGCGTTCAGGTGCTGAATCGCCATCGAGACACCGTTGGCCGCATCCTTGCCGTAGGCAGAGGCCGGGCCGGTCATCGGCCCGGCATAGCCGAGGGTGACCACGCTGGGTGCCGCAAGGACGGGTGCTGCGGAACAGGCCGCGAGCATGGCGGCTATCGCACAACGTTGCAAGGTCAACATGGTGAGACTCCTTCTCGGGAAATGCAGGCAAGGTGCGACTGACTCGGTTCTGGCTCAACTGGTACGACGAGTCAATGTCGCGCGTTGTCGCTGCTGCGGTCAGGCGTAACTGCCATCTGACGAATCGATACTATTACCAGTATGCGCTAAGATTAAAATCAAATGGCTGCAACTATGGGGTTATGCAGCAAGTATTTTTCCAATAGTGCCGTCATGTCGAAAGAAACATCCGATCTCCTGCAGGATTCCTACGTACGCCGCATGATCGACATCGTGCAGAGCGACGGGCGCATCACGGTGCAGGCGCTCGCCGACTCGATCGGACTGTCGGCGCCCCCGTGCTGGCGGAGGTTGCGGGATATGGAGGAAAGCGGCCTGATCGTCCGCTATGCCGCACTCCTTGACCGCACGAAGTTGGGCCTGGACTCGTGCATGTTTACGCAGGTGAGTCTGGAGAAGCACTCTGAGGCTGTCGTCGCCGATTTCGAGCGGGCCGTGCGCGCAGCACCGGAAATCCAGGAGTGCTGGGTCATCACCGGCGATGCGGACTACCTGTTAAAGATCTACGTGCCAGATGCGCAGGCATTCGATCGTTTCGTCTCGCGCTTCATGCTCAAGATCAAGGGCGTGCGCCAGTTGAAGACAGCGGTGGCGTTGCGCGAAGTCAAGCTGGAAACCCGGCTCCAATTGCCGAGTGGATGAATGGGACGAGGTCGCGGATGACTTGCTCATTACGGCCATGGCCGATCAGGCGATCAGAGCCGCAGACTGTGCAAACTCCGGGAGGAGTCGAAACTTCGGCATAGGCGTGATAGTCGTGGTCGGCTTCCTCGACCCGCTGCACTTTGAAGTCGAAGAGGTTCAGGATGTTGGGAGACACTGCGTCGGCACTGGAAAGGACGGTGACTGTGAGGGTCGCTGTACGGCTACTGCTTCATGCAAACTTGAAAGCATCTTCCGAATCGCTTCAACAATCGATAGCGTTTGAACCATGCCGTTTTCATCCAGGCCAGCACCTAATAATGGAATGGTTACCGAAGCAGATTCGACAACGTTCGCTGCCATTGTCTTAAGAATCTCTCGAAGAGCCGCGTCTGCATGCTGGGCACGAGATGAAGCATTGAGGACGGCAACGGCCTTATAAGCAAATGGTTCGTAGCTGACAAGCCAATCAAGCGCATTCTTAATGCTCCCAGTGACTCCGTGAGCGTACTCAGGGCTTGCTATTAATATGGCATCAGCGGCCGCTACTAGGCGCCGAAAATCGTTGACAGTCGCCGGTATATTTGATTCGCGATCTGGATTGAATAACGGCAATTCACCTAAGCCTTGAAACAATTCAATTTCATCCGGAGCCAATCGAACAATCGTCCGTAACAGTGCCGAGTTGATTGAGGCGGCTCTTAGGCTTCCGGAAATAGCAAGAATCTTCATCACGCTTCATCGAACTCAGTCAACCGACCGCGCCAAGGCAGTGAAATCATCTTTTGCATCTCCTGGCTTTAATGTGATAGGAGTATTTCGTTGAATTGAATAATCGGCTCTATGTCTGTGTAGTTTGGCATATCGCCTTGAAGCACTTTTGCGTTAGGCATGAAAGCTTCCAAGAAGCTTTCGATGGAATCAAAATGGAAGTGGCACATCGCAATATATGCAGGCTCAGACCCAGGGACTGCTCCGCCAACACCATGCTCTACAGACACTCCTTTGAAGCCTGATTGCGCACTCAAAAGCTTAATGGAAAGAGGCATGTGAGTTTCAACATAGTACGAAACGTCAAACCTAGAGCCCTTGTTGTTCGGGTAGAGGATACTAATTTTGATCATTGGTCTCACTGTCCTGGAGAAATGGAACTTGCGATGCACAATTTGAGTGTGCCTATCGTCAGTTGTGACGGAGCCAAAGCGTCGATAGAGTGAACACAGCCAAATCCAGATAGCCGATTCATATAGACCCCACCCCCCGAAAATCGCCGTTTCAGGGCTCCGGATGTCGAACTCGGGTGAGCAGGATCAATCAACTCAAGCCAAGACTGGATCGCCAGATGCGAGGACTGGACGCAAGGACACGGCGTAATCTTGGCCTTCACGGATCAGCTTCACTCCCAGCGGCGAGAGTTCCCCGTGCTCCATGACCGTGTCAAACCCGGAATCAAGGCGTGATTGATAATATTTGATCAGCCCCGAAATCTTCTTGGAATCGGACTCTTCGACCTCAACCTTCTTCAAGATATTATCAAACGCATAAATGAGGCGGTGGATGACGAAGGTAGCGTGATAGATTGCTGCCATATCCCGTGCGTCCCTTCTCAGCGGCGATTGATAACATGGCCCGTCTGTGTTGGTGACAAGCTCTTCTTGAAGGTTCATTGCGAACAAGTACGTGTGCGCCGCCTCATGGATGAATTTATCGAGAAAAAATATCCAGTCCGGCTCCATCACTGCATTGATTAGGATCAACGACTGGAACGTATTTCCCGTTAAGGAAGTCGCCCGTTCGGTCGTGTCGCCCCCGGATTCAAAGAACATCACGGAGCCGACCAACGTGTCGATTTCAAAGGCCAGGTCCGGCAAGGCTTTGTAAAGCGTCTCCATACCGCTTTTGATGCACTCAGCGGCATGGTCTTCAAGGCGCGGCTCAACCGCCCGGAGCCGTATCTCCTTGTGGGTCGTCCCCTTGCTTATTCCACTCAGAATATCCGAGAACAACGCGGCATCAATCCGATCAGCAGGAAGGAATTTTGGCAGCGTGTCATACCGTCCTTCGACGAGCAGATCGAACAGTTTTCCGACCTCAGCAAAGCGGCCTTCTTCAAGAAGCTCGATGCTGCGATGATAGACAAAGCTGAAGAGGCCATTCATGCCGCTTGCAGGCACAGCCATCAGCGCGTCCAATGTGGTTTCGGATATACCCTCTACGCCAGCATCGCGCAACTGCTCCAACATGTCGATATATCTGGCCTTCAGTTGCTGCCGGAAACTTGCCTGCAACGCCGTCGCAATTTCGCGACTGGGGATGAAGCTGAATTCCAAGATTATCTCCTCAGTTAAATAATGTGTGGTTTGTGGTCATGTAATAGGGTGTGGTCCCTTGCGGTGCATTGAGCATGTCGCGCAATGCTCGCGAGAACGCAATCGCCGCGATGGCTACCAAGAACGTACCGCTTCCAAGTACGATGACTTGGTCCGGCGAAAGACTCTTCAGAGCGATCTTAGAAAGCCATATTCCGGCTGGCGCAGCCAACGTACAGGCAAACAAAAGAGTTGATTCCATGGTTGATCGGTAACCGTCCGGAATTGCACTGGCTCTCTTGGAATTCACCGTGACATTGAATGCGGTCAGGCCGATGCCAAGTGCGAATGCGAAGAAACAAAGCAGCCATAGCGACTCCACGTAGGCAAAGGATAAGATCGACAGTCCCAACACGCAGACCCCGAGCGACGCGATGCCGTGTTCGCTCAGAATCGTCTGGAGCTTCCGAATCAAGAACCCCGACGCGGCCAGGACACCCGCGCCCATCGCAATCTCGACACCGGCAAGTTCCAGCATTGACATGCCGCTGCCGATCACCTTTGCGGGCAGAACCAAAAACAGGAACGGTACCAAGAGCATGTTGGCGAACAGGGACGCGATGGCAATGGTCCGTTCGGCCTTGATTCTCAACACGCGCCTGACCCCACCGCGCAACTCGTGGAAAAACCTTGGCAATTGCGATGACGCTGTGCGTTCGACGCGCTTGGAACTGAATGAACCGGAAAAGATCAACGCCAGACCAAGGCCGATCACCGCCGCAGCAGTGGCCAGCACCAGCGCCGCTTCACCACTGAACCGCCCAATGACAAGACCCGCCAACGTGGGTCCGAACAGCAAGTTGACGATGAACATCGACGACTTCAGCCGAATCCCGCGATGAATGTCGGATTCGGATGAGGCAATCTCCGCGATCAGAGGCGTGCCTAGGGGAAAGAGCAGCGCGATGCTGGAGCTCGAAATCACCCCGATTACGAGGAACGCGTAGAAAATCCCGCGATGATCCGGGTTTCCTCCCAAATGCTTGACCGCGATCAGCGAAAGGAATGCACTGGCGACGGCAAGGCTGCCTGCGAAGAGAAGGATAAAACTTTTTCGGATGCGATCACCGAGCACCCCGACAAAAGGCAGCAGGACTGTGCTTGTGATCCATATTGACAACAGGACGGAGGACAACCCCCCGTCAGCCGCCAAGAATTTCAGGAAGTACCACGTGCAATATATCTGGAAAACGCGAGCAGACACGTTCAAAGCCGCATCCGACGCCACGTAGGTACAAATCTGCGCCCACGGGCTAAGCTTCATCATTCTTGTTCCGGCTTCACAGCCGCCCGTTCGTCGAGAATGGCCTTGAAAACAATAGCCCCGTTAATCGCCCGTGCGTTCCCGGCGAAGACCGCAACCTGGATAAACATCTCCCGGACCTCCTCGGGCGCAATCCCCAAATTCAACGCCGCGCGAAGTTGGAAGTTCAACTGGTTCTCGCATCCGCCCATCGCGGTTATGGCCGCAAGGCTGGCAAGATGCCGCGTCTTCAAGTCCAGGCCAGGCCGCCGATAGGCGAATCCATAGATGTCGCCGATGATCTTTTCGGCCAGATCGGGAAAAACAGGTCGGAAGTTCTTTTGTCCCCACTCCGTAGACCCCGGAGCAAAACGTTCGATCAGGTCTTCGTTCTTTTGAAATTCGTTCACGCTGGCACCCCAAAAATCGGCGGATACACGATCCGCCGACGACCTCATTTGTTTTTCTCAGCCTGTTTTACTTGGCTTGCTTGGTCTGGTCTTCGCTCGAGTCCTTGAAACCGACGGTCATCGTGTTGATGCTCGACGTGGTGCCCTTCAACGACATCTTGTTGACGATCTTCATGCAAACTCCTTTTGAAGTGAAACCCACGCGCTAGCATGGCCGACCCTGGTCTCTGAATGAACGGCACGGCGCAAAGAGTGTTGCAGCAGAGCATCTATTTGTAACCTGTCAAGGTTTACAGGGTCATGGGTTTCCCTTGGGTGGTTCTGACCCTGTCCCCGCAATTTGAACCGTTTGGTAACAGAAATTTCAGGCATGATCGGTTCGAGATGGGCCAAGGCAGGCAAAACATGCGAAACGTGTCCACCGACCCGTAGTGAACGAGTTCGTGGTCGGATGTGGGGGTGTGGCTGCTCTACGTGCCGGCCGTCATCAGCGTGCTTTCCGCTGCGATGGTCTTCGAATTCCTGAGCCACCCCAAACCTACACATGTCGAACTAACTTGCATATCCCAGCGGGCACCCTGGAAGATGGAAGAGGCGACACTGCGAGGTGTGCGGCCCTGCGCAGGTCGACGTCGGTCAATTCTTTGAAGTCCTTGACCGCGATTCCTAACTTGACCCGCCGCCGACCACCCGTACCCAGGATTGCCTGCGAGCGTGGCCGAGCCCTCACGGGATCGGCGTGGCTCGACAGCCCACGTTACTCAGAAAGCGGTAAGTAGCGCGACAGCACAGTAAGGTTTTATGCGGGCTCCAGGCTCTTTCTTGTCGCCTTACTTGCCGACGTCTGAGTAAGTAAACTCCGTGGCGAGAGTGCGGGTTGTAGGCATACCTGAATTGCCGCGGAGGTTGCAGGAGGCGCAACAAGGGAACCGCGGAGAACCCATCCACGGCGCAGATGCGGGCCCGCATCGTCAACGATGCACCGTCGATCGGAATGCGGTGTCCGTCGATCAGCGCGTGATGGTGTCGGTTGTTTGACCAGGATGTTGCTGTGCAGGGACCGTGCGCCAAGAGGATCCCTGCACGGACATCTCTTATCCTGTGCCGAACTGACCAAACAGTCGGCGAACGAGTTGTGATCAAACTCGGTCGAGCGCTGATCAGAGTTCGCCGGAAACCGATCGGCGACGGACGACTTCTGATCAATCGCGAACGACTGCGGATCATTGGCAAACAGCGTTCACTCTTCGACGGGGATTCTCGGCTTGCGTTCGTCAGAGTCCCATATTGGGACTATACTGTAGGTGATGCGAGTGATTGCGGTGTCCACCCTACGAGCTTTTGGTGAGTTGCACCCCGATGCTGAGCAGCCGCTCAAGGCTTGGTATGACGAAGCAACAAATGCGGCCTGGACCCAGCCCGCAGACATCAAGCAGCAGTACCGCAGCGCCAGCGTGCTAAAGAACCGTCGCGTCGTCTTCAACATCAAAGGCAATGACTACCGGCTGATCGTGGCGATAGCCTACAAGTTGCAGATCGTCTACGTGAAGTTCGTCGGCACCCACAATGAGTACGACGCCGTTGACGCGGAAACCGTTGAAATGGCCTAACCGGCCACAGAGGAAGACATGGACATCCGCCCCATCCACATCGAAGCCGACTACAAGGCGACCCTGAAGGAAATTTCTGCCTTGATAGCGTCCGATCCAGATCTGGGCACGCCTGAGGGGGATCGTCTGGACATCCTGGCCACGCTGGTGCAAGCCTATGAAGCCAAGCACGTCCCCATCGCCGCGCCCGATCCGGTCGAAGCGATCAAATTCCGGATGGAGCAGAGTGGCCTGTCCGTCAAGGATCTTGAGCCCATCATCGGCAAAAGCAATCGGGTCTACGAAGTCCTGAATCGCAAGCGTCCGTTGACCTTGGCCATGATCCGCAGATTGCACCACCGCCTAGGCATCCCGGCGGACGTGTTGATCGCCGAGAACGTTGCCAGGTAACGCAGTAAGTCAGACATTAGGTTCACCGTCCCATCCCTTGCTCCCGCTTGCGCTGCCTCTCGATCGCGGCTGCTCGGGTGAGCCCGATGACGCCGGCCAAGCCCCGCTTACCTCCGCGCCGCTACCTCCTCTCATACGGCGGCAAAATCATCGTCCGGTTGACCAGCACGTTGAATGCGTAGCCAGGCCGGATGTTCAGCGTGGGCTGAATGTCCAGGTTCCGGTTGAGCACATTCGTGCCGACATTGTTGAGTCCTTCGGCCATCGCTGCCGCGGCCTGCTGGCTGGCACTCGGCGTCGTCAGCGCGTTGGCGCTCTGCGGCTGGCTGAGCTGCGCGCCGACGCCGAGCAGACTCATCAGAATGGCACTGCCGAAGATGCGCATGTCGTGGTTGTCCACCAAGTCGTGGAAGCCGGCCTGCCCCTCGCCGTCCGTGCCTGCCATGCCCTCGAGATCGATCATGGCCCCATCGGGGAAGATCAACCGGTTCCAGGCCACGAGCACGCGGCTTTGCCCGTAGGCCACCTGGCTGCTGTACTCGCCCACCAGCCGGGTGCCCTGCGGGATCAGCACCACGCTGGGATTGAGGCTATCGTAGACGGTCTGCCGCACCTGGGCGGTGATGCTTCCGGGCAGATCGCTGTCGACTCCGGTCAGCATGACGGCTGGGATCACCGAGCCCGCGAACAGCTCGTGGTGGCTGATCGGAGGCTGCACTGCTGCGGCAAGGTAGCCGTTGTCCGCATTGGAAGCGGCAGCGTCGGGGAATGCGGCGTTCGCCTGCTGTGGCGACTGCAGGGCGCGGATTGGTTGCTGCGCCCCGGAAAGCGCCCTTTGCAACGCGGCGCTGGCACCGCCCTGCCCTGCGGCGGCCTGGGCAAGCTGGTCGAGATTGTCTGCCTTGTCGGGTTGGGGCTGCCTCGGCTCCCCAAGCGCCGACGTGCCCTCGGGCGCCGTCTTGGACAACTGCGCACTCTGCGCTGCCAGCACGGCGTCTTCCAGGCCCTTGTAATGTTGCTCTTGCAGCCACTGGCGATATTTCTGGGCGGGCGTCGGTTGCCGTGGAGTGCCGTTCGCCACCACCGCCGCGCCGGGGCTGGACAACGCCGCTCCAGGCCCGGGTGCTGCGGGCGCCGCATGGCTGGCTGCGCTCGCCGTCGGTGCCGGGGTGCCCAGCAGGCTGGCCGCAGCGCGCTGCATCGCCGAAATGTCAGGTGATGTCTGCCCGACCATCTGGGTCTGGCCTTCGTTCTCGGCTGGGCCCGCGGGCTTGTTCGCCGCGGTCATGATCCCGATCACCATCCCCCCGGCCACCGCCCCGCCCGCGATGAAGGCGACTCTCTTGAAGTTCCTGCTCAGGCGGGCTCCCCCGGCCGCGGGGGCCCCGCGGAGACTCAAACTCTTCCTGCCCTTGGCCGAGCCGCCGTCAACGTCCTGCGCAAGCAACGCGTCATCGACCTGCGCTGGGGCAACCTTGTCGGGACCAGACTCCTGGTTCAGGTTCATCGCGTCCCCTCAGCGGGACCAGAAATCGGCGCTCATCTGCCCATGACGGCAGACCACGCTGCGCGAACTCTTGCCGACGCCGACCACGAGCTTGAATTTTTGCGGCAACCCGTCGATGATGAAATAGCCGTGCACCAGGCGACTGTTCATCAGCTCGGTATCGTCGTTGCTGACGTTGAACACCGCCGGCGCATCCGCGTATTTCATCCCGCCGGGCATTTGCAGATAGGTGTGACCACCGCTGGCGAACACCCGGACCGGAGTCAGGTCGTCGCGCTCCAGGCCGGCATGCCCGCCACCCGGCTTGCAGGCGTAGTCGAAGTCCAGTGTTGATGGATCGACCTGCCCGAGCGGTGCGACCACGCCTTCCTTCTTCGCCGCTTCTGCCGCACGCTGCCGCAGGGCCTGGCTCTGCATGTTGATGACAAGCTGCTGCGGATCGTAGAACCCGATCTGCGGCACATAGGTGTGCTTGTCGCTGACCAAGGTCATGTAGTAGACGCGGCCGGCGTCCGTGGTCACGGCCAGATTGGTACTCAACCCGTCCGCGGTCGGCTTGACCACGACGACGGGTGCCTGCCCCGCGTCGGCGGTCTGCACCAGCCAGCGCACGCTGTCGCCGATGCTCACGTTGGTGATGTGCTCACCGGGCAGCAGGTTGATGAGGCAGATGTGCAGCGGGGCACAGGTGATGGTCGGCTGGCTTTGACCGTAGGCATACATCACCTCGCCATTCGTGCCCACCATGCTCGGCGCATTGCCGGTCTGCAACCAGGTCTGCGCAGCGGCCGACGTCGCCCGCCAGGACAGCGGAATCGCCGCCTTCCGGTCGTAGATCTGCCGACTCGTTTGCGGGGAGGCAAACTGCTCGGCCCTCGTTTCAGGCAGCGGGGTTCGATCTGCCGACGGACCGGCGTAAGCGGCGCCCGCTGCCGCCGAGACGGCCAGGGCGATGACGGTCTTTGCCAAACTCATTTCACTGCTCCTCGTGGAAAGTGGTGAATGGATGATCTCAGGCTGCAGCTGCCTCGTGGGGCGATCAGGGCCTCGAAGAACTGGCCGGCGCCGCGCATCGCCGCGGCAGATGAGTTGAGTGTGATCACCAAGGGCGCGCAGCCTGAGGATCGATGCCATGTGCACCTGCGATCGCTGCCCCGCCTCACGCTGCTCCGCCCACGATCGGCGTCCAGGTGACGTTCTTGATGAACAGCCCCAAGGGGTTATCGAGCATGACCTGCGGGCTGTCGGCGAGCTTGGGATCGACCCCTGTAGTGATGTTGGCCCGCCAGTGCTCGACTGGCTTGGGCTGTCCGCCGACGTAACGCATCTCGTCCCAACCCACTTGCCATGTGTCCCGACTGATCGGCAGCACGCTGGTGATCGTGACGTTGATCGTGAAATCGCCAAACGGCGGATGCGCGGCGTAATAGGTGTTGAGGTAGCTCGCAGCGCCCACGGCCGCCACGGCATAGACCTTGGCGATCAGTGCCTTCTGCGCCACGGCGTCCGGCACGACGGTCCGCGCCGTCCAGATCCAGTTCGCGACCTGCGCTTCGATGATCCGCTGGCTGACCGCGCTGCCGCCCGCGGGCCGCGCCACGGCCACCGGGTCACCCATCTTGTCGAGAGCCACGACGAAGGGCTCGATCTTGCTCTGTCCGCCAACGTAGGCGATGCCAGCCACCGCCAGCGCGGCCACGACGAGACTGGCGAACGCGGCAAGGCGCCAGTGATGAGCCCGAGACAGTGCGTCGCCATAACGCTCATCCCATTCACGCCGGGCGTTCAAGTAGGGATTGGCATCCGCCATTCGGATCTCCAGGGTGAAGGCGCCGAACATGGGCGCCCTGCCCTGACTCTGCGGATTGGGCCCGCAGCGGCGACTCGGCCGCGCAACTGCATAGTCTGATCAAACCCGCCGCCATTTCCACTTCGAACCTGCCATCGATTCCGATTCGAAGCCGCCACTGGTGCCGGGGGGGGGCGATCAGCCGACACGTCGCGGCGCGGCCGATCCGCCCCACCGTGAGACTTGTCATCGGCGAGCCTGTGTGAAAACGCACGGCGCCGCCGGCCGACCAGCCACTTGACTTCTCAGATCGCCCCAGGACGGCGTTCGGTACATCGGGAACGGTCGAGTGATCTTCGAAAATGACCTGCTTCCGCGTTTTCAGACAGACTCCAGCCTGAGCGAGCACTGGCCCCCGGTTGTGGCAAGGACTGCCATGGTGCGCACAGCGGTCGCTGGTATCGGCAGCATCCGGAGCAGCTTCTTCCTGCGCTGGCGTGATGCCGGTGCCGACCCGAAGCGGGCGCTGGGCTCACCTACTGACGACGACCGCAATGCCACAGGCAGCGGTCGCCGAGATCACCGGCTCAAGAGTTGAAGCCTCCACAAGACCCGGGGCGGTTCAGTCCGCAGTTACCAAATGACGGCTATCCCTACAACCCGGCACTCTCGCCACGGAGTTCACTGAGTTCGACATATGTGGGTTTGGAGTGGCTCAGGAATCCGAAGACCATCGCAGCAGAAAGCAAGCTGATGGCGGCCAGCACGTAGAGCAGGAGATGAAATGCGTCTGCGTAACTGTGCATGAGCCCGATATGCGTCGCGTTTGGCAGCAACTGCAGCGCGCTGGACATGTCGCCCATAGCTAGGCGGTTGGCCGCAGCGCTCAATGTGACACTGCTCACGCTGGCAGGTTCGCTGCTTGCCAAGTTCGCTTGGACCATACCGCCGAGCAGCGCCGTCACGATGGCAAGCGCAATGCCCTCGCCGGCAACGCGTGTCGTGTTGAAGATGCCGGTCGCCATGCCCGCCCGCTCCTTGGGTACCACGCTGACTGCAAGACCGTCCATCAAGCCCCACGGCAGGCTCACGCCGACGCCAATGAGGAACATGGCCAAGATGGTCTGATCCGGCAGTTGCCCAGGAGGACACTGGGCCAGCCACACATTGCCGCAGGCGCACAGCAGAAGCCCGAGGCCGGAGATGAGACCAGGCGAAAGCCACCGAGTCAGCATCCCGGCAAGGAAGGGAATGACAAGCATAGGTGCCGACAGCGCGAACATCATTTGCCCCGCTGTCATCGCGTCCAGCCCCTCAATCCCGATAAAGCGCTGAGGCAGAAGCACCAGCAGGACGACGTAGGCATACGCAGGCGCTGCCGCCAGGAACTGGACGCCGATGAAACGCGGGTAGCGAAACAGGGACAAGTCGAGCATCGGCCGTTTGGATCGCCGTTCGACAATCACGAAGGCTGCCATAATCAGAGCGGATGTTGCGAGCAGGGCCAGCACGGGTGCGCTCAACCATCCGTTTTCCGGCACGAGCAGGACCGCAACGGTGAAAAACGTCAATGCACCTGTGAATGTTGCGGCGCCCAGCCAATCGAATCCTGTCGCACCCGGGTCGCGCGTTTCGCGGATGCACCAGCCGCCTAACGCGAAGGCGAGCAGCGTGATCGCCGTCACACTCAGAAAGACAGAACGCCAGCCGAAATGCTCAATCAAGAATCCGGCGACGACCGGGCCGCAGGCTAGGCCCACGCCAAACGTGGTCCCCAGCAGACTGAACGCACGGGTGCGCGCGTTGCCTTCGAATTCCTGGGCTAGTGCCGCGGCGCCAGACGACAGCGCCGCGGCACTAGCGACTCCTTGCAGCGCTCGCAAAGTGTCCAGCCAGAGCATGCTGGTGGCGTGCATCGCGATCAGTGACAAGATTGCGAATCCCATCGTTCCGAGCATGAACAGCCGCTTGCGTCCATAGCGATCGGCGAGAGAGCCACCAATCATGAGACTGCTACCGAACGCCAGCATGAAAGCATTCGTCACCCAGCTAAGTTCGATGGGGGTTCCGCCCAAACCTTGCGCGATAGCAGGCAATGCAACTGCCGGGCCAGTGAAGCTGACGGGCATCGAGAGTCCGGAAAGGCAAATGCCCCCCAGAACCAACAGCTTTTGCTTTCGGTTGTACGTGCCACATTCGTCCAAGCTCATACAGAAGTCCTCTAGTCAAATGGTGGTGAAGGTCATGGTCCCGAATGGGCGTACCACACTTCGCATTGGGGATAATGCTAGGCAGCAGGCGTCCCGAGATAAATGGCTTTGCTATCCGAACAATGTGGATGAAAATTCCGTAATATCGGTAAGACGCATTACGTGATTTGCGCTATGGACAATTTGAGTGGGCTGGCCGCTTTCGTGCGGGCTGCCGAAACGCTGAGCTTCGTCGCCGCAGGCCGCGATCTCGGGCTTTCCGCTTCAGCTGTCGGCAAGAGCATCGCCCGCCTCGAAAAGCATTTGGGTGTCAGGCTTTTCCATCGCACCACACGTCAGATCAGCCTGACGGACGAGGGCATGACGTTTTTCGTGCGTTGCCGCAGTGCACTGCAAGAGATCGAGGACGCCGAGGCAGAGCTTTCGAAGGCAAATGGGACACCGCGCGGCAGGCTGAAGATCAGTTTGCCCACCATTGGTTACCGCCTTCTCTTACCAGTCATCCCACAATTTCGCCATGCATACCCCGAAATTGACCTGGAATTCGATTTCAGCGACCGCTTGGTTGATGTGATCAACGAGGGCTTCGACGCCGTGATCCGCAGTGGTCCTTTGTCCGACTCCACCCTTACGGCGAAACCTCTCTGCCCCTATCGGTTCATCGTGTGCGCATCGCCCGCCTACTTTGCTCAATATGGGGCGCTTGGCGATGCACGTGATCTCACGAACCACGTATGTTTGCGATTCAAGTATCCGTCGAGCGGCAAGCTCCAGGAATGGCTGCTCAATGGCGTGTCGGCATTGCAAGGCCCGAGCGCTTCTGTTCGATCGCAGCAGCTCGTCTTTAACAACACAGAGGCCGTACTGTCGGCCGCGCTGCAAGGACTTGGTATTGCCTACGTTCCGGACTTCGTCGCGCGTGAACCGTTGGCCGAGGGGAAGTTGCGCCCTGTGCTCGAGAGTGCGAGCACCCGTCAAGGCATGTTTCAGATTCTCTGGGCGACGAATCGGCACATGGTT
Organism: Thiomonas intermedia; assembly: GCF_002028405.1. NCBI lineage: Bacteria > Pseudomonadati > Pseudomonadota > Betaproteobacteria > Burkholderiales > Thiomonas > Thiomonas intermedia. The sequence continues at coordinate 351,268 of NZ_CP020046.1, forward strand.
CCGAGGCTGCGCGTATTCATAGACTTTCTGGGGCAGCATCTACACCGCGAGTGAACATCTACGCCAGCCTGGAGCAGATGGGTGGCAAGGCCCTGCGCAGCATCGGACTGGCGCGGGCCAGGCTGCACCTGCACTGGAAGGCCGCGACGTACAACCTGCGGCGCCTGTGCTCGCTGATGGAGATGGGACCGGCACCACTACTACTCGGTGCCCCACGCGCATGTGGGGGCCGCCGTGGAGTTGCGCATCACCGCCACCACGCTGGAGGTGCTGCTGCAACGCAAGCGCATCGCCGCGCACGCCCGCAGCGCCAAGGTGGGCCCGGAACTCGGGGAAGTAGCTGCCCTGGCGCAGCTTGGGGATCTTGAGCTCGACCGTGCCGGCACGCGTGTCCCAGGTGCGGTCGCGGTAGCCGTTGCGACTGTTGAGCCGAGCGGCGCTCTTCTCGTCGTAGCCGGCGCCGCAGCGCCCCTCCACGTCGATCTCCATGAGCCGCTGGGCCATGTGCACCATCTGGCGCAGCACGTCGATGTCGGCCCCCTTCTCAGCGAGCTCGGTCAATGTGATAGTGGCGTTGGTCATCGTGGTTTCCTTCAGACAAGGATTGATGGGTCGCACCTCAACCTTATCCGGACTTCACGATGGCCAACCCAACTCCAGGGACGACCGGCGCGCGGTGAGCTGCTCCGGGCTACGCCCTTCGCAGCTCACCGCGCCAAAGACTTACACCACTCGGCGGGACATCACCGTGGAATGCGCAGCCGGCACTGCGGCAGACGTGGCTATTTGACGTTGGCGTAACTCAGGACGGGACCTGAAAACTTACGATCGTAGATCGAAGAACTACAGATTTACAATGTCGTCACGTGACCAAGCCACACAAGCAGCGTAGCCAGCTGGGACGACACACCAAGCCGCATCAAACGCCGTCAGGAGACACCCGCCGCGCGTTTGTTCACTGCTAACACGCACGAGCGGCTCACCATCCTTGCCTCCTAACACCGAAAACCACGTCATCCCACTTCCGATGCCGATGCCGAGTGCCTTCAACAGCGCTTCTTTAGCGGTCCAGACGTCGTAGAAGGCTTCGATGCGCAGGTGCGCAGGCAACGCGGCTACTTGCGCTTCGTCATGTGGCGCGAGTACGGCGGTCGAGAGCATTTCCCAATTCAGGTCTGAGCGGCGAGCCTCAATATCCACGCCAACTCGGCGTCCCGTCGCAAGAGCGATCAAGGCATGCTGCCCCGAATGCGAGACATTGAAGTCCAGTGGTATGCGCATGTGGTCTTTCGTCGATGCCAGACGTGGCCGACCCACCTCGTCTCGCTGAAGTTGCAACCCGCCCGCAGCAAGATCGCTACGCTTGGCGAGTGCGTGGCGCAACACAACGCGTGTCGTCGCAAACCGTATAGCGTCTTCATGCCGCAAGAAGCGGGCAGCGCTCGCACGTTCCTCATCGGACAGCACAGCGAAAGCCGGGCCGTCAAGGTTCATACGGAAATCGAAGGTAACGCACAGCAGTTCTAAACCGGCAGCATAGGCGCGAGGCACATTAAGCTCGCACACATCATAGAAGGCTGCGGGAATAGATGAAATCAAGGTATCCCGGGTTTTAATTTTTGTCTTTTTAGACTGGCGCCAATCAAGACAAAACTTGAATTTGCCATTGCACATTTCAGACGTAATTAATCTCACCTCGACTCTCAGAAAAATAGCCTGGGTGGTCAAACCAAGCAAGGCTCCGAGGTATCGCCTGTAGGATCGTCCCTGGCTTGTACCAATCAAGACGCCATGTGTGTGTCAGCCTTCGTCGAGCGCAAGCTTTGCCTGCTCCATGCTGCCGCCGTGGTATCGGCGCGCAAGTTGCAGTACCAGAGTACTCAACGCCCCCAATATCAGCATGCCGGTTGATAAAGGCAGCAGGGTATTGTTGTAGATCTGCCCCAGCAAAGTACCGATCGAAATAGCGAACACCGAGGAACCAGAACCAATGATTGCTGATGCGGTCCCCGCAACATGACCCATCGACTCCATTGCCATGGAATTCAGGTTGCCGAATAAAAGACCGAAGCAGAAGAACAATATCGATGCGTAGATCATAAACATGCACAGCGTCACATGTGTGTAGTGATTGAGCAGCAGGAACAACGCAGATGCCGCCACTATGCACAAGTTGGCGCGCACACAGACGTAATGCATGCCTAACCGCTCCACCAGACGGGAATTGAGCGTCGATCCCATACCGAGAATGAGCGCGAGCAAACCAAAGTACAGCGCGAAAGCACTGGCGGCATGAAACTGAAGCTGGAAGATTTGTCGCGATGAGTTGAGATAGCCGATAAATCCGCCCCAGACGCAGCCTATGCACACCGTATAGGCAATGGTCGCCTTGCTGGATATAACGTCTCGAAAACCATGGAGAAAGGCTACGGCGTTAACTGGAATGCGCTTCTCCTTGGGCAGCGTTTCGTCGATGCGGAAATAAATCCAGAACGCGATCAAGGTGGCGTACGCAACATAAAGGATGAAGATCCCGCGCCAACCGGATAAAAACAGGATCAACTGACCTAAGCTGGGTGCGACCGCCGGCACCAGGAACAGCACGGTCATAACCAAGGACATGATGCGCGCCATCTGGCGACCGCTGTATTTGTCACGCACGATCGAGATCGACGAGACATACGGCCCGGCAATGCCCCCCCCTTGCACGAAGCGTCCGAAGAGCAGGGTGCGCAAATCGTGAGCGAAAAAACACAGCATGCTTCCCGCTGCGAAAGCGATTGTCCCAAAATACAGGATCTTTTTGCGGCCTAATGCGTCGGAATACGGGCCACATATCAGTTGCCCTAACGCCAGCCCGAGAAACAACGTGCTGATAACGTATTGTGCATCATTCGGCCTACTGAGGTTGAGATCACTGGTGATCAATCCCAACGCTGGGAGCATGGCATCGATCGACATCGCAACCGTCGACATCAGCAATGCAATCAGAACAGTGAATTCGAACGTCGCTAAATCTTTGCGACGCGGTGTGGACGCTGCGCTCATGAAATACCTTGCTAACAGGCTGTTGAAATACCCCTTCGAGGGGCGTTTTCAGATGCATCGCGGCTATCGAATTGGTGTCCCAGCGTGAATCGAAAGGTGGACTCCCCTGTGGATGGAGTCTGCCGCCGGACCCCGTGATAGCCAATGCGCATTGAGCGAAGGGTCAAAGGGCGGTATTTCAACAGCCTGCTAAAGGAGCCTCGCCCAATTCCGCGCGAGTCGCGCGATATTTCATTTCTCGAGGCAAGCATGTAAGGGACAGTTTCCGGTAACGCAAGCTCGAAAATTCCAGAACGATGAACTTGCGCCCCTGTTGCCCAATCCCTCCCGCGCGTCGAGAGGGAAGATGCACATAACGTTACTTGAAGCGCGTCTGGATCTCGTTTTCCGAAACGATGATCTTGTTCACGAGGCCGTACGTCACAGCCTGCTCAGAACTCAGCCAAAAATCCCGCGCCGTATCCGCGGCAATTTTTTCCGTCGTCTTACCGGTGGCCTCAGCGAATATGCGGTTGATTCGATCACGCATCTTCACGATCTCGTCCAGGTAGATGTTGACATCGCTGGCGGGACCGCGCGTTTCGCCCGACGGTTGGTGCAAGAGGAAGCGGGTATTGGGCAGCGCGTAACGATCTTCCTTCTCGGCCGCAACGTAGATCAATGCGCCCGCGCTGGCCACCCAGCCCGATCCGATCATGATGACCTTCGGCTTGATGAAACGTATCGTGTCGAAAATCAGATCCCCCGATTCGACGTGTCCCCCCGGAGAACTGACGAACACCTGAATGGGGTCGTCGCTGATGTGCGCCAAGGCATGCAGCTGTTGCGCCACGTCGCGTGCCATCTTCTGTTCGATGGTGCCGGTAATGAATACCTTACGGGCACGTGTCAGGATGTCGAAAAGTTTCGAGCTGTCCTCCGACACGTCCCTGGCGCCTTCTTCTCTTTCCGGTTTTTCCACTTGCTTAGCCTCAACTGATGAATGGCCGATGTGGCGATCAAGGCTGGACGGGCTAAGGTGCCTCTGCCGCCTCTTCGACGCACTGACTGCGGCTTGAGTCTCCGGGGTCTGATTCTATCCGATAAAGACGTGCGCAGGTTCCAACTATCTCGGAGGTGCAACGCTCCTCCGAGAGGATGGTCATGTGACTATGCGCATCAATGTCGATCAGGCTTAGATTCGGCAGTTCCCGCTGCCAATCCTGCCAGTAGTTGACGTGATCGATCGCCAGCTTTTCCCCAGGCATGGAGAAGTGGCTGAGGAGTTCTCCGTAGAAGAGGCCGCCACGATTACGGAAGTAGTAGGCATCGACGCCGCGCGGATCGGGGAGCGATTCGATGACGAACTCGTGCAGCTTGTAAGAGGTTTGGACCTTGATATTTTTCCGAACGAACGCGGCGACTGTTTCCTGCTTCATTGCCAATCCGCGCGCAACCGCCAGAGCCACCATCTGTTCGATCAGGCTGTCGTCATCCAAGCAAGCATTCAGCTCATCGTGGCGAATGAGCGTGCGCGCAATCTCCTGCAGATCTCGCCTATCGGCGGGCCAGAGCAGCGTGTTGACCAACTGCAGGGCCGCGCTTCGGCTCGTCACGTTGCTCGATTTGCTCGCCTTGGCAAATCCCGTGTTGTCCGGCGAATCGATCATGACCAGGCTGTCGACCTTCTCCCCGGCCAACTGAAGTTGACGGGCTATTTCGTATGCGATGATGCCGCCCAGGCAGAAGCCGCCCAGATCATAAGGCCCGTGCGCTTGGCGCGAACGCACGATTTTCAGGTAGTAGGCGGCGATGTCGCGGATACCGACATTGGGTTCGTGACGGGTCATGAAGCCCTTGGCCTGAATGCCAAAGAACGGGCGTTCGCTCTTGTCGGCGATCGGGCTGAATGTCTCCACGCTCCCGAGCGCGCCGTGTATCCAGAATACGGGCTTGCCCCGAGCGCCGGTATTAAGCTTCAACAATTCCGGAAAAGTTGCGGTGTCGCCATCTTGGTCCGTCGATTGGTGCAGATGGGCTGCAATGTCCCGAATCGTACCGTCGGCGCGCAGCCAGCCAACTTCGAAATCGACTTGCAGATCACGCAACCGCTGCAGCACGCCGAACAGCAGCAGCGAATTGAGCCCGTAGCGATCAAGCGGCGTGGCAACATCGATATTGGTTGGGTCAAGCCCCAGGATCGAGGCGACAATTCCTCGCACCTGCTCGACGGCTCGTTCGTTCGGAATCGGTCCGAGGTTTGACCTTCCGCTTTGCTCCACCACATCCTCTCCACGCTGGAACGGATAACCGGGGAGCGCGATCTTCAACCCGCCGCCGTTGTGCCCTTCTTGAAAGAGGCTCCAGTCGATCGCGGCACCCATCGTCCAGTAACGCGCGACGTCTGACAACTTCCCGTCCCGGATCAACGATCGGACCAGCATGTCGCCGGTCTCCCCGCTGATCAGTCGGATGAGTTCAGAATCCGTAGCGTGCCCCTTGCTCACGTAAAGGTGAGCATGTCGCGCGCCGGACAGATAGGCATCCAATGCAGCCGACAATTCGTCGAGGCTGCCGACGACACAGGCCAGGCGCCACTCCATCGCTTCCCGTCCTGTTTGCAGGGTGTACGCGATGGCGGCGAGTTCCGTTCCGGATGCCTGACTCAGATAGCCTCGCAGGGCTCTCGCGCGCGCATTCAGCGCACCAAGGCTCTTGGCCGAGAGAACGATGACATGTTGCGCATGACGTTGCCCCGAATTCGTCGCCTCCGGCGTGAGTGGTTCTTCAAGCACTACATGTGCGTTGACTCCACCGATCCCGTAACCGTTGACGGCAGCGCGGCGAGGCAATGAGCGGCCCGTGACGTCGACGAAAGGCTCCCAGTTTTGATTCGCAGTCGCCATGCGCAGCGGCGTACCGTCCAGCTTAACGGCATCGGCCGGCCGGCCAAAACCGGGAATGCCCGGAATCAGGCCGTGACGCATCGCGAGCACGACCTTGATCAGCGCCGCCATGCCGGAACACACTTCGGTGTGGCCGATACAAGGCTTCAGGCTGCCGATGTGACACAACTGTTCACGTGGCGTGTTTGCGCCCGCCCAACGGGCCGATGCTTCTTCCAGTCCCGATTTCAAGGCGCTGATTTCCGCGCTGTCGGCCAACGCCGTGCTCATCCCATGCGCTTCGATGTAGCCAATCGTACGCGGATCGACTCGCAGGTACGCCTGCTGCATCGCGTCCTTCATACCGAGAATGTTCGGCGCGGTCATCGAAATGCCGCGTCCGCCATGCGCGACACCAGTGCCCTTGATTACCGCGTGGACCATGTCGCCGTGTTCGATCGCCTTGTGCAACGGCTTGATCAGAATCGCGCCGACGCCTTCCCCCCTGGCCGTTCCGTCCGCACCGTCCTGAAATGGCCTGACATCGCCAGTCGGGCTCAGCATGCCTACAGCCGCCATGTTCTTGAACGCGACCGGCGTCAATACCAGATTGACGGCACCGACGATTGCCTGGTCGCACTCGCCCAGTCGTATGGCCTGGACCGCGCGGTGGATGGCGACCAAGGAGGACGAACAGGTGGTGTCGCAAACCTCGCTGGGCCCGCGCAAATTCAGGAGATAGGAGATGCGGTTGGGCAACAGTGACAACGACGGCGCACTCATCAGCCCGCTCTGGCTTTCGCCCGCCATCTCGTGCCTGAGTTGGTGGTATTCGCTCGGCGCCGCGGCGATAAACACCCCAGTTCGCTGTTGTGCAAGCGCCTTGGGCGTATACGCGGCGTTCTCAAGCATGTTCCAAACGCACATCAGCAGGAGCCGCTGTTCCGGGCTCATTTGCTCGGCTTCCGTGGGCGCCAGACCGAAGAAAAGCGGATCGAATGTATCGATCCGATCGAGAAATCCCGCCCATACCGTCGCCATATCGAAGCTGTCCGACGACGTTGCGTCGACGTGGCGGCGCCACTCCTTGCGTTGCTGCGGCGGTTGCGTGATGCAGCGCCGCCCTTCTTTTAGCACCTGCCAGAACGCGTCGAGATCCGCGGCGCCCGGGAACGTGCCGTCGACGCCGATGACGGCGATATCTTCCACGTCGACTGCCGCCTCGGCAGAGTGTTTCGGCACCGGGGCTTCGGCTACCCGGGACGCCGTTTCCGCCATCGTCACACCTGAGTCGACGGGAAGTGCATCGGGCGCCGTCCTTTCCACCGCGACTTCTTCGCGCAATTCCGGATGAGTCGACAGGATGCGAGCGCACAGGGTGTCAATGGTGTTGTGCTCGAACAATGCGGTGATGTCGAGATCAATGCCCAGCGCCTCACCGATCGTGCTGGTGAGATTCACCGCGATGATCGAGTCCATGCCGTAACTGGAAAATGCTTCGTCGCGCGCGATCCGGCTTGCGTCGATGCGCAGCTCGCCGGCCAACTGTTGGACCAAAGTCTGTACGACACGACTGTTCGGCGAGCAAGCGGGAGGAAGCGCCGCGCCGCCCGCGCTCGCCGACGAACGCACCGCTGGCGCCTGCGCCGCCGGGGTTTGGGCGGCGGCGTTTCCAGCGTCGCCCATTTCGCGCTGGACGCGCACGATGCCGTCGCTTTCCGCCACAATGATCTGCTGCCCCATGTCTGCGGCTTCCGGGCGAGGAAATGTCACCATCCGGAAACCTTCACCTTCCAGCACGTGACGCCAACTCGCGGGCGACAGGCCCGGACACCCGGTAAGCCGCACGTCGTGGTCGTCGTAAGCCCACCATCCGGTCAGCAAGCCGAAGGCCAAGTGGTTGAACAGGTTGTTGACGGTAAGCTCGTTGAGCAACAGCATGCCGTTCGGCTTCAGCAGGCTTTTGGCGTGCCCCAGCGTGGTCCTGATGTCGCGGGTCGCGTGCAGGCAGTTCGCCGCGATCACCATGTCGTAGCTGGCTTGCTCGAATCCTTGCGCCGCCGGCGGCAATTCGATGTTCAGCACGCCGTAACTCAGGAACGGATTGTCAGGCCCGTAGGTCTTCTCGGCATGGTTGAGAAATGCCTTGGAGATGTCGGTATAACGGTAGTCGTCGATGTGTTCACGATAATTCTTCAGCGTCTCGAAGACGACGGCACTGGTCGCTCCGGTTCCCGCGCCGATCTCGATGATGCGAATGCCGGGCGCGGAGCGCCGCGCGATCTTGTAGCGCACGAACGACTCGACCCGCTGCGCAAGGCAGCGATTGTAAAACGCCGCCATCGGGTTGTACTTATAGGTGTTTTCGACTAAGGCCACCGATGAATCCGGAAACACGACCTCAGTCGCCAGTTTGCGACCGGTCAACACGTCCGGCAGCGCGCGCAGGCAGACGTCGAGCAATACTCGTTGCGCGCGCAGATCCGGATTGGCCAGCCATTGCGCGCCCTCCTGTTCCCATAGATCCCACAGTTCCGCTGCGCTGCGTCTAGGCCGCGACAGCACCTCGATCTCGTCACCCCGACGTTCGAGATATCCCTCGTTGGCAAGGACCCGCAGCGTTTCCCGCAGCCAAGGATCGAACATAGACTGAATGCCCGCATGATCCCGCAGCGACGCGTAGCCTTGGCGTGGACGGTCGAACGCACCCAAGGCGGCGAGTTGGCTCCACAGAAGATCGATGATTAGCGCTTTCATGATGGTGGCCCGTAAGTGGTGCGGACTCGTCAAATAAGCAGCTCGTTCAGAGCTTTCATGCGCTCGATTGCGTCCCGCATCATCGCGGTGTCCTCGGGATCGCGCGCCGTCAGTTCGTCGCCTTTTTCCTGGAACCACGAAGGCTCGTCGTTGACGTGAACATGCGCGGCTTGCGCGCTGAGCACGATGCCGCGCGTGGTGGCCGCCGTCGACGGCTTCATCAGCGTCATCTGCGACATATCCGAGGCAAGCAGGGCTTCGATAGCGGCGAGGAATTCGTCGCGCTCGATAAAGTCCAGCGACGTGGATATCGCGGCGCCCCGATTGTCGTTGCTGTCAGCGTTGTTGAAGCAATAGCTCAGGTTGATCACTTTGACGGCGCAGGACAGCTCACGCGCCAGGCGTTGGCCATATGCATCCTTGAACGCGCAGGCGGCAGCGTAGTTGCTCTGCCCTATCGTCTTCATATAGGAATTGATCGACGAGATGTGCAGCACGAAATCCAGCGGGGCATCGGCAAAGGTTTCCACCAGATGCACGCTCGCGTCGACCTTCGACTTGAGGACGCCGGCGAATTGCGCCTCGCTCATTTTGCCGACGCCGCCGGCGTCCAAGACCATCGCCGACTGAATCAATCCGCTCACGGAGCCGTAGCGCGCCTCGATCTCCGCCCTGGCGCGCTTCATCGCCGCGCCGTCGCACGCATCGGCCTGGATGTAGCAAGGTGCCGGACCCAGGAGCGCAATGCGCGCGATGGCGGCGTCGATCTCGGCATTGACGGCCCTGCGGCCCAGCCATATGACCTGCGCCTGATAGCGTTGCGCCAAGTATTCGCTGATCGCGAGGCCCAGTCCGCCAGCACCGCCGACGATTACGTACACGCCGCCTTGTCTGACGCGCGTTGGTTGCTGCGGCCAGCGATCGGCCGGCATCAGACGCTGCTGGAACCACTGACCGCAACGCAGCAGGTGCGTGTCACCATCGCCGTGCGAAGGCAGGTTCAGGATGGCGTCGACGGCCTGCTCGCTCATTGCGTCGACGTCCACGCTGCGCACGCGCCAGCGCGGACACTCCTTTGCCACTGTACCGATCAGTCCACCCACCGCCGAGTGGGTGGGATCGTTCCGCTCTTCACGATGGAATGCCTGGGCGCGATGCACAACAACGGTCATGCCCAAGGGGCGATTAACGTAACCACGTTTCAGCAGCCCCTTCACCAGCCGGAACAATTGCATCACGCCTGAGGTCTGGTCGGCAATGATCCGCTGCCCTGTGGGCAGCTCGATTCGGGCGTCCTCCGAAAGCCAGATCAGATGGTCAATCTCACCGGCGGACGACAACGCCTGCAAGACATCGTCATCATCGGCTTGCGCTAGGCCCACCACTTGCGCAGCCGGCAGCCGGCTGCACCACAGCTCGCGCGTGCGCGGTGCGCCGCCGATGATGACGATGCGTTGGGCGCTGTCGGGCCACGATTCACGCTCCACCGCCGGCAGTAAGTCCCACGTCGGCAGGTAGTACATGGCCGCCTGTTTTTCCGGCTGCTCCGCGCGCGCCGAAGTTTCACTCACCACGCCGGCGGCACGCGTCGAGATGCCTCGAATGGCCACGCTGACCGCGCCCCGCTCGTCGCACAGATCGACGTCGATCTTTCCTTTGGCATCCCCGCTGCCGAATCGCAGCCATGCCCACATCGCCGATGTGCAGGGACGATGCAACTGGATTTCCTGAATCGCGAACAGCAGGTTGACCTGGTTGACCACGCCATCGTTGGCGTACAGGTATTTCAGGCACTGCATCGCGCTGTCGATCAGTGTCGGATGAACGGCAAGGTTCAGCGGATCGCCCGCGAGGAGATGGGGTAGCGCGATGCGTGCCAACACCGAGCTGTTGCCGACGTGGATCTCGGCAACCCCTTGCATCGTTGAACCGTAATCGATGCCGAAGGCGCGGAAGTCGTCGTAGAAACGCTCGCGCGTCGACGTCCACGGCTTCATCGCCGCGCGCAAGCCTGGCAGGTCCAATTGCGGCGCCTCTGCCTGCGACACAGCGATATCCCCGCGGCAATGATTGACGGCGGCTTCGCGGCTATCGGACGGATAGCTGTCGATGGTGAACTGCAACGCGTTGCCGCGAACAAGCCGAATGCGGATCCGCGCCAGGTCTTCGTCAACACTGAAGGGTCGAAGCAGCGCGATATTGCGCAGGCTAACGGCGGCATCCGACGCACGGGTGCCCTCGGGTGTCTGGAGGAACGCGACGTGGGCCAGCGCCACATAGACCGCACCCGGCAAGACGGATTTGCCTGCGATCCGATGGTCGCGAAGGAAGTACTCTTTGCCGCTGAACGTCGTGCCGAACTCGAGCGTCGCGCCATCATCGGTGCCCCGCTCAAGCGCGAACGCGGCGCGCTCCTGCTGGTTCGCGGCAGGCGTGGGGCACACCCGCTGCTGCCGTGACGGGGTTGGCTCGGGCAGCCAGTGGGAACTGCGCTCGAATGGATAAGTCGGCAAAGGGAGTCTCCGGTAATGACCTTCTTCGAACAGGGCACCGAGATCGTTGCGCTTGCCCCCGACGAAGTCGCGTGCAACGGCGACATGGGACGGGTCGTGCTGGTCGTTCCAGAGCACTTCGCACGCCTCACCGGCCGCAATGCGTTCAAGGCCGTCGGCCAGCTCGGTGGCGTTGCTCGCGAACACCGCAACACGCCGGGGGAGATGCTTGCGCCCCACCAGCAGGGTATAGGCGACATCAGCTACATCCGAATCGGGATGACGCCGGCAATGTTCGGCAAGCTGATGCATTTGCTGACGGAGCTGCTCTGCGCTGCGCGCGGATAGGACGACGAGCCAGGGGCGCGCCGGCCGCGACACGGGGCTAGGGGAGAGGCCTTCCTCGATCACCAGGTGAGCGTTGGTGCCGCTCGCACCGAAAGAGCTGATCGCGGCGCGACGCCGCTCGCCCGGCGCCACGGCCCAGTCCTGCGCAGCCGTATTGATATAAAAGGGACTGCCTTCCAGCGCAATGTTCCGGTTGATCGCCGAGAAATGCAGCAGCGGCGGAATCTTCTGGTACTTCATCGCCAGCAGGATCTTGATGACGCCGAGCACGCCGGCCGCCATTTGCGCATGGCCGATATTGGCCTTGCTGCTGCCGAGCGCGCAGTAGTTGCGCTTGTCGGTGCGGCCGGAAAAAGCCCGCGAAAGCGCCTGGAATTCGATCGGATCGCCGAGCTTGGTGCCGGTGCCGTGCGTCTCGATCATCTGAATCCCGCCGCAGTCAATGCCAAATTCGTCGAAGACGCCCTCTATCAGACGCTGTTGCGAGTTCGCGCTGGGCGCGGTGATGCCGTTGGTGGCACCATCCTGATTGATGCCCGTGCCACGGATAACACCGTGCACGTGGTCGCCGTCAGCCAGCGCCGCGCTGAGCTTCTTCAGCACCAGCACCCCGACACCTTCCGACGGCGCGAATCCGTCAGCGCGATCATCGAAGGGGCGGCAGCGCCCGCTCGGCGAGAGCATGCCCGCTCGCGATCCGGAGATGTACAGCCGGGGAGAGCACTGCAAAAACACGCCGCCGGATAGCGCGACCTCGCTCTCGCCGCTCCACAGGGCCTGGCAGGCCAGGTGGATGGCGACCAGAGAACTGGAGCAGGCCGTATCGATCGCCAGCGCCGGGCCTTGTAGGTTCAGGTAATAGGAAATCCGCGAGGCCACCACCGAACTCATGTTTCCCCACATCGCCTGGGCCGGATAGTCCGCATTGCCAGTCAGGTCGAGATAATCACCCGCCGCGCAGCCGACGTAGACGCCGCAGCGGCGGCCGCCCAAAGCGTCACCTGCATAGCCGGCGTTCTCCAACGCCCTCCAGCATTCCTCGAGAAAGAGTCGTTGCTGCGGCTCCATATACGTCGCCTCAAGACCGGAAATATTGAAGAAAAGCGAGTCGAACTGGTCGATACCGTCCAGGAATCCGCCGTCGGTGCAGGTGCCCCGATAGCCATCGAGGTTCCAGCGCTCGGCTTTCGTCATCAGATCGTCGCCGCGCTCTAGATGTCGCCAGAAGGTTTCCACGTCGTCGCTCTGCGGAAACCGTCCGCTAAAACCCACGATCGCGATTGGCTCCTTGCGCCCGATCGCGGCGAGTGCGCACGGCGGTGCCGGCTCGACGGCTGCCGATGCACATGGCCGTGCTGGCTCGACGCGGCGTTCGCGACCACTATCCAGTGCGCCCCTCGGAGCGGGGTGCCAGGTTTCGTCGATGTACGCGGCAAGGCTTGCCACGGTGGGATAGTCGAAGATGCGCGTGACGTCCAGATCGATACCCAATACGTCGTTGAGTTCCTTGACCAACGCGACGCCTCGCAACGAATCCAGGCCGTAGTCAGCAAACGACACATTTCGCTCGACGTCGCCTGCCTGCATCTTCAACGTGTTGGCGAACGCCTGCACCAGCACGCGTTCGACGTCGGTTTCGGTATTGGTCGACCCGGTGGATGCCCGCTCGACGAGCGCGGGCGCCGTGCGAGGTTCGTCCCGCACGACCGCCCTGACCGCGTCGGCGCCGTCACGGTCGCCGTACTCTATCCAGTAGCGCTGTGCGGCAAAGCAGTACGTTGGCAAGCTGATGCGACGCGGACGATGCCCGCCGTAGCAGACGTTCCAATCGATCTCGGAGCCAGCCGCCCAAAGCGGTGCGATCTTGTGCAACTCTCCGGCCCGGACCCAGTTGTCGACCAGCCCCTTCAACTCGTCGGTGTTGTCAAATAACGCCGCGATTCCCGCACCACTCTCGCTTGCGCCCATGACGCAACCTTGCGGTAACGCAGAGCCGGTAAGCGCGGCGCGCAGCGCCTGTTCGAGCGCGTCGAAATTCGACACAACGAAGGCGGCTCTGAACGCCATCGGACGTCGACCGGTCTGCAAGGTGCATGCGAGCGCCGTCAGCGTGCCGCCTAACGCCTTGTAATCGGGCAGAAAATTCAGCAGCGCTCGTATCGCGTCGGCACGACTCTCCGCATTCTGTGCCGACAACGGAACTAGACAAGACTGGTCCGCCCGCGACTCCTGTTCACGCGGCGCCAAGTACTGTTCCAGAATCGCGTGCGCATTGGTGCCACCGATGCCAAACGAGCTCAATGCCGCACGATACGGGGCATCCTTGCCCGGCTTGATCGTCGTGTTGCGGTCTACGACGTAAAAAGGCGAGGCCTTGAGCTCCAGGTCGGCGTGCGGCTGCTGGTAGTTCAGCGAGGCTGGAATCTGGCCGTGCTCGAGACACAGAGCCAGCTTGATCAGGCCAGCCAAACCCGCTGCCGCATCGAGATGGCCGATATTGGTCTTCACTGATCCGATGCCGCAGAATCCGCGGCGCCCGGTGTAGCCACGCCACGCTTCGGTTAGCGCTGCGATTTCGATGGAATCGCCGATGCGCGTACCGGTGCCGTGCGCCTCGACGTAACCAATGGTGTCGGGATGAACGCCGGTCTTTTCCAGTGCCTTGCGGATGACCTGTGCCTGACCATTTACGCTAGGGGCGTAGAAGCCGACCTTGTCCGAACCATCGTTGTTCACGCTCATGCCGCGCAGCAGCGCGTAAATGTGATCCCCATCCTTGATGGCGTCGCTGGCGCGTTTCAGCATGACGACCGCAGCGCCTTCGCCGCCGACCATGCCATCGGCCGCAGCGTCGAACGCTTTGCAGCGCCCATCGCTGGAAAAGTGCAGGCCGGGCTGATGCACATAGCCCAGATTTGTGGCGGGAAAGACCGTCGCGGCGCCAACCAGCGCGTATCTGGTTTCCTTGCTCAGCAGGCTTTGGCAGGCCAGGTGTACGCTTGTCAAGGACGACGAGCAGTTCGTATTGATGTAGAGGCTGGGACCGACCAGGCCCAGCTTGTTCGAGATCATCGTGGGAATGCTGCCTCCCTGCGCCAGCACCCAGGCGATGTACTCATCCGGATCGCCCATTACACGCAACTCCGCCGTGTTGGAGACTAGGCCCGGCAACAATGCCTGATAGAAGTTGTTGCTGGCGGACATGAACACGCTGGTGTCGCCGACCTCACGCACGTCGTAGCCGGCATCTTCGATGGCTTTCCACGCATGTTGCAACAGCATGCGCGCTTGAGGATCCATGAACTGGGCGTCACGCGGCGAAATGTTGAAGAAGGTCGCGTCGAATGCGTCCTTGTCGTCGACGCCGATGGACTGCGGCACGTAGCCTTGACGATTGATCAAGGTATCGGCAAGGCCGTGCCGATGGAGTTCGTGCTCCGGGACAAAGCGCCGATTGTCGTTGCCCTGCAGCAGGTTTTGCCAGAATTCCCGTGGCTCACCCGCGCCCGGCAACTGGCAGGACATGCCAATGATGGCGATGGCGCTGTCATAGTAGTCGGGCCAGTCGGCCTCCTTGGGTCGTACCGCCGCTCTCGGCATGGCAGGTGTCGTCATGGGAGATTCCTTCGGAGCCGCCGGGGCCACCACGCCCTGCAGATAGGCGCTGAATGCGGCAATAGAGGAATGCTTGAACAGGCTGGTGACGCGCAGATCGCAAGCGAAGCTGCGGTTGATCTGTTCGATCACGGAGATGGCAGAAAAGGAATCGCCGCCGATCTCAAAGAACCCCTGATGCAAGCCCAGACCGGTTTGCTTCAATACGCTTTCGAAGATCTGTCGAACCGAGTCTTCCACTTGGCCACGCGGCGTCGACGCGTGGGCCACCAGCGGCAGGCCTTCCAAAGCCGCGGTTTGCTGGCGATCCACTTTGCCGTTCGGGGTTTGCGGAAAAGTGTCGACATCGATGAAGCGGGCCGGGTGCATATAGCTGGGCAGCGCGGCGGATAGATGGTCGCGCAATGCGTCGACGTTGATCGCGCACGTCGCCGCTGACCGGACATAAGCGACCAACTGCGCCTCCGCTCCGACACCTTTTACCACCACGACGGCGCCGTTGATGCCGGGGTAAGCGCACAACACGCGCTCGACCTCCCCCAGTTCGATGCGATGACCCCGAACCTTGACCTGATTGTCTATGCGGCCGACGAGATCGATCGTTCCGTCCGGATTCCAACGCGCCTGATCGCCGGTCCTGTAGAGAATGTCGCCGTCGCGGAAGGGGCTTGGCAAGAAACGCTCGGCCGTCAGCTCGGGTTTCCGATAATACCCTTGCGCCACGCCAGCGCCGGCGATATACAACTCGCCGGCGACGCCAACCGGCAGCGGTTGCAGATGCCGGTCGAGAATATAGACGCGGGTATTCGCGAGTGGCTTGCCGATGGAAATTGGCCGATCAGCAGTGATGCGCTGCAACGTCGACCAGATCGTGGTCTCCGTCGGACCATAGCAATTCCAAAGCACGGAGCCAGTCGCCATGAATTGCTGTCGCAATGGCTCGGACAACGCTTCGCCGCCGCACACGATTTGCGTCCTTTCCGAGTTTGTCCAGCCGACCCGGAACAGCATGGCCCAGGTCGTCGGCGTGGCCTGCATAAAGGTTGGTCGGATGCTTGCGACCGCATCGCGTAAAGCCATGGCGTCTCTCGCTGTCTGCGCGTCGCCTATGATGCAATGCCCGCCCGCAATCAAGGGCAGAAACAGTTCGAGCGCGGCAATGTCGAAGCCGAAGGTAGTCACCGCAAACCATGTGTCCGAAGCGGCAAAACCCAATCGGTCTTTCATGCACATCATGAGGTTGGTCACCGAGCGCTGACGGATCGCAACACCTTTGGGTTTGCCGGTGCTCCCCGAGGTGTAGAGGATGTAGGCAAGCGCGTCGCCATTGACGGCCGGATCGTCATGGTCCGTCACGGCCCGCGGCAATTCCGTGTCGAGCTCGACGAGCCCGACACTGGCGGTTGCGAACGACTCCACCTTGGCCCGCAATGATGAGTGCGTGACGATCACATGGCATTCGGCGTCCGCCGCGATGTAGGCGAGCCGTTCGGCCGGGTAGTCGGGATCCAATGGCACATACGCCGCACCCAGCTTCATGATCGCGAGCAACGCCGCCACCAAGTCGATGGAACGATCGACGCTGATGCCAACGCGATTTCCCGAGGCGATGCCGGCCTCGCGCATGCGAGCTGCGAGTTGGCCAATGCGCCGGTCGAGTTCGCCATAAGTCATGATCTGGTCGCGGTGACTGATGGCGGGCGCTTCCGGCGTGGCGCTCGCCTGAGCCTGGAACAGCGTGTAACAGGTGTCGCCTTCGGCAAAAGGCTCGTCTGTCCGGTTAACTGCGTCGTGCACCACCTTCTTTTCCGCCTCGCTCACCATCGACAACCCGTTCAGCGCTCGCGTGGGATGCTGTAGCGCCTCGGACAGCAATTGGCAGAAGTGGTCCGCCAACCGCTCGACAGCGGCGCCGGAAAACAACGCGGGGTCGTATTTGAAATTGAGCTGCAATGCGTCGGATGGACAAACGTCCAATACGAGACCATATTCGCCAGTTTGTATCGGCTCACCGACCATCTCGATGGCCAACGCGTCGTCGAGTTGGCGGACCAGCGCAGCATGAGCGTCAGTTACGAAGAAGTTCTGGTAGTTGTAGCTGATGTCAAACAACGGTGCGTGCGTACGGTCGATTGCGGCTCCCGCGTCCTTGACCATCCGGGCAAACGGATAACCGCGGTGATCCAGCGCTTCGAGCACCTGCTGGTGCAGGCGGGCACCATAAGCGGCAAAGCCGTCGTCGTCCCGGATGACGGAACGGATCGGCAGCATGTTGACGAAATGGCCAATCACCGGGTCGAAGCGCTCCTGCGGCCGGTTGCTGACCGGCATGCCGATTAACAGGTCGTCCTGTCCCGTGTACCGATAAAGCAGCACTTTGAAGACGGCGAGATACAACAGCCCTTCGCTCCATTGATGCGTTTGCGCGAAGGCGCGGGCGCCGTGTGCGAGCGCGCCCGGAACAACCCTGCGGCAGACTCCGCCTTCATGCCGATCTTCGGTTTCAGTCAGACTGCGCAGCGGAAGTCCGGCGATCGGTTTGCTGTCTGCCAGAACCTTCCGCCAGAACGCCCGGTCTTGCTCGACTCTCGATTCGCTCAGCGTCTGTCGCTCCCATTCGACAAATTCGCGGTACGTCGCGTGCGGCGCCGCACTGTCGGCCGCGTCGCCGCGCAAGCAGGATTGGTAGGCGTCAAACAGATCTTGCAGAAACAGGCTCGTGGAACTGCCGTCCAGCACTAGATGATGCGCAACGATCAGCAAGTAAGCGCCGCTACCGGCTTGCTTCGGTGCGTAGACGGACAGCGTGATGAGCGGATCCGTTGTCAAATCGAATGGCAGCTTCGCCCGTTTCCACAGCATGCCGACCAGGTCGTCGTGGGAAATCCCGGAAGTATCGATCGTTTCGATACGATAAGCGCCGAGATCCCGATAGCGCACGTAAGGCGCGCCTTGCTCTTCGTAGATGGCTGCCCGCAGCATCGCATGCCGCCCGAGCGTATGGTGATACGCTTCCTGCAGTGCCTCCAGCGAGACCCCGTTCCGACAAAAGAGCGCGGTCGGTACGTTGTAGGCGCATGCTCCCGGCTCGATCTTGTGCAAGGCCCACAATCCCTTCTGTCCTTCGGACAGCGGTTGCGGTGTATCGTCGGGGCTGGGTGCGCTCGACGTGCTCCGCGGGTCTCGCGCAGCGTCGGCCACGTAGACGGACAACGCCTGACAGGTTCCGTATTCGTAGAGCATGCTCGGCACGAAACGCACACCGAATACTTCCTCGACCTTGCGGGCTAGACGGATGGCGTTCAGCGAATCGAGTCCGAGAAGCGTGAACGGATCCGTATCGGCAAGGCGTACGCAACGCTCGCCAAGGACCGGGGTCAGGACTCGCTCACGAACGCTGCGCAGCCAGGAATCGGCATCGACGGAAACATTGCGGGCTTTTTGCACACCGTGCGCCTGGTAGCGCCAGGCGACCGGTAGCGATCCGTCAAGCAATCGCGTCCGGCATACGACGCGACGTATTTTCCGGCTGCCGGTGACGGGAAGGCTTCCCGCCGGTATCAGGACGACGTCGTGCACTTCCAGTCGGTGCGCGGCGGATACGGCGCTGATGATGCGTTCCGCGATTTCCTGGTAACGCTCCGTCGGTTCGGCATCCAGTTCCTGGACGACGATGACTTTGGGAGACTGTTCATCCTCGACAGCAAAGACTGCCGTGGGCAGGTGGCAGGCGGCGATCTGCTGCCGGATGCTGGCCTCGATATCGACCGGATGGTGATTCTTTCCGTTGACAATGATGACGTCTTTCTCGCGTCCGACCAGATACAGTTCGTCGCCGTACAGAAATCCGAGATCGCCGCTGCGCAGAAAGCCGCTTTCGCCGTTGGACGAGACTGTGCCGTTGAACGTGCGCGCGCTGGCCTGCGGATCGTCGAGATAGCCTTGGGTCACGCACGGAGACTTGATCCAGACTTCGCCAACCTCGCTCACGCCGCATGGCTCGAGCGTGTCCGGATTCACGATCAGAATGCGCGTAGGCGGTCTGACCTTGCCGCTGCTCACGAAGATCCGCGCCGGCGCATCGCCGTCGCTTCGCCGCACCTGTTTCATTTCAAGTGCGGCGCTGTCCAGTTTCAACGATCCGATTGGTTCGCCGATCTGTTTGAGGGTGATCGGTCCAGCCTCGGACAAGCCATAGTTCGGTGAGAGAACGTCGGCTTTCAAGCCGAGCCTGGCAAACCGCTCGACGAAGGCTTCGTAGGCCGCCAACTGGATAATGTCGCCGCCGCAGATCAGCGCGTTCAACGACGCCAGCGACAATCCGACGAGGTCTTCGTCACGGATCGTTTCGCAGCAAAGCCGGAAGGCGAAATTCGGCGCCCCCGTGTGGGTGGCCTGGTGACGATCGATCAAGCGGAGCCAGCTTGCCGGGTCATCGACGAAACGTTCGGGGGAGTAGACGACGCTCAGCGCGCCGCGGACCAGCGGCGCCATCAGCCCGCAGCAAATACCGAACGCATGAAATTGCGGCAGCCACGTCACCACCCTGCTTTCATTCGACATACCCCACAGCGGCGAGGTGGCGCTGTGAAACATAGTGCGGTGGCTGTACGTGACGCCCTTGGGTAGCGACGTCGATCCCGAGGTATAGAGCACCAACGCCAGTTCGTCTTCGCCGCACGGGCGGTGCGTGATCGGCGGGGCGTCCTCGATCTCGTCCGCATTGATGATGGTCAGTGCCGCAAGCGCTTCAACATCGACCAGCGCCGACGCGAATTCGCCGTCGGTCAATACATGGCGCACCCCGCTGCTGGCAGCAATCGCCTCGACCTCGCGGCGCTTGCGCTCGATTTGCGCGCAGTCGGTCACGGGCATCGGGATCGCGATCACGTTCGCGTACCAGCAGGCGAGCAGTCCAATGCCGAAACTCGTCTTTTGCGGCAGGAGCACGAGCACTTTCGCTTGTGGCTCCAGCCGGCCGATCAAAGCGCTCCCGAGTCGGCGCGCGCGTTGGGCAATCTGCTGCCCCGTGACCTGCTCGGATGCGTCGCCGTGGAGATAGATCTGCAGGAGCTTGTCGGCGTCGGTGTCGCATCGATCAAGCACGGCCCCGAGCAAAGGCGCGCGGGTTGAAGCGTCGGCGTTTGCCGATTGCCCCGGGGGCGATTCAAACGGAATCTGCTGGATGAGCCTCGACAGCACGCCGGTTTGCCCGATTTCCTCGAACACCGTCGCGCCCTTTTCACGCAGGTGGCGAATGCTGTCCACCCACCGGACCGGATGACTGATCTGGTCGGTCAGACAGCGCGGGATGTCCTCATGCCGATAGGGCTCCGCCGTGACGTTCGAAATCACCGGCACGCGTGGCTGTGCGAATTCGAATCCCTTCAGGAACTGACGAAATGGATCAAGCACGAACGCCATGTGCGGCGAATGGAATGCTCCGCTCGTTTTCAGCACAGTAAACATGACTAGGCCGGGCTGCTTCTCGAAGGCGGACCGCATTTTCTGAATACTGCTCACGGGCCCGGCGAGTACGAATTGCGTCGGCGTGTTGTAGTTGGCGATGCTCACGTCGGTCGCCGCGTGTTTTGCCAATGTCTCGAGGATGGTGTCTTCGCTCAGGCCAACCACGGCGGCCATGCCGCCGCCCTTGGCGGTACCCATCAGTTTGCCGCGCATCATCACCAGGCGCAGGCCGGTCGCGAAATCGAAGACGCCCGCCGCGCACAAGGCGTTGTATTCGCCGAGACTGAAACCGGCGAGGAAATCCGGCTTGGGAGCGCCTTCCCGTCGCAGTTTTTCGTAATGCAGCGCGTTGACCGTGTAGAGGGCGGGCTGGGTGTATTCGGTCGAATCAAGTGGTCGTACGGGATCGCCTAGGCAAAGCTTCCGGATCGAATATCCGAGGACGTGATCGGCTTGCTCAGTCAACTTGGGAAATTCGTCGAACAGCTCCTTGCCCATCCCCTTCCGTTGTACGCCTTGCCCTGCAAACACATAAACGCGCATTGATTTGATCCCGAATTGAATGTCTCTCGCACGAGCCGCGAGACTGCTCGCCAGAAGCAACGTTGTTTGTCAGCTGGTCAGAATTCAAACGCGACTTCCCTTTCCTCCACGCCCATTTCCGCCAGAAGGCGGCGGAATCCGGTGTAGTCACGCACGATTCGACTGGACGGGTTGCCCGCGATGCAGGCGAGCAGGATATCGTCGGCATCCGGAACGCCCAGGAAGGTGAGAATCGAACGCCAGGAATTGAAGTCGATCTTCACGAACGCTTCGAGACCGCGAGCAAGGCTTTGCAGAAAGAGGCTGCGTTCCTCTGAGCTCAAACGGGCGACGATCTGCGGCGTCAGGTCGGCAAAAATCTTGCGATGCGAGTACTCGTCCTTGCGATGCAAGGCGGTCGTCTCGCGGTTGAACGGCTGGATAGTCGTGTCGTCGGCGAGCAGATCGAGATAGGCATTGATCGTGACCTCGGCGACGACCGCATAGGCCAGCTGGATCAGCTCGCCGGGCCGCCAGCCTGATGCGCGCGCCATGTCGGCTTCAAGCTCCTTCACCACGGTACCGACAGGTATGACCAGCCCCTGCAACCCATGCATTTGCCGGGTGAGAAGACAGGCCTCCATGCACATTAGGATGTGGAATTGCTCGTCGACCTGCGTTTGAGCGATCACGCGCTTGGTGGCGCCTGAATTCACTCCGTCGAACGCGCCACGCAGCAGCAACTGACAAGCCGGCGCCACGATGAAGGTCTCTACGCCGATCGTTTTCTCGTTATAGGTGATCCAGGCGCCCGCCAATATGCGTCTCTGAATGGCTTCATCCAGCGCGGCATAGGCGGGAACGTGCCGGAACGGCACCAGATCAGGCGGGTAGTCCGGCAACGATATGTCATAGTAGTTCGACGCCTCGAAGCTCGACGTCCTCACCGCGACCCGGTTCGCCCAGGAATTCGCAAGCAGTGTGCTCGTTCTCTCTGAGATCGAGGTGCCGTGGATGTCATCTCGGGTATGGGTGAACATGGTTTGCGCTCACGCGTTTTCGACTGCGAAGCGACCGACTCGGTCTCGTGCATGCAGGCGTATGCCAAGAAAGTTCGCCAGCATGTAATGGCCGTATTCGGTTAGTATGGATTCGGGGTGAAACTGCACGCCGTAGATGGGTAAGCTGGCGTGGGCGACGCCCATGATCTCGTCCATCGTCCCGTCGTCGGTTTGAGTCCAGGCTGTCACGTTCAGGCAGTTCGGCAGCGACTCCCTTTCCACGATCAGGGAGTGGTAACGTGCCGCCGCGAATTCCTCCGGGATGCCGACAAACAGATCGCGGCCATCGTGATGGACGCGGCTGACCTTGCCGTGCATCACGCGCTTGGCATGTCTGACGCGCCCACCGAAGACCTCGCCGATAATTTCATGTCCGAGGCAGACGCCCAACAGCGGGATGCGACGCTCGGCGGCCAAACGAAGTAGTTCCTTCGACATGCCCGAATCGTCCGGAGTGCCCGGGCCTGGCGACAGCAAGATATGGCGCGGATGCAGGTCGAGCACGTCCGATGCGGACATCTCGTCATTGAGGATGACCTTCACCTTCACGTCCAGTTCGTGCAGGTAGTGCACGATGTTGTAGGTAAAGGAGTCGTAGTTGTCGATCAGGCAGAGCATGGTTCGTCAATCCTGCTGGCGGCCAGTTCGACCTTGACTACGCCTCGAACGGCATTGGTGAG
This sequence comes from Thiomonas intermedia, assembly GCF_002028405.1. Classification (NCBI taxonomy): domain Bacteria; kingdom Pseudomonadati; phylum Pseudomonadota; class Betaproteobacteria; order Burkholderiales; genus Thiomonas; species Thiomonas intermedia. Next base: position 374,124 of record NZ_CP020046.1, read on the forward strand.
GAAAATCTCGTCGGCTCCTCGCAGATCGTCGAGATACAGCCGTTTTTCCACCGCGCGGATGGTCGGCGATTCCAGCAGATTTTGCCGTTGGATTCCGGGAAGCAATCCGCACTCGAGTGGTGGCGTATACCAACAGTCGCCCTTGCGGATAAACAGGTTGTTAAAGCTACCTTCGGTCAGCTCGTTGCGCTCGTTGACGAAGACGACGTCGTAAAAGCCAAGACGCTTGTAGTCTTCGTACGTCGCTTGATAGTGCGTCCGACGGGTCAGCTTGTGTCTCAGTGCCCAATTGGCGGACAAGACGGGATCGGGCGCAATCGCGATGCGACGATCGACGTCGGAGGGTTCGATGGGATGGCACTCGATGACGTGGCTGCCAGCGCGGTCCAGCGCGACCCGCACCTTGTGCGGACTCGACAACGTGGTGCCCGTGGCAAGCAGATCCCGTTCGAGGCGTTCCGCGTCTAGCGCGAACCCGAGCTCGGCGGCACTGCGCCGCAGACGTTGCAGATGCTTGTCGAGATGGGGATAGCCGGCGTCGAACCGCAATGATTCAATCAAGCCGAAGTCGGCAAAGCCCTGGGTGAAGAATTGTCCCTTGAGTCGACACTCCTCATATTCGGCTTCCGGATCTGAGTCGTGTACGACTCCGCTGCCCACGCCCATTTCACCGGCCCCGTCCGGCCACAGCACCAGGGTCCGAATCGGCACGTTGAGACAGATCGATTGATCCGGACCAAAGTAGCCGATGGCACCGGTATAGATGCCGCGTGGCTCCACCTCGAGATCGTTGATGATTTCCATGGTGCGAACCTTGGGGGCGCCGGTTATCGATCCGCACGGAAAAATCTGTTGCAGCAGCTTCGACAAGAGAAGATCGACGTCGACCTGGCCCGATACGGTCGAGATCATCTGGTGCAAGGTTTCAAAGGTTTGAACCTCGAACAGACCCGATGTCCGAACTGAGCCAGGCTTACTGATACGGGACAGGTCGTTGCGGAGCAGATCGACGATCATGACGTTTTCGGCGCGTGATTTTTCGTCCTTAGTAAGGAAATCGAAATTTTCACGATCCTGCTCCGGCGTGTCGCCGCGTTTGGTGGTCCCTTTCATGGGTTTTGCATGGATGCTTTCGCCGCGCTTATTGATAAACAGCTCTGGCGATCGCGACAATACTTTCACTTCGGGAAAGTCTAGATAGGCGCCGTATTCGACGCGCTGTCGCCGCCTAAGCTCGGCATACAAGGCCAATGGAGGGCCACCATAGTCGAATTTGTACTTCAGGGTAAAATTAACCTGATACGTGTCGCCGTCGTGAATGTGCTGTTTGACCTTCTTGAGACTCTCCACATAGCTGGCCCGGTCCATGGTTAGCGTGCAGTTCTTTATCAGGGTGTCGCTGTTTTGGCGGATTTCTTCTAACGCCTGTTCGACGTCGATATCGCGAACATCACTTCGATGGCGAAATATTCCGAGATTGAATAGCGGAACCTCTCTTTTTTCGGGCAGCCTGCCCTTCAGGCGGCGTTGCAATGCATATCCCAATTCATATGAAAAATATCCTGCTACATGATAGCCGTCCCGGATATAACTTTCGATTGCGAAAATTCGCTCTTCCACATCTTCTTGTTTATCCGCTCTGACGAACGCTATCGGCCCCCAGAACAAGTAATCCGTATGCGCACCTCCCGCTTTGTTGTTATCCAGAAGAGCGAAACTACCTTTGGCAACGACTTCCTTGAGGGTTTTCACGTCCACAGCACTTCATCTCCATTCAGTGCGCGCACTGCCGCACAATATCTCGTAAGGCGTTGTGGCACCCGTCGTAATTTATTGTTAATAAAACGACTGTTCCTGCGTAATATATACAGTGGATCCGTAACGATCTGTCGCATTCTTCGCGGCATCTTGATTTTCAAGTATGACGATATCATGTCGGCGCTTGCAAACTTACCCCGTGGCTATGAACTCAACCGCGCGCGTCCACCACGATTCGCCAAAGCCTATCTCACTGACTTCGCTCACCGTGCCGCCCGACAGCTTTCGCGAGCAAAATTGTTATGCAGCTATACCTAATGGCGAAAATAAGGGTACTATGAACATTAGCTGGAAAAAACCTGTTAGATCTGACGGGCGTGCGTATGGTGAATTTATGCTATGGGGTTTTTGTTTCCTCGAAAAGGTTTTTGCCGTACAAGGGTTGGGGAACCGGGTGAATGTGGAGGCGAAGCGGCTTCGTGATGGCTTCTGGGCACCTCGAAAAACCTAGCTGTTGGCGCCGATGCCGATTTGAGCCACATGCCGATCTGCGACTGCGCCATGGCAAACGAGTTGCGCCCGGCGTCAGGCTTGGAATTCGGCGCATTCCAATCGGCTCACCCCAAAACCCGGCGCATAGCTCAAATCGGCATCGGCGCCAACATCTAATAGGAGCGCATCGAGATAAATACGGCGGGGGGCAGAAGCAGCGCCCGCCAATCGGATACTCAATGCGACCGGCATCATTTCTACATGTGCACCCAGCAAGCAAAAATCGGATGCCCATCAATAATCATGGGAGGCCCCGCACGGGGCGAATGGAAGCCAGCCCTCCGCAGCAACCTCTCCACGCCGATATTCGTCACCATAATCAGCCGCTTGGCCCCATGCTCGGCCGCACAGGCAATGGATGCGTGCATCAATGCAATCGCCGCTTCTGAGGACATCTTCCCCATCGCGGAGGTGGCTTGGCTGTTGAAATCGGTGGCTGCAAAGCGAGACAACTCCCAGACATCGGGGGATGCGGGTGGCGCCAGGCCATTGAGCAGTTGCGGGAACACCTCGCCCAGGAGGTAGGGTCGGGTGGTGGGCAGTAGCCGTGCACAGCCGCAGACCTGCCCTTGATCATCCCGGCCGACAACATAGACGGTATCCGGGCGATCGAACTGGTCGGCTTCAATGCCATCCCGGGAGGGCACGTCCCAGCCGAGCTTCTCCACAAAAACCCGATGACGATAGCGCCCGACGCTGGCGTGCAAGCCCTGCTGAAGCTGCGCCGAGGATCCTGACACGATCTGCATACCACCTCCCATTGGCATCCATCCTTGGGGGTGTATTCCACCTGCGCCAACTCGGGCACGTAACTGTCAGATCTGACAGGCCATCAGGCGTAACGTGAACGAATATGCTGTTCAACCGCCGCTTGCCAAGACCAGGTTGAAATCAGCATGCCCAGCGCGGCATCGGTCCTGCGTCGGCCCAGATCGCGGTGCTGAGCATCTACGATCATCACATTGCTTCGGGGTTCGCCGATAGGGGTGTAGACGGGCGGCACCGCAGAGGGATCCAGCCACCAGTCCCAACCCAGGGTGATGGCCGGGGACGTCGTACTCACCCATTCGGTGTAGCCGGAGATCGGGTCCAGACTGGCGCCTTCGAAGGTGGGAAGATATCCGCCATGTTCATCCAAGCCAGACAGCAGATGGGTGAAGGGGATCGCCCTGAGGGTTTCAACGGTGAGGCGGATCAGGCCGTCATCTGACAGGGTCATCATTGACGCTTGGAAAAATGCAAGGCCGTCATTCGTGGTCGGGTACATCATGTTTGTCGTCCTCCATGAATTGCAGAGGACACGTTACATGAAGACACAATGCAGGAATAGTGTCAAATATGACAGTCCGCCACAAGCACTGTCCGCAGGAGAAGGCCGTGAAGGGATGGCAAGAACACCAACTCCATGCGCTGCAGACGACCACGTGTGACGCGCAGTTGTTCGAACTCGTCGTCTCGATCGTCCATGACCTCGGATTCGACCATTGCTCCTATGGGCTACGCATGCCGCTGCCGGTCTCCCAGCCCAAGGTGGTGTTGCTGACCAATTATCCGCGTGCCTGGGAGGAACGGTACAAGGAGAGGGGATACATTGCGGTTGACCCCACGGTCCGCCATGGTACGCATTCCCTGCAGCCCGTCATCTGGTCAGACGCGTTCTTCGCCTCGAGTCGCGATCTCTGGGAAGAAGCCCGTTCGTTCGGTTTGTGTGTCGGCTGGGCGCAATCCGGCCGGGATGTGAACAGCACCATGGGCCTGTTGTCGGTGTCACGTTCGGGGGAGCCGATTTCTGAGATCGAATTGCGCGACAAGGAGATCAAGCTAGCTTGGCTGACGCAGATGGTGCATCTTGGGATGTCGCGCATTCTCTCGGCTGTCACTTTTCGGCATAAAGGAGCCAGCCATTTTCGGCACATAGAGACCAGCCGGAGGGTCTCAAACGGGCATCATTCGGTTGTGGATTTTGCCTTTATTTGATGTCTTTTGGTTGATTGGATCTCTGGGTTTTGGTTGGCATTGCGTTGGGCATCTGGCGTGGCGTGCGGTAAGACTGGCCATCGAGCACGAGGCAATAGGCGTTGTGGCGCAGGCGGTCGAGCGTGGCGGAGGCCAACAAGGGGTTGCCTGGGAAGGCCTGATCCCACTCGGTGAAGTCCAAATTGCTGGTGACGATGGTGGTCGTTCGTTCGTAGCGCTCGGCGATGAGTTCATGCAGATCCTCGTCGGCCGGTGCGCGCAGGGGCTTGAGTCCGAAGTCATCGATGATGAGCAGGGGAATACGGCTGAGCGCCTGCAGTTTGCGTTCGTAGGCATTGGTCGCACGCGCGGCGTGCAGGGACTGCGTGAGGGCCGAGCAACTGGTGAAGAGCACATCAACGCCTTGGCGGATGGCGCAGTGGCCCAAGGCCTGTGCCAGGTGGCTTTTGCCAGTTCCACTGGGTCCGACGATCAACACAGGTGAGCATTCCCGCAAATAGCGTCCGGTGGCCAGGTCGTGCACCAGTGCGCGGTTGAGTTGGGGGAGCCGCTCGAAATCAAACTGCTCCAGGGTCTTGCTCGACCGAAACTGAGCCCGGCGGATGCGGGTGCTGAAGCGGTTCTGGTCGCGGCGGGCCACTTCATCGCCCATCAGCAGGGCCAGGAATTCCGTATAGGCGAGTTTGGATTCAATGGCTTGGCGGTTCCTGGCCTCCAGAGAATCCAGGATGCCGGACAAGCGCAATTGCTTGAGGTGTGGAACCAGTTCGGGAATGGGGATCATGGGTGAGTTGCTCCTTGGGGGGTTAATGCAGGAGGTCCTGCTGCGGGTTGTGGGCATTGGGGGTGAATAGGCTGGCGGCATCGCGTACGAACCGGGCCTTGGCATAGGCGGGCGCGACACTGATCTCGGGCATCGGCAGACGGTCGGCATTGCTGCTCAGGATGGTCTTGACGGTGCGGTAATACGGGCTGTTGTGGGCCATGGCACGCTGGCAGGCAAGCTCCAGACGTTGGGCGCCGTAGGTCCTGGCCAGGCCAACAACGCCCTGTGCTGCACGCAGCCGCTCCACAATCCGGTCGCCCAGCAGGCAGTCAATGATCTGCTGGCAGTACGGCCCGATTTGCAGCGCTTGCTCATGGAGCCATTGGCGGTCGCGCGCGAAGAACAGTTGCGCCTTGGGTGGCAAGTGGTCTGGCGTCGTGACGCGTTGGCCAGGACGCGTCCCGCGCGGGTGGGTGGCCACCAATCGGTAGTCTTCATAGAGGGCAACACAACCATCGTTGGCACGCAGCCACAACTGCTTGCCCACCAGCCCAAAGGGCGCGGAATACAGGGCGTTGTCAAACTTGACGTGGCAATCGCGGTGCAGCGTCACCCGCTGCCACACGCCCAAGTCCGGGGCCTGGGCGGGCAATGGCTTGAGCAGGGCTCGCTCCAGCGCAAACAAATCCAGGGGTTGTTGGCGGGTGGTGCCGTGAATGCGCTGCCCGGCTTCCTGTAATACCCAGGCCCGTACTTGGGCATTGAGGTCGGCCAGATCACGGAATTCGCGGGTGGGCAGGAAGTTGCGTTTGACGTATTTGACGCCTGACTCCACGATCCCTTTCTTCTGCGGGTCGTGTGGCGGACAGGGGTCAATCTTGAAGTCATACCCTTCAGCGCACTCTGCATAGGAGCGTTGCACGTGGGGATCAAACCGACAGGCCTTGATGATGGCGCACTTGGCGTTGTCGATGATGACGCGCTCGGGCACGCCGGCAAACCACTCAAAGGCGCGGCGGTGGCAGCCCAGCCACGTCGCCACTGTCTGGTCCCAGACGAATTCCACATACTGGTGGCGGCTGTGGCACAGGGTCATGACAAAGGCCCATGTGCGCCGGCGAAGGCCATCCGGGTGCAGCAGAAACGGGCCAGCACCGAAGTCGACCTGAGCAGCCTCGCCGGGTTTGAAGTTCAGCCGCACGGTGACATCCGTGCGCGGCTGCGCCCGGCTGATGTCGCGCATGAGGCGGTAGACGGAGGAGTAGCTGCCCTTGAATTGGTGATCGCGTACCAGCGCGGCATGGATGGCCACGCCCTCAACGCCCGCGTCCATCCAGCGCGCAATGAGCTCACGCCAGGGCTGGGCTTTGGAGATCGTGCTGACGGGGCGCCTGGCCACCGCGCTCAGACTCTGCGCAATCGTTTGGGCGTCAGGCGGCGGCCGATCCGGATCCAGCCAGCCCAGGCTCTGAGCGTGCTGGCGAAAGTTGGCCACCTTGACGCGGCCCATGAGCCCCAGGCGCGCTATCTCGCGGTCGCCATCACCCGCACGCAGTCGAATTAAAACGTTTCGGTATTCATGCATCTCGATCTTTCTGCGCCCCATCCGTTGCCCCTGAGCAAAAAGCTCAGAAGGTAACGGCGCTTGTGACGCGTTCGAGATGCCCGTCAAACCCCTTGGCTGGCTCCTATAGGCCGAAAATCAACTGGCCTGTATGTGCCGAAAACGCACTGGCTCGTATACGCCGAAAACGCGGTGGCTCCTATGTGCCGAAAACCGATTGGCCTATATGTGGTGAAAAGTGACACTCGGCCAAGTTGATGCCCGAAGCGGAAGTCCAACTCACCGATCGGGAGATCGAGGTGCTGCGCTGGACGGCGGATGGCAAGACGGCATCGGAGATCGCCGACATCCTCAACATCTCCGAGCGCACGGCGAATTTTCACATTGCCAACGTGATCACCAAGCTGAATGCACCGAACAAGACCGCTGCGGTCATTCGGGCGGGAATGCTGGGGATGCTGGGTTGACCTACCACACCAACGCCGGGTAGGTTGGTTCAGCGCCGTGCCCTCATGTGTCTGCAGGCGGCGGTTACTTCGAGATGCATTGGTTCCGCAGATTGTCCTGCCAACTGCCCGTGCCAATTCAAACGGCAGATTTGGTCGTTCAGCATCCGTTGGCTGTCCGGCGGGTTTCAGAGGCCAACGGCCGTCCACGCGACTGCATCACCACGCGGGCTTACGGCTGCCTGTGGCCGGCACCGGGCACACAAGTTGACCATGTGAAAGGCGGCAAAGGCCGAGGACCGGTCGCGGGACGCCGACTGCGCCACATCCGGGTGAGTCGCATAGGGCCGCCGACACGTTGGCGCCAGCGGCGCCTTTGGAGCGGAACGACTGGTGAGTTTGCGCCGGAATGCCCTGCGCGGCATCTCAGCGTCGTCGTTCGATCGCAATCGCGCCCGCAGCAGAGAGTACGAAGACTGCACCCCAACACGCCGTTTCCGCCGACGGGAAATCGTGCATCCACAAAGCGGCGAACCACACCGCGTACACGACCTGCAGGGCCAGGATCACCAGGCCCTTGCGATCGTGGCGCGCGGCCCAGCCCAGTCGCTCACCGACGGCGTTCGCGACCTCCTGCCGCAGCCGGTTGCGCGGCCCCATCTCAGTGGCCCTCGTGGTGGCTCAAGCGGATCTGGATGGCACCGCCTCCGCCCTCATGGCGCGCGATGTCGTCCTTCTTGTCGATCAGGTTCATGGTCTGAACCTTCAGAACATCGAGCGGATCGCGCCGTTTGTCGCGCTCGGCCGCCGCTTCAGATGCCCATGGCACCCCACGCGCCTGCGCGGCCGGATCTCCCAGTGCATCGACCGTCCCCTTGGGCGCAACGGATGGCGCCGTTGCCGGGGCGGGCGCTGACGAGTGCGAAGCCTCACCGCCCGCGCCCAGAGGTGTTCCGGACGCTTCGGCCCTGCCCTTGCCTTGCGTCAGTGCCTGAGCAGCCTGCCCCTCCCGAGCGACGGCGGGCGATGGCGCCGCCCCCGCGGCCGGTCCCGTCCCAGGTCCCGCTGCGCTGGGCGTCGCGCCGCTGATACCCCCCGCGGCGCTGGGGCGAGGTCCAGCTCCACTGGCGCTGCTCAACGCAGCGAGCCGGTCCACGCCGGCGACCGCGCCAGCAGCAGAGCCTCCCTCAGTGGCGCCGCCACCCATGCCAACGCGATCCGCGAGTTTCTGCAGGCCGCCAACGCCGGCTGCATAGCCGGCCAGGCCAGCCGCCCCGGCCGCGGCAGCTCCGCCGACGATGGCAGCAGCTCCGCCGGCGACGTTGCCCAGGCTCATGTTCGGGGAACCATTCATCAGGCTTGCTGCCAACCCCGGCGCCTGCACCCCGATCACGCCGTAAATCAACATGCTGACACCGACCGTGAGCAGATCGGTCGGCGGGATTCCGCTGCCCGACGCAATGTAGTTGTTGATGTAGGCCAGCTCATTGTTGATCAGACCCTGCCCGAGTCCGATGATGGCGTAGATCATCAGCAGCTTGATCCCGACACTCACCAGATAGCCGATGTACTTCTCCCCGAAGCTGCTGGTGAGGCCGGACCCTGTGAAACCGAGCATCACCAGCCCCGCTCCACCCACGAGATAGGTCTCGACCAGGGTCATCAGCAGTTGCAGGGCGACCAGACCGAAGCCGATCAGGGCCAGCAGCGACGTCACGGCGATGATGATGGCAAGGAAGAAGTTCGTGCCGATGTGCAGCATTCCACCCGGCGCCTTGTCGTAGACCTGATAGAGCTGCTGCACCACCGAGAACGCCATCGCCATCACCCCGGACGGGGTCGATGATGCTGCCGCGGAGCCGCCGATTGCCTGCCCCATGTCCATGAAGCTTGAGGTAATCATCGGCATCCAGGTCGGCGCGTACTTCACGATGGTGTAGAAGAACGCGATCGATGCGATCTTCAGGGTCGCGCCCGCGGTGAAGTCGGCAAGATCGTTCTTCTTGAGAACCTGCTTGATGCCCCACCAGGACAGATCCATGGCAGCGAGCGCGGTGAAGATCTTGAATGCATACGCCTGCGCCGTCGTCATCCACCCCGAGGTCGCTGCCTGAAAGTTGGAACTGATCAGATCGAGGTAGCCTTTTCCACCCGGGCCACCCGTGGGAGCAGGAGACCCCGCATGGGCCACGGCGATCAGGCCCAGCAGCATCGCAACCGCCAGGCCGCCCAACTTCATCGCGTTGCGCATGGCATCCCCTTCAGAACGCGCCGGGATCGGTCGGCGCGGCAAGGATCGGGGTCACGCTGTTCGACTGATCGACCCGCGTGTGCGCCTGCATGGCCACGTAGTTCAGCATGGCCTGGTTGCCGGCCTGGATGTCCGACTGCAGATCCTGCAGCTGGTTGACCATCAGGCCTGCGATCTGGTTGCCGGCCTGCAGGACCGCCTTGCGCCCGCCCGCGGCCTGGCTCTGGGCCTGGATCGCGGCAAGCGCCGACTGCGTGCCCTGGAAATTGCTGGCGTTGAGCCCGAATTGCTGGAGCACCCCCGCAATCTGTCCATCCAGGTTCGAGGTCCAGGTCTGTAGGCTCGCGTTGTAGTTGCCGAGCACGCTGCTAGGCTGACCGAACTGGGCCTGCACCTCCGAGACGGTGTTTGCCGAGGCGTAGGCCAGTCCCTTGGCGTTGCCGACCAGGGCGACCAGGTTTTGCAGCTCGCCGCTGATGTTCGGCCAGAGCTGGACCGGGATGGTCTGCATGTTGACCACCTGGTTGTAGACCTGCTGGATCTGCTCCTGCAGTTGCTGGGCCTGGGTCGCGTACTGCTCGACCAGGGTCACCTCCTGCACGATCTGCTCCGGGAATGTCGCCCCGGCGATCACCCCGGTGGCATCGGCCGGGGCGGCGGCGACCAGGGCGCAAGCGGCGGAGATCGCCGCCAATTTATGGATGCGCATCGTGTTCTTCTCCCGATGGGTTGCTGGTTCTGGGCACTCTGCAGACTGGCCATCACGCTCGGGGCGAGTCAGGTCGGAGGGGCGTTCATCGATAGCTCTCCCACATTGCCGCAGCCTCGTGCTGTCCCCGCTCGCGCAGCCACTGGGCGGGCCACGCGGCGCCGAGGGTCGCGCGCAAGCTTCGGATACGCGCGATGTCGTCCTTGCCGCTGACGCCGACGAAGGCGAGCTCCGCCTCCGACAGGCCGAGTTCAAACAGCCGGCGACCTTCCGGGTGCATGACGTAGTACTGCCGCTTGGGGGTGGCCAGGGCCAGGATCTCGATCTGCCGGGCATTGAGCCCGACCGCCTCGTACAGCGGCCGGATGTTCTCGGTCTGCGCCTCGGGGTTCGGCAGGAAGATCTTGGTCGGACAGGACTCGAAGATCACATCAGCGATGCCCGAGCGGGTGAGATCGGTGAGCGACTGTGTCGCAAACACCACCGCGACGTTAGCCTTGCGCAGCACCTTGAGCCACTCACGAATCTTGGCCTTGAACGCCGGGTGACCGAGCATGATCCATGCTTCGTCCAGGATCAGCAGCGTCGGTTCCCCACGGAAGCGCTGCTCGATGCGATGGAACAAGTAGGAGAGCACCGGCAGTACCAGTTTGTCGCCCTTTTTCATCAGGTGCTCCATCTCGAACACCTGGAAGCGGTCTTCCCCCAGACTGTCGGTTTCGGCGTCGAGCAGGTGCCCCGCCATGCCGCGCAGGGTGTACGCCTGCAGCGCCTCGCGCAGGGTCTGATCCTGCAGCAGCACGAGAAAGTTGGTCATCGTGCGCTGCGCCATGCGATCGGTCGACGCGCCAAGCTGCGTCGCCGCGCGGAAGATCTCCTGCCGGTGCCGCGGCAGGATCGTCACGCCCTGCAGCTCGCAGAGCTGCTCCAGCCATTCGGCCGCCCAGATGCGCTCGGCCGGCTCGTTCACGCGCCCCAGGGGGCAGAACGCCAGCTCGCCGGAATCCCCCGCGATGTCATAGTGCTCGCCGCCCGCGGCCCATACCAGGGGCATCATCGAGTAGCCCTTGTCGAAGGCGAAGACCTGGGCGCCGGGATAGCGGAACTGTTGCGCCGCCACGATGGCCAGCAAGGTCGACTTGCCGGCCCCCGTCGGCCCGAGAATCGCAGCATGCCCCACGTCGCCCGCGTGCAGCGACAGCTTGAACGGCGTCGCACCATCGGTCTTGGCGTACAGCAGCGGCGAACTGTCGGGCGGGTAGAACGGACAAGGGTTGCGCTCCTCCCCGCCCCACACGGCAGTGAACGGCAGTAGGTGCGCCAGATTCAAGGTATGGAGCAAGGGGCGGCGGACGTTCGCGGACGTGTTGCCTGGCAGCGAGCCCAGATAGGCCTCGACGGCGTTCACATCCTCCACGCGAGCACCGAATCCGCGGCTCTCGATGAGCTTGACCATCTCCCGCGTGGTCTCGTCGAGGATTTCCCGATCCTCGTGCGACAGCAGCAGCACACTGGTGTAGTAGCCGTACAGCACCATGCCGCTGGAGGCCTCGGCCAGCGCCTGGACGGCGTCCTGCGCCATGCGATCGGCGTCGGCATTGATGTGCGTGGCCTGGCCGCCGGCATTCTCGCGCAGCAAATTCATCATGCTCTTGCGCTTTTGCGCCCACTTGCTGCGGTACTTGTTCAGCGTCTTCTCGGCCTGCCCTGGATCCAGGTAGATGAAGCGCGTACTCCACCGGTACGACACCGGCAGGCGCGAGAGCACGTCGAGGATTCCGGGAAAGCTGTCCGGGGGCAGTCCCGTCAGACCGATGCAGGCCACGTTGCGCCGGCCAACGCGCGGCTCGAAGCCGGTGGAGAACTCATGCTGACCGAGCACGGCGTCCAGGTACATTGGAACTTCGGCCATCCTGACGGCGCGGCGCTGGGGCGCCACGCTCACGCATTGCTCCAGGTGTGCCAGCAGCGGGCTGTCCATGGCGCCGCTGCGCGCGTCGCCCCCATCGACCAGACGCCGGATCTGCAGCAGGGACGACAGACGCCCCTCCAGCGCGCGAATCTGCTCCCGGAAACGCTCCAGATTGCGACTGGCAGTGGCCTTGACTCGACCCTCGACAAACAAGTCGGCCGTCTTGCTGGCGACATCGGGCATGGGAAACCAGGTCGCGACCAGCACGAACCGGCTGCCGAACCCCGGGCTGCGCGATTCGTGCGCATGGCGCCTGGCGTCATCGATCAGCCGGGTCGTGCGGTCGGGGAAGGCTCCAGCCGGCGCGTAGCCGGGGGCCGGCGAGCGCACGGCGTCCACGTGCAGCGCCCAGCCATCACCGAGCTTGAGCGCTGCGTTGAGCCTCGCCGCCATCGCGCCGAGTTCCCCGGGCGTCGACGAATCGAGGTCAGGGCCACGGTACTCCCAGCCGGCCATCAGCCCGCCAGCCTTGGTCAGCACGATGCCGTTGTCCACCAACGCTGCCCACGGCAGCAGATCGGGCAGCCCGTAGGCGGCAGCGCGGAATTCCCTGAGTGCCATCATGACCGCACCTCCCGCGACGGGGCAAAGGGTGTGGCCTGTGCCGGGTAATGGCGCCGGTACTTGAGCAGGCGCGTGCCGGTCTTGCTCAGCATGGGGTCGAAGCTTGCCGCGCGCGTCAGCGCCCAGTGCCCGAGCAGCCAGAGCGCAATGCCGATCGCCGCCGCCCAGACCTTGGCCAGCGAAAAAATGAAAATCCCGGCGACGATGATCAGCATCAGCACAAGCGGGCGCTCGCCCCCCATCGTCAGGATGGGCCGATTCAATGCATCGTGGATCGGGGTTTTGTTGTCGTTCACTGCGGTACTCCGTTGGCCCGTCGGGATCTCTGGCAACGCAGGACGCGCGGCATGTCCACCGCCCGTCCGCCGCGCGCCGCATTGCAGACTCATGCTTCAGAACACCATCGCGCCGGTCAGACCGAGCGCCGAGAGAAACTTGTTCCCCAGCACGATGAAGGCCACGCCCAGCACGACGTACAGCGCCTTCTTCGCGATCCCGCCGAGCTCCTCGCCAAACACCAGCGCGGCACCGGCAGCCAGAAAGGCGATCACGCTGATGCCGGTGGCCACCGGGCCGGTCAGATCGTTCTGCAGGGTGCTGATGGCGCTGTCCCAGGGCAGCCCGCCAGCGCCGGTGGCGAAGGCTTCCGCCGTGGTGGCGGCAAACACGGCCGCAGCCAGCGACATGCGGCGCACGGCCACGGTGCGCAGCCAAGGACGGATGGACTGCTGTTGGAGATGCTTCATTTCTGGCCTTTCGATGGGATGGTTCCGAGCCCTGACATCGGCGCCCTACCCCGACTCTGCGGCGTGGACCCGGGTCTGCATGCGGCGCAAAGGGTAAAATCCAAACCAGCAAGGCGATTTCCCGGCCATGTGGAACGCGCTGATCTCGCATGTGGCGGCGACGCGGCTGAAGGCACCATCCTGCGAACCGGCGCAATCCCGGTCGGAGCAACGACCAGGCACCGGCCCGAGCAGCATTGCGGCAGCAATGCTCCTGAAGCGATCGAGAGACAAGGCAGGGGTCGAGCGCGCCGCGGATGCGGGCTGGTGTTCACTTCAAGTTCAGGGAGCGACGAGCGCCGACAACCAAGCTGCGATCGCACAGATGGCGAAACCTTCCAGCGCCTCGCGCGTACCGAATGCAGCGCTGGCCAGCGGCCCCAGGAAACTGGCCAATGCGAAGGCGCCGAACAGCAAGCCGAACGCCGTCTCGGCATGGCCATCCTTGACGACATGTGCGGCCAACGCAGGCAACTTGCCTGCCATGCCGCCGAAGGCCAGGCCCATGAGCAAGGGATACAGGACGAACGCCCTCGCGTCCAAGCCATGCAGCACAGCCAGCAGAATCGCCGCAGCCAGCGCGTTGGCAGCCAGCACCACCTTGCGGCTGAAGCGTCCGCCCCGGACGTCGGCCAAGGCGCCGAAGCCCAGGCGCCCCAGGCCGTTGCCGATCGCCATGGCAGCGACCGCAACGAGAGCGAAGCTCGAGCCGAAGCCGAGTTGGCGGGTGAGATGCCCAACCGTCGCGAACGACGCCGACCCCAGAGGGGCGGCGATCAACACCAGGCCCAGCGCCCAGCGCATCGAACGATGGCCCAGCATGGTCCGCAATCCGATACGCGGGGCCATGTGCACGTCCTGTGCCGGAAGGTCCGGCAGGCCGGCCCACGCTAGCCAGCCCAGCGCGGCATACAGGCCGAGCACCAAAGCCAGCGCCGCGCGCCAGCCAAAGTGACCATCGAGCGACTCGAACAAGGGCGCGCTCACCACCGACGACATGCCGTACAACGCCAGCAGTGCGCCGCCCAGCACACCCCGGCGCTGCGGGTACAGGCGCGCGACGATGGCGATGCAGGCCGCCGTGGACAAACCGGCGCCAATCCCCAGAGCCACGATGCTGTAGCCCAGCATGAACGGCAGCGAATGCCCGAACGCCAGGCCGACCGCGCCTCCGATCGTGAAGCAGCCCAGCGCCACCGCCAGCATCGCCCGGGGCGACATCCGCCGCAGCCCATGGCCGGCCAGGACAACAGCCGGAAGCAACGCGAGAGGCGTCAGCGAGAACGCCAGGTCGAGAGTCGCCCGAGGCCAGCCGCTTTGGGCATGGATGGCGGGCGCGATGGCGCCCCAGGAATAGATCAGCCCGAAGATGAACTGGAACGGCGCCAGCAGCAGCATGGGTGGCCATCGCCACCCGGTGCTCTCGCAACGGGCCGACACCATCATGCCAGTTCCCGGTGGATATCCGAGAACAGCCGCTCGGAAGCCGCCATGCCGCGCACGACCCCCTTCCTCATCCGGTGCAGCGCGTCAGCGCCCTGCGACAGCTTTCTCCGCAGAAGGCCATCCATCGCAGCGCTGTGTTCGACGTCACAGATGCAATGCAGATCGATGGTCCGCATGTCCAGGCTCTCGTCGCTGCAGCCCATACCCATGAGGGATCGCTTCCAGAAGGCATACAAGTCGCAGACCCAGCACTCGATGGTTGAGAATGCGGCAAAGCTTTGCAGGTCATCGCCGTCGGCGATGATCGCCGCGTGTGCGTCGTAAAAGCGTCTGGAGATGGCTTTCGACGCGCTCTCGATCGTGACAATGCGCTGTCCGATGCCCGTCGCCCGGTAGGGTTCGATCAGGCGCAGGCTGTGGATGAACTGGCGGTACAGTTCCCCATGCTGCGCCTTCCAGGCGCTCGCCGTCGTCGAACCGAGCCCAATCTCATCGACCAGGTTCTCATAGATCACGGACTTCATATCCTCGTCCCGCAACGCCATGAACAAGCGGCAGACGTACTCGGTAAAGTCGTACACGAAGTCGGCGTACAGCTCGAACATCAGGAAAAGCCTTCCGGGATCGCGCCCGACCGCCTGATTGAGGGGATGCTCCAGGACCAGCGCGGTGCGCAGTTTCAGCAAATCATCCAGCCCGGCATCAGGCTGAACGGGAGGCGCAGAAAACACGGAAGCATGGGAATCGGTGAAGATGGCGGACATGGTTTCCCTCTCGTTTCTTGATGAAAATTCGACCAATTGGCCCGCAGGCGGGTTACAAGCAGTCTAGGAAGCAGCGGCCGGCGAGCTTGCCGCCACATGAACCGACTCCTTGGAAGGAGGTGAACACGTGGAAAACCAGACGCATGGGACGTCGGCACACGCTTGGGAGCGGCTGCTGGCAGATCGCTTCGTGCCAGGCCAGGTCGTCCTCGATGACGCCGGTCCCGGCGGCCGCCTGGAGCAGCATGCGAAGTTCAACAGGATGTGGTTGGCACAGCTATCGGTTCGCCCGCAGTCGATCACCCACGCGGTCCCCGATCTCGGCACCCTATCGGCCGAGGTACGCGCATCGCTCGTCGCTCACGTCGTCGTCGAAGGCGACGGCTTCATCGAGCAGAACGGCACGCGCCTGCCCTTCGGCGCCGGGGACATCTCGTTCCGCAACCTCGCCGAACCGTCACGCGTCGTGTTCAAGACGCCCGGCCGTTTCTACGCCATACGGCTGCCGGCAGCGGCCATGCGCCTCCATCGTGCAGACCACGCGAGGTACCGCCCCCTTGCGCCGCGGATCGCGCGCGGCGCCGATCTGCCAGCTGAGACCGTCCGCCGGGTCCTCTCCGGCATGGCCATGGATGGCTCCTGCGGTGCCGCCGATTTCTACTTATCCTTTGCCCTTCCGTGGTTGTTCGCAGCCGCCTATCACGGTGATTCAGCGCCAGCGCCCGCCATCCGAGCCGGAAATGAACTGCGCTGGCAACAGGCGCTCGACTACGTGGAACAGCATTTGTACGACGCGGACGATCTGTCCGCAGTGGCCTGCGCGCAAGCGATCGGCGTGTCAGAACGCTACCTGCACCGACTGTTTGCCCAACGAGGTCTGCGCTTCTCCCGGATCGTCCTGGCCAAGCGCCTCGAGGCCGCGCAAGCGATGCTGCACTGCGAGGCCTACCGTGAGCAGGCCATCGCCTCCATCGCCTATCAATGCGGCTTCAAGGATCCAGCACATTTCAGCAGGCTATACAAGGAGCGCTACGGCGTCTCGCCGCGGAACTGCCGAACGAGAAGTCAGGATCCTCGGCCGCGTCTTGGGGGTAAATGAGACCGGATCCTTCAGGCTGAAGTGGTCGCGTAGCAGAGCGCAGTCGGCGCGCTGTGGACACACTACACCGACGGTGGACATCAGACAGCAATCGGCCAGGAGCCGTCATCCGGCGCATTTGCACAAGAGAGCGCTTTAGGCTGGGAGCCGACGGTCATACATCACCCGATGAATGACTGCTGCTAGGCAGAGCAGCCAGCAGAGACTTTCGGCTTGCGCCTCTTCACGTCACGTCATTCGCATGACGTGTCATATAGGTATCACCTTAGTCTTCAAATTTCTTCCCAAGATCGCTGAACACCAGAGCCAAATCGTCTCGGTCCAGAGGCCAGATGTCTTTGACCTGAGCGGGTTTGGCTTGTGCCAGGTAGTAGGCCAATAGCACGACAGGCTGAGTGAAAAAGTGCCTCGTGGTCAATCGCTCTTTGATCTTGTCAAAGATGAAGCCCTTGGCCTGCAAGAAGTCGCCAATTTCCTTGTACGGGGCTTGGGGTGCCAAGTTAAAGCAGGTGTCGATGACGATCTGATTGGATAGCTCTTGGCCAGGGGCAACTTTGGTACCGTTCTCATACAGCTTCGCCAGAAACGCCAAGAGCTCGCGGCCGGGTCGAGCGGCCTCATCAAGGTCCTTGATGGCCTTCTCGAAAAATTCGTCCGTGGCCTCGATGAGGGCCATGCTCTTTGCGACCGTGCGCTTGACCTCGGGCTGTGCAGTCGTCTTGGGCTTATAGAGCGTGTCGTGCGTCAGCTCGCTGTGTGCGTGTTGCAGCAGGGTGCGAATCTGAACCTCACAAGCGGCTCCCTCGGGGATTTGTGCTCCTTGGTGGATGAGCCCCGCCTTGGCCCGCAGAACGTAATGCACCGACTGATAGGAGAACTCCAAGGGCTTGTCGAGACGCTCCTTCTCGTAGTCCCGATCCTTGGAGGCTTCCCAAAAGCCTTGCCCGGCACCCGCTTCAATGACCTCGCACACCTTCTTGATGTCGGTGGTCAGTAGGACGACGAACCGCATGCCTACCTTGTCCGTGAGGTCTTCATATGGGTTCGCGTACTTCTTGCGATGCAAGGCCTTATCCACCAGGGTGCTATCGGCTTTGAGCCTGGGCTTCACTGGAACCTTGATGAAATAGTCGAGCGACACCGGAGCGATGCAGGCATGCAGGCCTTCGTGTACTTTCTGACTGATGAAGTCGGACCAAGCCTCATACAGAGGCTTCTCCGCTCTCCATCTAGCAAGAAGCTCGGCTTCTTTCATTCCTGTTCCCGAATGCGGTCCCTGATGGTGATTTGAGTCCACTTGGGCACCTGCCCATGTTCATCGGCATCGCCGTCGATGGCTTGGATGCGAACAAGCCCCTCAAATTCCTCAGGAGGGGCCGTCAGGCTGATGTTGTGTCCAAACGTGATCTTGCGCTTTTTGAGGGCCGGAGCAACCTCGCTCAGATCCTTGTGAATGGCCTGCACAGGGAACTCGTTTTGTTCCATGTAGTGGGTGTAGGCGTCTTTCAGCTCAGGCGTGCCAAGGTAGGTGTCCGAAAAGACGCCCACCTGAATGGTCGCAATCTGATCGGCTTTCAGGTACGCCGTCAAAGCGTTCAAAAGGTCGCTTCGACGCTCTTCATCAATGTTGGCCGACTTGATGAAGGTCTTGGTGAGCGTGTGAAATTCCTTAGTCTGAAATGCACTGTTGGAGGGGAAGACCAGACCCAAAAACGTCGAGTAAAAATAGTGAGCAGCCCCCAAGCGATTGCCTTTTGTGATCAGGTCATCAAAGAGAAATGCGCGCCAGCCAGCCGTGGGCTGCTGTGGGTCCACTTGCGCAGGGTCAGCGTGAATGAAGGCCCCGATTTTGTAGAGCTTGGCCTCGGGGGTGAGTATGAGCTCTTTGAGGTACTCCAAAAGAAGCTGACCGTTTTCTTCCTTCTTGATAAAGCCCGGGTGAGGCTCCGCCTTAATCGCGCACACAAAGGGCCGTGCTGGGTGGCCCGCAGTGCCATCAATCACCACCACGATGCCACCGGGCACAACTTTCGTGGTCTGCGAGGCAGCCAGCTTCGCAGTGATGGTTTGTGAGAGTGCAATGAACTGGGCGTTATTTCCCGCCGCGTCAATAATATTTTTGGCGGCCAGCCAAGCACTTTGAGCCCCCGAATCTTGGATGCTCATTTCCACGCCGTGCGAGGAGCTACCCAAAGCCTCGGTGATGCGCTTTTGCAGGGCATCTTTGGCCTCGGCATCAAGCTGAATCAGCCCATTCCCATAGTGAGGGTCCACCATGGTCCGATCTTCATTAAGACGGAAGATCTCGTGAATGATGATGCGGCCAATGGTGAGGTTCTCAAATGCCATAGCGCGATTGGTTTTTATGCTCCCTTGTGCAACCGAAATTGCACCGCCAAAGCACATCGTACAGGCAAAACTTACCTCTGAATCAGGGCGTCGGTTCAGCATGAACGCAGACGCTCGACTGACTGCTATTGGCCGGTGATCGTCACGTCAACCTTGAACTGCGAGCGACGGCAACCGCTGCAAAGCGGTAGTTGGTTGGCCAACGCTGGATGACGGCATCGGATCAGGCCCTGCCGCACTCGACCCGCCGAATTTCCGCCCGTGTGACGGCCCCCCAATACCTGCTGTCGAAGCTCTCTGCGGCCAGCGCCGACTTCGCCCCGCTACCGTACACCCAGTACTGGCCTGCCCCGAGTACGAACACGCGCGCCTGATGCGGCAACTGTAGCCTGGGCCAAGTTGCCGACCGGGCAAGTTGGGCACTGTAGGGCAGCGGTCGTCCATTCACCGACTCCCCATTCAGTGAGACGTCGATCCGATCGCCAGGCACGCCGACCACCTGCTTGAACATCGGCATGCCGCCTCCCGGGCAGTTTCCCTTCATGTAGAAGGGAAAGCGCGCCGGCGTGACGCCGGCCGGGGGGCAGAACTCGATAAGCGCGCCGCGCCGGATCACGGTCGATGGGTCTATCGCTGCGAGCCGATAGAACCCGAGGGGTTCGCTTTCCGTCAAGTTCACGCGCCAGCCGGACCACCAGAGGCCATCGGCTGCGGCCAGTAGGCCGGCAAGGGTGCCGATCGCCAGCAACATCCGTCGGCCCCAGCGCCGGCCCCCTGGTCGCGGCAGCGTGCGGTTGGCGGCGTGGTCGACGTTCATGTCAAGCCCCGCGCCCGTTCGATGAGGAGCAACCAAGCTTGATGCGCTCGGCCAGCGCCGCATCGGTGTAGTACTTGATCTTCTGGCAGTAAACCGGGGCGTGCCCGGCCACGAATACCAATTCGTCATCCGGCGGCAGCCGCATGCACTCGTCGGCGGTGAGCAGCGAGCGTTGCACGATCTGCTCGTTGGTGTTGACGTGCTGCAGCACCACCGCCAGCCGGTTGCCGCTGTACTGGCGCTGCGTATGGGTCACGGTGGCGTGCCCGGCCATCTTCGAGAGCAACTCGGCAGTCTCGACCTTGTTGGGCGCATAGGCCACGCGGATGTGGCAGTTGCTGATGATCGATTCATCCTTGCCATAGGCCGCATATAGCTGGCTCAGGTCCTGCACGATGAGCAAGGCCTTGAGGCCGTAACCTGCGATGAAGGCCAGCGCTTCCTGGAAGATGTCGAGTTTTCCCAAGGAGGGAAACTCGTCGAGCAATAGCAACAGGCGATGCGGATAGCGGCTCTTGCCGGCACCACCGGCATCGAAGTCCATGCCTTCGGTGAGGCGCCGTACCACCTGGTTGATCACCAGGCGCAACAGCGGCTTGAGGCGATCCTTGTCGCTGGGCGGCACCACAAGGTAGAACGCCGTCTTCTCCTTCGCCGGCTTGCCGTCGACGTCGACGCCGCCCATGAGGCTCTCCAGGGTGAAGTCCGATACGCGGGTGTTGTCGGCGACGATGGGGTCCCGATAGAGTGACAGGAAGGACAGCGCGGTGGAGAGCACCCCCGAGGCCTCGTTGGGTGCCTTGTTGAGGAAGGACTGACTGGCCTGGGCAACCGCCGCCCATCCGGTGCGTGCGTGCGCGTCCTGCGTCGCGTCCACGCGCTCGAGAGCCACGTCGCGGATGTAGGTCATCACCGCCTGCGAGCCTTCCGGTGGGTCGGCATCCTCGGCCTGGTTGCGCGCTGCGTTCTCCTGCGCGATATCGCGGATCGGTCCTCCATCGGAAAGGATGGCCTGCACGGTGTGCAGGCAGCGCAACCGGGCATCCGGCCCGCGGTGGTCCCAGTACAGCAGCGCGAACAGCACCACGCCGGTCATCAGGTCGAAGCCCGTCTTCGCCCAGTGGTCGTTCAAGCCCTTGCCATCGGGGTCGACGATCATGGTGGCGATGTTCTGCACGTCCTTGACCAGATTGCCGTCCATGCGAATCTCCTGCAAGGGGTTGAAGCGCGCGGAGTCCGGCGAGCTCGGGTCGAACTTGATGGTGCGTTGTCCGAGCACCTTCTGCCGGAACCCACTGGTCAGTGCCCAGTTCTCGCCCTTGATGTCGTGCACCAGAACCGACTGATCCCAGTTCAGCAGTGTCGGAATGACGATGCCCACGCCCTTTCCCGATCGGGTGGGAGCGAACACCATCATGTGCTCAGGCCCCTTGTGGCGCAGATAGCGCACGACGCCCCTGTCTTCCCAGGCGCCGAACAGAACGCCGCCCTTGTTCTCGTCGTCGGGCAGGATGCCCGAGGCCTCGACCTCTTGCGCGTCGGCCCAATGCGCCGAGCCGTGGAGGTCATTGCGCTCGGCGTCGGCCTTGCGTGTGCGTCGGTAGGCGATGGCGACGGGCAAGACCAGGGAAAAAAATCCGCCGACACCCATGATCAGATGCGCGCGCTCGAAAACACCCATCACCGCCGTACCGAATTCGATCCGGTTGAACTTCCAAGTCCATACAAGGATGTCGGTCGGGCTGTAGAGCAGCGGCCTGATCATGGGCCTTCCCAACGCCGGACTGAAGCCCAGCCCCCATGCCGCGTATTCGGTCGCCGCCCAGGTCGACAGCAGCACGATCAGAACAAACAGACCCAGACCGGTCCAGACGAAGCGAGTGATGTCCTTCTGCGCCTTGGGGATGTGATAGAGGGCGTCGGATGGAGTGCTCATGGTCTGCCGCAGGGCTTGTTGGGCGGCCCCGACGTCACGCGGGCCGAAGGGTCGGCGTCAAAAGGCGTCAGCGCTCCATGGCGGCCCTGCGCCCTGTCTGGCGAGCGCGCGACCTGGCCGGCGGCTTGGTGCCCTCTTTGCCTGCAGGCGCCTTGTCCTGCCCGGAATCCGCACTGTCGCGCTGTGCCAGCTCGCGAGGTTGCTGCGCCCCGCGCTCAGGCGGCGCCTGAAGCACGTCCTGGACAGCGGACACGCCCAGATGCTCGAAGGCCACGCCGAGCTTTTGCCTGACCGAATCCTCGAGACTGGACACGATCGCCTCGGGTTTCGTGAAGGTGATTGGCTCGACGTGGAAGTGGCTTTGAGTGCCGTGCTCCAGACGAATGGCGCCAGGACGATCCAGATGGGCAAAAACGGGCGTTTCGAAGTGGTTCTTGCCCTGCATCACGACACCGCCGCGAGCCGGATCCTTCTCGACGCGATAGACCTTCTCCAGCAGGCCGCTCCTCTTCTCCGCCCAGCCATGCTGGTCCTTCATGAGGTCGACCACGGCCTGACGCATGGCGTCTCGCTGCTCTCGCACGTTGGCCACTTCCGCGCGGTCATCGAGAGCGGGAACAACGAGGTTTCCACGAGCTGCCACGCCAGCGGCATCCGCCTCGGGTATGCCGACGATACGGGCATAGCCATGCCCGGATGGGTCGACCAGCAGGGTCTGCCGCTGCGCTGCATTGACCTCGACCACGTGACGACAGCGCGATCCGTCGGGCAGGGTCTCGATGCCCCCCTTGCCCTGGAGCCAGGCATGATCGGCGTACATGTCTTCAGCAAAGGCGTCGTACTCGGTGGTGGAGATCTCGCGCGACTCCATGACCTTTGCCTGCTGTGGCTTCTCCTCCGAGAGTCGCTCGGCCAGCTGCTGGCCGTCGCCGGGCTGGCGCACGAAGATGGCGGATACCAGGCGAACCTCGGCTCCGGACGGCGCGCTGTCCGACCGGTCGGCCTCTTCGGCGAGCACCTTGTCGGCTTGCGTGCGTTCCTGGCTCAACTGCAGGGCCTGCTCTTTTCCGAGAACAAAGTCCACCGCCTTGCTGGCCTCGGACGCAGCGCGGAAGATCTCGTTCTTGTCCTTCTTCAGCGCCTCGGCCCAGGACTGGATGTAGGCGGTGTGCCGCTGCGAGTCATGCGGAATTCCGGTTTCCGCGGCCATGAACATGCTGAACATCTCGGCGCGCAGTTCCTCGCGTGCGTAGCCCTCCGAGCCGAAGCGGTGAGCCCCGGTGATGCCCTCGCGGTTCAGCCGTTTCTCGGCGCCGGTGGCATGGCCGATTTCGTGCAGCAGCGTGCCGTAGTAGCCGCGTTCATCGCCGAATTGCCCACGCGGCGGCAAGCACACTTCGTCGTTCTTGTGCGAGTAGAAAGCGAACTTGGGATGCTCGGCGAACCGAAGGCCGTCGCGCTCCATGGCGGCCTTGATCTTCTCCCCCCGCTGCACGACGTCGAAACGTGGCTCGTGCCTGGGCAGCGGCTCAACCTCCAGACCTGTGCACTGCTCGACATTGAATACCGTGAAGGTGCGCCCGACCACGGAATCGAGTCTGTGCGCCTGCTTCCAGTCCAGGGCCTGGTTCTGGCCGTTCTTGTACTGCCCGACCTGCAGATCCGTGGTCTTGACGCTGCGGGTGGACACCTTGTCGGTCATCAGGCCGATCTGCACGACGCCATCGCGCTCGCCGAACACCTTCACCCGCATGCCGTTGAGCTTGACGCTGACATCGCGGCGCTCCCAGAATGGCTGCTCCTTCCAGAGTTCCGCGGGGATGCCGCGCTCACCCTTCTTGACGCGGCCGCCAAGCGCATTGATCTGCTGCATGGTGCCGAAGCGCGGGTCAGCGAAGCCTCGGTCGAGTTGTTCCAGCATGAGCATCAGGCGATTGCCGCCGCGGTATTCGCGACCCGTGGCCATGTTGCGGGGAAGCCCGTGATCGAGCGACTGCCAGGGCTGGTCCCAGGGGATTTTCCCCGCGTCCAGGGACTGAATCAGGTGATCGGTGATTTCCTGGCGCAGGTCGCGCTGCGCCTTGGATTCCGGCGCTGCGGCGGGTTGCGCCGTGGTGCGCTCGTCAGCCATGGTTGGCCTCCGTCGCGCCTTCGTCGAAATCTGCACCGAACTGGCTCTCGGCGATCTGCCGGTCGGCGGCATCGACCTCGGCGAACTGCTCGTTCGGCTCGCTTTCGGGGCGTTGTAGAACGTCGGGATGGAATTGCATGGTGCGCTCCAGGTTGAGGCCCGCCGCGGGGGGCCGATGCCTGGACTCCGCAAGGCGGGCCCGCGGGTCGGGCCGCTCAACTCACCCCAACCCCACGCCCTGCTCGCGCCCCCTGGAGCGCGGCCGTGCCGGAGCTTGCCGCGGCGGCTCGACCGGACGATCCTCGAGCGGAACCTGCACGCGCTCGATCGTCTTCTCGCGAGCAATCTCCACGGCGTCCTCCTGAGCGACATCTTGCTGCTGCCGTCCTTCCATCTCCTCGTCGATGTTGCGGGTGCGCAGTTGCTGCTGCAGTTGCTCGCGCTCGCCCTCGATCTTTTCCCGCATGTGCTGACGCACCTGCACGCCCAGTGGCGTCAGCCGGTCGCTTTCGTCGATCAGCGACTTCTCACCGAACATGAGTGCCGTGCGTTCGCCCGGCGTCAGAATGCCGAGACCATCGGCACGGTCCAATGCGCTCTGCGCCTGGAGGTCCATCCTGGCCAGGATGGCCTCGCTGGCCATGCGCTTCTGGTCCACGGGGTAGTGCCGGCCTTCGCCGCCCGGCGACTGCGCATCCCTGGAGGGTTCGATACCGCCCACAAGATGCGCTGAAGCCGCGAGACGCGCATCCTCGCCGAACTCGACGCTTTGCAGTGCCTGCAGTCGACCGAGTTGCCAAGTCTGCAGAACATCGGTGTTTTGCACCTTCAGCCCGAGTCGCCCGGCGAATTCGGCCGCGCGCTCTTGGAACTCGCGGCTGCCGGTGAGCTGCAGGCCCTTCTCCATGTCGTACTTCTGCTCGGCCAGGCGCAGCGCCGCCTCGATCTCGCGGTCCTCCATTGTGCAGACATCGACCCGTCCCCCGCGATCGGTCATCACGCGCTCGCCGTCACGGGCGTAGTGAATGGCCTTCTCGGGTTCATCCACGAGCTCGTGGGTCAGTCCTTCGAAAATCGCCGGCTCCAGCCGGGCGACCCGGCGCCCTTGAATCACGTCTGGAACGCCGACGCGAAGTTTCTCATCCTCGAGCATGCGCGCAGCGACAACATCGGCCCCGGCCCGCTGCTCGAGAAAATTGCGCAACGTCGGCACGGGCGGCAATTCGCCTTGCAGCGCCTTGCGTTCGGCGTTCTGGCGCCGATGCAGTTGCTCGAGCTGCCTGGCGATCTCGAACGCGACGAGCTGCTCGCGGCGCTCGGGGTCGATCTCGCCCAGCTCTTTCGCCTTGTCTGCCCGCACCTGGTCGAATCCGCCGACGATCTTCTCGCGCTCGGCCTGCTGGGTGCGTGCCAGATCATGCAGCGCCTTGGCCCGCAGTTCTCGTGCCGGCGTTGCCGATTCGCGCCACGCGTTCAGCAGCCCGTCCTCGCTGGAGCGAGCCGCTTCCGGCTTCGACTCCCGCGTCACCCTCTGCGCTGATGCCTGCGCCAGGAGCGCGGGCGGGTGATCGCGCTCGGCAGCTTCGGCCGCCTGATTCAACTCGGCGAAGGAGTCGCCAGGCGCATTGGCATGCCCATTTGACTCGGCGGTACCTATTGACGCCAGCGCGACGGCATCCTGATACTTCTCGAGCAGATCTGGATAATCCACCAGCACCGCAGGCGGCGGCAGCGTGCTCTGGACGCCATCGATCCGATGTTCAGGCGAGTTCAGGAACAGGGCGTTGTTGACCGAGGCCCGGTGGACGTCGTCCACTGCGGCTTGAGGCTCCGCTGCGTCCGAGAACGCGTGTTCGGCACCGAGGCGGACCTCCCATCGGCGCCCGTGGTTCTGCAGGCCGATCACTTCCGCGCGCTCGCGGAATTCCCGCAGGGTCAGCTCGTGCACGCGGGCTTGCGCTTGCGCGCCTGCTGCGTGATCCGCTTCGGCATCACCGTGAGCCTGGGTTTGTTCCATGACTGCCTCCTGTTGAGATCTGGGCACGCCCCGGTGGAGCGCGGAATCGGCCGACTGTTCCTGCCCGAAGGACGTCTCTGTCCGCGGGCTGGCCCGGCTCGGCCGGTACTGCTCGGGAATGCGCTTCTCGAACTCGGGCGCGTGCATGGCGTGTTGCATGGCGTTGCGGACGGCTTGCGCGCCGCCATCGCGATACTGATCGCGCGCGTCGTAGCCTGGCGGGCTGATACCGCCAGGCTTTTCCGGCAGGACAATCAACGTGCGACCGGCGCCAAGAATGCGAGCGGCTCGCAGGGCGCAGCTTTGTCCCTTGTAGGCGGCGCGCTCGCCGTCGTTGTCGGCGCAGATCAAGACCTGGCCATTCAACTGCTCATGAACGCTGCGCGCGACGTCGGGCAGATTCTGCGCGGACAAGGCGGCCAGGACCGGAAGCCCTGTAGCCTGGTGGATCGCCAGGGCAGTGCCAATGCCTTCGCAGATCGCCACCTTTGATGCGATCCTTGCCGCCTCATAGGCCCGCAGGGGCGCCTCGACATCGGCGCCATTGATGGGGATGGCTGCGAACGCGCCACGGGTTGGCGTGCCGCTGACGAAGCGCTTGTCGGGCGAGGCTCCGGCCTCGGCCCAGGCAATGCGCTGCATGCCCACCCAGGATGGCTCACCGGATTCGTCGATGGCCAGCATGGGAACGAGCAGCTGCGCCCTGCCCTGTCGCAGTCCTGCGGCTTCAAGTACGGGTTGGCGCAAATAGGGGAAAGACTGCGGCTCGCGTGCCTGCTCCCAACGCGCCAACGAGTCCTGCACAGCCTCGCGCTGGCGCACCGCCTGCGCCGCACGCCAGGCCTGGCGATCAGCTTCGACCCTGGCCTGCTCCTCCAGGGTCAGCTCCCGCGCCAGTTCAGGCCGGAAGTAGACCGGCCTGCCCTCGGTCTTGAAGTTCGTCACCCAGCCGGTGCCATCCTCGCGCAACAGATAGGCTGCGTCACCTCTTCCTGACGGCTGCTCACCCACGTCTGCGCGATGGATGCGCCCGTCGCCCTGCAAGCGTGCCGGATCGATCAGAACACCCTGGGTCAGAGCGAAATTGAGAAAGCTTGCCGGATTCATGTCCGTCAGGCCGCGCTGCCCTGATGCCCGTGACCGCCGTCAAAGATTGGCGCGATCCCCAGTTGCTTGCGCATGGTTTCCTCCAGGTCGAGGCCCCCTGATAGCGGGCCGACTCCTCGACTCTGCGAGGCGGGCCCGAAGTCAGGCCGCGCGCTCGATGTGGAAGCCTGCGCCAGCCGACCACCCCCGTACCGCGACGACCTCCTCGACCCGGCGCCCCGCCGGTGTGCGCGTGATCGACACCACGAGATTCACCGCCTCGGCTATGAGTTCCGGACTGGGCGGAACGCCGGCTTCCTGGATGAGCTGGCCGACGCGGATGAGGGCCGCACTGGCGTCGTTCGCGTGAACCGTGCCGACACCGCCCGGGTGCCCGGTGTTCCAGGCCTTGAGCAGCGCGAGTGCGCTGCCGTCGCGCACCTCGCCCACCACGATGCGGTCGGGCCGCAGGCGCATCGTGGCGCGCAGCAGGCGCGTCATGTCAGTGTTGTCGCTGGTGCGCAGGAACACGACGTTCTCGGCGTTGACCTGCAATTCACGGGTATCCTCGATCACGACCACACGGTGACCGGCGTCCAGCTTCGCGACTGCATCGAGAATGGCGTTGGCAAGCGTCGTCTTGCCCGTACCGGTGCCACCGCACACGAGGATATTGTGCCGCGCAGAGACGGCTGCTTCGATCGCTGTGCGCTGGGTGGCAGTCATGATCGCCTTGGACACATAGTCCTCGAGGGTAAAGACCAGGGTCGCCCTCTTGCGCAGCGCGAAGCTGGCGCGCTCAACGAGCGGCGGGACCAGCGCCTCGAACCGGCTTCCGTCCAGCGGCAGTTCGCACTCGAGAATCGGCCGCTCAGGGGTCACCACGGTGTCGAGCATGGCCGCAACCGTGTTGACGATGGTGAGCGCCCGTACGGCGTCGACGCGGCCCGCGCACGCCATGCCCGTTCCAAGTCGCTCAACCCAGAGTGTGCCGTCCGGATTGAGCATGATCTCGACGACCTGCGGGTCTCCCAGCAAGGTCAGGATTTCTGCGCCGATGGCCCGCCGCAGTGCTTCGGATTGGCGAGCTCGGGTTTGATCGCCCGCGTTGGTCACATCACATGCTCGGCATAGGCGATGCAGGGCGTCTTGGTCGCTGTGATGTCGATCCGCCAATTCATGTTTTTCCCAGTCCGCCGCCGGTAGTGCGAGCCATGCTTCGACTCGGCGGGGTGGGCCCTCATCTGTGGTGAAGATGGCCGGCCACAAATTGCGGAGGTCGCCGAGATTCACGGGCGCGCATGTGCGTTACATTTCCAATACTCAACCGCGTGGACGCTTCCATGGAACGCAAGACGGAAACCCTTAATCTCCGGGTCTCACCCGAGTTGAAGGAGCTGATTCGCTTGGCGGCGGAGCGAGAACACCGAACGCTGGCCAACTTCATAGAAGTGCTGGTCCGCGAGCACTGTGATGAACAAGGCATCAAGGCCCAGACAAAGAAGTCACAGAGCCGCTGAGTGACCAAACAGGGGAGAAACAGTGGACGTCTTCGAATTCCGAGAACACATCGTCGGCGAGTACGAGCAGTTCACGCGCAGCTTCACGCGCATTCGGTCCGACGACATTCGAGCCTTCGTCGACCAGGAGTACGACAGCCAGCGCTATTGGCCTGAGCCGCTCATCCAAATCAACCCGAATTACCGCTCAGGTGGCACTGTTGACGAGCTTGTCCAGGCAGGTCAGCTAAGCCCCGAGTGCTCGGACATCTTCCGGCTCGGCAAATCGGTCAGCTCAGTCGGCACAACGCTGCCGCTGCACAAGCACCAGGCCGAGGCCATCAGCCTTGCGCTGGCTGGCGAGAGCTACGTCCTAACCACCGGGACGGGCTCCGGAAAGTCCCTCAGTTATTTCATCCCCATCGTCGACGCCTGTCTAAAGGCGAAAAAGGCGGACCCCACGCCCCGCACACGCGCCATCGTCATCTACCCGATGAATGCGCTGGCGAACTCCCAACTCGAGGAGCTGAAGAAATTCCTGGGCGCCGCGCCGGCTGTGAGCTTCGGCCGCTACACCGGGCAGGAGTCGGACGACGAGCGTCAGGCCATGGCTGCGACGCCGCCGGACATCCTTCTGACCAACTTCATGATGCTCGAACTGTTGATGACCCGGCAGAACGACATCGACAAGGCGGTGATGCGCAATGCCAAGGACCTGCGCTTCCTGGTCCTCGACGAGTTGCACACCTACCGCGGGCGCCAAGGTGCGGATGTCGCACTTCTGGTGCGGCGCGTGCGTGAGGCCTTGTCCGACGAACTCATCTGCATTGGCACCTCGGCCACGATGGCATCCGAAGGCACGCAGATGGAACGCAATGCCGTCGTCGCGAATGTGGCCCGGCGCCTTTTCGGCACTCCCATCGCTGACCGCAACGTCATCACCGAGACGCTCCGTCGCACCACGCCCGAGAACCAAACCCTCGCCACCGTGCAGAGCGAGCTTGGCCCAGCGATCCGCGCTGGCGTCCCGCCGGACCTCAATTTCGAGGCCATGGCCGCGCATCCGATGTCGGTGTGGGTCGAGCTCACTCTGGGACTGACTTACGAGGACGACAAGCCGCGCCGCGCACGGCCTCGCACCTTGGCGGATGCGTCGCAACTACTGCACGAGGCGTCCGGCGAATCTGTCGAGAGCTGTCTGGCCTACCTGCAGCACTTCATGCTGCGCGCCTACGCTGTCACCGATGGCGCCGGCAAGAGCCTGTTCGCGTTCAAGCTGCACCAGTTCATTGCCGGCGGGGGCAAGGTCTACACGTCTCTTGAGCCGCCGGGCCATCGGGCCATTACGCTGGACGGCCAGCAGTTTGTCTCGGGCGACGACGAGCGCCAGCGCAGGTACTACCACGTCCACTTCTGCCGCGACTGCGGCCAGGAGTACATCCCTGTCTGGGACACCGACGGCCCTGAGGGGCGTGCCTTCGACGTCCGCAGCATCGACGAGCGCCAGCACGACGACGACCAGGTGAAGTTCGGCTTCCTGATGCCCGACGGTCGCGGCCTCTGGGAACCGGAGGCCCTGGAACGCTACCCCGAGACCTGGCTGGAAGAGCGTGCCGATGGCGAGTGGCGCATCAAGTCCGGCCAGCGCAAGTTCGTGCCACAGACCGTCAGGGTTCGCCCTGACGGGGTTACGACGGCAGACAGCGGCCTGCAGGCCTGGTTCATCCCCGGCGCTTTCCGCTTCTGCTTGGCATGCGGAGTCTCGCACGCCTCCTCGGGCAAGGATGCCCTGCGCCTCACCTCGCTCTCCGGTGAGGGCCGCAGCTCCGCCACGACGATGCTCACGCTGTCGGCGCTGCGCTACCTCTACGAGCAGGACCAACAACTGTCTGCCGAAGCCAAGAAGGTGCTGGGCTTCTCCGACAACAGACAAGATGCCGCGCTGCAAGCGGGTCACTTCAACGACTTCCTGCAGGTGCTTCTGACACGTGCAGCGCTGCTGTTCGCTGTGCAAAAGGGCGGAGGCCAGGCCCTGTCGGAACGCGAGGTCGCCAACGCGGTATTCGAGGCCCTGGGATTCCACCGTGACGACCCGGCTGTGCGCGCCGAGTACATGCAGCAGCCCGAAGTCAAGGGCAACACCCGTCGGCAGGTCCAGGAGGCCATGCGCGGCATTCTGGGCTACCGCACGTACTTCGACCTGCGGCGCGGCTGGCGTTTCAATAACCCAAATCTTGAGCAGCTGGGCCTGATCCGAATCGGCTATCAGGACATTGCCGACCTCGCTGCCGACGCGGCCGAGTGGGAAGAGGCGCCGCAGGTCTTGCAGGCGGCCACCCCTGCCGAGCGCGCGGTGGTGCTGCGCGCTCTGTTCGACTTCATGCGCCAGGGCCTGTGCATTGCCACGCGTTACCTCGACCGCACCGAACTCGAACAGTTGCGCACGCAGAGCTACGCCAACCTGCGCGAGCCCTGGGGCTTCACAGAAGACGAGCGCCCCTTGCCAGCCCGTTGGTTCGTCACCTCTCGCCCCAGCGAAGAGACCGACCGCCGTGGACGCCGCATTCAGATCGAAGATTTTCTGGTCATCGGCTCCAGTCGCTCGCGCCTGGGCAAGCAATTGCGCCAAGGAAGCACATGGGGTGGCGGCAACCCGTATTACAAACACATCAACGACCAGACCTACCCTGAGGTCGTCGGGGCGCTGCTGAAGGCAGCGGAGTCCTACGGGATGGTCAAGCGCGAGGAAACGGATGTCGGCCTTACCGGCTGGCAGCTCAACGGTACCGCCTTGCTCTGGGAAGTCGGCCCGGGCCAGAGTCAACGCCAGGCCGAGGACAACAAGTTTTTCCGAGGTCTGTACCGCAACATCGCTGGGCTGCTAACCAGCCCTGTGCACCAACTCTTCGATTTCGAGGCACGTGAGCACACCGCTCAGGTCGAGCAAGACGACCGCCTCGAGCGCGAGGCTCGGTTCCGATACACCGACAAAGATCGCGACGAGTGGCGCAAAAAGAACGGCACCGAGCTCGAATGGCTACCCGTGCTGTTCTGCTCCCCGACCATGGAGCTTGGCGTTGACATCTCGTCGTTGAACACGGTCTACATGCGCAACGTGCCGCCCACGCCGGCCAACTACGCGCAGCGCAGCGGCCGAGCCGGGCGAGCAGGCCAGCCGGCCCTGGTCATTACTTACTGTGCAAGCCAGTCTCCGCACGACCAGTACTACTTCCGCGACCCTGTCCGGATGGTGCATGGGCAGGTCAACGCGCCTACGCTGGACCTGGCCAACCTGGAGCTGGTCAAGAGCCACATGCACGCCATCTGGCTGGCTGAAACCGGCAAGCGCCTGGGTAATAGCGTGCGCGACCTGCTGGACATGAGCGAGCCGGAAAAGTTGCCGATCACCGAGGAGATGGCCATCGACCTCGACAAGGCCGAGGCCAAGAAGCGGGCCCATCAGCGCGGACTCAAGGTGCTGGGCATGTTGTCCAGCGAGTTGACCGCTAAGAACGCGCCCTGGTACAGCGAGCACTGGGCCGAAACCGTCTTCCAGCGGGCCTACAACGAGTTCGACGGTGCACTACAGCGTTGGCGCGACCTGTACCGTGCCACGGCACAGGCCATCGAGCTGAACTTCAAAATCGAGAACAACCCCGCTGCCAGCGAACGCGAGCGCCGCGAGGCCCAGCAGCGGCACAACGAGGCCCGCAAGCAACGCGACCTGCTGCTGGCCGGCGACAGCGCCTTCAACAGCGACTTCTACACCTACCGCTACCTCGCCAGCCAGGGCTTCCTGCCCGGCTACAACTTCCCGCGGTTGCCACTGCTGGCTTACCTACCCGCGCGCCGCGGCTCCATTGGCCGCGAGAGTTTCCTGTCCCGCCCCCGTTTCCTCGCGCTGGGCGAGTTCGGCCCCTATAGCCTGATCTACCACGAAGGCAGCCAGTACCGCGTTACCAAGGCACTACTCACCATCACCGGGCAGGACCAAGTCAGCGATGGCGCCCGGCTGCCCACGGAAGTCGCTCGTCTGTGCCCGTCCTGTGGTTATGGCCATTTTCGCTCGCAGCGCGATGCCGACCGTTGCGTCTCCTGCGGCGCCTCCCTGTCTGACGCGCCCGAGGTCAAGAACCTCTACCGCATCGAAAACGTCTCGACCAAGCGGGCCGAGCGCATCACCGCGAATGAGGAAGAACGAGTCCGCCAGGGCTACGAGATGCAGACCACGCTGCAATTCGCCGAGGCCGAAGGCAAGCTACAGATGGTCACCACGGTCGTTGAGGACGACCAGGGACCACTCCTGGAGATGCAGTACGGCCCAGCCGCGACGGTCTGGCGCATGAACTTCGGCTGGCGCCGCCGCAAGGAAAAGGCCATTCAGGGTTTCATGATGAACCCGGTCACCGGCCACTGGGTTGGCGGCGTAGACGACGGCAACGGCGAAACAGAGACCGAAGGCGAAGCCCCGCCTGACAAGACACCGCCGCAGCGCATCGTCCCCTACGTCGAGGACCGTCGAAACATTCTCATCGTGCGTCCACACCATCGGTTGGGCGTTCTCGAGGCGGAGACCCTGACCACGCTGCAGTACGCACTCAAGCGAGGCATCGAGGCGGTCTACCAGCTCGAAGAAAGCGAGCTGATGGCCGAGCCACTTCCCACGCGCGACAACCGCCAGTCCATCCTGCTGTTCGAGGCTGCAGAGGGGGGCGCGGGCGTGCTGACTCGCCTGGCCACCGAACCCGAGGCTCTTTCAGCTGTCGCCGCCAAGGCGTTGGAGGTTATGCACTTCCAGCCTCCGCCTGTCGGACAAGGTTGGTCTCGCAAGGCATTGACCGAAGAACTCGACCACGACGGCAAGCCACTCTGCGAGGCCGGCTGTTACCGCTGCCTGCTCTCCTATTACAACCAGCCTGACCACAGGCTCATCGACCGCAAGGACAAGGCCGCCGGCGGGTTGCTGCTGGACGTCCTCTGCCGCCTGACCGTGGCCCGGGCGCATCAGGGCACCCAGGGACGAGCGCCGCA
The DNA here is from genome assembly GCF_002028405.1 of Thiomonas intermedia. Classification (NCBI taxonomy): domain Bacteria; kingdom Pseudomonadati; phylum Pseudomonadota; class Betaproteobacteria; order Burkholderiales; genus Thiomonas; species Thiomonas intermedia. Next base: position 407,643 of record NZ_CP020046.1, read on the forward strand.
GGAGCACGACGCCGAGCTGGCCCGAACGGCGGGCAGCTCGTTGGAGCGGGCTTGGCTGGAACATGTGAACGAGCACGGATACCGCAAGCCTGACCGTGGGCAGCACACGCTTGCCAGCGCCAACGCCTGTGCCGACTTCTTCTACGACGATCTGAATCTCGCCGTGTTTGTCGACGGCCCCCATCACGAGACTGCAACCCAGCGTGCCACGGATGCAGCCATCGACCGCACGCTCGACGAACTGGGTTACCTGGTGGCGCGTTTCCCCAAGGAGCAGGCTCGCTGGCCTGACATCTTCAAGAACAACGCCGACCTTTTCGGCCCGGGCAAGGCCTGACACCACATGAATGCTCCGACGCTGGAATTTCTTCCAGGTAGCCTGGTTGCGGCTCGCGGCCGCGAATGGATCGTCCTGCCGGAATCCGACACGCAGACGCTTAGGCTTCGCCCCCTGGGCGGAGGCGAACACGACGAGACACTCATCTATCTCCCCCTGGAGCGCCAGCCCGTACAGCCAGCCACCTTTCCCTGGCCGAGCGTTGCGCAAGCCCGCAACCACTCCGCCAGCCAACTGCTTCTGGACGCGCTGCAGCTCAAGCTGCGCAGCGGCGCCGGCCCCTTCCGCAGCTTCGGCAATATTGCCGTGGAGCCGCGCGCCTACCAGCTCGTGCCGCTGCTGATGGCGCTGAAGCTGCCCACCGTGCGCCTGCTGATTGCCGACGATGTCGGGATCGGCAAGACCATCGAAGGCGCGCTCATCGCCCGTGAGCTGCTCGACCGCGGCGAAATCCAGCGCCTGGCGGTGCTATGCCCTCCGCACCTGTGCGAGCAGTGGCAACGCGAGCTGGCCGAGCGCTTCCACATCCCTGCCGTGGTGGTGCGCTCCAACACCGCGGACCGCCTGGAGCGCGACTTGCTGCCGGGCACCTCGGTCTTTCATGCCAACCCCTACACCGTGGTGAGTCTGGACTACATCAAGTCCGAGCGCCGCCGCGAGGCCTTTCAGCGTTTCTGCCCCGAGTTCGTCATCGTCGACGAGGCGCACACCTGCACACAGGCCGGCCAGGGCCGCCAGCAACGCTACCAGTTGCTCAAGGGCCTGGCAGCCGATGCAACGCGCCACCTGGTCCTGCTGACTGCCACGCCGCACAGCGGCGACGAGGAAGCCTTCTTCAATCTGCTCGGCTTGCTCAACCCCGACTTCACGCAGTTGAAGGACCTCCCGGCAGGTCAGCGCGGTGATCTGCGCGAGGACCTGTCCCGGCATTTTGTCCAACGCCGCCGGCCCGACATCGCTGAGTGGCAGGACACCTCGATGTTCCCCGAACGGCGCATCGCCGAAATCACCTACAAGCTCACCGGCGCCTGGGGCCAACTGTTCAACGACGTGCTTGCCTATGCGCGCGAACTGGTTGAGCGCTCCGAAGGCCAAGGCATGCGCGAACAGCGCATGAACTGGTGGGCGGCACTGGCGCTTCTTCGCTGTATTTCATCGTCTCCGGCGGCAGCGGTCAACGCGTTGCGAACACGCCTGCAAGGCGCACTGAGCGAGGCTAACGGCACGGACGCCGCGTCCCTGGAGGAGTTCGAAGCCCAGGTCAGCGACCGCGTGCTGGACGGCACTGACGATGCCCTTTCCACCGACGACATCGAGCCCGGCGCCCAGACCGAGGACAGCCAGCGGCTACAAGCACTGATGGCAAGCGCTGCAGCCCTGGCCGGCCAACAGAATGACCCCAAGCTCGCCAAGCTGCAGGAGCACCTCGCTCTGCTGCTGAAGGAGGGCTTCCAGCCCGTCGTTTTCTGCCGCTACATCGCGACGGCGCACTACTTGGCGACCGCGCTAGGAGAGAAATTCAAGGCCGCCGCTGTAAAGGCGGTGACAGGGGAATTGACGCCCGCCGAGCGCGAAGACGCCGTCGAGCAACTGGCCGACAGCGAAGCCCGCATACTGGTCGCCACTGACTGCCTGTCGGAGGGAGTCAACCTGCAAAGCCTGTTCACCGCCGTTGTTCACTACGACCTGAGCTGGAATCCGACCCGTCACGAACAACGTGAGGGCCGCGTCGACCGCTTCGGCCAGAAGGCCCGTGAGGTGCGCAGCACCATGCTCTATGGCGAAGACAACCCGGTCGACGGCGCAGTGCTGCAGGTCATCCTGCGCAAGGCCGAGAGCATCCGCAAGGAACTTGGCGTCCTCGTTCCCATGCCCGACAACGAGGGCAAGCTCACCCAGGCACTGATGAACGCGGTGCTGCTACGCAAAGGTACGCTCAACGCTCAGTCGCAGCTGGACCTGTTCGGTGAACCCGCCAAGGAAATCGAACTCGCCTGGCAAAGCGCCAAGGAAAAGGCCAAGCAGAACCGCAGCATCTTTGCGCAACGTCGGCTGAAGCCAGAAGACGTCCTGCCCGAATGGCGCAAGTCTGCCGCAGTGCTGGGAGGAGAGACCGAGGTCGAGCGCTTCGTCAGTCGAGCCGCGGCCCAACTCGGTGCACCGCTGCAGCCCATGAAGCAGCACTTCAAGCTGCTGACCGCACATCTGCCCGAGACCGTGCGCGAGCGCCTTGCCGCCGAGGGGGTGTCCGACACCCTGCGCATCGACTTTCACCAGCCCGCCGCCCAGGGCGCCATCGTCATGCACCGCACGCATCCGCTGGTGTCCGTGCTGGCCGACATGTTGCTGGAACAAGCCCTGGACGAATCCACGGCCGTCATTGATGACGCCCCCGTAGCCCGCGCCGGCGCCGCCTTCGTGCAAGGCGTGTCGCTCAAGACCACCGTGCTGCTGTTGCGCATCCGCCATCAACTCACGGTCACCTTCGGCAGCCAGACGCGCCTGCTGATGTGCGAGGAAGCCGTCGCCGTTGCCGCCAGCGGCGCCAACCCATTCGCCGAACTCCCACCCGATATGACGCGCCAACTGCTTGGCGCTGAAGCCACGCGCAACATGCCCGCGCCGCTGCGCGACCGCCAATTGCAGACTGCGCTCGACGCCCTGCCCGACTGGCAGCCGCAGCTCGAAGCAATGGCCAAGGGCCGAGCACAGGCGCTGCTGGCCGACCACCGGCGCGTGCGCGAGGCCGCCGAAGGCCGCGGCAGCTATCAGGTCACCGCCAGCCTGCCAGTGGACGTGATGGGTCTTTACGTGCTGCTGCCAGACGCTGCTGCCGCGACCAACGGAATGGGAGCCTGAGACCATGGCCAAGCGCCCCATCCACCAGCTCGCCTATCGCGCCATCCGCGTCGAAGGCGGCCTCATCCCTGCCGAGGAACTAACCCGCCTCACCTTGCTTGCCGACCCCAAGGCCAGCGAGCAGACCGAACCGCAGTACCGTATCAACAAGGGCTTGAAGCTGCGCGACGAAATCGCCCGCGACTTCAAGATTGCGCTCACCCTCTGGCAGGACTTCCAGGCCCTGCGCCGCCGCCAGGACGTTCAGGCACACGAAGTCACCCTACGCGAATGGCTACTACCGCTGCTGCGCGAGGTGTTGCACTTTACCGATGCAGCCCGCTGCCCAGCCATCGAACATGCGGACCACCAGTACGCCATCGGCCACGCGGGCAACGGTGGCCACGTGCCGTTGGTTCTCGCCGGATTCGACCAACCGTTGGATCTGGCAGCCGAGCGCTTCGGCGAGCTCAACCCCGATACCGGCAAGACCCGCCGCCGCAGCCCCTTCATGCTGGCGCAGGAAGCGCTCAACGCCAGCGATGCGTCGCTCTGGGCCATCGTCAGCAACGGCCTGACGCTGCGCATCCTGCGCGACAACGCCAGCCTCACCCGCCCGGCCTACATTGAGGTCGACCTCGAAGCCCTGTTCACCGAAGAGCTGCTGGCCGATTTCAGCGCCTTCTGGCTGCTGGCCCATGCCTCACGCTTCGGCAGCACCGACGCGCCGCCCTCCGACTGCCCCTGGGAACGCTGGCGTGCCGCTGGACAGCAAGCCGGCGTCACCGTGCGCGGCAAGCTGCGTTACCAAGTGGCCGAGGCGCTGCGCGCCCTGGGCACTGGCTTTCTCTCTCACCCTGCCAACGGCGCTTTACGCACCGCGCTACAAGGTACTGAACATGGATACGACCGCCAAGCATTCTTCGAGGAGCTGCTTCGCCTGGTCTACCGCCTCATCTTCCTGGCCACGGTCGAAGACCGCCGGGACCGCGGCACCGGCGAGCGCTTGGTCTTCGCCCCCGACGCCGGTGACGAGGCCAAAGCCCGCTACCTGGCCGGATACTCGCTCACCTGGCTGCGCGAGCGCGCCGTGCGCCGCAGCGAGCACGACCGCCACGCCGATCTCTGGCAGGCACTGACCATCACCTTCGGGGCACTGGCCGGTGGCCAGCCGGCTCTGGGCCTGCCCGCTCTTGGTGGCCTGTTCGAAGTCGACCAGTGCCCGCGACTGGACGCCGCCCAGCTCGACAACCGCCACCTTCTGGCCGCCGTGTTCCAGCTTGGCTGGTTCCGCGCTGAAGGCGGCCTCTCACGCGTCAACTACCGCGACATGGGCCCGGAGGAGCTGGGAAGCGTCTACGAGAGCCTGCTGGAGCTGGTGCCCGACCTGCAGGGCCTGGCGACTCCCACGACCGCCCGCCTGGCCTTTGTCGGCGACGATGGGACAGATGCCAGCACCAAGGGCAACAACCGCAAGCTCACGGGCAGCTACTACACGCCCGACAGCCTGGTGCAGGAGCTCATCAAGAGCGCGCTGGAGCCCGTCATCGCGCAGACGGTAAAGGCCAACCCCGAACGCCCGGTGGAAGCGCTGCTCGCGCTGACCGTGTGCGACCCAGCCTGCGGCAGCGGCCACTTCCTGCTCTCCGCCGGGCGGCGCCTGGCCGACGAAGTGGCGCTACACCGCGCCGCGGCCGAGCGCGAAGGCGGCGCCTCCACGCCCGCAGATTTCCGCCACGCGCTGCGCGACGTGGTGAGCCACTGCCTCTACGGCGTAGACAAGAACCCCATGGCCATCCAACTGGCCAAGACGGCGCTCTGGCTGGAGGCCTACTCGCCCGACAGACCGCTGAGCTTTGTCGACCACCATCTGCGCGTGGGCGATGCGCTGCTGGGGGTGCTGGATCCCAAAGTGCTGGAAGACGGCATCCCCGACGAGGCCTACACCGCCCTCTCGGGCGACGACAAGGCCGCGGCCAGCGCCCTGAAGAAGCAGAACAAGGCCGACCTGAAGAGCTGGCGCCAGATTGCCGCCGGCGACCTGTTGACCCAGGCTGGCCTGGCCGCGCAAGCTGTCAACGTCGAGACGCTGGACGACGACACGCCCGAGCATCTGACCGCCAAACGCCAGGCCTGGGCAACGGCGCAGGCCCAGGCGCACCGCAGCACCTTCGCTCGCTTGACCGACACCTACGTGGCCGCCTTTCTGGCACCCAAGCTAGCCGGGGCTGGTGACTCCGTTCCGCTGTCGGGCGACTTGTGGGGCGTGCTGAGCGGACAAGCTCCCAGGGTTGAGATGGAAGCCGTCGCCCAGGCGCTGTGCCGGCAGCACAGTGTCTTCCATTGGTGGCTGGCCTTCCCGCAGGTGGCTGCAGCAGGCGGATTCAGCGTGATGCTGGGCAACCCCCCGTGGGAGCGGATCAAGCTGCAGGAGGCAGAGTTCTTCGCCACGCGCAGCCCGCTGGTGGCCACGGCCAAGAACAAGGCCGAGCGGGCACAGCGCATCGAATGGTTGCGTGAGGGCGTGCTCCTGCACCGCGTGAACCCCGACCTTGAACATGCCGAGGGCCTGACGCCGCCCAACCGCGCCGAGATGGCGCTGTATGGCAGTTTTATTGCCGCGCGCCGGGGTGCCGAGGCGGCCAGCCTTTACGCCCATGACAGCCGACGCTACCCACTAACCGGCGTGGGTGACGTCAACACTTATGCGCTGTTCGCTGAGACGTTCTGGCAGGCGACAGCTTCGCGCGGACAAGCTGGATTCATCGTACCGACGGGCATCGCCACTGACGACACAACCAAACAATACTTCCAAGCCGTCGCAGCCAACTTGAGGCTTGCGAGCTTGATCAGCTTCTACGAAGTGCGAAAGTGGTTTCCTGCAACAGACGAGCGAAAGCCGTTCTGCCTGCTCACCATCGGTCAAGCAGACTCCGCAAACTTCATTTTTGACGTACACGGAATCGAGGACCTGCAAGAACGCAGAAAGTGGTACGAACTCTCTGCGGCAGACTTCCGGGCACTAAACCCAAACACGCAGACTTTGCCAACGTTCCGTAGCGAGCACGACGCTGAGCTGACCAAGAAGCTCTACCGCGCTGCGCCCGTGCTCATCGCGGAGGCCACGACCGATGACGACGGCAAGCTGGTGCAGTCCGAGACTAACCCGTGGGGCATTTCGTTCCAGCGGATGTTTGACATGTCCACGGATAGCGGCATGTTCGCCGGCACGCCCGCCTCCGCTGGCCAGCCCGCACGCCTTCCCCTGTACGAAGCAAAGATGATTCACCAGTTTGATCACCGCTGGGCAACCTATGTGGAGGGCACCAGCGGTGCTGGGAGCGAAGTGGAAACCACCGATGTCAGCGATGCGCAGAAGGGCGACCCTGCCTGCACGGTGCGACCGCGCTACTGGGTGGACGAGCGCGAGGTATCGGCCCGAATCGCCCGCGTACCCACGCGTGTGGCGCGTGCCTGGATAGCTCTGCATGCCGCCTGGGAGGCGAGAGATGCGACCGTCCTGGACGCCACGCTGGCCAACCTGTTGCTGGCACTGGGCCAATGGGTGGTGGGCGAGCTATTTCATCGCGCGGCTGGCGCCGCCCCCGCTGTCGGCGGTTGGGGGCCAACCCAAGTCCAGCCCCACATCACATCCATCGAGGTGCAACTCAAGACGCGGTTTCCGCGCCTGAATGACGTGCTGCGCGGCGAGGGCCTAACGACCAAGAGAGCCCTCACCGATTTCCCCAAATGGGCTACGCAGAAACAGGATGCACGACTGGGCGACGATGAGCTTGCGGCCTTGGCCGAGGCCCTTCGCGTCGGTGAACTAGCCAAGGCGCTGCGCACACTTCTCGACGGCTGGATGGACGTTCGAAGCCCGAGATGGTTGATGGGCTGGCGGGATATCACCAATGCAGCGGCGGAACGAACAGTCATTGCGTCGGTGGTGCCGAGGGTGGGCGTTGGCAACAAGATTCCGCTCTTCTTCCCTCGAAGCAACGTAACTGCCGACCAAGCTGCCGCGTTCCTCGGTAATCTGGCCGCGATGACCCTCGACTTCGTTGCTCGACAGAAGATTGGCGGAACCACGTTGAACTACTTCTACATGAAGCAATTCCCAGTTCTTCCCCCTGAGCGCTACTCGGACGCCGACCTCGCCTTCATCGTCCCCCGCGTCCTCGAGCTCACCTACACCGCACATGACCTGCATGCCTGGGGCCAGGACCTCGCCGCCTACGACCCGCGCCCCGCCACCGAGCAGGGTCAACCATTCGCCTGGAATCCCGCGCGGCGCGCCCAACTTCGCGCCGAGCTCGACGCCTACTACGCCCGCCTCTACGGCATCACCCGCGACGAGCTGCGCTACATCCTCGACCCCAAGGACGTGATGGGCCCCGACTACCCCAGCGAGACCTTCCGGGTGCTGAGGGATGGCGAGATGCGCGCATTTGGGGAGTACCGGACGCGGAGGCTGGTGTTGGAGGCCTGGGACGAGCAGGCCAGCATGTCACCTGCATCGCAACCGGCTCGCGTGTCGTACTCCGCGCAAGGGATGATTCGCAACGCCGAGGAAGGCAGGCTGGCCGGCCTTGTGGCTGCGCTGGTTGCAGCGCGAACGGAAAGCAGTTCGTTGGTCGAGATCCAGTCGGCGGTGGCCGCCATGACGTCGGCAGAGCACTATCTGAACCCGGTTGATGGCTTGCATTTCGGTGCCCTACGGGATTCGATTGATATTGCATACGTGGCGCCGCTCCTGGCCCGCGTTCTGCCGATCGTTCAGCGCCTCGAGGCCGCCGGCGTGCTCGTTCGTTCCACTCAGGGCGGAGTGCCGAACTTCACGCGTGGCACCGGAACGCCTCCAGGCGACATCATCCAATTGCCGGAACAGTCCGAAGCCGCTCGGCTTCTTTGGGTGGCCGAAGCCCGCCGCGTGGAGTTGGAGGAAGCGAGAAGCGTTGCCGCACCCGCAGGCCCCGAGGCAACTGGCACGGAGTAAGAGAGCGCGATGTCCGCCTGGCTCAACGCACATGAACCGGTCCGCGCTCAACCCAGGCTATGGGTTGAAACGATATGGCTGCTCGAATCGCGTGAGCCGCTGGTGTTCACACGCACCATCAACCTGCACGCCGGGCTGAACATTGTCTGGGCTAAGGAGTCCGCTTCGAACGACGCATCGGGATTGGCGAGCGCAGGTCACGGCGTCGGAAAGACCTCGCTGTGCCTGTTGCTGAGGTACCTGCTGAGTGACGATGCGCCGGCCATCGCCACTCTGCGCAGCAACGCCGCTGGTAGCTTTCCCAAAGGCGGGGTGGCGGCCAAGGTCCATGTGGATGGCGCTGTCTGGCTAGTCTTCCGGCCATACGGCCTGTACAGCCACTCCATGGCCGCGCAATGCGACGCTCTGGACCAGTTGCTCGATGGCACGGCCCCGAACGACTTCGACGGCTACGGCGGTGCTCTGGAGCAGTTCTCGATTGGCCGGCTCGCGGCCCGCTCGTTGCCAGGGACAAATCAGCTGCTCGAGTGGCGCCATCTACTCGCCTGGTGCATCCGGGAACAGCGAACCCGATTCGACGGCTTCTACCACTGGCGCGAAGGCGAAGGCCTGGGCTTCAAGCGGTCGCGGCGAGACCCGCCGCTGCTGGTCGGCTCGGTACTGGGGCTGTTGGACCAGGAGTCGGACCAGTTGCTGCGTGACATCGAGGCCAAGCAGAAGCAGGTCGAACAGTGGAAGGAGCACATCCCTGAGCTCGAAAGAGCGCCGGCCTTTGCGCTGACCCATGCCGACCGCCAGTTGAGGTTGAAGGTGCGGGCGGAAGAGGACGAACCCGTTTTCGCGACCACGGTCGGTGAATCGGTCGAGTCTCGTGTTCAATCGGCTCTGCAGGCCGCCGAGCAAGACGAGAACCGATTGGAATGCGAAGCGGCTCAGGCGGAGGATGTTCTGGCCGAGGAACATGTGCGCCTGCGTGAGCTGACCAAAGCCCGCGACCTGGCGAAGCTTGACACCGAGATCGCCAAAGCCCTGGTCGACGCGAAGCATGACGACTTCGAGCGGCTGAGCAAGGTTCGCGACCGGTTGGCTGGCCTGGAGGGGCGTTGCGACCCAGGAAATGTCGAGTTCAGCGCGTGCGAGTACGTCCAACAGAACAAGAGCGCCGTCAACATGACCTGGTTCCAGGACAGCCGACAGGCCAAGGCCGACGCCACCTTGCTTGCCGAACGCTATCAGGCCTGCCAAGGCGTCTTCGACAAGGCCGAGAAAGCGGTCTCTGACCAAGCGCAACTCATCTCCAAGATGAAGGCTGACCTTCGCCGATTGCGAGTTCGTGTTGCCACCAGTGAGAGCACACGGACGTTCTTGAAGGAGTCGTGGGATGATCTTCAGGTGAAGCACACCCAAAGAGCCCAGGGCAGTGACACGGCCGAGCTAGTCGAGGCGCGGCGGCAACTTCAGGAGCTCGAAGCAGCGCTGGGCACCCTTCGGACGGCCGAAGTCAGCCGAAGGTCTCAGCAGTCGTCGAGAGTCGATGCCATCAAGAGCATGACGGCGGCCGTCTCGACCAGACTTCTTGGAGCCGCAGGACAGGCGCGATTTGTTCCGGGCCATGAGACTCGGCCCTTTGAAGTGGCGCGCGGCGGCGAGGCCTACCAGGTGCTGGAGGTTTTGCTCGGCGACGTCGTGTGCCTGCTCGACTCGGCGGTGTCGGAGGTCAGCAACCACCCAGGTTTTCTGGTTCACGACTGCCCACGCGAGGCGGATATGAGCGAGCGTCTGTACCGGGAGTTCTTCCTCGCCGCAGTCGAGGCGGCTGCGCAGCTTGGTCGGGATGGTTCGGTGCCGTTTCAGTTCATTGTCACAACAACATCGGCGCCGCCCGAAGAACTGGGCGGGCCGCTGCACGTCGTCCTGGAACTAACGCCGGGTGCCGATGAGTCCCTCTTGTTCAAGCGACAACTCGCGCCGGAGCTGCCCGGATTTGAGCTGGCTTGATTTCCCTGTATCCGAGGATTCCCGGGCCCGACGAAGCAAGCACGACGTGAACAAACCATGAGCCTGATTCTAGAAAAGTACCTGTTCCTCGCCCCTCGGCTGGAATACCTCAGCGACCCAGTCGTTTTATCGCTGGCATGGAAGAAGGCGTCCGCCTACGTTCGCAGGCACAACTGGTATGCCGACACCCTCGAGCTGGATAGTTCCGGGCTCGACCTGGAAAAACTGACGCAAGCATGGGCGGCCGAGCTCGGCGCTGGCACGTTCGAACCTGAGCCGGCACGACTAGTACCTGCGCCGAAGAACGGTCGCTGGGGCTTTCGTCCCAACTTTCCAGGCGGTTGGGGTCCTGTTCCACACGATGACAGCGACGAAGCGCCCGAACCTGTGGCGCTTCGTCCGTTGGCACATCTCGGTGTCCGGGAACAGACAGCAGCAGCAGGCGTCATGCTCTGCTTGGCCGATTGCGTCGAATCTGCCCAAGGCAACCCTGGTATCGACTCGCTCGGCGCCCAAGCCAAGGGCGTCTTTAGCTACGGCAACCGGTTGTATTGCCGATGGTCGGCCGACGCCAAGGTCGCCCGCTTTGCGTGGGGCAGTGCGGACACATACAGCCGCTACTACCAGGACTACCAGCGCTTCGTTGCCCGCCCTCGCGAGGTGGCCTCCACGCTGGAAGCCGACGCCAATGCTCGTGGCGAGCGCATCTTTGTCATCAAGCTAGACCTGCACTTGTTCTTTGATGGCATCGACGTCGAGTTGCTCATTGCCAAGCTGCGCGCCGAGTACGCCAGGTTCAGAAGGGCCGTGCCCGCTCAACGCCCGGCCGACAAGGATTTCTGGAAAGCTGCGGCACGAATCCTCAAGCTGGAATGGGCACGGGCTGACGAACGACTGGCACCCTTGCTGAAAGGGGGAAGTCTTCCCCGAGGGCTGCCGCAGGGCTTAATGGCGAGTGGCTTTCTCGCTAACGCCTACCTGATTGATTTCGACCGGGCGGTAGGCCGCGCTTGCACTGAGGGGCACCGCGTGGAAGCAGGAGGTGTTCGAGTCTCCATTTGCGATTACTGTCGTTACGTGGACGACTTACGGTTGGTTGTCACCGTAGATGCAGACATTGCGCCATCCCAGTTCGAGGCCGCAGTGGCCTCGTGGGTGCAGGCAGAACTGGACAAATCCATCGGCGCAACTGCTGGCAAGGGTCGCTTGCGCCTCAACGAAAAAAAGACTGAGAGCGAACTGCTGACGCATGTGGCAGGTGCAACCAGCGTTGCAGCCCGCATGCGCCAAGTGCAGCAGCAGCTCAGCGGTCCCTTCGACTTGTCATCCCTTGAGGAGCTGGAAACTGCGTTGAACGGCCTATTGTCGATGGCTGAGACCGAGTCCTCCGAGTCCAGACGGCGGCAACCTGGCGAGCTGCCTCCACTGGCTGTGGTGTCGCGACCGCCCATAGACGTCCGTGACGATACCCTGACTCGGTTCGCGGCATACCGGCTGTGCAAGTCGCTGAGGCAGCGTAGATTGCTGGCGGATCTCAACGAAGCGCATGACGGGACGACGGTCGGAGACCTTCTCCTGCAGGACTTTGAGCTCACCGCTCGACGTCTAGTTGGCTCTTGGGCAGAGAACCCATCTTTGGTTCAGGTGCTGCGTTACGCATTTGACCTCTTCCCGAGCCCCGATCTGCTGCAGGACGTGCTCGATGCACTCGATAGAAAGTTGCAGGTCGCGGAACAGTTCCCGGATCAGGCAGCGGTTGCTTGGTACGTTCTGGCCGAGTTATTTCGCTCGGCAGCCACCGAGACGGGCAAACGGTGGGCGAACGACGTGGGCTTCGTTGTCGGTGACCTCCAAGGGTACCGGGGTAGTCTTGCTGCGTACGCGGAAGGGCAACTGCAGGTCGGAGGCAGCCCTTGGTATGTCCAGCAGCAGGCCGCTTTGCTTCTGGCTACGCTGAACTCGCCAACTCCATTGGTTGGCGACGACACCGAGCTGACCCGGTATCGGGCGCTGCACGACTATCTCGAAGGAACCGTTACTGTCGAATCGCTCCGCGAGCAGGATGTACTCGGCAGCGCCATCATCGGCTACCAGATCACTGGCGATGTAAAGCAGTTCGGGCGCTGGCTGAAGAAGTTTTCAGCGGTTGCTGGAAAAAGCGGTACGGTTCGCGCGTTCGAGCGCATTTACAGGGGAAACACTGCGCTTTTCGACGCCATCACAACTCCAGGCGCTGGTGCTGCGGCGAGGGCAAATGGCCTTGTCGGCCGTGAACTTGCGATGTACATCGACTCGCGCTGGGGCCTATCGCAAGCGCCGTTGTCGTCTACATGGATTCCGTTGAGCCGAGTTATCACTCATCCGACGCACCCCTTCCGACATGAGAACGCCCTGCTGAGGCTGGCCATCGGGGTTGCGGGTCTTCCGATCTGGGCTGAGCAATCTGAGTGCATGTACACGGTGTTCGACCTCGACATAAAGTGCTCTGCTTGGCAACTGCTCGATGACCCTGACGGCCCACCGCTACAGGTGCGTCTCGCACCGACTTCTGCTGCCCGATATGGTCCGCGGCAGGAAACGCCAGCCTGGTGCCGAAAGCCGCGGGCGTGGCAATACGCACTCGGTGCCATCCTTCGGGCCGCAGCGGTGGGTAACAATGACTTCACCCTGGGGTGGCGCCTTGGCGTTGATGAGCTCGGCTGGTACCGTGGATTGCCAAGCACGAGCGCCCGACGCCGACTCGGCATGCTGCATACCTCGCAAGCTCTGGGCGGCAGCGTGTCATCAGTTACGCCATGGTTCAGCGGCATGTTGAGCGCGCTTCTGCGATGGCCTGGAATTGAGGGCTGGGCGGATGAGCACGAAGCCGATAGAACGAGCACGCCGACTGAGTTGCTAGCCGTCCTTGAGCGACGGATCAATTTTCAGCGCGAGTTGTTCGGACGAGGTTCCGGTTCACCGGTTTATAGGTACCCCGTCTCGTGGCAGGCACGCAACTCACGCACATTGCGAATCGCAGTTTTGCAAGGCCTTTTGCCTGCGTTCGAGGATTTCACTGCAGGCCTGAATGCGCTGGACACCGCCCCGTACCGAGTACGGCACCGCAATCACACTGCGTCGCTGCTGAGGCTTGCTGCCAAGAAGCTTGAGGCATACGAAAGTCTACGCGGCAAACATCGCAAGCCGGCCGTTGATTTGGTCGTGATGCCGGAGTACGCGGTGCATGTTGACGACCAAGATCTACTGCGTGCCTTCTCGGATGAAACTGGGGCCATGCTTCACTATGGCCTTCTCGGCGCAAGGCACCCGGACAAAGGCGACCACACAAACGCGGCTCGATGGCTCATCCCTGTACGCTCGGCACGCGGACGTTCGTGGATTGAAGTCGACCAGGGAAAACTTCATCTGACGGACGATGAAGTGAAGCTCGGCGTAACGCAGTGGTGTCCTTATCGTATGGTTGTTGAGCTTCAGCTCGATGCCAATACCGCTTATCGGATGGTGGGCGCCATCTGCTATGACGCCACGGATCTTGCTTTGGCTGCGGATCTCAGGAACGAGTCGCATCTCCTCCTGGTGCCGGCGTTGAACAGGGATATCAAGACCTTCGACAGCATGGCAGCGGCGTTGCGGTACCACATGTACCAGCACGTCGTTATCTGTAACACGGGCGAGTTCGGCGGATCGACCGCGCAGGCCCCGTACGACGAGGAGCACCGTCGAACCATTTCCCATGCCCATGGCGCCGGGCAGATCGCGGTGGCTGTCTTTGAAGTGCAAATCGATGACTTTGGCCCTGAACTAAAGGCGATGAAAGAGGCAACAACCAAGTCAGTTAAGAAGCGCCTGGGGAAAACTCCCCCCGCCGGCCTGCAGAGACGAATCTAAAGAAGAAACTCCTACGTGACCGACACATTGTTCAAAGAAGTTCGCTACTCGCTGGGTGGCCTCATCGGCGACATCGGCCTCGCCCGCATCGGCTTACCCGACATCCAGCGCCCCGTCGTCTGGGCCAACGCCAAGGTCCGCGACCTGTTCGACTCGATGTACCGCGGCTATCTGGATTTGGTCGGGACAAGAGCATGAACCTGATCGATCGGCTCCGAATCGAGAAGGCTGCGACCGACTGCGGCTTCGAAATGACGCCGGTCGAACGAGAAGGTGGCTTGGAGCTGCGCTCTGCGCGTTTCCCGGAGACAGTGTTGGTTCGGCCCGGAGGGGCGACAACCTTCACCGTAGCGGCCTCCGCCCCGTTCCTGGCGAATTCGGTGGATGCAGGCGGACTGGTCACAGTCGAAGGCTTCGCCGCACTGTATGACGTGCTGCGAACCGCCGCATCCCATGCCCGCACGATGCCCAATCGTGTGGCGGATGCCTTCCGGCGCGAGACGGATGGCATGCCACGTTCAACCGAGGCCGAGCGAGTTGTCGTGCAGCGGGTCGGCCAGAACCTGTTCCGAGCTGCGCTTCTCGACTACTGGCAGGGGCGCTGTTGCGTGACAGGGCTCGACATCCCTGAGTTGCTTCGAGCCTCGCACATCAAGCCTTGGGCCGCCTGTGATAGCGATAACGAACGACTGGATGTGTTCAATGGATTGCTGTTGGCGCCTCACATCGATGCCTTGTTCGACGGCGGATGGATTTCGTTCTCAGACGATGGCCTGGTCCTGACTTCGGAGTTCTTGCCACCCGACGCAGCGGCACGCTTGGGCGTCAGGACCGATTGGACCGTTGGATGTCTTCAACCCGGCCACATGCAGTACCTAGCGTTTCACAGGCAACACGAACTCCGAAGGTCGCCTTGACCCATGATGCGAGTCATTGAACTGTCCGCCTCGGCGCTGATTGAAGCCATCACACGGCATGTGTTGGTCGCCACTCCGGAAGGCTCTGTCGACAGGATCTTGCGGGATCCGATCAAGCCGCCGGCGCATCACGAGTTCGCGTCGATGCCCTTGCGCACGGCATCGAGGATCTGATCGGACAGCTCGGGATCGGCGCTGATGGTCGCGCGAGCCAGGATCAGGCCGCCGACCATCGCGGCGAGCGCCACCATCGCGCGCTCGCGCTGCGCCTCCTTGGCCGCCCGCCCCGGATTGCGGATCAAGCTGGAGAACTTGTCGATATAGCGCCGCATGCCCGTAGCCAGGACACCTGACAGGGGTTGACCGCCGCGTGCGGCATCGACCGCCAGAGCGGCGACCGGGCATCCGTTTTCCGGCGCATCGCGATGCGCGGCGCTGAGGTACTGGGCGATGCGGTCCGCTGCTTCCGTGGCCTGGGCGTCGGCACCCGCGATGTCGGCGATGCTCCAGTCGAACGCGCTCTCGCAGGCCTCGAGAACCAGCGCCTCCTTGGTCTCGAAATGCCGGTAGAAGGCGCCATGGGTCAGCCCCGCCGCGCGGCAGACATCGACGACGCCGGTCGCCTCGACACCGCGTTCGCGCAGCATCCCCGCCGCGGCACGAACCAAGGCCTCACGGTGCTGACGCACCACGTCCTGCGAGACTCGCATGGCCACTCCTTTTGATGATCACCGTAAGCATTGTATGTATGATGATGTCGATCATCTAACAAGCGAGGCATCATGGGAACGTTTCGACGCATCGTCATCACCGGCATGGGCGTGGTCAGCCCATTGGGCCGCGGCAGCGCGCTGAGCTGGCAACGACTGCTCGCGGGCCGCTCGGGCGTGCGCACCCTGCCGCCCGCATGGACCGACGACCTGCAGGTCCGCGTCGGGGGCCTGGTTCCTGACGTCGGTGCAGATCCCGAAGGCGGCTGGGACCCGACCCGCGTGGTCGAGGCGAAGGATCTGCGCAAGATGGATCG
The DNA here is from genome assembly GCF_002028405.1 of Thiomonas intermedia. Taxonomy (NCBI): domain Bacteria; kingdom Pseudomonadati; phylum Pseudomonadota; class Betaproteobacteria; order Burkholderiales; genus Thiomonas; species Thiomonas intermedia. The sequence continues at coordinate 423,647 of NZ_CP020046.1, forward strand.
CTTCATTCCGTTCGCGCTCGATGCCGCCGAACAGGCTTTGCGCGAAGCCGCCTGGCCGGCGGCCGACGTCGGGCAGGCAGAGCGATGCGCCACCGTGATCGCGTCCGGGATCGGCGGCTTCGGCGCGATCGCCGAAGCGGTCCGGACGACCGATACGCGCGGCGCCAGGCGCCTGTCGCCGTTCACCGTCCCCTCGTTCCTGATCAACCTGGCCGCCGGACATGTCTCGATCCGGCATGGTCTGAAGGGGCCACTGGGAGCTCCGGTCACCGCGTGCGCGGCCGGAGTCCAGGCCATCGGCGACGCCATGCGCATGATCCGTCTCGGCGAGGCCGACAGCGCCGTCTGCGGCGGCACCGAGGCCGCCGTCCACCCCGTCAGTCTCGGCGCGTTCGCCAGCGCCAGGACGCTGTCGACCGCCTTCGCGGACGCACCGCAGCGGGCGTCCCGACCCTTCGACCGCGACCGCGACGGATTCGTCATGAGCGAGGGCTCGGCCATGCTCGTGCTGGAGTCCCTCGAGCATGCGCTCGAGCGGGGCGCCCGCCCCCTGGCCGAAGTCGTCGGCTACGGCACGACGGCCGATGCCTACCACATCACCGCGGGGCCCGAGGACGGCGAAGGAGCCTGGCGCAGCATGTCCCAGGCGATTCGCGATGCGGGCCTGCAGCCGGCCGACATCGACCTGCTCAACGCCCACGCGACCTCGACGCCGGTCGGCGATCGCAGCGAGATCGAGGCCATCAAGACCGTGTTCGGCGGAGGCAAGGGCCCCGCGATCACGGCGACCAAGGCCGCGACCGGCCACCTGCTCGGCGCTGCCGGCAGCCTGGCGGCCGTCTTCGCGGTCCATGCCTTGCACCACCAGATCGCGCCCGCGATCCTGAACCTCGAGAATCCGGATCCGGCCGCCGCCGATCTCGACTTCGTCACCGGCGCGCCCCGCGCGCTGTCCCTGGAGCATGTCCTGGTCAACGGCTTCGGCTTCGGTGGGGTCAACGCCTCGCTGGTGCTTCGCCGTTGGGCTTAGCCTGTCTTCCTCGGCATCCGCGTCAAGCATGCGAGCGAGGCCTGGCTCCGCGCGTCACAAGACCTGCGGGACCGCCGCGGCGAGGAAGTCGAACACCGCCCTGACCCGCAGATTGCTGCGGATCTCCCGATGCACGGCCAGCCAGACCGGCAGCGCCGGGATCGGCAGTTCGGGCAGGATCCGGCGCAGGCCCGGCTCGCGGTCGGCGAGCCAGGTCGCCGCGAAGCCGATCCCCAGGCCGGCGAGCAGGCACTGCCAGTGCACCAGGTGATCGTCGCTGCGCACCCGGAACGCGTCCCGCGTCACCGCCACCCCCACACCCTGGAGCCCGCGCACGATCTGGTCGTCCTGGTCGAAACCGATCAGGTCGTGATGCAGAAGGTCCTGGGCCGTTCGCGGCACCGGCCGGCGGCGCAGGTAATCGGCGCTGGCGTAGACGCCGATGCCCACCGTGCCGATGCGACGCGCGATCAGTGAGGCCTGCTGCGGCCGCACCATGCGGATGGCGATGTCGGCTTCGCGCCGCAGCAGGTTGCTGATGTGATTGGAGGCGACGATGTCCACCGTCACGCCGGGCAACTGCCGCCGCATGTCGACCAGCACGCCCGGCAGCAGCTGGGCTGCGACGACCTGGCTGGCGCTCACGCGCACCGATCCACCCAGCTCGCTGCCAAGGCCGCTGAGTCTGCGCGCGATGGACTGCGCGCTGTCGTCCATGCAGCGCGCCTGGTCGGCGATGGACAGGGCCGCCGCCGTCGGAGCCAGGCCGCGGCCGTTGCGTTCGAACAGGGTCGCGCGCAACTGGCGCTCCAGTTCGGCCACATGCCGCCCGATGGTCGGCTGGCTGCTTCCAATCTGGCGCGCCGCTCCGCTCAGGCTGCCGGTGTCGAGCACGGCGAGGAAGGAGCGGACCAGCATCCAGTCGAACGATTCCGGCGACGTCGTTTCATTCATTTGTGCATATCTCGAATACGTTTCCCTGCAATTGTGAATCCTTGAAGCGGCGACAACAATGGCCCCATCTCGAACTGGAGCCATTGCGATGTCCGTGCCACAGAAGGTCCTGATCCTCGGCGCCAACGGCCGTTTCGGGCGCGTCGTCCGGCGCGCCTTCGCCGAGGCCGGCTGGGCGGTCATCGCCCAGGCGCGCGGGGCGTTGCGCGACGCGGGCGACGGGTGCGTCCGCCACCTTGCGCTCGACGCGTCGAGCCCCGCGGCCATCGTCGACGCGGCCCGCGGCGCCGATGTCGTGGTCAATGCCCTCAACCCGATCTACACCCGCTGGGAGCAGGAGGCGCTGCCGCTGAACGACGTCGCGGTGGCGATCGCGCGCGAACTCGGCGCCACCCTGATGTTGCCGGGCAACGTCTACAACTATGGATGCGAGATGCCGCCCGTAGTCACCGACTCGACGCCCGAGAGGCCGAGCACCCGCAAGGGCGAGATCCGCTGCGAGATGGAGGCGCGCATGCGGGCCGGCTGCGCGCGCAGCATCGTCGTGCGCGCCGGTGACTTCTTCGGCGGCCCGGGAAGCGGCTCCTGGATGGACCAGGTCATCGTGAAGGACCTTCGTCGCGGCCGCATCACCTATCCAGGCCCGCTCGATCTTCCCCACGCCTGGGCCTATCTCCCGGATCTGGCGCGCAGCTTCGTCCTGCTGGCGCAGAAAAGGCAACAGCTTCCCCCCCACGCCGCCCTGCTCTTCCCTGGGCACACGCTGACCGGGGCGCAGCTCGTGGCCGCGATCACCGACGCGGCGCTGCAACTCGGCGTACTGGACGGCACGACGCCGCCGCGGGTGCGCTCGCTGCCCTGGGGGGCGATCGGCGTCGCGCGCATCGTCAACCCCATGTTGCGCGAAATCTGGCGCATGCGCTATCTGTGGCGGGTCGGGCACCAGATGGATCCGTCGGGGCTCGAGGCGGTGATCGGGCCCGCGCCCTCAACGCCGTTGGCCGCTGCCATTCGGGATGCCATGCCCATCATGCTGACCGCGGGAGATCGGGGATGACCGTCTCCTGCGGTGGGCTGTTGATTGCGCTAACGGGTCTGTCCCTGGCCGGATTCTGGCTGCTTCCCGGCGGCGGCGTGCTCGATCTGCGCCGGCTGGCGGGCGGGCGCATGCAGCCCGTCCTTCGCCCGGCCTATGGGAGCCAGACGCTGTCCGCCTTGCTTGACGCATACGGAGACATGGGCCGCGGCTGGTTCGGCCGCATGCTGCGTGCGGACCTGGTGTTCCCGATGCTCTATGCAACTGCGATCTGGACGCTGGTGGCGCAACATGGAGCGCCACGGACGCACCTCGCCCCGCGCATGGCACAAGCCGCCGGAATTGCGGCAGCGGGATTCGACGAACTCGAGAACATGCTTCTGCTGCGTGTCCTCGGCGCCTATCCGCTCCGCCGGCTGGGACTCGCTCGACTGGCAGGCGTCATGACGCTGGCGAAGACAATCTGCCTGGTCATGGCGATCGGGAGCCTTGCGGTCATGAACGCATAGACGGCTGGCCAACCAAGCTTTGCCTGGCCCAAGATGGTGTCCAATCAGCCAGAGCAGGCCGGCTCGGGACGCTGTCGGGGGAGTACCTCCGGCAGCACCGACATCGTCAACGCTGTCGCTCCTGCTCGCGGCTGACCTGCCTCATCAACGCGTCGTAGCTGTCGCCCAGGCGCTGCCGCGTGTGCTCGTTGATTTTCGCGATGCTTTCGCCCGCCCTGTTTCCGTCCTCGACCGCGCGTATCCACAGCCGCGCCGCACGGCTGCGCTGGGCTGGGTTCGGTGCAAACTCCCACGCATCCAGTGCCTGATCGATGTCAGGGTACGGGTGTTTCCTGCCGCCTTGATCTGCCCGCCCGGCAGGCATCCCGATGGGCGCCTGAGGTTTCAAGGACTTGCCAGACATCCGACCCGATTCCTCCACAGTTTCTGTGGACAATCCTGCCCGCACAGCGCCCATGCGCGCCTGCTCGTCCGTCACGACGGCGGCAAGGTCGGCATCAACGACGCGGATGCCCAGGCGAATGGCCTGGCGGGCAGCCATCTCCCGAAACTCGGCACTGCCGGTGATTTCCACCTGACCGCCATATTTTTGCGCCGCAATGCGAAGTGCAGCTTCGAGGCTGTCAGCACCCTTGTCGTGCACCTCGATGCGCGGACCCGTGTCGGTAAACACCTCCCGGCCACGGGCATCGCGGTAGCGCACCCGCTGCCGTCGCTGGTCGATCTGTGCATCCAGTTCAGCCAACACCAGCTTGCGTAGAGGCTCGATGTCCTCGCCCTCGATGCCGTCGCGCTGGTGCCTGGAGGCCCCCTGTTCCCGGTAGCGAATGCCGCGCAGCGCGGCCTGCGCTGCCATGTCACCCTGCTCGGCCTGACGCTCCAGCCATTTGCGCCAGACCTCGCTGCGCGGAAGCTTGGCTGAGAGGGCTTTGCGTTCTTCGGCCTGGCGCTTTTGCAACGCTTCGCGCTCCCGCGCCGACGACCAGGCCCAGAGGGACAGTGCGACGCTGATCGACTGCCCTTCCCGCCGGGCGACGGCGTAGGCCAGTGCCCTCGCTTTGCGCTGCTCGGCCCGGAGGAAGGCGCGTTCGCGCCTTTGCCGTTCGCGCAGGTCGGCACGCTGCCTCGGTCTGTCCCGGCGCAGTGAGTCCTGCTCGGTCTTGAATCGCTCGGCAAGCGCAACACGTGCCTCCGCCCGCTGTTGGCGGCGCCACGCCCGTTGGTCGTCTGTGCTGCCCGGGTTCGGCGAGACTGGGGCGCCTGCTCGGCCTTCCGCCTGCTTCCTTGACGGTTGCGGAGGTTGAACCTCCCGACGCACGGCCTCGATATGCAGGGAGTAGACGGGGCGTAGGTCAGGCACGGCTCCCAGCGGAACGAACGGCCCCAGACGCTTCTCCAGTTCGCCCTTGCTGGCCCAGCGACCGAGCTGCGAGGCCTTCCCGGCGAGCACCCGGCCATCAGGCAGGCGGGTGGTGACCACCAGCCCCGATCCCTTGGCCTGCATGGTGACGCCATGCCTGGCCAATGTCTGATGAACGTCGCCCCAGGTCGGGGCGGCGCAGCTGAGACATTCGCGCAGATCGTGGGCTGGTGATCCGGCGACCCAGGTTTGGAAAGACTCGGCCCCCTGCCGGTGTTCCGATGCGGATGCGCCACGCGTGAGGCGAGGTTGATCGCCTTCTTTCACCAACCCTCGCTCGCGTCGTTCCGCACGGCTCATGCGCACGACTTTCGGACCAGAGGGGGAATCCAGCGTGATGAACGGCCCATTCGCTCGTTCCTGGCCGAACTCGATCTCCAACTCGCGCATGCAGCGGTCGAGGATCAAATAGTCCTTCTTGAATGGCGGGCTGATGGCCAGGAGCGATTCCGGGTGCACCCGGTTGATGACCAGGTGCACATGGTCGTTGTCGGTATCGCGGTGGATGGCCCAGGCCGCCTGATGGTCGCTGTAGCCCAGCGCCTGCATCACGTGGCGACACGCGCGCTCGGCCTGCTTGGCCGTGGGACATTCGCCTTCCTTCCAGTTGATGGCAACGTGGTAGACCGGGTTGCCGTGGAACCGGCCCTTCGCACGGCAGGCGCCGGTCGTGCTGTCGCAGACGCCGGCGAGGTCTTCGGCATAGGCGAGGCGGTTTTCATGAAGCTCCCAGTACAGCGCTTCGTCAGGGATGTTGATGTGCCCGGCTTCCAGCATCTCCCCGGCGGGCAACGTACTCCTGGGGTCGGCGCGCATGACGTAGCGCATGACCGGAGCGAATCCATTTCCGGTGGCGGAATGCTTCAGGGTGATGACCTTGGCGAGCATGGCGGCCCCCGTCGCAATGCCTGGGCGGCACGCTGCAGATCTTCGAGCACCCGCCAGAACTTCCGACGATCCTCGGGACCGGCCCAGCCTTTGTCTTTCGGGTATAGGTGCTTGAACAACCGGCCAAGCTGGTCGATGCGCTCGGCCGTGTTCACGTCGGTGCGGCTGATGACCGGCCGCCGCAGAGCGCGTCGCCGGATGAGTTCCGAACGCGACAGACCTGCCTGACTGGCCTGCGCCGACAGGTCCTGCAGATCCGTCTCGGTGAACCGGATGGATACCCAATGCGTACGGGGCGTGTTCTGGTTCATGCCCTGGCTCAGTTGGCTGGGCCCCGCACATTGCCGCGGCCTGCCTGCGCCGAGGCGTGACCATCTGGTCGGAAGCCAGTGACGGTCGGGGGCAGGAACCGCGTGCAAGGTAAGGCGACGTGTCACGTTTTCCGCTTCGCTCCCAAACGCGTCCCGTCGCCACTTGGTCAGGCTCCGCCCGACACCCGGATTGCACACACCGGCGCCGTGTGGCCAAGGCGTCTCCGGCTGCGATGCTCCGCGGTACCCTTGTCGCATCGATCAGATCTGCGGGCCCACCCTGCAGAGTCCAGGAATCGGCCCCGCCACGTGGGTCACAACCTGGAGAGCCCGTGGACGGCAGTGAGGACAGGGCCGACTCGCCATTCGATGCCCAGGCAGCGGCCGCGCAGGTTCCCGCCGCAGCGGCCGCGCTGCTTGCTGCGCTCAAGGCCAAGCGCGCCGCCAATGTGGCGGTGACGGCACGCGAATTTGCGCTCAAGAGCGTTCGCGGACTGGAGCCCGTGATCGTCGATCTCTTCGACTCCGGGGCCACGCTGGGCGAGGTGTTCAACATTCTGCAGCAGGCCCTGCCCGCAGTGGCGCCAGCCGACATGCGCTACGCGCTCGCCCAGACGCGGGAGCGCTACCGGCTGAACACGCTGCCTGCGAATCAGCCGGCCAAGGTCAAGGCTGCCGTGCCAGCAGCGCGTCGCCGCGCTCCCCGCCCTGTCCCTCCAGCACGATCTCCTGCCCAGGGCGCGCTGGCGATTCGTGCATCGGATACCCCCGGAATCGCCGACCTGCCCGACTGGGCCGACGGCTCGGATCGCCGCCCGGATGAAAGCGACGCCGATTACGTCCTGCGCAAGAACCTCGAAGGCCCGCCCGAGGCGAGGCGCAACTTCATTGACTGCCACAACATCTGAACCCTCTCACGGCAAAGGAATCGATCATGCTCAAGACCTTCATCATCGACGGTGACAAAGGCGGTGTCGGCAAAAGCCTCGCTGCGCGCGCCCTGGTCCACCACTACCTGTCGCTCCCAGACGGCCAACGCCCTCGCCTGGTGGTCTATGACGCCGACATGTCCAACCCGGATGTCTGCGGCGACGGGGGGCTGAAGGCCGGCGGCGGGATCATGGGCACCGCGATGCTCGATCTGTCGACCGAGACGGGCTGGATCGACCTGGGAACCCGGGTGGCGATGACTGCCGCGGCCGCGGCCGACACCGAGTACCGCATCATCGTCAACATGCCGGCGCAAATCGGCACGCGCGCCTTCGACGGCTCGATCCACATCGTCACCGAAGTGCTGCGCGAGGGCAACGCGATCCCGGTCTGGATGCTCAGCCGCACCCAGGAGAGCATCCGCGCGCTGCAATACCGGCTGCGCCACATGCCGGCACGGTATGAGATCGGCCTGATCGTAAAAAACCTGTTCTTCGGCGCATCGGACAAGTTCGCCTTGTGGGATGCCGACGATCTGCGCCAACTGCTGGTCGAGGAACGGGCCTGGACGGAGACTGAACTGCCCGAACTCAATGACCAACTCACCGTGATGATCGGGCGGCGCCCGTTCCACGAGGTGCTTGCTTCCGGCATGGATGGGCGGCCCCTGCCGTTCGGCTACCGACTTGCCCTGACCTCCTGGTTGCAACGTGCGGGAGCCGCGATGGCGCAGGTGGAGTCACTCGATCCCCTGGGAGTTGCATGATGGCCTACAGCAACTCGGAGCAGATTTTCATCGATGCCATGGGGGGGCTGCCCACGGAGGATCAATGGAAGGACATCCGATCACTGCTCGGCATCCTGAGCAAGGCGGGGTTCGAGGTCGACGATCCCTCGAACGCGCCGCACGTCACGTTGTTCGCCTGGGGCTGGGCGCGTTCGACCGGCCGGGCAGACGTGCTCGCTGCGGTCAGGGCTGCCGTCTTGGAGAGCGCCGGCGGACAGGCGCCCAGGGCACAGCCCGCCGACCTCGGGCCCGTGTTGGACGCACTGACCGCATTACGCACGGCGCCGGTCAGGATCGATCTGAGCGTGCTGCGTGAAGCGCTGCGGGAGTCGATCACCACCATCTCGCTGCTGACAGGCGGTCTGCTGCTGGCATTCGCCTTCTGGGCCGGCATGCTGTGGGGCCAGCACGAGATGCGCCCCCTGCTCGCGGCCAAGCAGCAGACCATCGACCAGTTGAGCGCCCGGTGGCATGCGCGCTGAGGATGCCCGAAGAACCTGCCTGATCAGCGCGGCGGCTTTTTGCGGGAGCGCCTGGCTGTGGGGCGGCAACAGCCTTGCCGGGCCCGCCTTGTCGAGCACTCTGCTGCTGTGGATCGCGCTGGGTCAGTCGGCACCAGATCGGCTTCTGGTCGCAACGGCGTACTACCTTACCGGCGGCTGGCCGATCGTCGGCGCCGTGCTCGGTTACTGGGGCGCTCATCACGTTGCCGCCGCGGTCGGCGCCTGGTTGGGGTCATCCCTCCTGCTTGCCTCGCCGTGGGCGCTTCCACCGCGCCGCGACGGATTGCTTGCTGCGCTGGTGTTGACGGCGCTGCCGCCGCTGGGCGTGATCGGGTGGTTGTCCCCCCTGACTGCCGCCGGCGTGCTGTTCCCGGCGTCGGGATGGACCGGCATCCTCTGTCTGCCGGTGATGTCCATGGTTCTTCCCGGCGCATTGCACGGAAACACCGCAGCGAGATGGTTGCTCGCGATTGTGTTCTGTCTGGCACTGTGCACCAACCTCGTGGCCACTCTGACCCCATCGCCGCAGGTACCTTCCGGATGGGTAGGCGTGCAGACCCGGATCAGGCCAGGCGACGGCGATGTGCTCACCTCGATCCAGAACAATCAGGCAGTGATCGATGCGGGCCTCAGGCAAGGCGCCGGCGCACGGGTGCTCGTGTTCCCGGAGGCCATCCTGCCGGACTGGTATGCCGGCACCCGCACCCAGTTCGCCGCGGTCGTGCAGCCAGCGCAAACCTGGCTGCTCGGAGTGCAGACGGATAGGCGCGGATAGGCGCGACGCCGTAGTACTGGCACGGGCCCGCAACGCACAGCCCGCACCGCTCGCCGAAGCGGCTGGCCTGCTGCTCGGCGGTGACTGGCAGCCGTGGAATCCGCGCTCTCTGCATCCAGCCTGGTGGCAGCAGGTGTTCGAGCTCGATGGACGCCGTGTGTGGGCAGCCATCTGCGTCGAGCAGGTGCAGCCCTGGACACCCAAGTTCGACGTCTTTGCGCCCGGAATTCGGCCAGAAGTCGTGTCGTGACAGGACCTTAGGCGTTTTTTCGGCGCGAACGCTGTAGTGACACGTCATCTCTTGGAACATGCGTAATTGACGCGTAGCCTGCGGTATAGTGGCGACATTTTCGTCAAGCTCACGCGCTCCGGCCCGCGCACCTACGTCAAGCTCGTGGAGTCGTACCGCGACGACGCCGGCGTGGCCCGCCAGCGCGTGGTCGCCACCCTCGGGCGCCTGGAGCAGGTGCGAACCGGCGGTGCCGACGCGCTGGTGCGCGGCCTGCACCGGGTCATTGACGGGGAGGATCCGAATGCGCCCTCGGTGCGATTCGCCCCGTCCTTGGCGGTAGGCGACACCTGGATGCTGCATGCGCTGTGGCACAAGCTGGGTTGGGACGAGGCGTTCCGCCGCGTGCTGCGCAATGCCCACGGCGCGTTCGACGCCGAGCGGCTGCTGCGGGTGATGGTGTTCAACCGCCTGTGCGACGCCACGTCCAAGCTCGGCGTGCTGCGCTGGCTCGAAGGTGCGCAAGTGCCTGGCGTCGACAGCGCCTCGGTCACGCACCAGCGGCTGCTGCGCACCATGGACACGCTGGCCGAGCGCAGCGACGCCATGCAACGCGCCCTGGCGGCGGCGATGCGGCCGCTCGTCGACCAGGACCTGTCGATCGTGTTCTACGACATGACCACCATCGGCGTCGAGGGACACAGCGAGATGCCCGGCGAGCTCCGCCAGTTCGGCATGTCCAAGGACGGCGGCATCCGCCGCCAGATCATGCTCGGGGTCGTGCAGACGGCCGAGGGACTGCCCATCGCGCACCGCGTCTGGGAGGGCAACACGGCCGAGGCGCCGACGCTGCACGCGGTGGTCGACGAGATCCTGGCCCTGTACCCCGTCAAGCGCGTGGTGCTGGTGGCCGACCGCGGGCTGCTCAGCCTGGACAACCTGGAGTGGCTGCAGACGGTGCGCATCGGCAAGACTGCGCAGTCGCTGGAGTTCATTCTGGCCGTGCCGGGGCGGCGGTACGGCGAGTTCACCGAGATTCTCGGTGCCGTGCAGTCCGAGCACTGCGCGCAGGCCAAGGCCGAGGTCATCGGCGAGACCGCCTGGGCTGGGCTGCGCCTGATCTGGGCGCACGACCCGCAGGCGGCTGCCGAGCAAGGCGCCGAGCGGCGCCAGACCATCGACGAACTGACGAAGCAGGCCGAACGGCGTGCCGGCAAGCTCGATGCACAGGACGCCGGATCGAGCTTCAAGGGTCGTCGTCTGAGCGACTCCGGCGCCAAGGCCTGGCTGTTCCGCGCCGTCAGCGACGCGCACCTGGGCTCGATCATCAAGGTCGATTTGCCGTCGGACCTGTTCGCCTACAACGTCGACGAGACCGCGCTCAAGCGGGCAGAGCTCAACGACGGCAAGCTGCTGCTGGTGACCAACACCACCGACCTCGATCCCGCCGAGGTGATCGCGCGCTACAAAAGCCTGGCCGACATCGAGCGCGGGTTCCGGGTGCTCAAGTCCGAGATCGAGATCGCCCCGGTGTTCCACCGTCTGCCCGATCGCATTCGGGCCCATGCGCTGATCTGCTTCATGGCCCTGGTGCTGTATCGCGTGCTGCGCATGCAGCTCAAGGCATCCGGTAGCGCCTACTCCCCGGAGCGCGCCCTCGAGATCGCTCGCCACATCCAGCTTCACCAGGTGCGCATCGCCGGCCAGGGCGCCGCCAGTGGCCTCACCGACCTCAACCCCGAGCAGCTCGCCCTGTTCGATCAACTTCAACTCGACACCCCGACCAGAGCACCCTTCGACATCGCCGTGTAGTGCCAATTTAGACTGACGAAACATAGGCGGATCAATGGCTTACGCGAAAATATGTCGAACTCGGGTGGACATGGCTGGAGGCGCTGACGCAGCGGCCGGATGTGATCCTGGCGCAGACAAATGATTGGTGGGCCGACCAGGATCAGCAAGCACCGGAGATTCAAGAGACCAGCACCAAGGCCTGGGCGCGACTCATGAGCCGACCGGTCCTGTCGGCTTTGAACTGGTAATCGGTCGCCAAGATCGTGTCGATGTCGCGCGGGCGGTTGGACTGGGATGATTCCCCACCGGTTCTGCTGTAATGTCAAGGTAGCCACGTTCCAGAGCCAGTACCCCACGTTTCGTCTTAGGAATTTCGTACGTCTGTGTATGCATTCCTCAGGCCAAGTCCACATGGGTAATTTATCACTACAGAGCAACCGTCCGCGGCCCGAGGCAGTATTATTTGCGACGCCCAGCCAAAGCACCCCAACACCTTGAAGGCAACCTACCACCTAAGCCGCGACCAATGTTAATCGATCAAACATTTGGCGCAAACTTAGTGCCTGCAATGCAATACACTATGTCACAATGGGTTGGAATGACGAGTTAAATCCGGGCGTTAACCAGTCACTCCATACGCGGTCGATGGCATTTACCAACTGCTCATCGGCACCCTGCTTGACATAGTCACGTAGCGAATCCATACGCTTTTGCTGCGCTTGGCGGTCAGTGCTCGGTCGTGGTGCGCGGACAGTGGCAGAAATTCGTTCGACGATCGCGCCCCGATGCTGGGGATCAAATGCGCGCTCGTCAAGTGTGAACATCATCCGGGCGCTTGAATCAAGATAACTTGGAAAACAGCGCAAGATCAGCTTAATCAAAACCTTATCCTGGGTAACCAATACAGACTCTCCCGCCGGCTTATAACCATTATGCATTAACATCCCCAACGCATACCAGAGGGATAAATCGCCAACTCGATTGCGCAGATAGTTTTCATCAAACTCCGATTCACCCTTCCCACTACCGTGAAGCGAGATGAAACTGTTGATATAACTATACGCCGCACTCGAATCCCCCATGAGGCGCATATTCTGATTTGAGCGTAGATAACTACCCAGGCAACACAGCATGATGCAACCACTGAAAATTGGAACATCTTGGTTCTTCAATCCAGCGAGAAGCTTCTCGGGGAGATCGTCGCCCTTCTTAGCTTTGATGATCCGATAAAGTAGCACAACGTAGAGGTAGACAAGCATCCACTGTGTTCGCCAAGCGGCATCGTTTTTCTTCAGGCTACGCGCTTGGAGACTTGCATACTGGGCTGGAAAAAGGAAACCTGCAGAGACAAATGGGGCGATAAATTCGCCAATCCTATATTCAGCGTTCGATCTGAAACTTGGATTTGACAGCCACTGCTCAGCCCACGCCAATGTGGGGTTTAAAATAATACTTCTACGCATATCTGGATCGACACTTTTCAGCCACTCATAGCGCGCAAGTGCATTGTTGTCGAGGAATAGCTCGTACGGCCCAGAGCCCTTGCTTAAGTTCCGGAATGGCCAAATCATTGCGTATCCGCCATGCAGAGGAGCCATCCGCTCCTCGTATGGAATGTCGGCGACTGTCATCGTTCACTCCCTTCTTGAGGTAATGTCCCACGCTACACGACTACGACGCGTCGACGCCGCGCTGCTCCCTGCGACCGATGCCAGCAGCGACGCTTGCCAGATGTTCTATAGCCTGTCGAAACTTATCTTTCCAACGGAATCGGTCGACACAGCAGTAGTTGGACTGTGCGGGAGGCAGTCGCCCTGGGTGCATGTGATCTTACCGACCGCGGCTTGGCTCTCCGCAACCGGCGCCATCAGTTGCGATTGCCGGCCGCCGTGGCCGATGACCAGCCCTCCCGGGGCCTGGGGAGCGGAGCAAACTCACGTCCGGACACCCGACACGGTGCCTAGAGGCCCGCGCAACGGGCCCGCCGCACTGAGTCGGCTCATGGCACCGACCTCCCCGATCCTTCTCCTCGAACAGTGCGCGCCCGCCATCGCGCCCGTCACGATGGCGGCCATCGTGCAGCAAGAAAGCGCAGGCAACCCGCTGGCCTTGCACGACAACACGACCGGTCAAAGCTACCGCCCGGCGAGCGCGGCCGACGCAGCGCGCATTGCGCGCGAGCTCATCGCGCAGGGGCACTCGCTGGACGTCGGCCTGGCACAGATCAACAGCCGGAATCTGTCCAGGCTGGGGCTGGACGTGGACCGAGCGCTCGATCCTTGCGAGAACCTGCGTGCGGCCCAGACCGTCCTTCTGAATGGCTGGAGCCGAGCTGGCACGCTCATGGGCATGCTGTCCGCTTACAACACCGGACAGGTCGCGAACACCAGAGGGGCCGACTACGGCGCCGGCATTTACGCGCAGGCTGGAACCATCGTGCCGCCGATTCCCAACGGGCGGTTGGCGCGCTGGGCGCTGGCGGCATCCTCTTTGCCCCCGATGCATCCCGCCGTCACCTGGGCACCACAAGCCAGCCCGCTCGCGCCGAAATCGGGAGATCTGCAACCGCGGTGGCAAGGCCCGTTCGTCAAGCAAAACCGGCACGACGGCGCGTCGCTCAATGAATGTCGCTCGATCCGTCCGGCTCGCCGGAGAATTCCATCGGATCCCGCTCAAGCTCGCTGATCGCTTCGTCCAGCGCCTCCTGGTCGGTGGCGAAGCGATCGTCCCAGACATAGGACGTACCCTTGCGGTCGACCACTTCGAGGATCCATGCGCCCTCGCCATCGCCGTAGATCTCCACCGCGACGGTGACGCCTTGCCGGGTGATGCGCTGGCTCAACGCCGATTTCACGAAGGGCGGCTCGTCCTCCATCGATGCGGGGCGCCTTCTCGCAGGGCTCGTGGACATCGCCTCGAGATGCCCCGCCCTCGCCCGCTTGCACGAATGGATGATCTTGTTGATCAGATCGTCGGAGATGCGCGTCATCTCCTGTGCGTTGCGGGCAAACTCGGCCAGCGCCTGGGGCGAGGCAGGCTGGGTGTCATCGATGAGCATGGCGGCGGCCGCGTCGAACATGTGCCGGACTTCCTCCAGATGCGTGAGCGCCCGGTGCGCCTTCTCCGGGAAATTCAACTGTTCGGCGCCGCCGAACAGGCCGTCCATGAACCCATCCAGTTCCTGGACGCGCATCACAGCCAGCGCGGCCAGGCCGGAGCGCGTGGCCGCGACCGATTCGCGCGTGAGTCGGAATGGCTCGCGGCTGTCCTGATGCCGCGCGAGCCGATTCCATAGCCCCGACAGGAGCGTGTTGGCCAGAGCCTCAACGTCGTCAGCGGAATCAAACTGGGGCAGCTCGCCGTTCCAGAGGGCTGCAACCACGTCCATCGGCGAAACCGCGATCGCCGGCGACGCGATCGCGCCCATGAACAGCGCCCTGGCCGCGACAAAGGGCGTCGGGCACTGGTGTCGGTCCAGGAGAGCCCGAACGGACCGCTCGCTGACTTCGGAATTGCGTGGGATTCTCATCGGAGCAGCAGGAGACCGTATCGGTCGTTGCGCGCGTGGCGGTCCATGAACATGGATTATCCGTCGGCGCTCCCAGCCCCCTGCTTGCGCAGCGCCCTCCATCGCTGCCGCATGCGCCCACTGTCGCTGCCGCACAGGCGCGTGGCTTCCCGCTCCGAGACGGCCCCGGCGCGGATCAACGCAACCACGGACGGCAGGTGGCGCATCGCATTGCACTCCTGCAGGTCGCCTTCCAGGCGGACGGCTTCCATGACGCGCCGCTGTTCCGCCTCGATGAGCTCGTCCTCAACGGACAGGCTATGCAGAGCGGCCGGAACAGGGCGTCGAACGCCCTCATCCGGTTCATCCTCATCCTGCAGGGAGACCTCGCGTCCGCGCCACCGCTCAACCATCCCCCACATGCGGCCCAGCACATAGGTCCGCGGGTCTCCGAGCCGAGCGTCGTATTTGTCCACGCCGGTGGAGCGCTCCAGGCACATCGTGTAGAGACTCTGGCGCACGTCCTCGAGAGTCAGCGTGCTGACCGCTGCAAATCGGGACGCCTCGGCTTCGACGCTGCGGTACAGCGCCGAAGCTCGCTGCAAGATCTCGGTGTCATCCATGGTGAACCTCCAGGAAGGCGCGCACGCGCGCCAGCAGTGCATGCTGCAGGTCAGCCTCCACGTCATGCAGCGCCCCGCCGGCATTTCCAGGGGGATCGCTCCGAGCCAGGTAGTGATCCAGCGTCGCGGCATGGTCCGGGACGAGGCGGCGGCACAGATCTTCAGGGATCCGCAAGGGAAAGAATGCGCCTGCGGTTCCTCCCGGCTCCAGCGATGTCGAGGGACTTCCGGAGATCATGGGCAGCGAGCCCTCCCCGTCGTTCCGTTGCTGCTGCACCGGTGCGGCGACAACATGCCGGCGTCGTCGTGCGGCAGGGGCGTGGGTGGCCTGCTCCTGCGCAAGCGCACAACGGTCACCCGTGATGGGTTCCGTGGATTCCAGCACGATCCTGCGCGCGGCGGCGTCGAGTGCGCAGAATCGGTCCCAGGCGCCGGCGCTTTGGAGGCGGCCGGCGTCGATCAGCCCGCGAGCCACCGGATCACGAGCGATGCGCAGCATCGTGGCCACCCAGCCCTCCGGCTGCCCGAGGGAGCGGGCGAGTGCCGCCACGGGCATGCCGGCCTCGATCAGGCGCAGCACCGTCGTGGCGTATTCGCCCAGGGTCAGCTCGTCACGGTGCATGTTCTCGGTCGCTTGCAGGACCAGCGTCACGGCGCCGAGAGGCTGGTAGACCCTGGCCAGCAGGCTGGACCAACCCAGCAGCTTCGCTGCGCGCCAGCGGCGCTCCCCGTAGACGATGACCCATTGCGCGCCAGCTTCACGCACGCCGATGGGCTGGAGCTGACCAACCACCGCCATGCTCCGGGCCAGCGCGTCGAGCGATACGGGATCGAAATGTCGCCGCGGTTGATCGGCGTCCGGACGCAGGCGGTGTAGAGGAGCGTCAATGATGCGCGAGCGTTGCAGCGCCTCAGCGCAGAGATCAAAGGGTTGCGTGTGTGAACAGGCCATGGGCGGATTTCCGTGAAGTGCAATCGGTTGATGCGTCAGCCGCCCGCAGCGCGAGGAGGCTTGGCGCGCAACTTCTGCGCAAGACTTTCGAGGGCGATTTGCACCGCTTCGCTGGGACGAGGCGGCGGCGCTCCGGAGTTGAGCTCGGGTGGACGAGTGGCGACCGCACACTGCCGGGCGCGCTTCTGCATCGCCATCCATTCGGCACGCAGCTTCTGGAGATCGCCCAGCAACGTGCCGACGTCATGCCCCTTGCGCACGTACCAGTCGTGATTGCTGCGGACGTAGTAGGCCGCAACGTCAGGTGCCTGCACACCGAGGCGGCGTACCAGTTCGGCGACCTGATGGCGCGCGCGGCTGTCGCTCAGCGGCGGGGCGTCATAGCGACTCTGGTAGGCGGCACCGTACTGGGCCCATACGGCGTCGCACAGTTGCTGCTCGTCGGGCGTGAGGCTCAGCCTGCCGGCTCGGCCTTGGCCTTTGGCTGGCGACCCGGCGGGTCGCGAAAGCGGGTCACCGCCTGCAGAAACAGGCATCGCTGCGAGCACGGGCAGGTGACGCTGTGACGCTTTGGCAGGCGTCACAGCTTGCGCGCCACCATCCCCTTCTCCTTCTTCCTTTCTTTGGGGAGGGGCCTGGCGAGAGTGCGTCACGGGTGACGCTTCCTCCGTCACCAATGGGTCGTCACCCCGCGTCACGTCGGGCGTCACCCGTGACGCGTCACCACCGGTGTCACTGCCCGCCACAGCCGGCTGCGCCGCCGGATCCGGCTCGGCCGGGCCGCCCTGCTCCATCGACTTGCGCCGAGCCCGGAGCCGCCGCATGCGCTCGGCGCTACTGCCCGCGCGCCGGGTGGGTTGTTCGTCGCGTTGCAGGTGCTGAACGCGATCCCAGGCATCCAGCGCGAGTTCGGCAATCAGTGGGTGGTAAATGCGCCCGTCGCTGCAGGCGATCCAGCCGCGCAGGGCCACATCCTTGACCTTGCGCCAGCGCACCAGCGTCAGACCGCCGGCAAGGAACGCCAGCACGCGATCGTCGTTCGGAAGGCTGGCCGCAGGCACCTGGAGCCACGATTTCGCCCACAGCGCCACCGCAGCCTTGAACTCCGCCGGGCTCGACAAGGCGAAAAAGTCTGAGTCCATCAGCCGAGTCACGTCGAGTGGCATGAAGGGCATGCTGCGCAGGTCGCATGCCGGCGGGGTCAGCGGCGCGGTGTCAGGGAGCATCGAGCGACTTCCTGGGAGCCGGCGCCGAGGCGTTCGCTGTGCAGCCTGGCGAGAACGAGTGCGGCGCTTCCATTCGGAGCCTTGGTCCGCCCGTGTTTGATGTCGCTCACGGCCGACAACGACAAGCCAATCTGGCGCGCGATCTCCGTAAGGCTCATGCCCGACCGCTCGATGTTGGAAATGCAGCGTGACCAGTTCATGCGCAACAGTCTACGGTATACCGTAGAATGTTGCAACGGTTATACGTTACGGCATTCCGTAATAATGCAGCTCATGACAACACCCGGTGACATCATCAAGAAGCGCAGGGGTGCGCTTGGCCTGACCCAGACGGCGCTATCGAAAATGGCCAAGGTGCATCTCAACACCCTTCGCGACATCGAGGCGAAGGGTGGCGCGAAGTCGAGCTTTCTTCCACAGCTCGCGCGCGCTCTCGCCATCGACATCTATGCGCTGGTCAATGGTGAACTGTCGACGGCGGAAGAACGACCGTCGAACGCTGAGTCTGGCGCGGCCGGTTCCGACGGGAGACCGGGGGCAGCGCGTGCGATGGCCCTGGTCGACGAAGTCATCGGCCAGATCGCCTCCGTGCTGCAGAGCGCGGCACGCGAAGAATTCCAGCGCTGGCTTAGCGGCGAGCACACCAGGGAACAGGCCAGCGCCATCCTGGATGCGCTGATCAACGCATCGAAATCTCTGCCCGCGTCTCCCCCGGGCCTCCTCGAGTCGCCGCGGGCGCCTGACAAGGCCACAAACAAGAAAGTCAAATGAGGTTGCGAACCGGCACGCTCATCTCTGGAACGGAAACCCCGGTCGGCACCGGCCTGAATGCCCCGGTGCGCGCGACCATCCGCGTCGACAGTGCCCTGCACCTCGCCATCGTCAAGCGCCTGTCGCGGGACAAGGTCCTGGCGGAGTGCTTCTGCGCGATGCTGCTCCGGGGCTGGGGCCTTCCCACGCCCGAGCCCATCGTCATCCACGAGCGTGGAGCTCTGATCTTCGGCAGCCTGGATGCCGGGTATCCGAACCTGGCGCAGCGGCTGGGGTATTCGGAGGAGCTTCCGATCGAGCAGAAGAAGCAGCTCGAGCATGCAGGATCGCACATCGTCTGCTCCTGGGACGACGCCCCGAAGGCAACGGCCGTGGATGAAGCGATCGCAAACGCTGACCGCAACCTCGGCAACGTCCTTTGGGATGGCACTGACCATGCCTACATCGACCACGACCGCACGCTTGGGCTGATCGCCCAGCAGCACAACCTGCTGGCCGAGATGGCCAAGATCGTCGGCAAGGCCCGGGAGATTGAGAGGGGCGCTGTCGCGGCCGCGCTCTCGCTGGACACGACGCTTCCGTCCAGATTCGACGTGCCGGAGGGTGTGGATTTTTCACAGTTCGTACACTACATCCAGCAGCGCTTGAATGGATTGGGCGTCCGCCTCCTGAACCGATTTCCCAAGCCCGATGACCTCTTGACCGACCTCGAGCCCACCCCATGACCGCCGAAGCATCCGAACCCAACGCTCACTGGAGGCCCGTGTTCTGGGAGCCGGTGGCCGGCACCGGCGAGCGGCTCATGGTCGGCGTCCTTGTGCTATGGAACGACCAGTTCACGGCACACAGGTTCGTTCGCGACGACGTGCTCGACTGCCTGTACGGGAAGGCCGCCAAGGGCGCGCGCACCCTGATCGACACCGCGCTTCAAAATCTGCGGGACATCGCCGCCGGTGGGGCTCTGTATGTCGACACCATGCCGGCGCTGTACGGGGTGCACCCGGGTCAGCTGAGACAGACCCACGCCGAAAGCCTGGCTGAGGTGCTGCGCACCGCGGCGCTTCTGTACTCCAGCCTCACCAACCTGGACAAGCTCGACGAACTCGAGGAAGTCGATGCCCCTTCGCAGGAGGAAGGCAACCGGCGCTTTACCACGGAGGTTCGCGACCGGGTGATCGCGGCGCGTCCGCAACTGACCCAGTACTTCGGGCGCACGGCCCCCCTCATCGACGGCGGGGAGCTCACCAAATTCGGGTTCGTGAGCCCGCGTGTCATCCTTCACTTCGGCGTGCTCTCGGCAGTCAGGCAGCCCACCGGCCTGCGCGACGCCAGGGCCCGGTTGTGGGAACTGTTCCGCGCTCGCGAACTCTCGGGCATCAATCTCGCCGGCCTGATCTTCGGAACGCCGAGCGCCGACGATCCGACCCTGTCGCCCCGCCAGATCGATGCCATGCGGCGCAACCTCAGCGAGATCGAACGCGAGGCTGACAGCTACGAGATGCGGTTTTTCGCGGTTGCTTCCGTGCAGGCCGGCGCCGACCGCGTGCTCGAGCTCGCGTAGTCGTCTTCTGCTCCATGAAAGCCGCCATCAGGCGGTTTTTTTGCGCCTCGAAGGAAGCGGGAGATACAAGGGTCCCTCCAATTTCGAACAAATTACGGTTTACCGTTGTTTTTATGTACGTTTTGCCGTATCTTTTGAGTTCACCGGAACTCGAGATCGCTTCCACCCATGTTCTTCCTCCGCTCCTCCGTGAACTATGCCCTGGTCGGCGAGCGTGATGGCTGCGCCGGCCGGGAGCCGCCGCCGCACCTGTGGCGCAGGACGGACTACCGCTCGGGTTACGCCCGCGGCCTGCTCGAACGCGCGCAGCGCGTCGCCGACGCCGACCTGCTCCGCGCCCTGCTCCTGTTGCTTGCGCCGGGGGCATTGGACGTCGCCCGGGCAATTGCTTCGAGTGCCTTGAACAGGGCGCGGGGAGTGCGCCAATGACGACACTCCTGACGAACAGCGGCATCGACGTGCGCCCCGGCCAAGTGGACCCCGCGGCCGTACATATCGAGGACATCGCGCATGCGCTCTCTTTGCGCTGCCGATTTTTGGGCCACACGAGAATTCACTACTCGGTCGCGCAGCACTGCTTGCTCGTGGCACGCATCCTCGACGGCATGGACGCCCCGCGCGACGCGATCCTCTGCGGCCTGATGCACGACGCGCACGAGGCCTACGTCGGAAACGTGCCGACATCGATCAAGATATTGCTCGGCACCGCCTGGTCCGACGTTGAGCTGCAGGCCGAGGCCGCAGTGCTCACCGCAACCGGTCTGACCCACAGCATGATGGACTGGCGGGACCTGATCCGCCACGTCGACCGGATCGCGCTGGCCACCGAGCGGCGAGACCTGATGCGCTTCGATGCCGGGTCCAACCGACCCTGGGTGCTTGCAGGCATCGAGCCCCACCCCACCCCGCCACGGAAGGCGGATGGTCACCGCATTGGTGGGAAGACCAGTTTCTCGAACGGTTCGAGAGACTCGGCGGCGTGCAGATTCACCCCGTGCACGCCGCGATGTTCCGGCAGACACGCACGGGCGTGACGGCACTCTAACGATCTCCGAAGGAGTCAACCATGAAACGCTCGATTCTCGCCGTCGGCATGTTTATCGCGCTCGGCCTTGCCGCATGCGGCAGGAACGGTTCTGCGCCCGAAACGGGTCCGAGCCCGTATCCGGGCCGGGACAAGCTGTGGTTCGACGCGCACACCAGGGAGCGCGCGGCAGAGGTCAAGTGGTGCAACGACAACAACGGTTACGTCAACCCGCTTCAACCTTCGCAGCGCGCCGACCAGGCCGCGGCCTGGGATCCGTCCTGCGACGCCGCATCGGATTCGTGGAATGCAGCGATGCGCAGCGCCAAGACCGGTCCGGGCGCATTCTGAGCAATCATTCCCGGCGCCCGCGACCCGCGACGCCGGCTGCCCCCTGATCCTCTGAGACAGACCGCCATGTACAACGACCTGCTCGAGCTTCCCCAACGGGTGATTGCGACGGCCCGCATCGGCGTGCGTCCCGAGCTGCGCGACATCGAGACCGCAAGCTGCCAGTTGATTGCAGCGCGTACCGCGCTGCAACAGAGTGGCCGCAGCGCGCTGGACCTGGAATCGGCGCGTGTCGCCATCGCGGTTCTGCGGCTCGGCCACATGCCCCATCGCAATGCCTGCATCGACGCCGTGACGGCGCTCGCCAAGGTCATGGCGGGGCCGGACCCCCTTCTTGCCGGGGACGCGTGATGCCTTCGGACATGGGGCATGTTGTCGGTTCCGAGGACCCTGGCCTACCCTGCGGCGCCGACCGCGGCCATGGGCCGTCGTCCACCTGTACGTCGGCGTTACTGCACTCGGCGCCCAGCGCCTGCGGCTCCGGACAGGACCGGAGATGATCCATGGCTGACAAGATTCTCGTGACCGCCGTCGAAGGCGCCCGCATGCTCTCAATGGGCCGGTCGACGTTCTGGCGCGCCGTCAGCGCCGGCATGCTGCCGCAGCCCGTGCGGATCGGCGGCCTCACACGGTGGCGGGTGAGCGATCTGATTCACGCTGTCGATCCAGCCAGTCCGCCCACCACTGCATCAGCTCCCTGCGCTGGTCAAGATACTGCGCCCGGTTGTACGCCGCCCGAACCGCATCCGTCTCGCGGTGGGCGAGCTGGCGCTCGATGACATCGTGCGCAAAGCCTGATTGCTCATTGAGCACCGTCGAGGCCAGCGCCCGGAATCCGTGCGCGGTCATCCACTCCGGAAGGCGAGGTTGGCATCGTCAAAAACCCTTTGATCAGGGCAAGCGCAGTGTCAGGCTACCCCAGGGCGGGGTGCGCCACTGGCTCGCTCGGCAATCCAATGGAGCACTCATGGAGTCAACCTGAACGCTGGTGAACCGCCACAGAGTTTGCAAAAATGTTTGCACTATGCTAACGTACATTATGTACTCGATCGAATACAGTCGCGAGGCGTTCAAGAGCCTCAAGGCCATGCCACGCAATCTTGCAACGACGGTGCGCGAAAAGATCGAACAGTTGGCAGCTGCGCCCCACGGACCGAACAACAACGTGAAGAAGCTGCAAGGGCGCCCTGGCTATCGATTGCGCGTCGGCGATTGGCGCGTGATTTACGAAATTCATGATGACCGCCTGGTGGTGATGATCCTTGCGGTTTCCCCACGAGGAGGTGCGTACCAATGAGCACGATTCAATACATCGAACGCAACGGGAAACGAGAATACGCCGTGGTTCCGATGGAGTTGTTTGCGCGGTTGATGCGCGCCGCCGAGAGCCTGGACGACGTGGCCCTGTTCGATGCCGTGAAAGCTGCTGACGACGGATTTCGGGTCCCTGGTGCAGTCGCCCATGCCATCCTTGACGGGATCCATCCCGTCAAGGCCTGGCGCGAATATCGCGGATTCACTCAGGACGCTTTGGCCGAGAAGGCCGGTATCAGCAAGGCCTATCTCAGCCAGATCGAAACGGGCAAGCGGATCGGAGTGGCTAAAACCCTCAAAGCCCTCGCATCGGCACTGGGCGTGACGCTCAATGAGCTCCAGCCCTGATTGCCGCGATGCGGCCTGCGATATCCACCGGCATCCCGTCATCGAAAGATCGCGAGCAGCCTGCGAAAGGTCGCTCCCCCGCACGCAGGGGTGAAACGGCCGCCCTACCCCTCCTGCTCAGCGACGATTCCGGTCGTCTCGATCTCGTAGGCCAGCTCGTCCCATCCCGCGTCACGGGCAAACTTGGCCATGCGCTGCACGGTGCGCGGAGCTGCAGGGCGGCGCTGGCTCTGTGGCACGTCGCTTGGACGCATGCTCCAAGGTTCGAGGCGGTGCCCGGCCGCCGCCGCAAGTCGACTGACAAAGGCGGCAATACGAAAGCCGCCCTCATCCACGTCGCCCCAGTGGCTCACGGGCACGCCGGACGGTGTGCCGGCCAGCAGCCGCTGATACATTGCGCCCCAGGCCGGTGAGGGCATCCCTGCCGTGTAGATGCATAGCACATCGCTGTCGCACAGACGCCGTGCCTGGACATGGAACGTGGTGAGATTTTCGATCGTGAGCACGCGGCTGGGCGAGCCCTCCACGCCTAGCACGGTGTCGGGCGGAAACGCCCCGTAGGGGCTGTCGAGCAGTGCGGAAACGCGTTCGCGGCGCACAATCAGGCGAGCGGCCATGCGAACCGGCTGTGGCTCGCGGAACAACCCGATTTCCTGCAGCACCTGGGTGTCGGGCCGCTGCGGTGCCGCGGCGTCGCCTGCGAGCAGCACGTCAAGCTCGGGCACGAGCGCCTCGATGCGCTTGCTATCTTTGAACAGTTGGGCGCTGGCGTCGCGCACTGGGATGTCGCACTCGCCCTGTTCGCGGCAGTAGGCGATGGTGCGCCAGGCGTCGAACCAAGCGGCAGCGTGCTGCGGGCCGTCGCCCCGCACGGTCTTCAGGGCCGCCCAGCGCGCGAGCACGTCCTCCAGCACCGGGAAGGCCTGGATGCACGGCTGAAGCATGTCTGCCGCCTGCGAGACCAAGCTGACGTGCGTGGGTTGAGCCAACATGTCGGCCAGGCGCTGGGTGTCGAGCAGGTCGACGCGCTCGATGAACCCAGTGACGTCGCCGCGCGGCCGGGTCAGGCGCACGGCGCCGCAGGCCTGCGCGCGCTCGAGCACGGCGTCAAACGCTTCCTTGTCCTGGAGGCTGCGCAGCGCGTGATATTCGGCCAGAGCAGCGCCGGTCAGCGCGGCGCGCTGTCCGACTCCGGCGTCGCGCCGATTGGCCGCCTTGAGCAGGCGCACGAGCGCCGTCTCGGCCAGTGCGTGCGCGCTGTCCTGGCTCATGCCGGGTTGATCGCCGCAAGGAGCTGAACCTCGCGCTCGAGCAACTCGGGGTTGAACTCGGGCAGGTCTTCGCGACTGAGATTGCGGCTGGCCGCATCGACATCGTGGCCCT
The DNA here is from genome assembly GCF_002028405.1 of Thiomonas intermedia. Classification (NCBI taxonomy): domain Bacteria; kingdom Pseudomonadati; phylum Pseudomonadota; class Betaproteobacteria; order Burkholderiales; genus Thiomonas; species Thiomonas intermedia. The sequence continues at coordinate 447,874 of NZ_CP020046.1, forward strand.
CAAGGAGCACCACGTTGGCCTCGGCGTCGCGCATGATGTCGTAGTAACGGTCGAGGAAGGCATTGAGATGTCCCAGTGCTTCCCCGGCGCTGGCCAGAAAGATCTGTAAGCCGAGCTCCTCGAAATAGCGCATCGTGGCGATGATGTTGCGCGCGTCCATCTTGATGAACGCCTCGTCGAGTACGAGCAGGCGCACGCCGCTGTCGTCGCCAGGCTGCAGGCGGTAGGCCGAGGCCATGGCCGCGCCGGCGATCACGTACAGGGGCGAGCGGTGTTCGCCGCCGGAGCCCGAACCCATGCGCTTGCTCAGCAGGTCCACGAGTTGCGTCACCCCGGTCTCGGGGTTCTCGCGCAGCACCTCCACGTCAAAGTCGAAGAACTCGCGGTAATCGTCCAGAGGCGACTTGATCGCCGCTGCCCCCGGCACCGCCTTGCCACGCATCAGATCGTCGAACTCGGGCGGCATCTCCCCCGCGCCGCCCAGCAGATCGTCCTCGGGCCCGTACCTGGCCACGTCGCGCACGAACTTGTGGAGACGGTCGAAGGCCGGGCGAACCGGGCGGCGGAAGCGATAGCGCTCGCCGTTCGTGAAGGCGGGGGCCGAAGCCAACGCCGCGTTCATGCGTCGGATCGTCTCATCGAGCCAGTCGATATGCTCGTTGATCGCCACGGCCACATCGGTACGGAACGTGCGCTTGGCCGCTGCCAAGGCGTCATCCATCTTTTCCTTGTAGTCCTTGAGGCCGGTGCCGTGGAGCTGACTCACGCGCTCAACCAGCCAGGCGCGCGCGACCGTCCAGTCGGCGTCGCCATCCTCGGGCATCGTTTCGCGATGCTTGGTCACAAAGACGGCGAGCAGGCGCTGGGCATTGCTGGCGGCGTTCTGGCACGTCTGACGGCTTCTGCCGGCCCGCGAATGGCACTCACGGGCCATCTCGGCGAAATTTGAGCCCAGGCGATCGTGGCTGAGCAGGCGGTCCCATTGCTCCGAAGCATAGGCGGCCGCATCATCGAAACCCGCAACGCTGCGGGCGCGGGTTGCCGCCTCGCCCGAGCGCTGCACGGCGGCACGACGCTGTTGCGTGTTGTCCGTGAGAACGCTGTGCTGGTTCTGAGCCTTCCCCACGGCGGCCGCCGCGGCGAGGGTGCGGCTGCGGAGGGCGTCGAGCTCGGCTGACGCATTGTTCGCGGCGTCGCACAGCTGGCGGTATTCGTCGGTGTCGAGGGCGTCGAGCTGACGCTGGAAGTCCTTTGCCGCGGCAGCACTTTGTTCGAGCTCCCCGAAGGCATCCATGACGGTGCGGACCCTCTCGCTTTCGTCGCCGGACACCGCCGAGAGCAAGGTCACAATGGGCTTGAATGCATCGTATTGCTGCCCCGCGGTGATCGCGTGCTGCTGCGCGCGGCGCCAGATGTCTTCGGCCGCGCTGCGCGCGCTGGCTGTCACGGGACCGATGAGGAACTGGGCCGGATCGACCGGCCGGCGGCGCAGAATCTCACCGCTGGCGACGATCATGCCGTCGGGCGTCATGGCGAAGCGATGCTCGAAGCATTCGTTTTCGCTTTGCGCGCGCTGGAAGTCGCCGAGCTTGGAGCGCAGGTAGTTCACCGCCGCCGCGTCGTGGCCATTGATCAGCTCGGCCACGGAGCCCGCACGCGGGCTGGCGCGCTCGGTGAACCGGCTGGGCATGACGATCTTGGCGTCGAAGATGCGCGCGCCGCGGTACAGGGCGAACGCGCGGCGCTCAGCCGAAGCATCGACCAGCAGGGCTTGCATGTTCTGCGCGCCGAGGAAGGCTTCGATCACCGGCTGCCAGGTCTGGGCGTCCTCGATCGCGACGAGTTGGCACACGGGGTTGGCTTCGATGCCCGCGTTCGAGAGCAGCTCCCGCAACGCGTCGGCCGGCGTGTCGCGCGTGTTGCGCCGCCCCTGCCTGAGGCTGTCGAGGTTCGCGCGCGCCTTGGTCTCCTCCTGCTGTGCTCGCGTGTGCGCCGTGCCCAGATCTTTGAGGATGCTCAGGGCTTCGACACCCTTGGCCTTGGCCGCGCGCAAGGCGCGGCGCATGGCCTGCTCAATGCCGTGGGCGCTCCAGGCATCGGCGCCCAGCAGCCCGCCCAGCTCGGCTGCCGCTGCGGCACAAGCCTCGTCGCTGTCGCCCACCAGCGCGCCCGGGCGCGGCATCGGCACTTCCAGCGCGCGCTTGAGGCTGCCCAGGTCGCCAAGCAGGGCCGTTCGGCGTTCGCTCTCCTTGGTACGCGCCACGCCGAGGCGATCTCGCAGGAGGGCAGCCCCGCCGTGCGAGGCATGCTGGTCGCGGCGCTGTGCGGCAGCGGCTGCGGCGTCACTGGCCGCAGCTTCGGCCTGCTGCGCCTGTTGCTGGGCGCGCTTTGCATCGTCGAGGGCGACTTCGGCTTGGCCCTGCGCCATTTCGGCGGCGGCCAGCGCCTCGTTGTCCACCTCGAGCTGAGCGTCCGCTTCCAGCGCATCCCATGCGAGCGCATGGACCTGCTCACGCTGCGCACGCTCGAAATCGTCCAGGATCGGACGGCTCTCGGCGATTCTCTCCTCGATCTCGCGCACCTTCGCGGCCATCTCCTGGAAGGTTCCCAGGACGTCCTTGAAGCCGCGCGTGTTCGTGGGGCGCGCTTCGAGCACCTGATTGCGCACGATCTGGTCCACGCTGCCGTCGAACCGCATGCGCAGGCCAAATCGAAAGGCCTGTCGGAAGGCGTCGATCGAGGGCGCGCGCCCGGCACCGCGTAGGGCGAACAGCAGGGCATTCACGAAGCGCTCGGCGTCGTGGAACAGAAACTCCTCGGCGCCGGCCTTCTGTTGCAGATAATGGCGAAACGCGCCCCACTCCCGGGGCTTTTCCGTGGTGCCCACGACGTCGAGGTGATCTTGCATGCGCAGTTCGCCGGGCACGAGGTAGCGCCCCAGGACGTCGTGGCCGTCGCGGTCGGCGGCGGCGGCGATGCATACGCCGCAGGAAATCACTTGGGCGGTCTGCGTGTCAGTCCAGATCAAGGTGATGTAGGTCGTTGCGGCGTCGCGCACGCGCGCGTCGGCTGCATCGCCATACCTGCCCAAGCAGTAGCTGCGAATCGAGCGCGTGGAGCGGTTATTGCTCTCCTCGGCCTGCGCGTTCAGCACGACGCCGGTAGCGTTGCTGGCACTACCGCCGAGCATGACGATCTGCACCGCATCCAGCAGTGAGGACTTGCCACTGCCGTTGGCGCCGAAGACGCCACAGGTGCGACCGATGGGCACGTCGAGCTTCTCGTACAGGAAGAACTGCACCAGGCGAATGGCAGTGAGCTGCATCATGCCGCTTCTCCTTGCGTCATGGCGTCGTTGGCGTCCGATCCTGGAGCGTCGTCACCCTCTCCTTCGCCGCCCTCCTCGCCCGGCTCGGCCTCCGCATCTGCGTGTACGACACCGTCGTCGGAGTCAGTCTGAGCGAACAAGGCCAGGCGCTGCAACGCCGCTTCGCCCAGCACATCGGCGATGCCTGGACGAATGACGACGAAGAATGGCTGGTTGCTGCGTGAGGCGGCTGCCTCATCAGTATCGACGATACGCGCGATGCCCCATCGCTGCATGGTCTTCATCAGGGTGCGCAGAGGGCCGACCATGGGCATGTCGCGCCCGTTGGTCGCCTGCTTGTAGTAGGTGCCCAGGTCAATCAAGTCGTAGGTCACCTCGCCGTTCTCGTCGCAGTGGCCCGATCGCGCCTGCTCGTCATAGATGCGCCGAAGGACCAGCGCGAGCAGGGTCTGCTCGACCGATGCTGTGGCGCTCTTGGCGTGCTGGGGAATCGCACAGGCGTAGCGCAGATTGGAGTTGACCTTGAGCGCGAAACCCAAGGGCTCGAGGGCGCGCCTGAACTCGCGCTCGAAGTCGCGGATGAGGCTGTAGGCGACGCGGCTGTTGCGGTCGGCATCGTAAATAACCTGCTCGGACACGAGGCGGTAGGCCGCGCTTTCGAAGTCGGAGGCCATCGCCGTACCGCTTGAGGCCTCAATGGCATGATCCCAGAAACCCATGGTGCTACCCCTTCTTCTTGATCTTGGCCTCGATGGCAAACGGCACGTGCGAGATGGGCTGACCGGTATCGACCGCCGTCTCGCCCCTCTCGGTCGTGAAGCCAATGGACATGGAGCGCGCAATCATCCTCAGGCTGCGGCGCCCGGAGGCGTTGGCCATGGAGATCGTGCACAGCGTCTGCAGTGCGCGCAGTGCTTCGACACTGTCAACCTTGAGCGCGCGACTGTCCATGGTGTCGCGCCCCGCGAGCTGCTCCCGCACGAAAGCCGAAAGCTTTGCCGCGGACACGGTGCGACGGTCGCGGGCACGCAGGTGCAGCAGTGCGCGCGCTCGGGCATGCGGCGACATGGCTTGGCGACGCAACTCGACGGCAGCAGGCCGGTGCCGCGCCTGGCGCGGCATGGCGAGGCCCATGGCGTGGACACACTCGCCCGGTGCAAAGGGCTCTGGCAACATGCCATGCTCGCCCAAGCGCAGCACAGCGTCGATGGCGTGGTCGATGAGCATATCGAGCGGGCGCGAGGCGCGAAGCCGATAGTCGATGTAGGCCAGAGCCATGCGGTTAGCCCGACGGATCTCGTCGTCCAGTCGTTCAAGGTATTCGTCGATGCGCCGCAGGTCTTCGAGGCGCTGTATGTCGCGCGAGAAGAGCAGTTCGGCACGCCGTGCATCGCCAGCAGCGGGCTTGGCCGCGTACCACTGGAGGAGGCGCGAGCGGATCTCGGGCGTTTCCTGGATTTGGGCGACCATGCGCAGGATTTCCTGGCGACGTGCCAGTGGATGCTCGCGCGTGCGCAGCTCCTTGTAGTCGCCGATGAACATCTTCTCCACGAAGTCGGTGAAAAAACGGCGCACGAACTCGGCCGTCGCATGCTCATTGCTGATCTCGGCCATCAGATCGCGCACGTTGGTGCCTGCGATGCGCACATGCTCGAGCAGCGCCCGGGATTGCCGGGCCACCTCTTGCAGCGAGGCCCCGTCGGCGTTGGACTCCAGTAGGTCGCGCACGTTGGCGGCGATGCTGCGGATCTTTCCCGAGACGAACTCGGGGCCGGTCTGCGCAAAATCCACCAGCCGGTTGAGAAATTGCGCGGAAGCCGGCGGCATGGTGACCATCTCGCGCACGCCCACGCGGTCCACGCGCAGCCAGCCAGCCTCGCGCAGCGTGTGAAAGGCCATGTTCGCGCGAATGCTCAAGGGCGTGGCCAGTTCTTCGCCCTCGAGGCTCCAGGACTGGAACGACATCTCCAAGGCAATGTCCTGCACGATCTCGGCCATGAGAAAGCCCGCGCCTGGGGGCAGCGGCGCGTCTGGGCCAAAACGTTTTCCGTGCAGCGCGCACAGCAGCTCCCAGTAGCGCATGCGGTTGGGCGAGGCCAGCGGACCGAACAGGCGATCGGGAACGCGCCGAAACAGTGGCGGATAGCGCTCGTCGAGCGCTGCGATGCGCTCAGGGGTCAGTTCGGGAAGAGCCACGACTTGCACTCCTTGGGGTTGCTCACCGCAAGTTGATACTCGGGCGGGCGCTGCTTGTCCGGGTCGACCGCAACGCGCAACTCCTGCAACATGTACTGCAGCAGAGCTCCGCGACAGTGCTCCACGCGCGCGGCAGTGCCGCGGAACATCTCGTCGCGCACGACGATCTGTTGCGCGGGAGAAAGCGCCGGATGGGCCTCGATGCGCACCTTGACGATGGTGGACCACGCCTGGTCGGTGGCCGTGTCGACGCTGCGCGGGGTGTCAAGCACGCGCACGTCGCACATACGCCCGAGCACGAAATCGCGGAACTCACCTGTCTCGAGGCAGTAGCCGCGAACGTGCCAGCGCCGCCCGGCGAGGACGAGGCTATGCGGTTCGATGGTGCGTGCGTGCGGCTCGGGGTGTCCCATCGACGCATAGGTAAAAGCCACCTGCAGCGCGTCGGCAATGGCGATGTTCAGGCGGGAAAAGGTCTTTGCGCTGGGATGCTGCAGGTCCCACGGGACCACAGAGAATCGCTCGACCTCTGCAGGAGCGTAGGGAGAGAGCATTTCAGCCAGGAACGCCGTGCGTTTCTGGCGCGCCAAAGCATCGGCCTGCTGGTAGGCCACTGGGGTCGCGGTGTACTCGCGGCGCCGCGGATCCCATCGTGTCCAGTTCGAGTGCCCCTCCCTGAAGTCGCGCAGCCATTGACTGGCACGGACCGGGCCGAGGTCGAACTCCTGCATGAGCCGCCCACGGCTCACGCGCCCCTCCCACAAGAGGAGGCGGCCGACTTTTGCGTTGCGACTATCTTGCCCGTCGAGTGACACCCAGCGCTCCATACATTTTTTTGCATGGTATAGAAAAGTGTACGGAGCAACAAGGCTCGCCGGAGACCCGCCCATGACGCCCTGGATCAAGCCCTTCATCGCCCTGCCGGCCATCGTCGCCCACAAAGCTGGGCTGACGAAGGCAGCGTGTGCTTCAGACCCTTGCCTACACAATTTTGCGAAGATCCGCGTGCTCTCGATGGGCCGTCCCACGCTCGGGTGCGTATTCCTGCGCAAACCTACCAGTCGTTCTGCTCCAAAGGCGCCACCGGCGCCAACGTGTCGGCCCCATGCGAGTCACCCGGATGGGGCGCAGTCGGCGCCCCGCGACCGGTGCTCGGCCAGAGCGGGCGCTGAGCTCAGCCGGTTGCGGCGACTGCAATGCGCGAGGCAGCGGTCGCCGAAATCGTCGGCATCCTGAGCGGCTGCTTCCAGTGCCAGCAAGCTGTGGCTTTTCACCCGTTGCAGTCGCTCGATGGTTGTTTCCCGACACGCCAGAGCCGTCTTACGCACCCTCGGCCGTCCACGATCTATCAGCACGAGCAGGATGGCGATTCGGGGCTTTGCGTGCGTATCGCATCAGGGCGCTGATGCAGGTGATAGCTAGCTTACCTCGGCGCTACATTCACCTGCCATGGAGCGACACTACTAGGGATGGTGTTCAAAAAGCCTCCGCCCACTGGCATGGCGAGTGGGCAATCGAGACAATGACGGCATGAAACAGACCGACCTTGGCTTGGACCTGACGAGCCGCAAGACCCGCAAGGCGCAGTTCCTGGATGAGATGAACCGCGTGGTTCCGTGGGGCGCATTGCTGGCGTTGATCGCGCCGCATGCGCCGCGCAAGGACAAGGGGCGCCCGCCCTTCGGCATCGAACCGATGCTGCGCATTCATTTCCTTCAACAGTGGTTCGGGCTGTCGGACGTCGCGATGGAAGAGGCGCTGTTCGACGTGCCGCTGTACCGGCAGTTCGCGGGGCTGGGCGGGATGAACCGGTTGCCCGACCGGGTGAGCATCCTGCGGTTTCGCCATCTGCTCGAGCGCCATGACCTGGCGCCCCAGATGCTGCAAACCGTCAACGCGACGTTGGCGGCCCAGGGGCTGTTGCTCAAGGAAGGCACGGCCATCGACGCCACGCTGATCGCGGCACCCAGTTCGACGAAGAACAGCACCGGCACACGCGACCCCGAGATGCATCAAACCAAGAAGGGCAACCAGTGGCATTTTGGAATGAAAGCCCATATCGGCGTGGACGCCGACAGCGGCCTGGTGCACACGGTGGTGGGCACACCGGCCAACGTCAATGACGTGACCCAGGCGCATGCGCTGGTGCATGGCGAAGAATCGGCGGTGTTCGCCGATGCGGGCTACCAGGGCGTGGACAAGCGCGAGGACACGCAGGCCATCGACACCCAGTGGCATGTCGCGATGCGTGCGGGCAAGCGCCGGCTGCTCGACAAGGCCGACCCCAAGGACGCCATAGCCGAACAACTCGAGCACGTCAAGGCGCGCATCCGTGCCAAGGTGGAACACCCGTTTCGAGTGATCAAGCGCCAGTTCGGGCACATGAAGGTCCGCTACCGCGCACTGGCGAAGAACACCGCCCAGTTGCACACGCTGTTCGCGCTGAGCAATCTGTGGATGGCGCGCCACCGACTGATCGACACCATGGGATGAGTGCGTCCGCAAGGCGTCAAAACGGCGCAAAACCTGCCGCGATGCCGAAAGGGCAGGCGCTTTCGGCCCCAAAACGCTGTCCGACGGCCATGACACGCCATCCCCTCGCCAGCCGTTCATCCATTCACGCTTTTTGGACACCATCCCTAGCCGTCAACTTACCGCGGCCTAGGCTACAGGGAGCGATCCGGTAGACGGATCAGGTTTCATGTCAAAATGCAGAATTTTCCAAATATATGAATCAAAATCTCGCTTCAGATGAACCAAAGACGAAAGAAGATTTCTTGCTGTATCGATCCATCTATTACGGCGCATCTGGCGCTTCGTTCGTAACACTGATTCAAATAATCGGCAAGTCCTATTCCGCGCTAAATATAATTGGAATTACTTTCCTTGCTGCTGCCTCGTTGGGGTTCCTGGTCTGCGGAGCGATCTATGAAAAGGTTGCTATAAAATGGGAGCACTTGAAGAGGCATCATAAGGACTCGCACAAAGGCTTTGTCAAGCTCGCCTCTAATATCTCTCTTCTACTCGCGTTCATAGGTGCTGCTGCAGCCTTTCATAAGCCACTAAATATCGATGCTTTGCAATGCTTCATCGCGGATCGAGGCTCATTTATCATTGCTGCGGTAGTAATCGCATTACTTTCATTGGCCGTCTTTATGATGATCCTCTTTGGCTTCACAAATTCGATCACCGAAAAACCGAACGCTCTCAAATCAACGGCGGGCAAATGAAAGGCAAGGCTTTCTACATGGGTTTCCAATGCATCAGCTGGGCAATTCAGCCATAGCAGTCCCGCAGCTGGTGTGTGGCAGGGATTTGATCTCGCTGTCGCTTGACAGTAAGTCTGAAATCCTGATCGCGACATCGTCAGGAAGATCCTTGATTCCGCTCGACGTGGTCTCATCGACCAAGTGCGTCGGCGCGATGTCCTGTCCCTCGCTGAGGGCGAAATCATGTGGTTCGAGCTTGTGACGAACGGCACGAAAGTCCGACAAGGGGCCGGTTTGCTCTTCCGTTGGCAGCTTTGGAACGGGGCGTACTTACGAGCGCCGGGGGGCACCCTATCAAGGTCTACTCTGAATATTTCTCGCCTGACGCAAGCTTTCTTAACCGAACTGCCATCCGTCTGCCTGGGTCAGCGGCGTCAAGTGCCCCCCTATAGTCGGCGACAACCTTGCCTCCTTCGTACGTAAGGTTTCTGTCGCAATGCGATTTCGCTGCATCAGTCGCACTCCAATCGGGAAAGCTAAGCACAACCTCGATTGTGCGTTTCCCCTCCTTCTTGGAAGAGACCAGCTTTGCGACAAATTTCATTTGTACCAAATGGATAAACGCCAACTCGTCAAGCTGCTCATCGCCGGACGCCGACGTCTCGAACTTTCCAATTTTTTCGGTAACGTTGAACTCATATTCCATATCAACTCCGACTGACCTAATTGAGTAGTGCCTCTCCCAGCGAGCACGCAACCCCACCCTGGAAGTCCGGATCAGAGCAAATACAAACATAACAGCGGCAGATCTCTTGTGGCCGACACGAGCCTTTCGCTCGCGAGGCCTATAACGGATCCTCTCCGGCCGACAATCGGGTGCCACATCCTGCCGGGGGAACCTCGGTACTAGCGGCGGGCGCGAGCCCAGGCTTTCTGCTCATACGATTTGGTCGTACCTCCGCCCTGCCCACGGTGACCGGCTTAGCCGCGGCGACGCCGCTGACCAAGGTGGAGGTCAATTCCTGCTACCCCGACGCTCCCGCCGCGCCAGCTTGGCCAGTAGGTAGGCTGAAACGGTGCCGACTATTTCAATGGCGGCCCGGGTCTCTTCATCTGATAGGGTGGGCAGCCATGGGCGGCCATGGCCGGTTCCCTGTTTGTTGCGAACTCGGTTTACGCCTAGAGCAGACAGGAATAGACCGCGCTCCAACGCCTTCACGGGCGGCTCGCCTGGCTGCTCCGGAATCTCAGGCACAGCTAGCTCCAGTGCAATGAACGCCATGCCGAGCAACGCTTGGAAGTTGCTGCTCGTCGGGTAGTGGCCTTGGAGCGTTTCCAACACATGGGCCGCAGTCGCCTCAATAAGATCCTTTCCGGTGCCGGCGATAAGCGCTGCATCGTCAGCGCCTTTCTGCGCCCGCCTCGCGTAAGCCGCGAGAGCGTCAGTGAGCTCAATGCCGCGTAGCGAGGTGAGTACCTTAGGCGACAGCGAGCCGTCGTCAGCCAACACGAATCCCTCCATGTCGAAAGCGGCCTTAGCGTTCTCGATAGCTTCCCGCCCAACGAAATTCGGGGAGGCTTCGCGGAACCCGCCACATGCGCGCACCTTGGCCAGCAGACCTGTCGCGAATCGGCTCGCCGCAGCTTGATTAGAATCCATCGTGGTGTAGAGCACTGCGCGCACGCGCTTGGCTTTGCCGATCAACTGCCCTTGCTGCTTCGGGTCGTACTGAGCGAGTCCAGCCAAGTTGACATGGAACTCGATGTCGGCGTGAGATGGCTCTCGGTAAGCACCGGCGTTGTTTGAGTCATCGACCAACTGCATCAGCGCGTGGGCAATGGTGTCAGTGACAGGCATGTTGGACATTTCGTCGCTCCGTTCAGGCTGCTGCCGCCTGTTTGATGATCTTACCGAGAGCAAGAACGCCATATCGGAAAGTTTGGCCGAGTTCGTCTGCGGGCCGTCCCCTCGTCGAAGATCACTACTAAGGCGGAAGAACGCTGGCGTTTGCGAGTGGCGAGGATGATTCTCGCTGTCCATCCAGCCAGTCCGCCCACCACTGCATCAGCTCCCTGCGCTGGTCAAGATACTGCGCTCGGTTGTACGCCGCGCGAACCGCGTCAGTCTCACGGTGCGCAAGCTGGCGCTCGATGACATCGTGCGCAAAGCCAGATTGTTCATTGAGCACCGTGGACGCCAGTGCCCGGAATCCATGCGCCGTCATCCGGCCTCGATAGCCCAGCCGGTAAAGCGCGAACAGGAAAGTGTTCTCAGACAGCGGATGCCCTGGGCGCAGGGGTGAGTCCAGCACGAGATCGCGATCGCCGGTAAACACCCGGAGTTGTTCGAGCACAGCTCGCGCCTGTTGGGACAGCGGCACGACATGCGGCAGTCCCGCTTTCATTCGGTCCTCTGGGACCACCCAGACCGCGCCGTCCTCGCGCAGTTCAGCCCACCGCATGCCGCGCAACTCGCCGACGCGCACAAAGGTCAAGGCCAGCAACTGCAATCCCAGTCGGGTGACCGGTTCCTCATAGCCGTCGATCGCCGCGAGCAGCGCACCGGCCTCGCCTGGCGGGATACTGGCCATCGGCTTTTTCACCTTGCGCGGCTGCAGCACCCGCACCAGGCCGCCAGCACCGTGGCTCTCGATGTAGCCCACATCCTGCGCGTAATCGAACACCGCCGCGATGCGCCCGGCCACCCGATGCGCCGTTTCAACGCGGCCGCCCTTCTGCACGGCCTGCACCACCTCAACGAGCTTCGTGCGCGGGATCTGGTTGATCGGGAGCGAACCAATCGCGGGGTACACGAAGCGCTCCAGCGTCCCGGCAACCTGCCCCTGGTGCTTCCCGTTGGACAGCGATGGCAGCTTGATCTTGAGCCACTGCTCCGTGATTGTCTTGAATGTCGGTGCGACCTTCGCTGCGGGCGCTGCGACCGCGGCGTCGGCCGGCTCGCTCTTGGCCTGCACATGCGCTGCCCGGGCCTGCGCCAGAGTCATGTTCGGGTAGCGGCCATAGGTCCGTGTGCGCTGTTTGCCGTTCTGCGCATAGTTGGCGCGCCAACTCTTCAGCCCGGTGGGCGCCACAAAGAGGTACAGGCCACCGCCGACGGTGAGTTTGTAGGGCCGCTCCTGCGGCTTGGCTGCCTCGACAGCCTTCACGGTGAGACTCATGGTATCGCCCTTCTGGATGCCATGGACGATACCACGATTGGCGGCTGGCTGGCATGGTATCGCCCCGGATGCAACGGGACGACTATGGACGCACTCTCCAATGAAAAAGCCCCGCCGCAGAGACTGCGTGGGGCTTTGAGGGACTACCTTGGATCAATTCTGGCGGAGAGAGGGGGATTCGAACCCCCGAAGGGCTATTAACCCTTACACGCTTTCCAGGCGTGCGACTTAAACCGCTCATCCATCTCTCCGGTAACCCTTGACTATAGCAGGGTCCCGCGGGCGCCATTTTTTCAGCAGCCTCAATGCGCTTTGTCGAGCTGGTCGAGGATTGCGGGATTTTCAAGCGTCGAAGTGTCTTGGGTGACCGTCTCTCCCTTGGCCAGCGAACGCAGCAAGCGGCGCATGATCTTGCCGGATCGAGTCTTGGGCAGGTTGTCGCCGAAGCGGATGTCCTTGGGCTTGGCAATGGGGCCGATTTCGGCCCCGACATGGCTGCGCAGTTCCGCGGCGATCTTCAGTGCTTCGTCGCCTTCGGGGCGGGTGCGCTTGAGCACGACGAACGCGCACACGGCCTCGCCCGTGATGTCGTCGGGTCGTCCGACCACGGCGGCTTCGGCCACCAGTGGATGGGACACCAGCGCGGACTCGATTTCCATCGTTCCCATGCGATGTCCGGAGACGTTGAGCACGTCATCGATACGCCCCGTGATGGTGAAGTAGCCGTCATTGGCGTCGCGGATCGCCCCGTCGCCCGCCAGGTAGTAGCCGCGCAGTTCCTCGGGGTAATAGCTCTTCTTGAAGCGCTCGGGATCACCCCAGATGTTGCGGATCATCGATGGCCAGGGCTTCTTGATGACCAGAATGCCCCCTGTACCCCAAGGCACGTCATGGCCGGTTTCGTCCACGACTTCGGCCGTGATGCCGGGCAATGGCAATGTGCAGGAGCCTGGGACCATGGGGGTTGCGCCGGGCAGCGGTGTGATCATGTGACCACCGGTTTCGGTCTGCCACCAGGTATCGACAATCGGACAGCGGCCGCCGCCGATATGCTCGTAGTACCACTCCCAGGCCGCTGGGTTGATGGGTTCGCCCACGGTGCCGAGCAGACGCAGGCTGTCGAGTTTGTAATGGCGTGGATGGGCCTTCGGATTGGTTTCCGCAGCTTTGATGAGTGAACGAATAGCCGTAGGTGCGGTGTAGAAGATGGTGACTTTGTGCTGTTCGATCATCTTCCAGAACCGCCCGGCGTCGGGATAGGTGGGCACGCCCTCGAACATGATCTCGGTGGCACCGCAGGCCAGTGGGCCATAGGCGATGTAGCTGTGACCCGTCACCCAGCCGATATCCGCCGTGCACCAGAACAGATCGTCGGGCCGGATGTCGAAGGTCCACAGCATGGTCAGCTTCGCCCACAGCAGATAACCCGCGCTGGCATGCTGCACGCCCTTGGGTTTGCCGGTGGAGCCCGAGGTGTAGAGCAGAAACAGGGGATGCTCGGCTTCGACCCAGGTCGGTGGGCAATCCGGGCTTTGTCCCGCGGCCAGTTCGTGCATCCAAAGATCGCGCGGCGGATTGAAGGCGACCTGGCCACCCGTGCGGCGATACACCACCACATGGCGAACCGTATCGCAGCCCCCCAGAGCCAGCGCTTCATCGACAATGGTTTTCAGGGGCAAGGACTTGCCTCCACGCCGCTGCTCGTCGGCGGTGATGACCAGCACTGCGCCTGCATCTTCGATGCGGTCGCGCAGCGACTGCGCTGAAAACCCGCCGAAGACGACGGAGTGGGTGGCGCCGATACGCGCACAGGCCTGCATGGCCACGACACCTTCAACTGACATGGGCATATAGATCACCACGCGGTCGCCCTTGTTCACGCCAAGCGACTTGAGCGCGTTGGCAAAGCGGCCGACCTTGTCGAGCAGTTCGCTGTAGCTCACCCGGGTGATGGCGCCGTCGTCGGCTTCAAACACAATGGCAGTCTTGTCCCCCTTGCCCGCCTGGACATGCACATCCAGGCAGTTGTGTGAGACGTTGAGCGTGCCATCGTCGAACCATTTGTAGAACGGGGCCTGGCTGTCATCGAGCGCGTGGGTGAAGGGCTGCTGCCACAGCAGGTTCTCCCGCGCCATGCGAGCCCAGAAGCCGGCGTAGTCGGCCTCAGCTTCGGCGCAAAGGGCACGATAGGCATCCATGCCGGAAATGCGGGCGGACTGTACGGCTTGTTGCCCTGGGTAATAAACCTTGCGTTCATGCGGATGTGCGGGGGTATCGCTCATGACAGTCTCCTTCGTTTTGTGGAATCGCAGCAAAAAGGCGCAGACAAAAACAGCGCTATCTGAATTTTGCGCCCTTACGCAGCCCTGACGCAGCCTCGCCCTCCAAAAGCGCAGCGCCCTCGTGGCCTTGGAGCGAGGTCTCACGACGGGCTTCTAGAATCCCTTTACCACAGCCCCACTTCTGGAGCCTTCATGACCCGTCCTTCCAACCTTCCGCAAATCCACTTCATTCCCCGCCTGCTGTTTCTGAGCCGCTGGCTGCAGTTGCCGCTCTATGTCGGGCTGATCCTGGCGCTCGGGGTTTATGTCTTTCACTTCTGGGTGGAACTCACCGATCTGGTCGGGGCGGCGTTCGGCAACCAGGCGTCGCTGGCCCATCTGCTCGAAGCCATCGCCGTGCGCAATCCCCTGCCCGTTGAAGGCGGGCAGGCCCTGGCGGGAGGGCTGGTGCCCAAGCTCACCGAGACCACCATCATGCTGGTGGTCCTCAGCCTGATCGACGTGGTGATGATCGCCAACCTGCTCATCATGGTCATCGTCGGGGGGTATGAGACTTTCGTGTCGCGCATGTATCTCGAAGGCCATCCGGACCAGCCGGAATGGCTGTCGCACGTCAATGCCTCGGTGCTCAAGGTCAAGCTGGCCATGGCCATCATCGGCATCTCATCCATCCATCTGCTGCGCACCTTCATCAATGCCGATGCCTACAGCGTGAAGGCGCTGGTGGCCCAGACCACCATCCACGTCGTGTTCCTGCTTTCGGCCATCGCCATTGCCTACACCGACCGGATGATGACCCGCACCATGCTGATGGGCCACGTCAAGACAGACGAAGCCCATTGAACGGCGCGGGCAGGCTGCCCTCCCCTTCAACGACAACAAGACGTTCACAACATGACCACCACCGTTCGCGCCGACGACTTGCGGGACAGCATCGCCTCGGCCTTGCAATTCATCAGCTACTACCACCCGGCCGACTACATCAGCCATCTGGCACGCGCCTATGAGCGAGAACAATCGCCTGCTGCCAAGGATGCCATGGCGCAGATCCTGACCAACAGCCGCATGTGTGCCGAAGGTCACCGCCCGATCTGTCAGGACACGGGCATCGTCAACGTGTTTCTCGACATCGGCGTGAACGTGCGGCTCGAGGGCTTTGACGACGGCCTCGATGCGGTGGTCAATGCCGGCGTGCGCCAGGGCTATCTCGACCCGGACAACGTGCTGCGCGCCTCCCTCGTGGACGACCCGCTCTTCGCGCGCAAGAACACGCGCGACAACACCCCCGCCGTCATCAACGTCAATCTCGTGCCCGGCAACACCGTGTCGGTAAAGGTGGCCGCCAAAGGCGGCGGCAGCGAGAACAAGAGCAAGTTCATCATGATGAACCCCAGCGACAACCTGGTCGACTGGGTGCTTGCCACCTTGCCGACCATGGGTGCTGGCTGGTGCCCGCCGGGCATGCTGGGCATCGGCGTGGGCGGTACGGCGGAGAAGGCCATGCTCATGGCCAAGGAAGCCCTGATGGACGATATCGACATGTCCGATCTGCTGGCTCGCGGCCCCAAGTCCAAGCTGGAGGAGCTGCGCATCGAGCTGTTCCAGAAGGTCAATGCCCTTGGCATCGGCGCGCAGGGTCTCGGCGGCCTGTCCACCGTGCTGGATGTGAAGATCAAGACCTATCCCTGCCATGCGGCCGGCAAACCCGTGGCCATGATCCCGAACTGTGCCGCGACCCGGCATGCCCACTTCGTGCTCGATGGCAGCGGCCCGGTCTTTCTGGAGCCACCCAGCCTCGATCTCTGGCCCCAGGTTCACTGGGTACCCGATGCCGCGCGCAGCCGCCGCGTGAATCTTGACGCCCTGACCCGCGATGAAGTAGCGAGCTGGAAACCGGGCGAAACGCTGCTGCTGTCGGGCGAACTGCTCACCGGACGCGATGCCGCCCACAAGCGCATCGCCGACATGCTCGCCCGCGGCGAAACCTTGCCCATCGACTTCACCAACCGGATGATCTACTACGTCGGCCCGGTCGATCCGGTGCGCGACGAGGTCATGGGCCCCGCCGGTCCGACCACCGCCACCCGCATGGACAAGTTCACCGAGACCATGCTGGCGCAGACCGGCCTGATCGCCATGATCGGCAAGGGCGAGCGCGGCCCGGCGGCCATCGAGTCGATCAAGAAACACCGCAGCGCCTCGCTGATGGCCGTGGGCGGCGCCGCGTATCTCGTGGCCAAGGCCATCAAGGCTGCGCGCGTGGTCGCCTTCGAAGATCTGGGCATGGAGGCGATCTACGCCTTCACCGTGCAGGACATGCCCGTCACCGTGGCCGTCGATGCCCAGGGCACTTCGGTCCATCAGACCGGCCCGGCGGAATGGAAGGCACGCATCGCGCAGATTCCGGTCAGCGCCGCCTGAACGCATGCCGGATGAGCATCCCGTTGGAATGCGACGCCATCCGCTGCCCGCTCTGCGGTCAGCCCAATGCGTGCGCGATGGCGTGTGGCAGCCCGGCGTCCCATTGCTGGTGCAGCTCGGCGCGCATCGCGCCCCAAACCCTCGCCCGCATTCCCGAAGCGAGCCAGCGCCTGGCCTGCCTGTGCCCGCGCTGCGCGGGCGCTGAACCCGCGACCCCCAACGAGCGCCCATGAACAAGCCCGCCAGCATCGGCGTGTTCGATTCCGGTGTGGGCGGCCTCACGGTGCTGCGGGCCTTGCGGGCAACCCTGCCCGAGGCCAGGTTGATCTATGTGGCCGACTCGGCCCACGCGCCCTACGGCGACCGATCCGATGACTTCCTGCTGGAGCGCTCACGCCAGGTCACCCGCTTTCTCATCGAGGAGGGCGCCCGTCTCATCGTCGTGGCCTGCAACACCGCCACCGCGGCAGCCATCGCGGCGCTGCGTTCGGAGTTCGACCTGCCCTTCGTCGGCATCGAACCTGGCATCAAGCCCGCGCTGGCCCGCAGCGACACGCGGCGCGTGGGCGTCCTCGCCACCCCGTCCACCCTGCGCAGCGCCAAGTTCCGCGCCCTGCTGCATACCCATGCGTCAGCCGATGAGCCGGTGCTGCAGCCCTGCCCCGGCCTGGCCGATGCCGTGGAACGTGGCGATCTGGCGGCACCGGATCTGCGGCAATTGATTCACCGTTACTGCGCGCCCCTGCACGCCGCCCAGTGCGATACGGTGGTTCTGGGCTGCACCCACTACCCCCTGCTCGCCCAAGCCATACAGGCCGAGCTCGGCCCTCGCGTCCATCTGATCGACACCGCCGAGCCCGTGGCGCGCCAGGCCGCCAGGCTGTGGAAGACCGAGCCGGCGACACCGGCCGAACCTCCCCGCCTCTACACCAATGGCGACCTTGCCGTGCTGCGGCGCATGGCGGATCTGTGTGCTCAGCAGGACGCCACGGTGCATCGCTGGTCGGCAGCGCCGCACGGAGCGCCGTGAGCCTGCAGAGAATCGCAGGGCCGGGGACAATGGGCAATCCGTACGTCTCACGCCGTTCGTCACTCTGCGGTCAGCGGCACCCTCTCGATCAGATCCCATGTCGTCCTCCCTGTTTTCCCCGTTCTCCCTCGGCGCCCTCGGGCTTCGCAACCGCATCGTCGTCAGCCCGATGTGCCAATACAGCGCCGTGGACGGCAATGCCACACCCTGGCATCGCGTGCACCTTGGCCAGCTCGCGCAAAGCGGTGCCGGCCTTCTGTTCATCGAAGCCACCGCAGTAGAGGCGCCAGGCCGCATCACCCCCGGTTGCCTGGGTCTGTACTCGGCCGACAACGTGAGCGCGCTGCGCGCCGTGCTCGACGACGTGCGCAGCTTCAGCGACATGCCCATCGGCATTCAACTCGGGCACGCCGGGCGCAAGGCGTCCAGCGCACGGCCCTGGGACGGCGGCCAGCTGCTGCCGTCTTCCCAGGGGGGCTGGACGACCGTGGCGCCATCCGCGGTACCGCACGGCGCGCAGGAAGCCACACCGCAGGCGCTCGACCCAAGCGGGCTGACTCGCATTCGCGAAGCCTTCGTTCAGGCCGCACTGCGCGCTGCCGATCTGGGGCTGCAGGCGGTCGAGTTGCATTGCGCGCATGGCTACCTGCTGCATCAGTTTCTCTCGCCTCTGTCCAACCAGCGCGACGACGCCTACGGCGGCAGCCTGGCCCATCGCATGCGCTACCCGCTGGACATCTTCGACGCGGTACGCGAGGCCCTTCCGGCGGCGATTCCGCTGGGCGTGCGGGTCTCGGCAACCGATTGGGTCGAAGGCGGCTGGGATCTGGAGCAAACCCTCGCCTTCGCCCACGCGCTCAAACAACGCGGCTGCGACTGGATCGACGTGTCCTCCGGCGGCCTATCACCCAAGCAGCAAATCCCCATCGGACCCGGCTATCAGGTGCCGCTGGCCCAGGCGGTACGTGCGGCCACCGCCCTGCCCACCCTGTCCGTCGGCCTCATCACCGAAGCCCGGCAGGCTGAGGCCATTGTGGCCGAGGGCCGTGCCGATCTGGTGGCGCTGGCCCGCGCCCTGCTGTGGAATCCCCACTGGGCCTGGCACGCCGCCGCCGAACTCGGCGCTCAGGTGAAGGTGCCCCCGCAATACTGGCGCAGTGAACCTCGCGACGCACGCGGCGTCTTTGCCAACGCGGCCATCGGTCAGCGCTGAAGAAGCGGCCACGCCACCCCCGGCGTGTTCGAGCCGCGCCGCGGCAATTTGTTGTGGATCAAGCGTTTTCGTCCAGTGTCGCCCCATAGCGACGCCAGGAGTAAGGGTTGCGGTCGGCAGCAATCAGCGTAAACCCTGGTTTTTCACGTGGTGCGGCCCCTTTGTGACCGCCGTCACGCACATATAGAAAAACCTGCACGTCTCGGCGTGCAATTTGACAAAGATTAAATCCCCACACCTCCCATCTTCCGATACTCCCTACAGTAACAAATTGTCGCTATTTGCAACATCCCGGCGTAAGCAGCGCCGCGTCAAGGAGTCGAGATGGATTGGGTCGGGCTTTATCCCACCTGGTATGAACCGGGAGTGGGCAGTGGTTGGGTGGTGGGCATCATGGCCACCATTCACGTCTTGGCATCGCACACCTCGGTCGGCGCGGCCATTCTGTTTGCCTATTTGGCGGTCATCGCCTACCGCCGCAATCAGCCGCAGCTGCTGGATTACATCCGCCAATACGGCATGTTCCTGCTGGTGTTCTCGTATGTCATCGGCTCGATCACCGGGCCGGGCATCTGGTATTCCACCACGGTGGCCAGCCCGCGCGGCATCTCTGCCCTGATCCACAGCTTCGTATGGAAATGGGCGACCGAGTGGGTGTTCTTCGTCATCGAAGTCGTGGGCGTCTATCTGGTCATCTACCTCGTGGGCCGGGTGGATCAACGCACCCACATGCGCATCGCCGTGATCTTCGGGCTGGCGTCGTACACCACCATGCTCATCATCCTCGGCATTCTGTCGTTCATGATGGTGCCGGGCAAGGAAGCCTGGTTCACCGAGGGCGGCTACCTCAATGGTTTCTACGGCGCCAACACCTTTGCCCAACTGGCCATGCGTACGGCCTTCATGTTCACCATGACGGCCGTGGTCGGCGGCATCGTCGCGGCGCGCATCACCGATCCGCGCTTCAAACGGGAGATCACGCGCAAGCTGGCCTGGCTGGGCATTGTGTCGTCGCTGACCGGCGCGGCCTTGTTCCAGTGGTATCTGCGCACGCTGCCGGAAACGGCGCATCTGGTGATGGACAACCGCCTGCCGTCGTACTTCCAGCCGGCCATCGTGACCGTGCTTCTGGGCATCTTGGCCTATTTCGTGATGACGCTGCTTTCGTCGCGCACCCTGGTGGTCTGGGGTGCCTCGGTGGCCACGGTGAGCATTCTGGTGCTCGGCCTGTGGCCCGAGGAGGTGGCTCGCGAATCGATCCGCAAACCCTGGGTGGCCGGGCAGTATGTCTATTCGAATCAGGTCATAGGTCGCGACGTGCCGGGCATGCACATCAAGAGCGAGCTGCCCTTGCTCGAAGCGCACGGCTTCCTGAAATCGCAGGTCTTCGTCCCCGACAACCTGCGCGTGGTGACGCCGGACAACATGCTCAAAGTCGGCGAGTCGCTGGCGCTGACCACCTGCTCCAACTGCCACTCGCTGAGCGATACAGGCATGCGACCGCTGCACCGGTATTTCGGCGGCACCGGCAACGTCGCCGAGGTGGAGAACTACCTCCGCGGCGCCTTGTCCACGGGCGCCACGCTGTACATGCCCATGATTCCGCTCAAGCCCGAGGAGGCCGAGGCGCTGGCCGTGTTCATCGTGAACATGAAACAACCCCAGGCGGCACTGGCGCATATCCAGCACAAGGCGGCGCTGGCCCAGACCGGCGCGCAGCCGCTTTCCTCCCCCGCTGCCCAGACTTTCGAGGTGCGCTGACATGAACAGCGAAATGCTCTACGCCCTGCGCGACGTCGCAGGCGTGCCGTCCCATCCCATCGTGTTTCTGCTGTTGGGCGTGCTGACCTTTGCGCTGCACATCGCCGCGGTCCAGGTCATGCTCGGTGCCACGGCGCTCGTGCTGGCCAATGCCTTCAGTCGCAACCCCATGCGTCGCCGCCTGGCTGCGGCCATGACCACCACGGCCAAGATCGCAGTGTCGGTGGCGGTGGTGCTCGGCGTGGCGCCGCTGCTGTTCGTGCAGGTGACCTACGACCCCTTCTGGTACACGAGCAATGTGCTGTCGGCCTGGTGGGTCATCGGCTTCATTCTGTTGCTGATCGCCGCTTACATGGCGCTGTACTTCTTCTATAGCCGCAATCACCACCTCGAAGACCCCCGGCAGGATGCGCGCTCGGGCTGGAGCCTGGTGGCGGCGCTGGCGCTGTTTCTCGTGGTCGGCTTCATCATGCATGTGCTCACGCAACAGATGCTCAGCCCCGAGAAGTGGATGGCCTGGTACGCGCCGAATGGCGTGATCGACCCGAGCGGCCGCACGCTGCACGACTACAACCTGTGGCGCTTTGGCTTTTTCATCGCCCTGGCCGCACCGGTCTCGGGGGCCTGGCTGTTCGCCTATCGCCGCTATCTCGGCGCAGGCCAACTGGCGGACGCGGCCTACCTGCAATGGGTCGGGCGACTCGCCGGCCGGATGCTCCATGTCGGCGGCGTGATCGCGCTGGCGTTGTTCGCAGGCTGGATGAGCACGTTGCCGGCCAACATCGCCAGCTTCGCCACCTCGCCCGTCGTGCTGCTCAGCGTGGCGCTGCTGCTGCTCACCGTCCTGCTGCCCGCACTGCTGGGCCCGCGCACGCTGAACTCTTCTCTTGGCTACGCCCCCTTCGCCCTTGGCGCCGTGGCGCTGATCGCCGTGGCCGCGCTACGCGAAGTGCTGCGCTGGACCGTGCTCAAGGGCGTGCATGGCTACGACGTGTTCACCTACCCGGTTCACATGGACTGGTACAGCAATGTGCTGTTCTTCGCCACCTTCGCCCTGATCGGCGGCAGCACCCTGGCCTACTTCCTCGCCGTGGCCTGGAAAGTCGGTCAGACTCCCAAGGGACAGATCTATACGCCCTCCCCCTTCATCGACCGCATCGGAACGGCGTCGCTGTGGCTGATCGGGGTCTGGATCGTCCAGTTCTTCGTGGTCGGCTTCGTCGTCTGGGCGCGCTAAGGAGCTTGTATGCGAATTCCCCACCTTACCCTGGCCCTGATCGGACTCGTGTTCACGATGGGGCTGCTCGGCGCCCATGCCCCCGTCTTCGCAGCGCCGGTCACCAGCCCGGTCCCAGCCGCCGCCCCTTCGCCGGCACCGCTGCCGCCCGGCCCCAAGGCGGCCCCGGTCGGCGCGGCGATCGCCCAGACCTGCGCCGGCTGCCACGGCACCGAGGGCCGTCTCAAGGCCGCAGCCTTCATGCCCCTGGCTGGCATGCCCCAGGCGCAGTTCGTGCGGGCCATGCGTGACTTTCGCAGCGGCCAGCGCCCCGCCACGTTGATGCGTCACGTGGCCGAAGGCTTCAGCGATGGCGAGATCGACGCCATGGCAGCCTACTTCGTCAACGTCAAACCCGAATGAGGAGCGCGCCATGAATACACGTCGTCAATTCCTGCTCGCCGGGGCCGCGTCCCTGGGCCTGGCTTCGTTTCCCGCCCTCGTGCGCGCCGGCAAGGCCTCGGCCCGCATCGTCATCGTCGGCGGCGGCGTGGGCGGTGCCACAGCGGCCAAATATCTGAAGCTGGCCGATCCCACGCTGCAGGTCACGATCATCGAGAAGAACCCGGTCTACATCCGGCCTTACGGTTCGAGCGAAGTGCTCAACCGCCACGTCACCATGGACGACCTCCAGGTGCGCTACGACGCGCTGCGCCAGAAGCACGGCGTGGCGTTCGTGTTCGACGCGGCCCGCAGCCTCGACCCGACCGCCAAGACCGTGACCACGGCCAGCGGCACGGTGCTGGCCTACGACAAGCTCATCGTCTCGCCCGGCATCAAGCTGCGCTACGACAGCCTGCCGGGCTACAGCGAACAACTGGCCGAAACCCAGGTACCCAGCGGTTGGATTGCTGGCGCGCAGACCGCCCTGCTCGCCCGCCAGTTGCAAAGCATGCGCGAGGGCGGGGTCTTCGTGCTCGCCGCGCCGCCCAATCCCTACCGCTGCCCGCCGGGGCCTTATGAGCGCGCCGCGCTGATGACCGAATGGTTCAGTCGCCACAACCCGCGTGCCAAGGTCATCATCGCCGACCCCAAGGACAGCTTTGTCACCGACGAGACCGCCATGCTGGGATGGAACCGGCTGTATGGCTTCCAGCCCCCCGCCGAATACCGCGGCAAAATCAAGGCCGAACTGAAGCCGTCATCGCAGCCCTGCGCGCTCGAATGGATTCAGGCCAAGACCGGCGGCACGCCGCAGCGTCTGGACGCGAAGACCCTGACCCTGCATACCGCGGGCGGCCCGATCAAGGCCGATGTGATCAACGTCATTCCCGCCATGGTGGCCGGTCAGGTCGCCTTCGACTTCGGTTTGACCAACGACAGCGGCTTCTGCCCGGTGCATCGCAGCACCTTCGAGTCCACGCTCCACAAAGAGGTGCACGTCATCGGCGACGCCAGTGTGGCCGACGCCATGCCCAAGTCGGGATTCTCGGCCAACACCCAAGCCAAATGGGTCGCCCGCGTCATCACCGAGGGCCTGGCCGGACGCGATCCGGGCACGCCGGTCTGGGAAAACACTTGCTACGCCCTGGCCGGCAAAGACTACGGACTGTTCGTGGCCGACGTCTTCAAGATCAAGGAGGACGGCAAGATCGGCCGGGTCAACAAGGCGCGCTACCTGCCCTTCGACGCCACACCCGCGCAAATCCGCCTGTCCGCCGTTTATCAGCAAGCCTGGATCCAGGCCTTCACCCAGGACATCTTCGCATGATCACCGCTGCCCTTCCCGCCTCATGGCGCGCCGCCGCCGTGGCCGCCGCACTGATCGCCAGCCCCGCCGCCGTGGCCAGCGAGCCCGGCCAGCCAACGGCCCCGCCATGGAGTCCCGTCACCTTGAAAACCACGCTGGCGCATCTGCCCAAGGGGCAGATCGCTGCGGGCAAGCAGGTGCACGACACCCTGATGTGCGCCTCCTGCCACGGCGCGGCCGGCAACGCCGCGACGCTCAACTGGCCCAGCGTCGCGGGGCAGCGCTTCGATTACACGGCCAAGATGCTGCTCGACTACCGCAGCGGTCTGCGCGCCGAGGACGAACGCGCCGGGCTGATGACCCATCTGGCCCGCATGATGACGCCCCAGCAGATCGCCGACGTCTCCGCCTACTACGCCAGCCTGCCCAAGCCCACCGCGCCACAAGCGCAGGCCGCGCTTGCACAGCCCTTGAATGCCACGGAGCGTCGGCAGGCGGAACGCCTCGTGCGCCACGGCGATGCCACCCGCCTCGTCACCGCCTGCGCGTCCTGCCACGGCCTTCATGGCGAAGGCAGGGGCACAACGCCCGCCATCGCCGGCCAGACCACCGATTACTTCATCCGCACCATGCGGCTCTACCACCAGGGCGAACGGCACAACGACGTGTACAACGGCATGCGCCAGTTCAGCCAGCGCCTGAGCCCGGCCGAAGCCACGCTCATCGCCCGCTACTACGCCGCGCTGCCGCCTTCGGCCACGGACAGCAAGGACTAAGGCCTGTTAACGCTATTTCTGCACCCGCGTTGCCCCCAGGCGGGGAGGGCTGCAAGGCGAAGGTGCGAGGCAAGGCTTTCTGCCTTGCCTCGCACCGACAACGCCGCAGCGGCCCCGCCTGGGTCGGGCCGGGGGTCTGGGCGGCGGGCTGCCACGTTGCAGTCCGCTTGTGGTGGAGACCACCACAAGCGGACTGCGCCTCGCATTGCCTCCGCCCAGACTCCCGGCGCGGGTGCAGAAATAGCGTTAACAGGCCCTAGAACCGCGCTCAACCGCCCAGGGCGATCAGCACGCCGACGACAACCAGGAAGATCGCGAACACACGCTTGAGCGAAGGGCCTGAGATACGGTGAGCGACGCGCACGCCGTAGGGCGCCAGCGCCATGGAGGCCACCGCCGTGGCCGCCGCAGCGGGCAGAAACACATAGCCCAGCGCCCCCGCCGGCAAAGGATGGGTGGGTGCATGAACGGAGAGCATGTAGCTCAGCGCGCTGGAGATCGCGATCGCCAAACCGCAAACCGTACTTGTGGCCACCGCCTTGACCGGCTGCACGCCAAGGGCGACAAGCAAGGGCACCGTCATCGACCCGCCCCCGATACCCACGACCGAGGACACCGCGCCAATGCCCGCGCCCGTCGGCAGCAACCAGGGCGAACGGGGTATGTGTTCCTGCCCCCCCACCGCCTTCTTGCCCTTTCCGAGGGTCATCTGTACTGCCATGACGGCGCAGAATCCGGCAATGACGTAGCGCAAGGACTGGCCGCTGAGCATCTGCGCCAGGTGGGCACCCAAAAAACCGCCGATCACCATGCCGGGCGCCAGCCAGCGCCAACTCGGCCACAGTACGCCGCCGCGCTTGATGTGCGCAGTGGCTGAAGAAATGAAGGTCAGCACGATGCTGGCCATCGACGTCGCCACGGCAACATGGATGACCTCATCCGCGGGAATGCCCAGAGCAGGCAAGGCAAAACTGAGAGCAGCAACCAGAAGCAAGCCGCCGCCGATGCCGAGAAGCCCCCCCAGAAAACCGGCCGAGGCACCGGCCAACACAAAAATCGCCAAGGAAAGCCACATCGTCAACTCTCAATCGAATGAGCCCAAAACGGACAAGCCCCAAGCCTACCGAACTGCGCAGGACCCTCGAACTGACGGATGTTCCACGTCTGCGGAACACCACACGCAAAAAGGCCCGCAGGCCAAGGAGCCTGCGGGCCTGGGGGCGCAGATCAGCGCTCAGTCTTTGCGCTCGGGATGCAGCAGTCGCTCCATGCCGATGAGCTTCATCATGTACTTCTCATAGATTGGCTCGGAATTGCCCTTCTTCATCTTGCGAATGAAGTATTTCTCGAAAGCGATCTTGGCCAGATGCACCCACTTCCCCTCGCCGAACCAGTTGACGTTACGGGGCGGGATCTGGGGAATGGCCACGAACGCCGCACCGGTATTGCCGAAGTCAGCCAGGCAGATGGCCTGCCAGGAGCCGCGGTGCGTCGGCTGCTTGCCGGCGAGTTCCTCTTCGATGTTATGCACGATGGCCGTCACCATCGATTCGATCATGTACCCCGTCTTGGGCACTCCGCAGGGCACCGGGGTGGGGCCGGTCGGCGGAATCGCGATGCACACACCCGCCGAGTAAATGTTCTTGAACTTGGGGCTGCGCTGATTCTGGTCGACGATGACAAAGCCACGCGGATTGCAAAGCCCTTCGACTGCGGCAACTGGATCCACGCCCTTGAACGCGGGCAACATCATGGAGTGCTTGAACGGCAATTCATGCTGCTTGACCACATTGCCATGCATGTCGAGTTCGTCCACGAACATCTTGCCGTCTTCGACCTTGGTCGTCTTGGCATTGGTGATCCAGCGGATATCGTGGCTGCGGAACGCGCTCTCCATGATGCCTTTGGAGTCACCCACTCCATCCAGGCCGAGGTGGCCGATGTAGGGCTCGGCCGTCACATAGGTGATGGGCACCTTGTTGCGGATTTTCTTCTTGCGCAGCGCCGTGTCGAGCACCATGGTGTATTCGTAGGCCGGTCCGAAACAGCTCGCGCCCGGCATGGCACCGATGATGACCGGCCCCGGGTTGGCGACCAGTTTTTCGTAGTCTGCGTAGCACTTTTCGGCATGATCGATACTGCAGATCGACTGGGTGAAGCCGCCATGCGGCCCGGCTCCGGGCACCTCCTCGAACGACAGCTTCGGTCCTGTGGTGATGATGAGATAGTCATAGTTGACCTTGGCGCCATCCTGCAGCGTCAGCGCGTTGCTCTCAGGCTCGATCTTGGTCACCGCCTTGGCGATGAAATCGATGCCTTTGCGCTCCAGATACGGCTTGATCCCGAAGATCACCTCGTCTCGGCTGCGCCAGCCCACGGCCACCCACGGATTGGACGGCACGAACTGGAAGTAATCCACGGCATTGATGACCGTGATCTTGTGTGCCTTGCCAAGTGCTTCACGCAACTCGTAGGCGGCTGGCATACCGCCAATGCCCGCGCCCATAACAACGATGTGTGCCATACCCTAGTCTCCTGGTGTGCAAATCAATGCCCGAATGCGCTCGGGCGGCGCTTCAGCAACTCCGGCAAGGCTCCATTCGTAGCGTATGGCCGAAGCAGCGATCCTGACGATGCGTGTCGTCGCCGCCATGCCGATGCGTCCGTGAACTCATCAGACTTTTGCGGCAGTCCTGATCAAGCATTCGTTTATTCAAGCATATCTATACGGCTGATCGCACCCCAGCGATTCCTGTCAAGCCCGCCAAAAATGTTTGATTAAACGCAAATTTCAAATGTCTGCATCCGTGTTAGTCCTAGTCTGGTTAAACCCTAATACTCCCGGAAGCATTGCGAAATCTTTTCTATACTGAATTTCGAGACAAGTTGATCCCTCGATCATCCACGCGGCGAGACACACAGAGGTCGCCGCACAACACCTGGAGGAAGCCTACTCATGCGCAACACACCTCGTCCACTCTGGAATCCCTATGTCGCGGGAGTCATTCTGGGCCTTGGACTGCTGGCCACCTTTCTCGTCACCGGCAATGGCTACGGCGTGACCGGTGCGACCACGCTCGCCACAGCTGCGGTCGCCGGCAAGGTCGACCCCAACACGGTCGCCACCCACACCTATCTGCACAACCTGTTTGAAGTCGGCCTCGACCGCTGGATCGTTTGGGAAGTTGTCGGGCTGGCCATCGGCGCGCTGATCGGCAGCGTGCTGGCTGGCCGCTTCAAGTTCCAGATCGATGGACCCACCCAGGCCGGCCGCAGCCTGCGACTCGTGCTCGCCGTGATCGGGGGTATTGCCGCCGGCTTTGGCGCCCGACTGGCGCTGGGCTGCACCAGCGGCATGGGCCTGTCCGGATCGGCCACACTGGCCGCCGCGGG
Source organism: Thiomonas intermedia (assembly GCF_002028405.1). NCBI lineage: Bacteria > Pseudomonadati > Pseudomonadota > Betaproteobacteria > Burkholderiales > Thiomonas > Thiomonas intermedia. The sequence goes on from NZ_CP020046.1 coordinate 475,628, forward strand.
CTTTCTGTTCCTCATCGGCTTTTTCATCGCCGGCATCGTCTTCGGGCAACTGACGAAAGGACTCTGGAAATGAGCTTCCCTCTTGGATACACCGGCCCACTGTCGGGCATCATTCTCGGCCTGGTCTTCGGCTACGTTCTTGAGAACGCTGGCTTTGGCAGTGGCTGCAAGCTCACCGCCCAGCTCCGTTTCAAGGATTGGGCCGTCTTCAAGGTCATGTTCACTGCCATTCTGGTCTCCGCCGGCGGTCTGTACCTGCTGCAGGGCATGGGCGTGATCGAGGTCAGCAATATGTTCGTACCCTCGGTCTTCATCTGGGGCAGCTCGCTCGGCGGCGTGCTCATCGGCGTTGGCATGGCCGTGGGCGGATACTGCCCTGGCACCTCGATCGTGGCCCTGTTCTCGGGCAAGCTCGATGGCTTGATCTTCCTCCTGGGCATTGCCATCGGCACCCTGGGCTTCAATTCCGTCTTCAGTTCGATCGAAGGCTGGGCTTGGAAGCAGGTCGGACCGGACGGTCTCACCTTGCCGCAACTGCTGCACATGCCCGCATGGGCCGTCTGGGGGCTGCTGTTCGCCGTACTGGTGATCGTGGGCTACCTGACGCGCACCAATATGCAATCGCGTGGTACAGGTGGCAAGTCGTCTGGCGCCTTCGTTGCCCAAAACAGTTAAATTCAGGCGCTCTGTCAGCGCGCGGCCCTTCTCGCACGTTTTTTGCGAACAGGGCCGCAAACGGTTGTCCTGTTTTCCAACCACTCTTCAGGAGTTTCCTATGGCTAAAGCCCGCATCAAACTGTCTCAAGCTCTTCCCGCCCTGGCCCTGGCTGCTGCCGTCGTGGCCCCCATGCCCCAGGCGCTGTCGAGCCTCTCGGCCACAGGCATTGCTCATGCTTCGAGCAACCCCTGCGCACCCAGCAATCCCTGCGCGCCCACCAAGAAGAAAATGGAGAAGAAGAGCAGCAACCCCTGCGCGCCCTCCAAGAGCAGCAATCCTTGCGCGCCGTCCAAGTAAGCTGAGTCGAACCATGACGCCGACTGCCGGTCATCGCGCGCGGCGTCATGACACCCCATGATCCAGTCCCCTTCCCTGTTGTCCGGTCATGCCCCCAAGAGTCGGCGCCATGTCGTCGAACTCCTGGGCGCATTGTCCGAACAAGAGCGAAGCGATCTGTACGCTGCGGGCCAGCGCGCCCTGGCGGCGACCCAATCTCTGCTGCAAAAAGGCAGGACCGTGATCTCCGAGATCATCGGCACCACACCCTATGTGGAGTGGGAACACTACCCCAGGCGGGACGCCAAGAGTCGTAGCGGAGCCTTGTTCTATTACCACGCGCATGCCGCGTCACAACGCATGAAGGACGAGCATGGTCACTTTCATGTGTTCGCTTCCAACGACAACTCGGCATGTCCGCATGACCAGCGCTACACCCATATTGCAGGCCTTTCCGTTGACGAACGCGGCATGCCTTTGCGCGTATTCACGACCAACCAGTGGGTGACAGCAGAATGCTGGGAAAGCGCGGACCGCATTTGCGCACTGGCGCGGCAGACCGAATTGAAGGATGCAAGGCCTCACAAGGTCGGGGTTTGGCTTGATGCCGTCTTCGCTTTTTTTCGGCCGCAGATCGACCTTGTGATTCATATGCGCGACGCGCGCATCAAGGCGCTGGAAGCGCGCGGTCGGACGCAGTTGTTTGAAGACCGGCGCACCCACATCCTGAGCCAGTGCCGTATCGATTTTTCGACGCAGATTCTTGCGTTGGAGGAGTTGGGCGCGCAAGCGCCCTGAACAGAGCCGGGCGGGTACACGCCCTGAAAGTACATTTTCACCCATCCAAACGAGGAGCCAACATGAAACTGAAGCATCTGATCGGCCTGAGCATCATTGCCGTGGCCGCGGCACAAACGGCAGGTGCAGCCACGCTACCCGGCCCGCTGGTCACGCCCCAATGGCTGAATGCCAACAAGGACGCAGTCACCATCATCGACATCCGCGACGAGCCCAAGACCTTCAGTGAAGAGCCGAAATTCGAAGTCGACGACAAGACCAAGGTGAAGACCCTGGTCAAGACGGGCGGACACATCGAAGGGGCCATTCCCGTGGATTTCGGCAAGATTCGCCAGGAACGCACGGTCGACGGCGTCAAGATCAAGGCCCAACTGCCCACGGCCGAGTACTTCACCAAGGTCATGGACGACTCCGGTGTGAACAAGACCGACAAGCCCATCGTGATCGTGCCCACCGGCGAGAGCGTTGACTCCATGGACATGGCCACTCGCCTGTACTTTCAACTGCGCTACTTCGGCGAACCGCGCGAGAAACTCGCCATTCTGAACGGCGGCGTCAACGCCTGGATCCAGGCTGGCTTCCCCGTCTCCGCCGAGAAAGTGACCCCGGCCAAGGGCAACTGGACGGCTGGCGCGGAAGACAAGGCCATTCTGGCCACGATGCAGCAAGTCAAGGAAGGCCTGCAAGGCGGCAAGGATCAGTTCATCGATGCCCGCCCGACCGCGCAATTCCTCGGCATCGTGAAGAAGCCCGTCAACAAGACCGGTGGCCATCTGCCGGGTGCGCGCTCCTTCCCGACGGACGCCATCGTCAAGCCGGTTGGCGCCGCGCATGAATTCATGAGCGCCGACGACTACAAGAAGATCTACGCCGAGTTCAACATCCAGCCGGATGCGCCTACCGTGACCTATTGCAACACGGGTCACCTGGCTTCCGGCGCCTGGTTTGTCAGCCATGAAATTCTTGGCAATAAGAATTCCAAGCTCTACACCGGCTCGATGATCGAGTGGACCAACCTCGGCAACCCGACTGTCGGACTGCCGCACTAAAGGCCAGATAGGCCGCGCACTGCGGCTCTTACGCGACAACGCCCGGGACATCCCGGGCGTTGTCGTTTGCCCCCCCGCATTCGAGTGGTCGTGCCACAACGCCCGGCGCCAAGATCGTTCATTCGAGGGGGAGAGCGTCGAATACCGGAGCAGGCGTGAGATATTTCACAGGCCCATGCGCTGGAAAACCGATCAAATGAGGGCTTGAACCTCCTACACTGGCTTTCGACAATTTCGCCACGTTCCTTCCCCTTCTCCGACATTACAGAGGTCGAGCATGTTGAACCGCTATTCCCGTTTCAGTCTTTGGCGCCTGGTCGCCGCTTCCATCGCGGCCCTTCTGCTCGGCGCCTGCGCAGCCAACAATTACCCGGCCGCACCGGACAAGATCGCCCAGGGCGCCTACCACTACAAGGTTGGCGCGGGCGATACGCTCAACGTGAACGTCTGGCGCAATCCAGACCTGTCCATGTCGATCCAGGTCCGTCCGGACGGCAAAATCTCCACGCCTCTCGCGCCTGATGTCGAGGCCGCCGGGAAGACTCCTGGCGAAATCGCCAAGGAGATCGAGACCCAACTCTCCAAGTATGTCCGCGATCCCGTGGTGTCCGTGGTCGTGACCGGCTTCCAGGGCCCCTACAGCCAGCAGATCCGCATCGTCGGTCAGGCGGTTCGGCCGATCGCCATTCCCTACCGTGAAAACATGTCCTTGCTCGACGTGATGATCGCCGCGGGCGGCCTCACCGAGTTCGCCGACGGTAACGCCGCAGTGCTTGAACGGCATGGCAAGACCTACAGCATCAAGCTGGGCGATCTGCTCAAACGCGGCCAAATGTCGGCAAACGTCCCGGTCGAACCGGGTGATGTCATCATCATCCCGCAGAGCATGTTCTGAACCACACCGCCTTGACCTTCACCGTACCCGAGCCCGCCATGCAGACTGCAAGCCGTCCTGTTTTGTTCGCGCTGACCCCGCTGGCTTTCTGTCTGCTGCAGGCCGGGACGGCGTATGGTCAAACCATTCCCGGCCTCAACCTCACGGTCCCCGGTGGCGTCACCCTGCCCCAGACCTTCGAGGGTGACGAGACCCAGGGTGGCCTGTTGACGCCGCTGGGCAGCGCCAGCGCGCCGCTTCCGGCACGGGGTAATTTCGTTCAACCCTCGGTCGGCATGTCCGTCGTGCAGACCAGCAATGCCTATTTCGGCACCGCCACGCCCGCGCGTTCCGACACCATCGTCAGCATCACCCCCGGCATCGCGTTTCAAACCATGGGGCCAGAGTTGCGAACCTACGGCAACTTCGCACTCAATGGGCAGTACTACGCCCGCAGTTCATACAGCAATACGGTGCTGCCTTCGGGTACCCTGGGGCTGAACGCAAGACTGATCGACCAATGGCTGTACTTCGACGCCAACGTCCTTTCGCAGCAGAACGCGCTGACCACCATCCCGTCGCAGTCCACCGGCACCGCAACGTACACCACCACCCAGTACACGCTCAGCCCTTACATCGACCATCGTTTCGATGACAACCTGCGTCTGCGCGCCCGCAGCGAAAATACCTGGACGCAGATCAGCGGCAATCAGACAGGCGCCGATCTGAGCAATGGCCGCTACGGCCTGCAAACCATCCGACTCGACCGGCGGCCCACGCCGCTCGGCTGGGGCTTGGATGCACGACAGGAAGAAACCGTCTACACCGACACCGGCGCCCTGACCCTACGCGATGAAATCGCGCGGGGCCGCGTTCTGTATGCCTTCACTCCCCATTTCGAGGCCGGATTGATTGGCGGTTACGAGCGCTACTCCACCGGCTATGCGAGCCTGAATCACAGCATTTACGGCGTGCAGGCCAACTGGCGGCCCAACCTCTACACCCGATTCGACGGTGTGGTGGAGCGCCGGTTTTTCGGTACGGGCTGGGACATCAACGCCTCGCAGCAGATCCAGCACCTCAGCCTGCGCCTGAACTGGAACCGCGCGCCCTCGTCCTACCTCGCGTCGCTGCAGACCATACCTTCCGGGGTCAGCCTGTCCACGCTGCTGGGAGGCATGCTGGCGTCGCAGTTCCCGGACCCCGCGGCCCGCGCCCAGGCGGTGCAGAACCTGTTGGCGGTCACGGGTCTGCCGGCCACCCTGCCCAACGCCGTCAACTACTACACCCAGTCCGCCACGCTTCAGAACACCCTGACCCTCACCGGCGTTCTCCTGGCGCAGCGCAACAGCTATACCGTATCGGTGTTTCACACCAAGACGCAGGATCTGATTCTGCCGGGCACGCCGCCTTTGAACAACCTGCTGATTGCCTCGGCCGACTATTACCAGAACGGTATTGGCCTGAGCTATGGGCGGCGCCTGACGCCCGTGACGAGCCTGAACGTCGGCGCCCTCTGGGCTTTGAGTACTGGATTCGGCCCCAACAAGGGCGTCAGCACGCGTCAGACCACCTTCATCGTGCAACTCAGTCGGCGCCTTTCCCCGCAGACCATTCTCGTACTTGGCGCGCGCAGGCAACTGCTCGACACGGCCAATACCGGCATCCTCAATGCGAACGAATCGGCGATCTACGCCGGCGTAACCCATCAGTTCTGATTCAGGTCCATGTACGCGGCACATTTCGGCCTGAGCGCCCCTCCCTTCCAACTCAACCCCGATCCCAGCTTTCTCTACGAAAGCAAGGGACACAACTACGCCCATCAATACCTGCGCTTCGGAGCGATGCAGGGCGAAGGATTCATCATCGTCACCGGCGAGATCGGCGCGGGCAAGACCACCCTGGTGCGCGCGCTGCTCAATGAACTCGATCCGGCCAAGGTCGCAGCCGCGCAGATCGTCAGCACGCAGCTCGAGGCCGACGACCTCCTGCGTGCGGTCGCCAACGCTTTTGGCATTCCGTCCAAGAGCGCCTCCAAGGCCGAACTGCTCGCCGCCATCGAAGCCCACTTCACCACGCTGATGCTGCAGAACCGTCGTGCCCTGCTGGTCATCGACGAAGCGCAGAATCTCAATGCCGCGGCGATCGAAGAATTGCGCATGCTGTCCAACTTTCAGTACGGCAACCGCGCCCTGCTGCAAAGCTACCTCGTCGGCCAGCCCGAACTGCGCGAAGTGCTGCGGGCCCCCAATCTGGAACAACTGCGCCAGCGCATCATTGCCAGCTGCCACATCGGCCCGATGGACGCCGACGAAACCCGGGCCTACATCGTCCATCGCCTCAAGCGCGTGGGCTGGACCGGCCGCCCGCAGTTCGACGAGGCCGCCTTCACCACCATTCACGACTGGACGGGAGGGCTGCCGCGCCGCATCAACATGCTGTGCAACCGCCTGCTGCTCTCGGCCTTTCTCGACAACGCCGACCAGATCGACGCGACACGCGTCGATACCGTGGCCCGCGAGATTCGCGAGGAGATCGGCGGCTTGATGCGTCCCGCCGACCCCGTGGAGCCCCAGCCCCCCACGATCACCGCGCCCGTGCATCGCCCCGCGCCCGCAGCCGTGTCCAGCGTGCCTGATCACGAAGCCCCACTGGGCCAGCCCATCCTGCGCGACGTGGCCGAAGCGATGACCCGCGCACCCTCGCCGCCCAAGCCCGGCGAACCGGGGCCTTTGCTCTGCATCGCCCAGACGCAGGAAGACCGCATCGCCCTGCATCCCTTGATGCAGAAGATGAAGCTCTACTCCGGCTTGCCGGTGCCGCTGCTGGTCGGGCTTGAACATCTGGCTACGTCGGCGGTAGCCAACGATCCGGCCCTGGCGGAAATCGACCTTGCCCTGCTCCCCGACGCACAGGATGAGCAGCCCGGCCTGGCCGTGTGGACGAACTGGCTCGACCAGATCTTCGCGACCTACCGGCCCACAGCCGTGCTCACCTTCTCGAACGGCGATGCCGCACTGGCCGCAGCGCTGATGGCCCGTCACCAACATCTCTCGCACATTCACATCGAGTCCGGCCTGCGCCACGGAAAGCGCTCCGATCCGCAGGAGATCGACCGCATCCTCATCGATCAACTGACCGATCTGCATCTGACGCTCGGACCGAGCTGTGCCGATGTGCTGACGCACGACGGCATCGCGCCCGAGTCCATCCGAGTCGTCGGCAATCTGCGCATCGATGCCACGCTACAGGCCAGCGTCCATGCCGCAGACCCCAAGCAGTTCGCGCCCGATATTGGCGTACCCAAAACCTACCTTGCCAACCCCCAGGGCTTTGCGCTGCTGCTGCTCGAAGACGCCGAATGGGCGTCCTCGCGTGAAAAAATGATCGACATGCTGGCCAACGCCAAGCGCCTGAGTCGCATCCTTCCCGTCATCTGGCCCATGCCGGCAGCCATCCACAGCCGCATGCTGCAATACGGCCTGAGCAACTCCCTGCGCGGCGCCCGGGTGGCCTGCGTTCCCGAGCTTCCCTACGGGCAGACTCTCGCCCTGCTCAAGCAGGCCACCTGCCTGCTGACCGATCGCGCCAACCTGCAAGACGCCAGCTCCCACCTGGCCATACCCTGCCTGACCCTGCAAGACTATTGCGCCCGCACGCATACCCTCAAGCAAGGCAGCAACCAGATCGTCGGGCACGACTTCCGCCGCATTTTCCAGGCGATGGGCGACATCCTCGAGGGCGACAGAAACGCACGTCCCAATCCCTTCAACTGCGACGGCAAGGCCTCCGACCGCATCGCGCAGGCTCTGGAATCCTGGCTCATGACCCAATGGGAAAACCAGGTCCTCGAAACCCTGGAGGCCCACGCATGAACGGCGCCCCGTCCGGCAGCCCTGGCCCCATATCTCTCTGAAACACCACACCATGAACGACTTACTGCGCCCCTTGTTCAACCTCCTGCCCGGCATGTGGGACAGGCGATGGGTGGGCCTGCTCACCGCCTGGGTCATCATGGTGCTCGGCGGCGTCGGCGTGGCCCTGTTCCATGAGCGTTACATGGCCTCCGCCCGCGTCTATGTCGATACCCAGACCCTGCTCAAGCCGCTGATGCAGGGCCTGACCGTGCAGCCCAACATCGACGATCAGGTCGCCATGGTGGCCCGCACCCTGCTGGCCCGTCCCAATCTCGAACAACTGGTGCGCGAAAAACACCTCGCCATCGATGACGGCAAGCCCGACGCCGTCAACCGCACCGTCGATCAGTTGCTCAAGAACATCAAGCTCAACATCAATGCGCGCGAAAACCTCTACAGCGTCACCTACGTCAACAGCGATCCCAAGGTTGCCCTGGGCGTGGTCACCGATCTGGTGAACATGTTCCTCACCTCGGGCATCGGTGGCAAGCAGCAGGACACCGAGCAGGCGCTGAAGTTTCTCGATGCCCAGGTGGCTGACTACGGCCGCAAGCTCAGTGCGGCCGAGCAGAAGCTCAAAGACTTCAAGACCCAGCATCCCGGTTACTCCGGTGTCGCCAACATCGACTACTACACCCGCGTCAACCAGGCCTCCGATCAGCTCTCCCAGCTGCAGGGCCAGCTCAGCGCCGCGATTGCCGCGCGCAATGCCATCAGCGGGCAGATGCGCGGCGAGTCTCCCACCATCAGCGTGACCTCGCCCTACATGGCCGCCGCCGGAACTGCCGCGCCTGGCGTCCCCCCGGCGGTTCTCGACGTCGAGCAGCGCATCCAGGCGCAGCGCGCCAAGCTCGACGACCTGCTGCAGCGCTACACCAACGACTATCCCGATGTCATTTCCGCCCGCCAGACGCTGGCCCGGCTGGAGGCCGAGAAGCGAGCTCGCCTCAAGGCGGCAGCGGAGCAGCCCGCTCACACCAACGAGCCCGCCTTCACCTCCAACACCATCAGCGCCGCCAACCCGGCCTATCAGCAATTGCGGGTGCAAGTGGCCCAGGCCGACGCCAATGTCGCCTCGCTGCAGGCCCAGGTCGGCGAGGCCCAGAGCCGCCTGAGCCAGCTTCGCAGCCAGGCCGGACAGATGCCCGAACTCGATCAGCAATACGCCGAGCTCATGCGCGGCTACGACGTCATCCGCAAGAGCTACGACGACCTGGCCGCGCGCCGCCAGTCCGCCGGACTCACCCAAAGCGTCGACGCCTCCTCGCAGCTCGCCGTGTTCCGCGTGGTCGATCCGCCGCGCGTGGAGCATCGTCCACTGTTCCCGAGCAAACCCGTGCTCATCGCCATGCTGGTGTTCTTCGCCCTGGCGTGTGGCGGCGTCGCAAGCTTCGTCGTCTCCCAGGTCATGCCCACCTTTCACAGCCCGCGCCACCTGCGGGAATCGATCGACCGCCCGGTGCTCGGCAGCATTTCCATGCTGAACTCACCCGACATCCTCGCGCAAGACAAGCGCGGCAACGTGAACCTCGCCCTAGGCGTAGGCGGACTCGTCCTCATCGGCCTGCTCTGGGCCATCTGGGCCCATTTCGCACGGCAGGCCGGCGTCTAAGGAAACACCATGAGCACCATTGAACAAGCCGTCAAACGTCTGGAAGAACTGCGCACCGCCGGCGTGGACGTGCCGTGGACCCCCACGCCGCCTGCCGAGACCACACCGCCCGCGCCGTCACCCTTCATGTCAGGCGCCTCCGGCGCCAGCCCTGCCGCGGCGGCCAGCGTGCATCCGCTCCCAGCCCAGGCCAAACCCGTCGAGCCCGCCGCTCGCAGCGCCAAGCCACAAGACATGGGCACCCGCTCGAAGCAGGTCGAGATCGATCTCAACCGACTCGCGGCCCAGGGCTACATCGTGCCCCACGCCACGCGCTCCCTGCTGGTCGATGAGTTTCGCGTCGTCAAGCGGCCGCTGCTGGGCAATATCACCGGCGCGGCCTCGACCAAGATCGACCGTCCCAATCTCATCATGGTGACCAGCTCGCTGCCCGGAGAAGGCAAGACCTTCGTCGCGGCCAATCTCGCCATGAGCATCGCCGCCGAACTGAACCACACCGTCCTGCTGGTCGATGCCGACCCCTCGCGCAGCACCCTGCTCGAACGTCTGGGCATCGCTCCGGCGCAGGGGTTGATCGACAAGCTGCTCCATCCCGAGCTCGACCTGTCCGACCTCATTCTCGCCACCAATGTGCCCAAGCTGGCTGTCCTGCCCGTGGGCACGCCCAACGCCCAGGCCACCGAGCTGTTTGCCAGCGCCACCATGGACCTGCTGCTCGAAGAAATGGCCCACCGCTACCGCGACCGCGTCATCATTCTCGACGCGCCGCCGCTGCTGCCCTCCGCCGAAGCCCGCGCGCTGTCGCTGCACGCCGGGCAGATTCTTTTCGTCGTGCAGGCCGGGCGCACGCACCAGGGCACGGTGCAGCAATCCCTCACCATGCTGCAGGACCATCCCATGGTCTACACCCTACTCAACCAGAGCCGCGGACCGAAGGCGGGCTCGCCCTACGGCTACTACGCGTACTGAGCGCCCCCAGGGCCGGGCTGCGCCCAGCCCGCCCCCCGTGGGGGTCAAGGAAACTTGGGGCGGCCCGGCGTTTCCTTGAGAGGTTCCCGACGCACCCGACGACGCCTTCCCAAGGAAGGCGTCGTTCTTCGCGCTCGCGGTTCTGGTGAAAAATTCCCGGAAATCGCGTTGGATTCGTCGATCTCCCCTGCTTGAGGCCTAGTCAATCCGCCGCATGCGCGGTGCAATGTCATCCATTGACAGCGTCAGCCGGACGGGGGTTCGGTTCGACACTTCCCTACGTCCATGGTGGTGGCAGCAATGCACAGTCCTTCGAACAGCGGCAGTCTCCCGTCCCGCCTCGGCGACTTTGCCCAGGTCGTTCCTGAAGCGCAGCGCGCGCCCTTTCGCATCGAGTCTGAAACCGGGCCTCTATCGGCCGACGTCCTCATCGCCGCCGCCGCGATCACGCTGCAAAGGCTTTGCGGCGCGGGCGCGTCTCTGCGGGTTCTGGCGCGTCCCGGCCTGTCGTTCTCGGTGGAAGCCACGCCTGGCGAAACGGCCCAAGCCCTCACCGAACGCACGCGTGAAAGTCTGGCGAATCCCAGCGACGGAGCGCCTCACGATGCACCCGCCGATCTGATCTGGCTCATCGACCCCGCCCAGGCCAGCGAAGCCCAGCCGCAAGAGCCCTCGACCCTCCTGCTCACACACGACCCGCAGCGGCAAACGCTCGCCCTCCACTCCTCCGGCTTCTACGCGGCGTCGTGGGCCGAATCGCTGCTGCATGCCGTGCGCGTCATCGCCCAGGCCATCGAGCGCGCTCCGCTGCAGCAAGTCGGCCAGTTCGAGCTCGTCGATGCCGATCAGCGTGCCGACCTTCTGGCACTCAACCCCGCCTGTCGCGCCGCGCCCTCGGCGCCGAACGTGCCCGCCCGCTTCAGCCTGATGTGCGCGCAACACCCCGATGCGCCCGCCGTGCGCTGGCACGGAGGCCACTGGACCTACGCCCAACTCGACGCCAAGTCCCGCGCCGTGGCGGCCGCGCTGCAGGCGCAGGGCGTGGTGCCGGGCGATGCCGTCGCGCTTTGTCTCGATCGATCTCCCGCTGCCATCGCCTCGGTGCTCGGCGTGCTGATGGCCGGGGCCGCCTATCTGCCCATCGACCCCAAATTCCCGCCAGAGCGCGTGGCCTATATGGTTCAGGACGCGCAGGCGCGGCTCGCCCTCGTCCAGCCCGATACGGCCGCGCTGTTTCCCGCCAGCTTCCAGACCCTCGATCCCCAAAGCCTGCTCGACACGCCCAGCGCGCCGCAGCCGAACGGCAACGTGCCGAGCGCACCCGACGCGCTGGCCTATGTGATGTACACCTCCGGCTCCACCGGAGAACCCAAGGGCATCGCCATTCCGCACCGTGCCATCCTGCGCCTGGTGGTCGATGCCACCTTCCTGCCGCTCGACGCCTCGACCGTCATGCTGCACGCTGCGCCTTTGGGTTTTGATGCCTCCACGCTCGAAATCTGGGGGCCTCTGCTGAATGGCGGCTGCTGCGTGCTGCATGACGAGTCCATTCCCACAGGCCCCGGCATCGCCCGCAGCATTGCTCGCCACGGCGTGCGCAGCGCCTGGCTGACGGCGGCGCTGTTCAACGCCATCGTCGATGACGATCCCCACTGGTTCAACGGTCTGGCCCACCTGCTCACGGGTGGCGAAGCCCTGTCGGTGGCCCACGTCCGGCGCGCGCTCGAAGCGCTGCCCGACACCGCGCTGATCAACGGTTACGGCCCCACCGAGTGCACCACCTTCACGGCCACCTACCGCATTGCGCACGCGCTGCCTCCCGACACCCTGGCCATCCCCATCGGCCACCCCATCCAGGACACGCATGTGCTCATCCGCTCGGGCACGGGCGCCCTGCTGCCCCGGGGCATGGTGGGCGAGCTGTGCGTGGGCGGGCGTGGCGTGGCGCTGGGCTATCTCAACCGCGCCGAGCTGAGCGCCGAACGCTTCGTGTCCGACCCGCTCGACGCCGGGGGCCGCCTCTACCGCACCGGCGATCTGGTGCGCTGGCGGGCCGACGGTGCGCTGGAGTTCATCGGCCGTGTCGACGGCCAGATCAAGATTCGCGGCTACCGCATCGAGCTCGGCGAAATCGAAGCCGCCCTGGCGGCGCAGCCCGGCGTGCAGGCCTGCGCCGTCGCCGTGCATACCGACGCCGCGCTCGGCCCTCAGCTCGTCGGCTATGTCGTCGCACAGGGCGGTGCGCCGCTCGATCTCGGCGCAGTGCGCCGCGCGCTCGCCGCCCGGCTGCCCGATTACATGACCCCCGCGCACCTGATCGCGCTCGCGCGTCTGCCCGTCACCCTCAACGGCAAGCTCGATCGCAAGGCCCTGCCCGCGCCCACGCGAGCAGCCAAGACCGGCGCCGCGGCCTCCGCCCCATCGACCGGGCTGGCGCCAGACGTCGCGGCCATCTTTGCCGACGTGCTCGGTCTGGATCACGTCGGCCCGTCGGACAACTTCTTCGAAATCGGCGGCAATTCCCTGCTGGTCCTGCGAGCGCTTGCCGCCCTGCGCCAGCGTGGGCATGGCGAACTCAGCGTGGCCGCATTTTTTGGCGATCCAACGCCACGCGGCATCGCCGCGCACCTCGGCGGCCAGGTCGGCATCGCGGCCCACCGCCTCACCGCCGCCCACCGCGGCGAACACCCTGGCGACGGTCTGCGCGACGAGCCCATCGCCCTCATCGGCATGGCCGGCCGCTTCCCCGGCGCTCCCTCGGTGGAGGCCTTCTGGAGCCTGCTCACCGAAGGCCGCGAAGGCATCCGCTTCTTCCGCCCCGACGAGCTCGACCCCGCCATCCCTGCCGCCTTGCGCGCCGACCCGGCCTATGTGGCCGCGCGCGGCGTGCTGCAGGGCGTGGCCGATTTCGACGCCGCCTTCTTTGGCATCAGCCCGCTCGAAGCCGAGTTGATGGACCCGCAGCAGCGCGTGTTCCTCGAGCTGTGCTGGGAGTGCATGGAACGCGCGGGACATGTGCCGGGCCAGACCGCCACGCCCGTGGGCGTGTTTGCCGGCATGTACAACGCCACCTATTTCCAGCGCCATGTCAGCGCCCATCCCGACCGGGTCCAGCGCCTGGGCGAGTTCCAGGTCATGCTGGCGAACGAGAAAGACTACATCGCCAGCCGCACCGCCAACCGCCTCGACCTCACCGGCCCGGCGGTCAGCGTGCACACCGCCTGCTCGACCTCGCTGGTCGCCATCGGCCAGGCCGTGGACAGCCTGCGCAGCGGCCAGTGTGGCATGGCCCTGGCCGGCGGCGCTTCCATCAACTGCCCACCCGACAACGGCTATCTCTACCAGGAAGGCGCGATGCTCTCGCCCGACGGCCACACCCGCACCTTCGACGCGCAGGCGCAAGGCACGGTGTTCTCCGACGGCGCCGCCGTGGTGCTGCTCAAGCCCCTGAGCGCGGCCCTGGCTGATGGCGACACCATCCACGCCCTGATCCGCAGCGTCGCCATCAACAACGACGGCGGCGGCAAGGCCAGCTTCACCGCGCCCAGCGTGGACGGGCAGTCGGCCGTGGTCGCCGCCGCGCTTGCGGCGGCCGGCGTCGAACCCCACGACATCAGCTACGTCGAGGCCCACGGCACCGCCACGCCGCTGGGCGATCCGGTGGAAGTGCAGGCGCTCACCCGTGCCTATCGAGACGCCGCCCCCCGAGACGCCGCCCCCCGAGACGCCGCCCCCCGAAGCGCCGATACCCGGCGCCCGTTCTGCCGCATCGGCTCGGCCAAGAGCAATATCGGCCACACCGTCATCGCCGCCGGGGCCACCGGGGTCATCAAGACGGCGCTGGCCCTGCAGCACGAGCGCATTCCGCCCACCCTGCATTTCACCGCGCCCAATCCCAAGCTCGATCTGCAGCACACCCCCTTCATCGTCAACGACACCCTCACGCCCTGGCCGCGCACCGCACAGCCGCGACGGGCCGGGGTCAGCAGCTTCGGCGTGGGTGGCACCAACGCCCACGCCATTCTGGAAGAAGCACCGCTGCGCGCGCCCAGCAGCCCGGCGCAAGGGCCGTTCATCCTGCGTCTGTCGGCCCGCAGCGAGAGCGCGCTGGCCGCGTCCGCCGAGCAGCTGGCCACGCACTTCACGTCCCAGCCCGACACCCCGCTGGGCGATTGCGCCTACACCCTGCGCATCGGCCGAAAAGTCTTCCCCCAGCGCCTGAGCGTGGTGGCCGATGACGCGGCAGGCGCCATCCTGGCCCTGCGCGACACTCAAGCACCAATGCGCGCACAACGCCGCGCCCCCGCCGATCCGCCGCCGCTCGCCCTGCTCTTCCCCGGCCAGGGCGCGCAATACGCTGGCATGGGCAGCGGCCTCTACGCCGCGCTGCCCGAGTTCCGCGACGCGCTCGACGCCGCGCTTGCGGCGTTTGCGCCCCATACCGCTTTCGACCTCAAGGCCCTGCTGTTCGGCGACGACGCCGCCGCGCTGCAGCCCACCGCCGTCACCCAGCCCGCGACCTTCTGCGTCGAATACGCCCTGGCGCAATGGTGGTTGCAGCGCGGTTTGCAGCCCAGCGTGCTCATCGGTCACTCGGTGGGTGAGTTCGTCGCCGCCGTGCTGGCCGGGGTGTTCTCGCTCGAAGACGCCGCCGCCCTGGTGGCCTTGCGCGGCCAGCTCATGCAGGCCCAGCCGCCGGGCGCCATGCTATCGGTGCGGCTCTCGGCCAGCGCGCTGCAGCCCTATCTCAACGACGAGCTCGACCTCGCCGGCGAAAACGGCCCGCAGGCCAGCGTGGTGGCCGGTTCGTTCGAGGCCATCGGCCGCCTGCAGGCCCGGCTCGACGCCGACGGCCTCGTCAGCCGCCCGCTGCAAACCTCGCACGCCTTCCATTCCGCCATGATGGACGCCGCCATCGCGCCCTTCGAGGCCGCGGTGCGGCGCGTCGCGCGCCACGCCCCGCAGCGCACGCTAATCTCAACCCGCACCGGCCAGGTGCTCAGCGCCGAGCAGGCCACCGACCCCGTTTACTGGGCAAGACATCTGCGCGAAACCGTGCGTTTCTCCAGCGCGGTGCAGACGGCGCTGGGCGCGCAGCCCGGTCTGGTCGGCATTGAGTGCGGGCCGCGCGGCTCGCTCAGCCCCCTGGTGCGCCAACACACCCGCGCAGGCCAGCCCGCGCCCATCGCCCTGCCCAGCCTGCACGACGCGGCGGCCGTTGAGTTGCGCCAGCTCGCCAGCGCGGTGGGCCAGCTCTGGACGCTGGGACACGACATCCCCTGGTTCGATGCCGCCGAGAAACGCCAGCGCACCCTCCTGCCCACCTACTCCTTCGAGCGCAAGCGCTACTGGCTGGACGCCGCCGTGGCGCCATCGGTCAATCCACAACCCGCCGGCGCGCAAGCCGCCCCCCAACCCATCGCCTTCCAGCCCGCCGCAGCGCTTGCCCGCGCTGCCACCGTTGCCTCGTCTGCCGCCGCCATCGGTGCCGCCCCCTCCATCCCCCTTACGCCGACCGCCGCCATGACCCAAGCCTCCTCTCGCCTGCCGACGCTCATTTCCCGCCTCAACACCCTGTTCGAAGACAGCTCGGGGGTCGAGCTGGCCGACACCGACCCGACCGCCGCCTTCGTCGAACTCGGGCTCGATTCGCTCACCCTCACCCAGGCCGCGCTGCAGATCAAAAAAGACTTCGCCCTGCCCATCACCTTCCGCGACCTGATGGAACGCTACCGCAGCGTCGATGCCCTGGCCCGCCACATCGACAGCCAACTGCCCCCCGAGCCTGCCTCGGTTGCCTCATCGGTTGCGGCAGCCCCCCAAGCCTTGCCGCAAGCCCCGCAAACGCCACTCGCAGGAGCCTTCGCCATGACCCAGCCTGCCGCCTTCGTCCCGCAAGCCATGCCCTTCCCCCTGGCCGCGGCTGCGAACACCCCCTTCATGCAGCAGCTCATTGCCCAGCAGATGCAGCTGATGGCGCAGCAGCTCGCCCTGCTGGGCGGCGCGCCCGGCGCATTCGCCCAGCCCATCGTGGCCGACGCGCAGGCCGCACCGCAAACGCAGCAAGCCGCCGTGGTGGCTCCAGCCGCCCCAGCGGCGCCCGCGCCATCGCCAGAGGCGCCCGCCGCGGCCAGCGCCCCGCCCGCCGATGACGAAGGCCCGAACGCCAACGCCAAATACGACGTGAAAAAGGCCTTCGGCGCCATCGCCCGCATCCACACCACGCCCACCGGCGAACTCAGCGCCCGGCAGCAGGCGCGGCTCGACGCCTTCATGCGCCGCTACATCGAGCGCACCAAGGCCTCCAAGGCCTACACCGTGCGCCATCGCCCCCATCTGGCCGACCCCCGCGTGGTCAACGGCTTCCGCCCCCAGCTCAAGGAAATCATTTATCAAATCGTCATCGCCCGCTCCGCCGGTTGCCATATGTGGGATCTCGACGGCAACGAGTATGTCGACGCCCTCAGCGGCTTCGGCATGAGCCTGTTCGGCTGGCAGCCGCCCTTCATCATTGACGCCGTGCGCAAGCAGCTCGACGACGGCTACGACATCGGCCCCCAGCACCCCCTGGCCGGCGAAGTGGCCGAACTCATCTGCGAACTCACCGGCGCCGACCGCGCCGCGCTGTGCAACACCGGCTCCGAAGCCGTCATGGGCGCCGTGCGCGTGGCCCGCACCATCACCGGCCGCAGCAAGATCGCCATCTTCGCCGGCGCCTATCACGGCATCTTCGACGAAGTCATCGTGCGCGGCACCAAGAAAGGCCGCTCCATTCCCGCGGCGCCGGGCATCATGCCCAACACCTCCGAAAACGTCGTCGTGTTCGACTACGGCACCCCCGAAACCCTGGCCGCGCTCAAAGAACGCATGGACGAATTCGCCGCCATCGTCGTCGAGCCCGTGCAGAGCCGTCGCCCCGACTTCCAGCCCCGCGAATTCCTCCACGCCCTGCGCGAACTCACCGCGCAAGCGGGCACCCTGCTCATCTTCGACGAAGTGGTCACCGGCTTCCGCTCGCATCCCGGCGGCATCCAGGCCCTGTTCGACATCCGGGCCGATCTGGTGAGCTATGGCAAGGTCGTCGGCGGCGGCTTCCCCATCGGCGTCATCGCCGGCAAGCGCCAGTTCATGGACGCGCTCGACGGCGGCCAATGGCAATACGGCGACGACTCCGTGCCCACCGTGGGCGTCACCTACTTTGCCGGCACCTTCGTGCGCCACCCCCTCGCCCTGGCCGCGGCCCGGGCCGTGCTCCTGCACCTCAAGGCCGCGGGCCCCGAACTGCAGCACACCCTCACCACCTCCACCGCCGCCATGGTGGACGAGCTCAACGCCTACTGCCGCGAAGTGGGCGCCCCCATCGTTCTCAAATCGTTCTCCTCGGTGTGGAAAATCTTCTTCACCGAAGACCACCCCATGCAAGACCTGCTCTTCGCCATGATGCGCAGCCGCGGTGTGCACATCCTCGACAACTTCCCCTGCTTCTTCACCACCGCCCACACCCCGAAGGACATCGCCGTCATCAAGACCGCGTTCAAGGAAGCCGTGGCCGAGCTGCAGGAAGCCGACTTCATTCCACGCCACGCCGATGCGCCCCCCGCCGCCTTCGACGCCAGCCGCCCACCCGTGCCCGGCGCGCGCATCGGCAAAGACCCCAGCGGCAACCCCGCCTGGTTCGTCCCCAACCCCGAGCAGCCCGGCAAGTACCTCCGTCTCGACGCATGATGAACGACCTCTCCCACGCCTCGGCCGCCACGGCGGTCGACTACGACCCCTTCGCCGACGCCGCGCCCGTCGCCCGCGTCGCCCCCACCACCGAAGCCCAGCGCGAGATCTGGCTGGCCTGCCAACTCGGCGGCGACGCCACGCTGGCGTACAACGAATCGGTCACCCTCCATCTGCACGGCGCCATCGAGCTGCCACACCTCAGCGCTGCCGTGCGCAACCTGGCCGACCGGCATGACGCACTGCGCGCCACCTTGAGCGCCGACGGCGAGCAATTGCTCATCGCCGAGCATGTGGACCTCGACCTCCCCGTGGACGACCTGCGCGCGCTCACGTCCGATCAGCGCGACGCCGCCCTGAGCCAAGCCGCAGCCCAGGCCGTCTCCACACCGTTTGACTTGCAGCACGGCCCGCTGTTTCGCGCCCGCCTAATGCGGCTGGCCGACGACCACGTCGCCCTGCTGCTCAGCGCGCATCACATCGTCTGCGACGGCTGGTCGTTCGGCGTGCTGGTGAGCGAGATCGGTGCGCTCTATGCAGCCCAACGAGGCGAGGCGCCCGAGCCAGACGCGCCTGCCAGCTTCGCCTCCTTCGCACAGGCGCTTGTCGAGCGCCAAGCCACCGAAGACCATCGCGCCGATGAGGCGTACTGGCTCAACCGCTACGCCAGCGTGCCCGCCGTGCTGGAGCTTCCTTGCGACCACACCCGGCCCGCCATCCGAGCCTTTTCCTCCAAACGCGCCGACCATGTCTTGCCCGCCCCGCTGGTCGCGGCCGTTCGCCAGCTTGGGGCCAAGTCCGGTGCCAGCCTGTTCTCGACCTTGCTCTGCACCTTCGGCGCCCTGTTGCAGCGGCTCTCAGGCAATGACGAGGTCGTGGTCGGCGTGCCCGCTGCCGGGCAAACCCTGCAGGGCTTCGAGACGGTCGTGGGCCACGGCGTCAATCTGCTGCCCTTGCGCCTGATGCCCGACACCGCCGCTCCGCTGGCGCAATCGCTACCTGCGGTGCAATCGGCCGTGCTCGATGCCTTTGAGCATCAGCACTACACCTTCGGCACCCTGTTGCAGAAATTGCTGATCGAACGCGATCCGTCGCGGGTGCCACTCGCCCCGGTCATGTTCAACCTCGACCAGGCCATCGACCTGCGCAGCTTCGGCGACTTGCAGGTCAAGGTGTCGTCCAACCCGCGTCTGGCCGAGAACTTCGAGCTGTTCGTCAACGCCGTCCCGCTGGCCGATGGTGGCCTGCAGCTTGAGTGCCAATACGCCGCATCGCTGTTCGACGACGCCACCGTGCGCCGCTGGCTGGCGAGCTACGAGGCCCTGCTGGTCCAGTTATGCGCTTCTCCTGACAAGGCGCTGGGCGATCTCGACATCGTCACCGCTGCCGACCGGCAGCAGCTCGCTCGGCTCAACGCCACCTCGTCACCGCTGCCGCCGGGCCTGTTGCTGCACCAGCTTCTTCATGCCCAGGCTGTTCGCACGCCCGAGGCCACCGCTCTGGTTTCCGGCGGAGCGTCACTGACCTATGTCCAACTCTGGGCACAGGCCCAACGCATTGCCCATGCGCTGCGCGCACGCGGCGTACAGCGCGGCTCGCGCGTGGGTCTATGCCTGCCCCGCGATGCCGACATGGTGCCCGCCCTGCTCGGCGTGTTGCTGGCCGGTGCGGGTTATGTGCCTCTCGATCCGAGCTTTCCCGCCTCGCGGCTGGCCGACATGGCCGAAGACGCCGACCTGGCTCTGCTGATCGCCAAGTCGGCGTCTGCCGAGGCCCTGCCCTGGCCGCGCGAGCAAAGCCTCTGGCTCGACACGGATGCCGCCGAAATCGCCGCCCAGCCCGACACCGCGCCTGCGGCAGATGCCAAACGCGACGCCACGCCCGAGTCGCTGGCCTACATGATTTACACCTCCGGCTCCACCGGCAAACCCAAGGGCGTCATGCTGCCGCATCGCGCCGTGGTGAACTTTCTGCTCGCAGTCACCCAAAGGCCCGGCCTCAAAGTCGGCGACATGCTGCTGGCGGTGACCACCCTGTCGTTCGACATTGCCGTCCTTGAACTCATGCTGCCCCTGACCGTGGGCGCCGCCGTGCTGCTGGCCAGCAAAGAAGAAACCGCTGATGGCTTCGCCCTGCGCGATCTGCTCGACCGATTCCCTGTCACCGCCATGCAGGCCACGCCGAGCACCTGGCGCCTGTTGTTCAGCGCAGGCTGGGCCGGGCACCGCAAGCTCAAAGCCCTGGTGGGCGGCGAGCCCCTGCCCCCCGACCTTGCCGCGCAGTTGCAGCGCCATTGCGGCGAGGTTTGGAATATGTACGGCCCAACCGAAACCACCGTATGGTCGACCTGCTGGCAGGTGCACGACACTGCCGCGGCCATTGCCATCGGCACGCCACTGGCCAACACCCAGGTCTGGGTGCTCGATCCGCGCGGCAACCTTTGCCCGGTGGGCGTTCCCGGCGAAATCCACATCGGCGGCGCCAGCGTGGCGCTGGGCTACTGGCAGCGCGAAACCCTGACCGCCGAGCGTTTCGTTCCCGACCCCTTTGCCGCTCAAGGAAACGCAGGGCCGCCCCAAGTTTCCTTGACCCCCACGGGGGGCGGGCTGGGCGAAGCCCAGCCCTGGGGACGCTCATCACCCGGTGCCCGCATGTACCGCACCGGCGACCGCGGCCGCTGGCGCAACGACGGTCAACTCGAACACCTAGGACGGCTGGATTTCCAGGTCAAACTGCGCGGCTTCCGCATCGAGCTGGGTGACATCGAATCGCACCTGACACAGCATGCCGACGTGGCGCAGGCCGTAGCCCTAGTGCGCGAAGACACACCGGGTGACGCCCGGCTGGTGGCTTATGTCGTCGCGCCAGCCGGCCATGCCGCCCCCACCGCCGCCGTGCTTCGTGCTCACCTGGCCGCCAGCTTGCCCGCGTACATGGTGCCCCAGCATTTCATCGCGCTGCCGACTCTGCCCCTCTTGCCCAACGGCAAGATCGACCGCAAGCAACTGCCGTCGCCCACCACCGGCAGCGCTGCGGTCAAGGCCGAGCGCCGACTACCGCGAACGCCCACACAAAAGCGCGTGGCCGAGGTGATGGAGCAGGTGCTGCGCCTGCCTGGTATGGCCCTCGATGACGACTTCTTCGCTCTCGGTGGTCATTCGCTTCTGGCGGCTCAGCTGGCGGCGCGACTGCGCGAGCAGACCGGCCTCGACGTGCAGATGCGCACCGTGTTTGATGCGCCCAATATCGACGGGCTGTCCCGCTGGATTGACACCCACGCCCAGGACAGCAGCGCCAAGGCCGAGGCGATTCCTCATCGCAGCGAGCAAACCGTCGCACCGGCCTCGCTGCAACAAGGGCGCATCTGGTTCCTCGAACAACTCGACCCCGGCCTGCCGACCTACAACACGCCCTCCGCCCACCGCCTGCGGGGTGCGCTTGACGTGGTCGCGCTCGAACGCGCCCTCAACGCCATGATCGCGCGTCAAGCCTCGTTGCGCACCGTGATCATCGAGGAGGACGGTACACCCTTGCAGGTCGTCGCGCCTGAGTTGACCGTGCAACTGGGCGAGATTCACGATCTATCCACTCTGCCGACCGCTAACCGCGAAGCAGAATTGATGAAGCGCTTGCAGGCCCGAAGCGCCGAGGTCTTCGATCTAGGCGAATTGCCGCTGTTCAAACTGGGGCTGTATCGGCTGGCGAAAGACGATCATGTGCTGTTTTTCATGCCGCATCACATCATCTGGGACGGCTGGTCTTTCGATCTCATTTATGACGAGATGGCAGCGCTCTACCCCGCTTTTGCAGAAGGCCGTACCCCAGATTTGGTACCGCTTCCTGTCACTTATGGCGACTATTCCGCCTGGCAACGGCGATGGCTTGAAACGCCCGACCTTCAGCGCCAGCTTGGCTACTGGCGCGAACAACTCACGCCGCTACCCGCTCCACTGAGTCTTCCCGCAGACCGGCCCCGTCCCAAGCGCATGACCGGTGGCGGCGACACCTACTGGTTCAACCATTCGGCCGATTGGTTTACCCGCCTGCATCAATTCGCTCTCCAACAAGACGCCACGCCTTACATGGTGTTGCTCGGCGCCTTTGCGGCGCTGCTGTGGCGGCAATCCGGTCAAACCGATCTGGTCATCGGCACACCGGTACGCGGCCGCCCTTCGGTGGACCTGGAAAAGGTCATGGGCTTTTTCGTGAACGCCTTGCCGCTGCGGATTCGCCCCGATCCGGCGCAGTCGTTTGCATCCTTGGTACGGCAAGTGCGCGGTGTCGTACTTAGTGCGTTTGCCGCGCCCGATGCGCCGCTGGAGCAGATGCTGCATTTCTCATCTGTTCAAAGAGACGACAGCCGCAACCCGATCTATCAGGCCTTTTTCTCCTATCAAGACGTGCGACAGCGAAACACGCACTGGGGCACTCTCGAACAGGAGAATCTCAAGGTCTATCAGCCTGCCGCCGCCGAGGACGTCCGCCTGTGGTTCCTGAACAACCCCAACGGGGTGACGGGTGGTTTGACCTACAACACCGATGTTTTCGATGCGCCGCACATCGCTGACTGGATGACGCAATACAGCCAATTGCTCGCCGACGCCATCGCTGACCCCGAGGCCTCGCTCGCGGACTTGCCCGCCCTGCGCGGCACCGCGCAAGCCAGCCCGTCGACAACCTCGACGGCATCGCCCGCCGTTTCGCCGGGCTTGCCCGCCGCTGCAACCCTCACCGCAAACGATTTGCAAACCGAGACGGAGCGACAACTCGCCGCGCTCTGGACCGAGCTGCTCGCCACGCCGCATATTGCCCCCGACGACAATTTCTTTGACCTGGGCGGCCACTCGCTTCTGGTCATGCAGGCCTTGTCGCGTATGGAGAAACAGACGGGAAAACGCCTCGGCCCCCGGCATTACGTGTTCGATTCATTGCGACAGATTGCCCTCGAATACGACAAAGCAAAACAAGCCGCACCCAGCGGCAAAAAGAGCCTCTTCCAGCGCCTGTTCGGAAAAGAGGTCAGCAGTTCGACGCACTCAGCAAACTAACGCCGCCCAAAGTAGGCAGCCCATCATGCACATTTCCTGGAGTTCAACCGATGCAGCAAACCACACCGATTGGGGGTGGAACTGACCGCGCCACCACGCAGCAGCCACCCCAGACCCATGCGCCCCTCGCCATTGAAGTGGTGCGGGCGCAAGATCTTCCCTACACGGCGTTCCTGCACGAGTACGTGCGCAAGAATCGGCCCGTCGTCATTGCCGACTCGGTGCGAGACTGGCCTGCGATGACCCGCTGGACGCCCGACTATTTCCGCGACAGGTTCGGCGACCAAACCGTTCAGGTGTCCTACACCAAACGCATGCCGATGCGCGACTTCGTCGATGCCGTCGAGGCCTCGACCGTCGACGCGCCAGGGCCTTACCTCTATCGCCTGTTCATTCACGACCACTTGCCGCAACTGCTGGCCGATCTCAGCCCGCAGAATGCCTACGCCTTTGCGGGGCGCCACGCAAGCCCGCTGATGCCCGAGCGGTGGCGTCGCCCCGACGGCTTTTTGAAATTACTCATGGGAGGTGTGGGCAGCAAGTTTCCTGTGATGCACTATGACCTCGAACATGCGCACGCACAGATCACGGAAATCTACGGCGACAAAGAGTTCTACTTGTTCCCACCCGAGGACGGCGACAAGCTCTACCCGAAACCCAATCAGCCAAATTGGTCGCAAGTGGAGAACCCGGCCGCCCCGGACCTGAGCCGCTTTCCGCGCATGGTCGAGGCCACACCGTATCGCACGGTGCTCAAGCCAGGGCAGACCATTTTCATTCCCATGCTGTGGTGGCACGCGGCCCGGCCCCTGTCGATTTCCATCTCGGTCTGCACGGCCTTGATGGATCGCTCGAATTGGTCCGGTTTTGTGGAGGATGTCTGCGACCGATCCACCAACTCGGCGGCCAAGACGGCGCTCAAGCGTTTCTACCTCGCGGGTGCGGGCAGCATCATGCAAGTCATGGAGAACCTGCAGACGGCAACTCCGTTCCTTGCCAAGAGCCTCAAATTCCCGTCGGCCCTTGCACCGGCATCCCCAGACTTCGCCAAGGACCCCTCGCAAACGCCGATGAAATTCCGGCTTTCAGTCGAGTAAAGGCGCAAGGGTCAGATCATCGCCATCCGACCGGGCGGTGCCGCTTTCCCTACCCCCGCCCCGCAGCCTCCACGCCCTGGTTCGCCAGGGCGTCGGCCTGCTCGTTGCCGGGGTCGCCGTTATGGCCGCGCACCCAGGTCCAGCGCAGGGTGTGGGGGGCGGCGGCTTTCTCCAGCCGCTGCCAGAGATCGACGTTCTTCACCGGCTTCTTGTCGGCCGTGGTCCATCCGCGGCGCTTCCAGCCGTCCATCCATTCGGTCATGCCCTTGAGCACGTATTGCGAGTCGGTGTGCAGCAGCACGCGGCTGGGGTGCTTGAGGGTTTCGAGGGCGACGATGGCGGCCATCAGTTCCATGCGGTTGTTGGTGGTTTGCGGCTCGCCACCATGCAGGGTTTTTTCGTGGGCGCCGCTGCGCAGCACCACGCCCCAGCCGCCGGGGCCAGGGTTGCCTTTGCAGGCGCCGTCGGTGTAAATGATGATGTCGTTGTCGGTACTTTGGGTCATGGGTTTCAGAAGGTGTGAATGAATCCGGCGTGGCCGAGCGGCGTGCCCAAAGGGCTCCAATCAAGGCGCAAAGCACAGCCGTGCCCGTAGGCACGGCGCGCATTTGCAACGCCGAGTGGGGCACTTTGGGCACGATGAGCGGGCATGGCGAATGCGTTCACACCTTCTCAGATCTTGGTCTTGACGCGTTGCTGCGCCACGGGCTGCAGCGCCACGGCTCGGCGTTTGGTGCGCAGTTCCACCTTGCCAACCAGGCGCATGGCGGGCACGCGCTTGATGGCCGCGAGAAAATACACCGCGCCGAACACGGGCCACCAGCGGTCGCCCGCCTTGTCCATGAAGCGCCAGCGGTGCAGCCAGAGCGGCGAGCACATCGCGGGCCGGTAGCAGCCGAAGCGGCCTTGGGTGACTTCAAAGCTCAGCAGCCGCAGCCAATCGCGCACGCGGCGGGGGGCGAGAAATTCGCCGTGCTGGGGCAGATACCAGCCGCCCCCCACGCGGCCGAGCAGTTGGCGCATGCCCCACAGGCTCCAGGTGTTGAAACCGCTGATGACGACCTGCCCGCCGGGCACCAGCACGCGGTCAACCTCGCGCAGGCAGGCGTGCGGGTCGTCCACCCATTCGAGCGTATGCGGCAGCACCACCAGGTCGAGCGACTGGGCGGGAAACGGCAGCGCGGTGAAGTCGCATTGCAGGTGTTCGGTATGAATGGCGTTCGGATCGGGCGGCAGCGGCTCGGGGGGGAGTTGGGCGCTTTCGGCTGCATGTTCGGCGGCCACGCCCACGGCATCGACGAGGCCGGGCTCGGCATAGACCGGCTCGCCGCCGTAATGCTCGGGCAGCAGGCAGGCCGGACGCACGCCGGGCAGATCGAGCTGGGCCGGCTCGGCGCCATTGAGCGCCAGCCAGCGATGCGGCATGCGGTTGTGGGCCAGCCCCTGCAGCGCAGGGTTGCCGAGTTGCAGGGCGTGATAGCCGAAAATGTCGTTCACCACGCGGTCGATCTGACCCTGTTCCCAAGCCAGCGCATAGCGACCGGGTGGAGTCTGCAGCCAGTGCTGCAGGCTCATCAAAGGCCACAGATCGGAGTCACCATGCATACAGAAGCGCTTGCTGCCTTTCGGGATAACTACATCTGGTTGATCCGGCCCGCCGCGGATGACCGGCGCACGCTGGTGGTGGACCCGGGCGATGCCGCGCCGGTGATCGATGCCTTCGAGCAGCGCGGCCTGGAACTGCGCGGCATTCTAGTCACCCACCATCACAGCGATCATGTGGGCGGCATCGCCGACCTGCTGCAGTGGTGGCAGGCGAGGCACCCTGCCGACGCCCCGCCCGTCTGGGGACCGGCGGCGGAGACCATTCCGGCGCGCACGCAGCCCCTGCGTCAGGGCGATGGGTTCACACCGCAGGGCTGGCCGGTGCGGTTTGAGGTGCTCGAAGTGCCGGGTCATACCCTGGGTCATATCGCCTATGTGGCCCGCCCGCTGCAGGGCGATCAGGCGCCCGCGCTGTTCTGTGGCGACACGCTGTTTTCTGCGGGCTGTGGCCGTCTGTTCGAAGGAACGCCGGCCCAGATGCGCCATTCCTTAAACAAACTGGTGCAACTGCCTGAAAATACGACAGTAAATTGTGCCCACGAGTACACCCTCTCTAATCTACAATTCGCCCGGTCTGCAGACCCCTCGAACGAGGCGGTGGTGGCGCACCAGCAACGGTGCCTGGCCTTGCGCGGCGAAGGCCAGCCTACATTGCCCAGTTCCATCGGTCTGGAGAAGCAGATCAACCCGTTTCTGCGCACCGGCGAGCCCGGCGTGTTGCAGGCGCTGGAACGGTACAGGGGCCAAAAGCCTGAGGATGCAGTGCAGGCCCTGGCCTGGTTGCGAGAGTGGAAGAATGATTTCAAGGGGTGAGTGCTGATGCGGCAACTGAGACGACTGCGATTCTGGGCTTTGGGTGCAATGGTCGCGATGGCCGCCGGATGCGCCGCCGTCCCTCCCGCCGAAAAAACCTCTGCCGCCACACCTCCCCGAAGTTCCTCCCCGCAAGCCGCCTCTGACACCCAGGCGTCCACCACGCCGCAAACGCCGCTCCAGACGGAATCCGTGGCCAGTGCGCCCATCACGCCGACCGAGCAGACGGCGCTGCAGGACGACACCAAGGACATCACCCCGCAATACACCAACATCTGGCAGCGCATCCGTGCCGGTTTCGCCATTCCCGAGATGGACAGCCCGCTGGCCGAGCAGGCCGCGCAGTGGTACGTCACCCGGCCCGACTATGTCGCCCGCATGACCGAGCGCGCCCGCAAATACCTCTACTACACGGTGCAGGAAGTGCAGAAGCGCGGCATGCCCACCGAGCTGGCGCTGCTGCCCTTCATTGAGAGCGCCTACAACCCCGACGCGCGTTCCGTGGCGCATGCCGTGGGCATGTGGCAGTTCATTCCGTCCACGGGCAAGCACTACAACCTGAAGCAGAACATGTTCCAGGACGATCGCCGCAGCGTGCTGGCCTCCACCAACGCCGCGCTCGACTATCTGCAGAACCTCTACAACATGTTCGGCAACTGGCAGATCGCACTGGCCGCCTACAACTGGGGCGAAGGCAGCGTGCAGCGCGCCATTGCCTACAACAAGGCGCACAACCTGCCGGTCGATTACCAGGACTTGCGCATGCCCAACGAAACGCGCAATTACTACCCCAAGCTGCAGGCGGTGAAAGACATCATCTCCGACCCGCAGAAGTACGGCATCACCCTGCCCGACATTCCCGATCACCCCTACTTCAAGGCCGTCACCATCACCCGCGACATCGACGTCACGCTGGCGGCCAAGCTGGCGGACATGACGGTGGCCGAGTTCCGCTCGCTCAATCCGGCCTATACCAAGCCGGTCATTCTGGGGGCGACCAACCCGCGCATTCTCATGCCGTATGACAACGCCACGCATTTCGCCCAGGCGCTGCAGGCCTACAACGGCCCGCTGTCCACCTGGACGGCCTATGCCGTGAAGTCCACCCAGTCGCCGATGCAACTGGCTCACACGCTCGACATCAGCGAAGCCGTGCTGCGCGACACCAACGACATTCCCGTGCGCCAGCTCATCAAGGCCGGCTCGACCGTGCTGATTCCCAAGGCTGAAGACGGCAGCAATAAAAACGTCAGTGCCGCCATCGCCGAAAACGCCGTGCTGGCCTTCGCCCCCGAAGCGCCTCCGGGCCGCCGCATGGTGCTCAAGGTCGGCAAGTACGGCGATTCCGTGCAGGGCGTGGCCCATCGTTATCACCTCAGCCCGCTGCAGGTGGCGCAGTGGAATCGCACGTCAGAGCGCGGCATCTTCCGCAAGGGCCAGTTCGTGACCATTTACGTCACGCACACCCCGCGGATCTTCGTGGCCGAGCGCAAGGCTGAACAGCGCCGCGTGGTGGCCGAACGCAAGCCGCAGGTCAAGCGCCGCACCATCGTGCGCAAGCCCACCAAGGTCGCCGAACGTCAGCGCTCCAACCCGAAAGATCTGCACTACAGCGTGCAGACGCGCGACAAGCGGTTGATCGACGTCGCCCAGCAATAAACGCGCGCAGCACGGCGCGCGCCCTCTCAATCTCCCCCGCAAGCGGTAAAAGAGCTTCTTTGCTCCCTCCCCAGTCGTGGGGAGGGTTGGGGTGGGGTGACGCGCTGTTTCAAACTTCAGCGTGCCCGATCTCAACAAAGCCTGACGGGGGCTGCTAGATCGCGCCGCTCTGGCGCAGGGCCGCTATCTGCGCCGCATCCAGCCCCAGTTCGGCAAGCACCTCGTCGGTATGCGCGCCCAGGGCCGGGCCGAGCCAGCGCGTGGCGCCCGGTGTCTGCGACAGCCTGGGCGCCGGGGCGGGCAGGTCCACCGGCGTGCCGTCGGCCAGCGTGTGCGCCTCGATCATGCCGCGCGCCTGAAACTGCGGGTCGGCCACCACATCGGCAATGCTGTAGATGCGCGTGGCGGGAACTTCAGCCGCGCGCATGGCCTGCACGATGGCCTCGGGCTCCTGCCCCGCCGCCCATTGCTGGATGGCCGCGTCGATCTCGTCGGCGCGAACCATGCGGCCCGGATTGCGGGCCAGGCCAGGATCGTCGGCCATGTCGGCGCGGCCGATGGCCAGCATGAGCCTGCGGAAAATCGCGTCGCCATTGCCCGAAATCTGCACCCACTCGCCACCCTTGCTCCGATAGACGTTGGACGGCGTGATGCCCGGAATGCTGGTGCCGGTGCGCTGCCGCACGGTGCCGTCGTAGCTGTATTCCATCAGCGTGCTTTCGAGCAGATTGAACACGCTCTCGGTCAACGCCACGTCAACCACCTGCCCTTCGCCGCCACCTGAGCGCCCCCTGGGCCTGGCTGCGCCCGGCCCGCCCCCCGAGGGGGACAAGAAAACTTGGGGCGGCCCGGCGTTTTCTTGAGCACCGTTCCAGCGGCCGCCCGTGGCGTCGCGGTGGCGCAGCGCCATGAGCGCACCCAGGGTGGCGTGCAGGGCGGCGATCGAGTCGCCAAGCGAGAGGTTGGCGCGCATGGGCGGGCGGTCGGGATCGCCCGTCACATAACGCATGCCGCCCATGGCTTCGGCGATGGCGCCGAAGCCCGGCTGCAATCGCATGGGCCCGGTCTGGCCGAAGCCGGAGATGCGCACCATCACCAGGCTGGGGTTGACCGCGCGCAGATCGTCCCAGCCGAGACCGAGCTTTTCGAGCGCGCCCGGGCGCATGTTCTCCACCACCACGTCGGCGCGTTCGGCGAGCCGCAGCACGATGTCGCGCCCCTGGGGATGCTTGAGGTTGAGGGTGATGCAGCGCTTGTTGCGCGCCTGCGCCGTCCACCAGAGCGATTCGCCCTTGTGCAGCTTGCGCCAGCTGCGCAAAGGGTCGCCCCCCGGATCGTCGCCCTGCGCGGGCGACTCGATCTTGATCACGTCGGCGCCGAACTCGGCCATCAGCCGGGTGGCGAAAGGGCCTGCAATCAGGCTGCCGAGTTCGAGCACGCGCAGACCGTCGAGCGCGCCCCGCGCCAAAGCCGGTGACTTATCCATAGAACGGCGCGAACAACAAGGCGACATTCACGAACAGGGCCAGCGCCCACACCGAGGAGCGCAACGACGCCCTATCGTTGAGATAGCACCAGAGATACACCGCGCGCAGGACCAGCCAGGCGACGAGCAGGCCGTTGACCAGCCCCGGTGGCGCCTGAAGATAGAGCGCAAACAAGGCTGCGGCGAACAGGAAAGGCAAGGCCTCGAAACTGTTGGCCTGCGCCGCATTGGCCCGGCGCCTGCGCGGGTCGGTCTGCCGCTCCATCCAGAGCCGGGGCTCGTTGTTGTCGTAGCGGTTGTTTTTCGAGCGGAAGGTGCCCGCCTTGGCCATGCCCGCGGCAACGATGGGCAGTTGCGAGGCGATGAGCAGCAGAAAGGCTGTGAGCAGCATGGGTGTTCTCCGTAGGGGGATGTGCAGCATACAAAAACCAAGGGCCGACAAAGTCGGCCCTTGGCACTGCTGTCGCGTTCGCTTTCGCGCGCGATCTTCAGGGAGCAGAAACTTATCCGGCGTAGTCGGCGGCGACCGTGGCGTCTGCCGGGTTCGCCATGCCCAACGCCCGGATGATCACCGTGGCAACCACGGCCACCACGATATTGAGCACCAGGGCGTACAGCCCGATGTAGGCCGGAATCACCATGCCGGCAATGTGCAGTGCATAGCCCGACGACTTGAAGCCGCTGAGCGAAGCCGCCCAGATGCCCCAGACCAGGCCGACGGCCCAACCCAGCAGCAGCGCCTTGGCGTCGAACCAGCGGGTGTAGATGCCCGAGACGATGGCCGGCAAGGTCTGCAGAATCAGGATGCCGCCCAGCAGCTGCAACTGGATGGCGTAGGTCAGCGGCAGGAACACGATGAACAGCAGCGCGCCGAACTTCACGATCAGCGACACCAGCTTGGCCATCTCGGTTTCCTTCTGCGCCGTGCAGTTCGGATTGAAATAGGCCTTGTAGATGTTGCGCGTGAACAGATTGGCCGCTGCAATCGACATGATGGCCGCCGGCACCAGCGCGCCGATCGCCACCGCGGCGAAGCCCACCCCCACGAACCAGCTCGGGAAGAAATGCAACAGCAGGCCAGGCATGGCGAACTGCGGGCCGTACTGCTTGAAGTAGGGGGCCAGATCAGGCAGCTTGGCGATGCCCGAGGCGTAGGCCATATAGCCCAGCAAGGCAATCAGCCCCAGCATGAACGAATAGGCCGGCAGGAACACCCAGTTGCGGCGCAGGGTGTTGGGGCCCTTGGCCGACAGCACGGCCGTCGTCGCGTGGGGATAGAGCATCAGCGCCAGCGCCGAGCCGAAGGCCAGCGTCGGGTAGAACGACTGCAGGCCCAGATTGCCGTCCTTGACGGGCGGCAGCAGCAAGTGCTCTTTCGGAATGGCGGCGAAAATATTGCCGAAGCCGCCGAGCTTGTAGGGCACGACGATGATGAGCGCGATCACCGTGATGTAGACCAGCAGATCCTTGACCACCGCGATCGACGCCGGAGCACGCAGCCCGCTGGTGTAGGTGAAGGCCGCCAGGATGATGAAGGCGATCACCAGCGGCAGGTCACCCATGAGGCCCTGGGTGGAGAACCCCAGCCCGCCGATCACCACCTGAATGCCCACGAGCTGCAGCGCGATATAAGGCATGGTGGCCACGATGCCGGTCACCGCGATCGCCAGCGCCAGACCCGGGCTGCCATAGCGTCCGGCCACGAAATCGGACGCGGTGATGTAGTTGTGCTTGCGCGCCACCAGCCACAGCCGCGGCAGAATGGCAAACACCATGGGATAGACCACCACGGTGTAAGGCAGCGCAAAGAAGCCCAGCGCACCGGCCCCGAACACCAGCGCGGGCACGGCCACGAAGGTGTAAGCGGTGTAGAGATCGCCGCCGATGAGGAACCAAGTGATCCACGAGCCGAAGCGGCGGCCGCCCAGGCCCCACTCGTGCAGATGGTTCATGTCCCCTTTGCGCCAATGCGCCGAGACGAATCCCAGAATGGTGATTCCGAGAAAAAGTGCGACAAAAACAAGGGTTGCGACAAGATTCATGGTTTTAGTCCCCACTTCCAGCCGGAACGACCATCTTGTAGACGATGGCGATGAACACCCCGGACAGTGGCACCCAGACGAGCTGCCACCAGTAGAAAAAGGGAATGCCGAACACACTCGGTTCGAGTTTGTTGAAAAACGGAACGACGAGCACGGCGATACAGGGGATCGCCAGCAGAAGGATCTGCAGCGGCCCCAGCGACTTGGGTGCGGACATGGAACGGTCTCCTGACATGGCGGACGCACCTGCGCGGCCCGCCTTCGGTTTTGTTCACCGGCCTCAAGCTCCGGTGCACTGACCTGTCGGAGATTAGCCCAGCCGCTTACAAATTCGTGTTTCTTAATGTGTCATTCGCAAGCAGGCGAAATGAACCGGCCAAAAACTCGGGTTTCCCCTGGCATTTCGCTACAGGGGTTAGCGAATGTTGTCGGTGGATTCGCGCTTGATCAGGATGCGCGGCACGATCAAGGCATAGCCCTGCTGCTGCCAATACACCAGTTCGGTCATCGCATTAGGCACGATGTCGACAAAGTCCTGAAAGTCTTCAGGCACGTAGCCGAAATCGTGCGCCGCCTGACCGCAAACCTTGAACTTCACGCCCATCTGCGCGTAATAGCGCATCCGGTCCACCGCCTCACGGTAAGCGGCCTCGTTACGGGTCACGGTGGTGGCGATCTCGGTGCCATGCAGCACCACCACCGCCTGGACGTCGTCTGGCGCGAAGTCGTACGGCGAGGCCTGCACGGTGTTGAACACCGATCGCACCCAGAACAGCGCGTTGGCGATGGTTGCCGGGTCGTCGAGATAAAACTCGAACACCACTTTCATCGGCGCCTTGTAAGGGGTTTGCACCAGCCGCCCTGCCGCCTGGGCCGCCCCGGCCGCGCAGGCGCCGAGCACCGCCAGCATGAAGCGTCTTCTGTCGTGTTGCATGACATCCCCTCGCGAACCTGGATGTATCCAGGTGTAATCGAAGGGGTGCCGCACGC
This sequence comes from Thiomonas intermedia, assembly GCF_002028405.1. Lineage (NCBI taxonomy): Bacteria > Pseudomonadati > Pseudomonadota > Betaproteobacteria > Burkholderiales > Thiomonas > Thiomonas intermedia. The sequence goes on from NZ_CP020046.1 coordinate 508,306, forward strand.
CTAGCGGGACAACCCGGGGCCAACCCGGTGGACGATCCGGGAACGCAGCCAGCCTGTTAGCGCTCGGCGTTGCCGGAGGCCACGCCCCAGCGGCGCAGGGCCGCATCGTCGGTCTCGCGGGCATCGACCCACTGCCCGCCTTCGGGAGTGCTTTCCTTCTTCCAGAACGGCGCCTGGGTCTTGAGGTAATCCATCAGGAACTCGCAGGCGGCAAAGGCCGCGGCGCGATGGCTGCTGGCCACCAGCACCATCACGATGTCGTCGCCCGGCCGCAAGAGGCCGACGCGATGGATCACCGTCACGCCCAGCAGGGGCCAGCGCGCCTGCGCCTCGTTGACCATGTCGGCGATGGCCCGCTCCGTCATGCCGGGATAGTGCTCAAGCTCCATGGCCTGGACGAAGCCGGGCTCGCAGACGCCGGGATGATGGTCGCGGCAGACGCCCACGAAGCTGGCGATGGCGCCGACATCGCCTCGCCCCTCACGGAGCGCTTGCATCTCCGCCCCGAGGTCGAACGGCCCGGTCTGCACGCGAATGGCGATCGGCACCATGAGTTCAGCCCCCGGTCACGGGCGGAAAGAACGCGATTTCGCAGCCGGGCGAAAGCGCCGTGTCGCCCTCGCACATGACCTGGTTGCAGGCCATGCGCAGCGGCTTGCCAGCCTCCAGCGCCAGGGCGTAGCGGCCGCCCTGTGCCCGCAGCCAGTCGCGCGCCTGCCCCACGGTCTGAACCGTCTCGGGCAGGTCGTGGGATTCCTGGGACAAACCGACGATTTCGCGCACGCTGGCGAAGTACCGTACCTGGACACGCATGATGTTCAGCCTTGCAGCAACGATGAAAACGGGAGATAGCGCACGAGATCGCCGCGGGCAATGGCCTGCTGCGGCGGGTTGTCCACCAGACCGTCGGCCCACACGGTCGAGGTCAGCACGGCGGAGTTCTGCGACGCAAACAGCTCGGCCTCGCCTTGGGCATTGAGCCGCACGCGCAGGTATTCACGGCGCCGGTCGGGCCGCGGCCAATCGAACGCGGCACGCACCGGCAGGGTCTGGACGGCAGTCTGCGTCGCACCTTGCAGGGCCAGCAGAAAAGGCCGCACGAACATCAGGAAGGTCACGAAGCTCGACACCGGATTGCCCGGCAGACCGATGAAGGCCGCCTCGCCCTGCCCCTCGGCGCGGCGCAGGTGGCCGAAGGCCAGAGGCTTGCCCGGCTTCATCGCGATCTGCCAGAGATCGAGTCCGCCTTCGGCCTGGGCTGCGGGCTTGACGTGGTCTTCCTCGCCCACCGACATGCCGCCGGACGACAGCACGAGATCATGGTCGCGGGCCGCTTCGCGCAGTACGGCGCGCGTGGCCGCGAGCTGGTCGGGGATGATGCCGAAATCGGTCACTTCGCATCCAGCCGCTTCCAGCAGCGCCCGGATGACGAAGCGGCTGGAGTTGTAGATGGCGCCCTGGCGCAAAGGCTCGCCTGGCATGGCAAGCTCGTCGCCGGTGAACAGAATGCCCACGCGCGGCCGCCGGCGCACGCTCAGGCTCGCCACCCCTACGGAGGCTGCCAGGCCCAGATCCTGAGGCCGCAGGCGCTGCCCGGCGACGAGCACCACGCTGCCCGCCGTGACGTCCAGGCCGCGCCGCCGCACCCATTGGCCCGCCCCAGGCAAGACGTTGAACACCACGGCGCCGGGCTCGGCGTTGCATTGCTCCTGCATGACCACGGCATCCGCACCGGGCGGCATGAGCCCGCCGGTGAAGATGCGCGCCGCGGTTCCGGGCTGCAAGGCTTGCGGCACCGCCCCCGCCGGAATGCGCTGGCTGACCTGCAGGCGGGTGCCCGCCGAAGGCACGTCGGCCGCGCGCACGGCGTAGCCATCCATCTGGGCGTTGTCGGCCGGCGGCACATCCATGGACGAGCGCACCTCCTGCGCCAGCACGCGGCCCAGGGCGCCCGCCACGGGCAGGTGCTCCGTATCGTCGATCAGGCGCGCGGCGGCCAGTAGGTGCTGCAAGGCCTGATCGGGTTCGAGCAGGGGGGGCGAAGAAGCGGTCATATCGGATCGGAAAAGGTGTCGGCATTGTCCAACAACCAGACGGACACGGCAGACGGGTCGTTGAGGTCAAGGACGGCGGCAGGGCCCGGCATCGGCAGAGCATGCGGCGAGTCGGTGGCGAGGGCCACGATGCGCGCATCGTCGGGGTAACAGACCGGACGCCCGGTGCTCGCGCGCCAGACCTCGATCTTGGGCAGCGGGGCGTGCTTGAAGCCTTCGACAAACACCCAGTCGGCGGCGGGGTCGAGCATCGGCAGCAGTTCGGCAACGCCGAGCTGCTGCGGCTCGGGCAGGCGGCGCTGCAAGGCGATCAGGCTGTCGGAAGCCGCCAGCACTTCGTAGGCGCCCGCCTCGCGGTGCCGCCAGGTGTCCTTGCCCGGATAGTCGATGTCGAAGCGGTGATGCGCATGCTTGAGCACCGACACGCGCAGCCCGCGCCTCACGAAGAGCGCCACCAGGGTCTCGACCAGGGTGGTCTTGCCACTGCCGGAAAACCCGGCAAACCCGACGACTTTCATCAGGCCCCCGCCACCCCCGTCGCGCAATGCATGGCGATGTAGGACTTCACCGCATCCACCTCCACGGGCATGACTGCAAAGCGCTGCGGGCGGCGTTCGAGGTCTTCGAGCCCGGCCGGCCTGGCAGGCTCGACGCCAACAGCCTCTTGCAGGGTTTCGGGGAACTTGGCGGCCAGCGCCGTTTCGAGCACCAGCATGGGCACGCCGGGTTCAAGCTGTTCGCGTGCGACCTTCACGCCATCGGCGGTATGGGTATCGATCAACCGTTCGCTGCCTTGCCACACGCTGCGGATGGTGGCGAGTCGGTCGGCGTGGGTGCTGCTGCCCGAGGCAAAGCCGTAGTCGGGGCCGATGCGGGCAAAGGCAGGATCGGCCGACAGGTCGAAGAAGCCCTTGCGGCTGAGCGCGTTGGCAAACAGCTCATGCACCCGCGAGGCATCGCGCCCGAGCAGATCGAAGATGAAGCGCTCGAAATTCGAGGCCTTCGAGATGTCCATCGAAGGACTGGACGTGTGATGCGTCTCGGCCGATTTGCGCGGGCGGTAGACGCCCGTGCGGAAGAACTCGTCGAGCACGTTGTTCTCGTTGGTGGCCAGCACCAGCTTGCGGATGGGCAGACCCATCATGCGCGCCACGTGCCCGGCGCAGATGTTGCCGAAGTTGCCCGACGGGACGGTGAAACTCACCTGCTCGTCGTTGCTGCGCGTGGCCCGGAAGTAGCCGGCGAAGTAATAGACGATCTGTGCCGCGAGCCGCGCCCAGTTGATGGAGTTGACCGTGCCGATGCGCCAGCGGCGCTTGAAGTCGAGATCGTTGGAGACGGCCTTGACCATGTCCTGCGCATCGTCGAACACGCCCTGCACCGCGATATTGTGGATATTGGCGTCGGCCAGCGAATACATCTGCGCGGTCTGGAACGCGCTCATTTTGCCGAAGGGCGAAAGCATGAAGACGCGAATGCCGCGCTTGCCGCGCATGGCATATTCGGCCGCGCTGCCGGTATCGCCCGAGGTCGCGCCGAAGATGTTGAGTTCGCTGTGCTGGCGGGCCAGCGCGTACTCGAACAGATGGCCCAGCAATTGCATGGCCATGTCCTTGAAGGCCAGCGTGGGCCCTTCGGACAGCCCTAGCAGGGCCATGCCCGGCTCGCCCTTCAGCGGTTTGAGGGGCACGATCTCGGCATGGCCGCCGAACACTTCGGGCGTGTAGGTCTTGGCGATCAGGGCGCGCAGATCGTCCACAGGCATGTCGGTGATGAAGCGCGACAAAATTTCGAAGGCCAGATCGGGATAGGACAACCCGCGCCATTGCGCCAGTGTGGCCGCGTCGATCTGCGGATAGCGCTCGGGCAGGTAGAGCCCGCCATCGGGCGCCAGCCCTTCGAGCAGGATGTCGGAAAAGCCACGGGTCGCAGACTCGCCACGGGTACTCAGGTAACGCATCAGCGCAACTCCTCTTTGCGAATACGCACGATGGGGGCGTGCACGCTGGGCAGAGCCTGCATGCGCGCGATGGCGGTGTTCATGCGCGACTCGACGGTGTCATGCGTGAGGATGATGACATCGGTCTGATGCTCGCCTTCCCCGGCCTCGCGCTGAATGAGGCCATCGATGGAAATGCCCTCATCGGCCAGGATGCGGGTGAGGTCGGCCAGCACTCCGGCCTGATCGGCCACGCGCAGGCGCAGGTAGTAGGCGGTGACCACCCGATCCATAGGCAGGATGGGCAGATCGCTCATCGCATCGGGCTGGAAGGCCAGATGCGGCACGCGGTGTTCGGGGTCGGCGGTGTGCAGCCGGGTCACGTCCACCAGGTCGGCGATGACCGCCGAAGCGGTAGGCTCGGAGCCCGCGCCCTTGCCGTAATACAGCGTCGGGCCAACCGCGTCGCCCTGCACCACCACCGCATTCATCGCGCCTTCGACATTGGCGATCAGACGCGTGGCGGGAATCAGGGTGGGATGCACGCGGAGTTCGATGCCCTGGCCGGTGTGCTTGGTCATGCCCAGCAGCTTGATGCGGTAGCCGAGCTGCTCGGCGTAGCGGATGTCGGCCGCCTGCAGCGCGGTGATGCCCTCCACATAAGCCTTGTCGAACTGCACCGGCACGCCAAAGGCGATGGCGCAGAGGATGGTCGCCTTGTGCGCCGCGTCCACGCCCTCGATATCGAAGGTCGGATCGGCTTCGGCATAGCCCAGCGCCTGTGCCTGCTTGAGCACGGTGGCGAAATCCAGGCCCTTGTCGCGCATCTCGGACAGGATGAAATTGGTCGTGCCGTTGATGATGCCCGCGATCCATTCGATGCGATTGCCCGCCAGCCCTTCGCGCACCGCCTTGATGATGGGAATGCCGCCGGCCACCGCCGCCTCGAAGGCCACCATCACGCCCTTGGCCTGCGCGGCCGCGAAGATCTCGCTGCCATGCAAGGCGAGCAGGGCCTTGTTCGCCGTCACCACATGCTTGCCCGCAGCGATGGCCGCCAGCACCAGCTCGCGCGCGGGGTTGATGCCCCCCATGAGTTCGACCACGATGTCGATGTCCGGACGGGTCGCCAGGGCCATGAAATCGGGGGTGATGGGCAGCGCATCTCCCAGGGCGGCGCGTGCCTTGTCGGGGTTGCGCGCAGCAATCGCCGCGATGGCAATGCCGCGCCCGGCGCGTCGCTGCAGCTCTTCCTGATTGCGCGCAAGCACCTTGACCACACCGCTGGCGACGGTGCCCGCGCCGAGAAGGGCAATCTGTAAAGGTTTCATAGAGAACGGGAGTGGGAATCAGGCCGAGACCGAAGCAACAGCGCGGTTGCGCTTGCGGAGGTGTTCGAGGAAGCGCGCGATGCGGCCGATGGCTTCTGTCAGATCGTCGGCATTGGGCAGGAAGACAAGTCGGAAATGATCGGGCTGCGGCCAGTTGAAGCCGGTGCCTTGCACGATCAGCACCTTTTCCTGCGCCAGCAGGTCGTAGGCGAACTGCTGATCGTCGGCAATCGGGTAAATCTTGGGGTCGAGCCGCGGGAACATATAAAGCGCGGCCTTCGGCTTCACCACGCTGACGCCCGGAATCTGCGTGAGCAGGTCGTAGGCCAGATCACGCTGGCGGGTCAGGCGCCCTTGCGGTGCAACCAGATCCTTGATGCTCTGATAACCGCCCAGCGCGGTCTGGATGGCCAGCTGACCCGGCGTGTTGGCGCACAAACGCATCGAGGCCAGCATGGTCAGCCCCTCGATGTAGTCACGCGCATGACGTTTGTTGCCCGACACCACCATCCACCCCGAGCGATAGCCGCAGGAGCGGTAGTTCTTCGACAGGCCGTTGAAGGTCAGCACCAGCACATCGTCGGCCAGCGAGGCGATGCTGGTGTGCGTGTTGCCGTCGTAAAGCGTCTTGTCGTAGATCTCGTCGGCGAACACGATGAGCTCATGCTCGCGCGCCACCTGCAGAATTTCTTCGAGCAACTCGCGCGGGTACAGCGCGCCGGTCGGGTTGTTGGGGTTGATCACCACGATGGCCCGGGTGTTGGGCGTGATCTTGCCGCGGATATCGGCAATGTCCGGATACCAGTCCGACTGTTCGTCGCAGACATAGTGCACCGGCTTGCCGCCCGAGAGCGCCACCGACGCCGTGTAGAGCGGGTAGTCCGGCGCGGGAATCAGCACTTCATCGCCGTTGTTGAGCAGCGCATTCATGCTCATATTGATGAGCTCGGAGGCACCGTTGCCGATGAACACATCGTCGATGCTCACACCGGCAATGCCCTTCTCCTGCGTGTAATGCACGATGGACTTGCGCGGCGCGAACAGACCCTTCGAATCGGTGTAGCCCGCCGCGCTGGGCAGGTTGTGGATCATGTCCTGCACGATCTCGTCGGGCGGCTCGAAGCCGAACACGGCCAGATTGCCGATATTGAGCTTGATGATCCGCTGACCATCCTCTTCCATCTGCCGCGCCTTGTCGAGCACGGGACCACGGATGTCGTAACAGACATCGGCCAACTTGTCGGACTTACGGAATTCGCGCACAACCACCTCACTCAATCGGCTCGGAAAAGCGCTCCTGCAGCTCGTGGCGAGCGATCTCACCCCCTTGAGCGCCCAGGGGATTCGGATCGAGCCACGCCAGTCACACGGAGGGCGAACCCTATAATTTACTTGGTTTACGCAGGCACCCCCTTGCCGTTCCCCGATCGGGAGCCGCCTGTTTGCAGCAGATCTCCGGTCTGCAGCCGCGATCCCTCAGCCGTCATGAAACTCCAGCCCGACTTCGCCCCCGACACGCAAATGGTCTCTGCCTATGGGCCTGGCTATGTCGAAGTCAACGGCGTGCGTCATACCCAAGCTTGTGTGTTTGCACCGCAGCAAGCTCCCAGACCCTGGGGAGCCGAACACATCGCCTCGCTGCAGGCCTCTCACATCGATGCCCTGCTGTTTGATCCGCTGCCCGAAGTCGTCCTGATCGGCACCGGGCAGCAGCAGCACATGCTGCCCCCCGCCCTGATGCGTCCACTTATGACAAAGCGCGTCGGCTGGGAGGTCATGGACACGGCGGCGGCCTGCCGCACCTACAACATTCTGGCCGGCGAGGGCCGTCAGGTTCTTGCGGCGCTGATGATCGAATGAGTCGAGTTTTGCGGCGCAAGATAAAATAAGGTTTTACGTCCTTCCGCTTCCCTCAGCAGTACGCACAACTGAACATCACGAGGAGAAGCGATGCAGCAGCCCAGCAGGAGACTTCATGGCTTTGGTCTTGAATAAAGTGGTTCCCGATTTTGAAGCCGCCGCCACCAGTGGTGTGCAGTTCAGCCCCAAAAACTATCTGGGCAAAAAAATTGTTCTCTACTTCTACCCCAAGGACATGACACCCGGTTGCACTACCGAGTCCATGCACTTTCGCGACAAATATCCCGAATTCGAAGCAGCCAACGCGGTGATCTTCGGCATCTCCCGCGACAACCTGCTGTCGCACGAGAAATTCAAGGCCCATATCGAACTGCCCTTCGACCTGATCGCCGATACGGAAGAAAAACTCTGCCACATGTTTGGCGTGGTGAAGAACAAGATCATGTACGGCAAGAAGGTCAAGGGCATCGAGCGCAGCACCTTCGTCATCGACGCCGACGGCCTCCTGCGCCAGGAATGGCGTGGGGTCAAGGTGGCGGGCCACGTCGACGAAGTGCTCGACGTCATCCAGAAACTCTGAATCCAGATCCTCCACGCGCGGCGCTTTGTTTTGAACATCAGACTCCGCAGCACCCTGTCCCACCACGGTGGAATGTGCCTGCCCCGCACTGAGTGCTGGCGCTCATTTCCACTGACCCAAGTGGACGCGTCGAAAGCCGCTGTGCCGTCTCCGGATGGGCAGCGGTTTTTTGTTGACTAGCGTCGCCCCACCCCTGACTGCCCGTCTCTCGATCCCATGCCCCTGCCTCCCCCGCCCAAGTCCCTGGGCAGCCTGCTGAGCCAAGCTGCCACCCCGCCCGCTGCGGTCCCCTCGGCCCCTGCTGCGGCCGCGCGAAAGGTCACGCGCGCCAAGACGGGCCAGGCCGCCTCCGCTTCGCATGAATCCAAGGCACTCGCTACCGAGGCCGTGGTTGCGGCGCCTTCTCCCGCCGCAGACCCGCAGGCGCGCAAAGCCCCGGCGCGAGAGGCCTTGCCGACGACGGGCGACCGCCTGCAGAAGACTCTGCCTTCCAAACGCACCGCAACACGTCCAGAGCCCGCCAAACTCTTCGTCCTCGACACCAATGTGCTGCTGCACGATCCGATGTCGCTCTACCGTTTCGAAGAGCATGACATCTATCTGCCGATGGTCACGCTGGAAGAACTGGACGCACACAAAAAAGGCCTTTCGGAAGTGGCGCGTAACGGGCGCCAAGTCAGCCGCGAGCTGGATGCCCTGGTGGCCGACACGGGCAGCGGCATCGATCAGGGCATCGCCCTGAGCCGCTCCGGTCATGCGGAGGCCAAGGGTCGGCTGTTCTTCCAGACCCGCGCTCACGATGTCGAACTGCCGATCGCCCTGCCCCAGGGCAAGGCCGACAACCAGATTCTGGCCGTGCTGCAAGACCTCACGCATATCCATACCGAGCGGCCCGTGGTGCTGGTGTCCAAGGACATCAATATGCGCGTCAAGGCACGCGCACTCGGCCTGCATGCGGAGGACTACGCCAACGACAAGACGCTCGACGACGCCGATCTGCTCTATACCGGCATGCTGGTGCTGCCGCCCGACTTCTGGGATCGGCAGGCCAAGTCGGTGGAAAGCTGGCAGCAGGGCGGCAACACCTTCTATCGGGTGCAGGGCAAGTTCGTCGGGCAGATGCTCGTCAACCAGGCCGTGTATTGGGAGAGCGGCAGCGCTCCCCCGCTCTACGCACGCGTCAAGGAAATTCGCGCCAATACCGCCGTACTGCAGGTCATGCGCGACCATACGCATCAGAAAAATGCCATCTGGGGCGTCACCGCACGCAACCGGGAGCAGAACTTTGCCCTCAACCTGCTGATGGACCCAGAGGTGGACTTCGTCACCCTGGCCGGGCAGGCCGGCACCGGCAAGACCTTGCTCGCACTGGCCGCCGGCCTCTCTCAGGTGCTCGACGCACGGCGGTACAACGAGATCATCGTGACCCGCGTGACCGTTCCCGTCGGTGAGGACATCGGCTACCTGCCGGGTACTGAGGAAGAAAAGATGGGTCCCTGGATGGGCGCCCTCGACGACAACCTCGAAGTCCTCAACCAGAGCGAAGGTGGCAACGCCGGCGGTGAATGGGGCCGTGCCGCCACTCAAGATCTCATTCGCTCCAAGATCAAGATCAAGAGCATGAACTTCATGCGGGGCCGCACTTTCCTCAACAAATACGTCATCATCGACGAGGCCCAGAATCTCACGCCCAAGCAGATGAAGACGCTCATTACCCGCGCAGGTCCTGGCACCAAGCTGGTCTGCATGGGCAATATCGCCCAGATCGACACGCCCTACCTTACCGAGGGAAGCTCAGGCATGACCTATGTGGTCGATCGCTTCAAGGGCTGGGGGCACAGCGGCCACGTCACCCTGGCCCGCGGCGAACGCAGCCGTCTGGCCGACTACGCCAGCGAAGTGCTGTAAGGCGTCAGGCGCACGGTCGAGAGCACCAGGGCTGCGGCTCTCGGCCCTGGTGCCGCTCAGAATTCGCGCGTCAGGTTCTCGAACCGCGTCAGCGGCTTGAGGAAGGCCAGATGGACTGCGCCGATCGGCCCGTTACGCTGCTTGCCGATGATGACTTCGGCCACCCCGGCGTCTTTCGAGTCTTTGTTGTAGACCTCGTCGCGGTAGATGAAGAGGATCACGTCGGCATCCTGTTCGATGGCTCCCGATTCGCGCAGGTCGCTCATCACGGGGCGCTTGTCAGTACGCTTCTCGAGATCGCGATTGAGCTGGGAAAGCGCGATCACCGGACAGTGCAGTTCCTTGGCCAGGGCCTTGAGCGAGCGCGAAATCTCGGAGATTTCAGTAGCCCGGTTCTCGCCGTCTCGCGACGACGACATGAGCTGCAGGTAATCCACCACGATCAGGCCCAGCCGCCCGCCAAACTGACGGGCCAGACGCCGCGAACGCGCCCGCAGTTCCAGCGGATTGAGTGCCGGGGTTTCATCGATGTGCATGTGCACGTCCTGCAGGCGTTCGATGGTTTCGGGCAGCCGGGTCCACTCGTCCTCGGAGAGCTGGCCGGTACGCAGATGGCTCTGGTCGATGCGGCCCATCGAACCCACCACGCGCAACACCAACTGCGACGCGCCCATTTCCATGCTGAACACGGCCACCGGCAGTTGCTCGTTGATGGCCACGTGTTCGGCAATATTCAGCGAAAACGCTGTCTTGCCCATTGAAGGACGGCCGGCGACGATGACCAAATCGCCAGGCTGCAGTCCCGCGGTCATCCGATCCAGATCGGCAAAGCCCGTGGGCACACCGGTGGTATCGGCACCGCCCCGCTCAGCCAGTTCGCTGACCCGCTTGAGCAGTTCACCCAGCAGACCCTTCATCGACTGGAAGCCCGCAGCGGATTTGGCCCCCTCTTCCGAGATGGCGAAGATGCGCGACTCGGCCTCGTCGAGAATCTGCTGCACGCCCCGCCCTTGCGGGTTGAGCGCATTCTGCGCAATATCGTCGCTGATCGTCACCAGTTGGCGCAGCACCGCTCGCTCGCGCACGATCTCGGCATAACGGCGGATGTTCGCGGCGCTGGGCACGCACTGCGCCAACGAATTCAGATAGGGCAGCCCGCCGCATTCCTCGTGCTTGCCGATGGACTGCAACGCCTCCAGCACGGTGATCACGTCGGCGGGCTTGCTCAGGTTGATCAGATCGGCGATCGCCTGGAAGATGGCCCGGTGCTCGTAGCGGTAGAACTGCGCCGCCACCAATAGATCGGCCACCTTGTCGAAAGCCTGGTTGTCGAGCAGCAGCCCGCCCAACACCGACTGCTCGGCCTCGATGGAGTGCGGCGGTGTGCGAATCGCGTCAATGGCTTGGTCTTGCATGGCGGTCGACGGCGATGGCCGTCCAGAAGGGGAAAAGCGACGCTTTGAATAAAAGCGAAGCTTTCAACAAAAATGACTTGGCATTGTGCCGCACGATGCGACGTCGGTGACGGCGAAGTCGATGACATCGCAGAGACGACAAGGGCCGCATGAGCGGCCCTTGTGCGATTCGGCAGCAGACTGCCGAAGGATCGCCGTAATTACATCGCCTCGGCCTTGACCTGCAGGGTGATGTCGGAAATGACATCGGTATGCAGGGCGATCGAAACCGGATGCTCGCCCGTGGTCTTGACGTGGCCCGCCGGGAAGCGAACCTGAGACTTGTTCACTTCAATGCCTTGCTTGGCCAAGGCATCCGCCACGTCGCCGTGGGTCACGGAGCCGAACAAGCGGCCATCCACGCCGGCCTTCTGCACCAGGGTGATGATCAGGCCATTGAGTTTTTCGCCAGCGGCTTGTGCCTGGGCCAGTTTTTCAGCGGCGAGCTTTTCCATCTCGGCGCGACGCGCCTCGAACTCCGCCATGGCCGCGGCCGTGGCACGGCGCGCCATCTTCTTGGGAATCAGGAAGTTGCGGGCGTAGCCATCCTTGACCTTGACCACGTCACCCAGATTGCCGACGTTCAGAATTTTTTCGAGAAGAATGATTTGCATGTTGTCGTCCCCGGATTAACCCTTGTGCAGGTCGGTGTAGGGCAGCAGCGCCAGAAAGCGCGCGCGCTTGATGGCGGTGTTGAGCTGGCGCTGATAGTGCGCGCTGGTGCCGGTCAGGCGGGCGGGAATGATGCGGGCGTTTTCCGCGATCAGATCCTTGAGCACATCGACATCCTTGTAGTCGATCTGCTCAACCTTGGCGACGGTGAAGCGGCAGAAGCGCTTGCGCTTGAACAGCGAAGACTGCTGGTTGCGACGAGCGCGCTTCGGGTCGTTCTTTTTGTCGAATTTGCGTGGTGGTGCCATGATTTAAACCTCAATGTATTGTGTGACGTGCAACTTCATCTGGCGCGAGCCGCGACGCGATGCACGCAAAAAACCGGATACGTGAAGCTGGACTCCTGGGCTGAGGCGATGCATTTCGCGAGCGATCTTTCCGAACCCGACGCAGGCGATCTGAAGCTGCGTCTCGCAAGGCATGTCTGCCTCGGTCTGGGTCGATTGATGCTGCAGCACGAAATCCAGCGCTTCGATTCCCGCCGGGGTGAACCGCAGTTCGCCACGCTCGGCAAGAATGCCCTGTAGTTCGAGCCGATTGATCAGGCCGTTTGCTCCTGTTGCGCCTTGCGTGCTTCTTCACGCTCGACCTGCTTCATCATGACGGACGGCGCCGTTTCGGCCTTGTCCGTCTTGATCACCAGGCTGCGCAGCACGGCGTCGTTGAACTTGAAGCTGTGCTCAAGTTCACGCAGGGTTTCCAGATCGCACTCGATGTTCATGCAGGCGTAGTGCGCCTTGGCAAGTTTCTGGATGGGATAGGCCAGTTGGCGACGGCCCCAGTCTTCGATCCGGTGGATCTGGCCCGCCTTGGCGGTCACGGCGCTTTTGTAGCGCTCGATCATCGCGGGGACTTGCTCGCTCTGATCCGGGTGGAAAATCAACACAATCTCATAGTGACGCATGCAGATTCCTTCAGTGATGGCGGCACTCGGTCTCTCTTTGGTTTGAGACCGGCGTGCTGTCCTTGTGGATAGAAGCCGCCCGAAAGCGCATGAAGCGTCAATTCCGGAACTTTGTCGGTGCGGCAAGGAGCCCAAGATTATAGACGAATCACCGCCCAGGCCTCAATGTTTGGCCAACTGCTGCCATGTGGCGATCACGGTGTCGGGATTGAGCGAGATCGACGAGATGCCCTGCTCCATCAGCCACTGCGCCAGATCGGGATGATCGGACGGACCTTGCCCGCAGATACCCACATACTTGCCTTCGGCGCGACAGGCGGCGATGGCCTGCGCCAGCAGCACCTTGACGGCCGGGTCCCGCTCGTCGAAGGCTTGCGCCACCAGACCGGAGTCGCGGTCCAGACCCAGGGTGAGCTGGGTCAGATCGTTGGAGCCGATGGAGAATCCATCGAAATACTGCAGAAATTCCTTGGCCAGTACGGCGTTCGACGGCACCTCGCACATCATGATGACCCGCAGACCGTTTTCGCCGCGTTTGAGGCCGTGGCGATCCAGCAGATTGATAACACCCTCAGCCTCTCCGAGCGTGCGAACGAAGGGCACCATGATTTCGACGTTGTCCAGCCCCATCTGCTCGCGCACCCGCTTGAGGGCGATGCACTCCATTTCGAAACTCTGGGCAAAATCCGTCGAGACATAACGCGAAGCCCCACGGAAACCCAGCATGGGATTTTCTTCATCTGGCTCGTAGCGCGAGCCGCCAATGAGCTTCTTGTACTCGTTGGACTTGAAATCGGATAGCCGCACAATGACCGGCTTCGGATAGAACGCCGCGGCAATCGTGGCCACGCCTTCGGCCAGCTTGTCCACATAGAACGCGCGCGGGCTGACATGGCCGCGCGCCACGCTCTCGACCGCCTTCTTCAGATCGCTGTCGATGTTCGGATACTCGAGCACCGCGCGGGGATGCACGCCGATGTTGTTGTTGATGATGAACTCCAGCCGAGCCAGGCCGACCCCCTGATTGGGCACCTGCGAAAAATCGAAGGCCAGAGTGGGATTGCCCACATTCATCATGATCTTCGTCGGCACCTCGGGCATGGCGCCACGGGCCACTTCGGTCACTTCGGTTTCGAGCAGACCGTCATAAATCTGGCCGGTGTCGCCCTGCGCGCAGGACACCGTGACCAGCATGTCGTCCTTGAGCAGATCGGTGGCGTGGCCGCAGCCGACCACGGCGGGAATGCCGAGTTCACGGGCAATGATGGCCGCGTGGCAGGTGCGCCCTCCGCGATTGGTGACGATGGCGGAGGCCTTTTTCATGACCGGCTCCCAATTCGGATCGGTCATATCGGTGACCAGCACGTCGCCCGCCTGCACGAGGTGCATGTCCGCCGTGGAATGCACCACACGCACCGGCCCCGCGCCGATCTTCTGGCCGATGGCACGCCCCGTCACCAGCACGGCGCCCTTGCCCTTGAGGGTGTAGCGCTGTTCGGTACGCGCGTGTCCATTGGACTTCACGGTCTCGGGTCGAGCCTGAAGGATGTACAGGTGGCCGTCGATGCCGTCTTTGCCCCATTCGATGTCCATGGGACGCTGGTAATGCGCCTCGATGGTCATGGCAAAGCGCGCCAGCTCCTGCGCTTCGGCATCGGTCAGGCAGTAGCGATTGCGCAGTTCGGACGGAGTGTCGACCGTTTGCACCAGATGCGGCGAACCCGCCGGCGCAAACTCCATGCGGATGAGCTTGGAGCCCAGATTGCGGCGGATCAGCGCCTCCTTGCCCGCCTTGAGGGTCGGTTTGAACACGTAGAACTCGTCCGGATTCACCGCGCCCTGCACCACCGTCTCACCCAGTCCGTAGGACGCGGTGACGAACACCACATCCGGAAAGCCGGATTCCGTATCGAGCGTGAACATCACGCCCGACACCGCCTTGTCGCTGCGAACCATGCGCTGAATGCCGGCCGACAAGGCCACGTCACTGTGCACAAAACCTTTGTGCACCCGGTAGGAAATCGCCCGGTCGTTGTAGAGCGAGGCGAACACATGCTTGATCTTCTCCAGCACCGCGTCGATGCCGCTCACGTTCAGGTAGCTCTCCTGCTGTCCGGCGAACGAAGCGTCGGGCAAGTCCTCCGCCGTGGCGGACGAGCGCACCGCGAACGAAGCCTCGGGAGCACCCGCGGTGAGGGCGGCATAAGCCTGGCGGACGGCTTGCTCCAGATCGGCCGGGAACGGCGTTTCGAGCACCCACTGGCGAATCTGCGCACCGCAGCGCTCCAGGGCCCGCACATCGTCGGCGTCCAATGACGTCAAGGCCGCGTCGATGCGCTGGTCCAGCCCGCCGGTGCGCAGGAATTGGCGGAAGGCGTGCGCCGTGGTGGCAAAGCCGCCAGGCACCCGTACCCCGCTGCCAGAAAGCTGGCTGATCATCTCCCCAAGCGAGGCATTCTTGCCGCCGACCTGATCGATGTCGCTCATTCGCACATCGTCGAGCCGCAAAATGAGCTCATTTCCGCTGTGGGCGGTGTTTTGTTGGGTCATGATGAAAGTCCTTCATAGAATGAAAAAATGGGGTTCGGCGTGATCTGTGGCGAAAATGACATGTCTTGTTCGGGTTGTTGTCGTCGTCTTCGCAAGTCCCACCGACAATGCGATCCATTCTAGGTTTTGAACGCTGACACATGCCTAACCGCTCGGTTTTTTTCGTCTCGGATGGCACCGGCATCGCCGCAGAGACCTTCGGCAACTCCATCCTGGCGCAGTTTGACGTGCAGCCGCACCGCATCCGCCTGCCCTTCGTCGACACGGTGGAGAAGGCCGTGCACGCGGTCGAGCGCATCAATGAGGTCGAGCGCGCCGAGGGCAAGCCGCCCATCGTCTTCGTCACCCTGGTGCACCCCGATGTGCTCGACATCATTCAAGGCGCACGCGCGCTGGTGCTCGACATGTTCAACAGCTTTGTGCAGCCCCTGGAGGTCGCTTTTGGCGCCAAGTCCAACCATCGGATCGGGCGGTTTTCCGACGCCGCGTACAGCCCGCAGTACCACAATCGCATCGACGCGATCAATTTCTCGCTCATGCACGACGACGGCCAATCCACCCGCAATCTGACCGAGGCCGAAGTCATTCTGGTGGGCGTCTCGCGTTGCGGCAAAACGCCCACTTCGCTCTATCTCGCCATGCAGCACGGCGTCAGGGCGGCGAACTATCCCCTCATTCCCGACGACTTCGAGCGCATGCAACTGCCCGACGGACTCCATGGATTGCGGCACAAGCTGTTCGGGCTGTCCATCACCCCCGAGCGGCTGAGCGAAATCCGCACGGAGCGGCGGCCCAACAGCCGCTATGCGGCACTCGACAACTGCCGCTACGAGGTGAGTGAAGCCGAAAAACTCATGCGGCGCGAGGGCATCCGCTGGCTGTCGTCCACGCACAAATCCATCGAAGAAATCGCCACCACCATCCTGCAGCAGATCCGCCCGGATCGGCTGGAGTATTGAGCCGACCACCATGCACGACGACGAAAAGAACGCCTATCTGCTGGGTTTTGCCTCGACCCAGCAGAAAATTCCGGAGCGTGAGGAGGCGCTGCCCATCGATCCCGATCGGGCGCAGAGCCCCCTCACCGGATTGATGGTCGATGCCGGCACCGATCTGTCGGGGACGATGGCGGCGGACCGGCGGGTACGCATTCTGCCGCTGACCATTCAGTGGCCCGGCCGCTCTCTGCTCGACAAGGGCACGGCCGAAATCCGCACGGTGTCGCGCCAGCTCAGCCACGAACGCATTCGCAGCGCCGAAGTCAGCGCGCCATCGGTCGAAGCCCTGAGCTACCGCATGCACCCGCACCTGGCGCTGAACTTCGACCGGCTGCTGCTGCTCGCCACCCACCCGGCCCTGGTGGACGCCAGCCGCAGTGTGGAGCAGATGCTCAAGGATCATCAGGACGAGATCACGCATCTGCGCCGCGAGCGCCACCTTCGGCCCGACTATGCCTTGCAGGTGATTCCCACCGGCTCGCTGCTGAGTGGGCCTGCCTTGCAGGCGCGGCTGTTGCTGCAGTCCGCTGAAATGCGCATGGGCGAAGTGCCCGGCCTGCTGCGGCTGGCAAAGTCGCTGACCGACCGGACCGAAGTCTGGCTGGCTCCGGGTCATCCAGGCGATGTCGCGCTCACGCTGGGCCGGCTGGAGCATCACGATCTGTCGCCCTGGGTCCAGGCGTGCAGCCCGCGGCTGACCCAGATCATGCACCGCTATCCGGTGCTGAGCTGCAAGGGCGGGAAGTTCGCACTCGAGTCCAGGACCAACAAATGGAAATCAGCCGCGTCCCGGATCATCGAGACGGCGGCGCAGGCCATCGAACAGGGCAGTCTCGGGGCCCCTGCCATTCAGCTCAGCTACGACGGCAGCATTCGCGAGCTGCGCGACTGGCCTGAAATGCAGGCCTTGAAGAAGACGGCGGCCGACCATGAGGTGAAACTTCACGTCACGCATATGAGTCTGGGCGGGCGGGTCTGGGCCTCGGCCCAATCGCTCTCGCTGGCACTCATCCGCAAGGCGGCCGATTGAGAGGCGGCGTCGAGGTTGCTAGCTGAACTGCGACTGACGCACGCCTTCGTAGAGGCAGATGGCCGCAGACGCCGCCACATTGAGCGATTCCACGCCATCGGCCTGGGGGATACGGACCAGGGCGGAGCACTTGGCGACCAGGGCATCGGAAATGCCTTGGCCCTCGTTGCCGAAAATCCAGGTGACCGGCTGCTTCAGATCCAGTTCGTACAGCAGCGTGTCGGCCTGCAGGTGCGTGGCGTAGATCGGGCGCGGGACAATATTGAGCACCTGCTCCCAGGGCGGATCTTCGAAGACGGGAATGACGAAATGCGCCCCCATCGCGGCGCGCAAAACCTTCGGCGACCACACGCCGGCACAGCCCCGCAGCAGGTACACCGCGCCACAACCGGCGGCTGCAGCGGTACGCAGCATGGTGCCGACATTCCCGGCATCCTGCACCCGGTCGAGGATGAGCGCGCTGCCGGCACGCGGCTTGGAGGTCTTGGGACGGGCAATGAGCATGCCGACCGGCGGGCCGTTTTCGACCGCTGTGATCCAGTTGAACAGGGCCTGGTGCAGAACGACAGTCTGTGTCGTGCCGACCCTCTCGACCAGAGCGGCGATTTCCGGGTCGAGCAGGCCGGTGTCCGTCGTGATCAGGGGTTCGGCGGCATGGCCTGCGGCCAGTGCTGCCTCGATGAGATGAATGCCTTCCAGCCAGACTTGACCGAGCTTGCGCACCGCGCCGGGTTCAGTCGAGAGACTGCGGAGGGTCTTGATCAGCGGATTTTCAGCCGAGGTAATGCGCTTCACGACAACGACGTCCTT
Organism: Thiomonas intermedia; assembly: GCF_002028405.1. Lineage (NCBI taxonomy): Bacteria > Pseudomonadati > Pseudomonadota > Betaproteobacteria > Burkholderiales > Thiomonas > Thiomonas intermedia. The sequence continues at coordinate 526,396 of NZ_CP020046.1, forward strand.
CAACGAGGGGGAGCCAACAAGCGACGGATGGGAGCGAAACTGCGACGATGGGCAGCGCAGGGCCCCAGTGTAAGCAAAGCCGCACGGTGCGCCGCGGTCCCGTAGCCGCTGTGTTGCTCGAAGCCATAGCCGGGATGCCGCTGCCCCAACGCCGCCATGAGACGGTCGCGGTAAACCTTGGCGATGATGGAGGCCGCACTGATCGCCGGATGCGCCGCATCGCCGCCGACGATGGCCCTGCAGGGCACGGCAACTTTGGGCGTCTGATTGCCGTCGACCAGCAGCAGATCGATTTTGCAGGGCAATGCCGAGACCGCACGTTGCATGGCCAGCATGGTGGCCTGCAGGATGTTGAGCTGATCGATCTCCTCGACCGAGCTTTCGGCGATGCTCCAACCCAGGCTGTGCGCCCGGATCTGCGCATCGAGCGCTTCACGGCGGCGGGGGCTCAAGGCCTTCGAGTCGGCCAGCCCGGTGATGGGACGCGCCGGATCGAGCACGACGGCCGCGGCGACCACAGGCCCGGCCCACGGCCCGCGGCCGACTTCGTCGCAGCCCGCGACCACCGTGACCTGGGCGGACTCTGCCGCCTCGAACAAATCCGCCTGGCTCATGGGCGCGCCATGTCGAGAAGGGCTTGCGCAGCCAGCGCGGCCGTATCGCGCCGCAGGCTCAGGTGCATGTCGCGGAAGCGGTCCTGCAGTTGCTGCAGGACCGCCGGCCGTTCGAGCAATTCACCAGCAGCATCGGCCAGTGCCTGCGGCGTGCATTCATGCTGCAGCAACTCGGGAACCAGGCGCTCACCGGCGAGGATGTTGGGCAGACCGACATCGGGCAGATAGCCCCGACCCGACATCAGTCGATACGACAGCGCAGATAGCCGGTAGCCGATCACCATCGGGCGCTTGTACAAGGCGCATTCCAGCGTGGCCGTGCCACTGGCGACCAAGGCCAGATCGCAGGCCGCCATGACCTGGTGCGACTGGCCATCGACCAGCTGCAGCGGCAGATCCGGATGGTGCGAGGCGGCCTGCAGCACCATCGGCTTCAAGCCGGGATGGGCAATGGGCACGACGACTTGCGACATCAAGCCTCGCTTCACCAACAGGGCCGCCGCCTCCAGAAAAGGGGCCATGAGGTGTTTGACCTCAGCCCTGCGGCTTCCCGGCAGCACCGCGAGGCAGTGTCCCTGAGCGGGCAGGCCCAGGGCAAGCCGGGCTGTCTCGCGGTCGGGGTCGAGCGGAATCACTTCGGCCAGAGGGTGGCCGATGTAGGTCGCTTTGACCCCGGTATCCGCATAGATCGCGGGCTCGAAGGGAAAGACGCAGAGCATGTGATCGACGGCCTGGCGGATCAGGTCGATGCGCTCGCGCCGCCAAGCCCAGATCGAGGGACTGACGAGATGGGCCACCGGAATACCGGCCTCGCGCAGGCGGCGTTCAAGCTGCAGGTTGAAGTCGGGCGCATCGACCCCGACGAACAGCGCTGGCGGATCGGCCAGCAGACGCTGGCGCAGCCGCCTTCGCATCCACAGCAGTTCGGGCAGACGCGTCAGGACGTCGGCATAGCCGTTCACCGCGAGCCGTTCACTCTGCCACCAGGCATCGAAGCCGGCGTCCTGCATGCGCGGACCGCCGATGCCCACCGTGCTGAGCGCGGGCACCCGATGATGCAGGGCCCGCAGAACATGCCCGGCCAGCAGGTCGCCCGAGGATTCTCCGGCGACAAAGGCCAATGTCCGGGTGTTCATACCCGCTCAGGGACGGACGATGCCGCGACCGGAGTCGGCCAGAAAGGTCTGCATTACGGCCAGCGCGTCGGCTGCGTGCGGTCGCGCGCCCATCAGATCGGACAGGGCGGCACGGGCCTGCTCCAGGGTCAGGCCCTGGCGGTAGAGGGACCGATACGCCGCGCGCAAAGCCGTGATCTGATCGGGGGTGAATCCCCTGCGCCGCAGACCTTCCGAATTGATGCCGTGAGGCACCGCCGGATTGCCGGCCACCAGGGTGTAAGGCGGCACGTCCTGCAGGACGACCGAGCTGATGCCGGTCATCACATGGGCGCCGATGCGCACGAACTGGTGGGCGCCGGTGTAGCCCCCCAGCACGGCCCAGTCACCGACCTGGACGTGGCCCGCCAACTGCGCATTGTTGGCAAAGGTCGTGTGGTTGCCGACCTGGCAATCGTGCGCAATGTGCACGTAAGCCATGATCCAGTTGTCGTGCCCGACCCGGGTGACGCCCCCATCCTGCACCGTGCCAACATGCAGGGTGCAGTACTCGCGGATCACATTGCGGTCGCCGATCTCCAGGGCCGTGTCTTCGCCCCTGAACTTCTTGTCCTGGGGCTCGCCACCGATCACGCTGAACGGATGCAGCCGGTTGTCGGCCCCGATATGGGTTCGTCCCTCGACGATGACATGGGCTCCCACCCGGGTACCGGCGCCGATGCGCACTTGGCGGCCGATCAAGGCATAAGGGCCGATCTCGACATCGTCGGCGATATCCGCATCCGGATCGACCTGGGCCGTGGAATGAATCTTGGGCATACTGGACTCAGGACACGCTCACGCTGCGCTCGGTACACATCAATTCGGCCTGGGCAACCACACGCCCTTCGACCGAGGCCTCCGCCGTGAACTTGTAGATACCCCGCATATTGCGGGTCATCTCCACGTAGAGGTGAAGCTGATCGCCGGGAACGACCGGTTGCTTGAAGCGCGCGTTGTCGATGCCCACGAGGTAATACAGCGACCCTTGTGCAGGCGTCTTGCCCACCGATCCGAACGCCAGAATGCCCGAAGCCTGCGCCAGCGCCTCCAGGATCAGCACCCCTGGCATGATGGGCTTCTGCGGGAAATGGCCGGTGAAGAACGGCTCGTTGATGGTGACGTTCTTGTAGGCCTTGATGTATTTTCCATTGACCTGCTCGACCACGCGATCGACGAGCAGCATGGGGTAGCGATGCGGGAGCAGTTCAAGAATCTGGGTGATGTCGTGCGTGGTCGTCATGTCGAAGGTTCTGATTTCAAAGACTCAATGTGTTGTTCAAGATGGCGAACGCGGTCTCGCAGTTGATGCAACTGGCGCACGGTGGCCGCGTTGCGCTCCCAGTTCGCATGCGTGTCCAGCGGAAAGGCGCCGGTGTACATGCCGGGCTGCCGCACCGATCGAGAGACCAGCGACATGCCGCCAATGACCACGCCGTCCGCAATGCTCAGATGACCCGCGATGCCGACGCCCCCACCGATAAAGCAATAAGCCCCGATCTCCGCACTGCCCGACACACCGACACAGCCCGCGAGCGCGGTATGCGCACCAATGCGCACGTTGTGCGCGATCTGCACCAGATTGTCGATCTTCACCCCTGTGCCGATCTCGGTGTTGTCGAGCGCGCCGCGGTCGATGGTGCTGTTGGCGCCCACCTCCACATCGTCTCCCAGCACCGCGATGCCGACCTGGGCGATCTTGACGCCGGCGCCGCTGGCGTCGCGGGCGTAACCAAAGCCGTCGCTGCCGACCATGGCACCCGTCTGCAGCACGCAACGCGCGCCCAGACGGCATCCCCAAGCCACACTGCTGCGGGGATGCAGGACAGAGCCAGGCCCGATGACCGCGTCGCGGCCCACAAAACACCCTGCCCCGATATGCGCGCCCTCAGCAATGTCGGCACCCGCCTCGATGACAGCAAAGGCATCGAGGCGGGCCCGGGGCGAAACGCGGGCTGTGGAGTCGATCTGCGCCGTGGCATGGCAGCCAGGTTGAAACGCCGGCTGCCGCAGCGCCCAGAACCACTGCGACAAGCGCGCGTAGTACAGGTAGGGATCTGCGGTGTAGATCGCGTTGCCCGATTTCGGCAAAGCGCCTCGCAGCGACTCCGGCAGGATGACCGCCGCGGCATCGGTCTCGGCCAGTTGCGGCCGCAGCCGGTCACGATTCAGGAAAGTGATGTCGGCCTGCGTTGCCGAGGCCAGGGGTCGAAGGCGTTGAACGACGGCCTGCCCGTTTCCAACAAGCTCACCGCCGAGGCGTGCGGCGATCTGATCGAGCGTCAGGCCATCCATGGATCCGCCAGCCGCCGACATGGTCGACCGGCTCACTTGCCCGACTGAGCATCCAGCGCCTTGAGCACCTTGTCGGTGATATCGATGCGCGGATTCACGTAAACCGCTTCCTGGAAGATGATGTCGTAGTGGTCTTTCTGCGCAATATCGCGCACGACCTTGTTGGCCTTGTCGAGCACCGAAGCCAGCGCCTCGTTGCGGCGGGCATTGAGGTCTTCCGAGAACTCGCGCTGCCGACGCTGGAACTCGCGGTTCATGTCCACGAGATTCTGTTGCGCCTTGGCGCGGTCGGCATCGGACATCACTGGACCGTTCTTCTCCAGGCTGTCATTGGTCGCCTTGATCTTGGCGGCCATGTCCTGCAGTTCCTTGTCCCGCTTGGAGAACTCGGCCTCCAGCTTTTGCTGAGCGGCCTTGGCCAGGGTGGAATCCTTCAAGACTCGCTCAGTGTTGATAAAACCGATCTTGAACGGTGCGTTGGCCGAAGTGCCTGCAGCAGGGACCGTCGTCTGCGCCATGACCGGCGAGCAGGCCCAGAAGGCGGTCGCGCAGACCGCGGCCAGGAGAGTGCGTGAGAGGGTGTGGAATTTCATGGAAATCAAAGGTGGTTAGAAACCGGCGCCCACCGTGAACTGGAAGCGCTGGAGTTTATCGGTGGACTTGTAGCGAACCGGCTTGGCCAGACTGAACTTCAACGGACCAATGGGCGAAATCCAGGACACGCCGATACCGACGGACGAACGCATATCGCTCAGACTGACCTTCTGGTTCTCGCCCCAGACATAGCCGTTGTCATTGAAGAACGACATCCGCAGCGATTTGTCGGCCCCCGTGCCGGGGAAAGGAAACTGATACTCGAAATCGGCAATCACCATCTTGGCCCCCCCCAGGGCGTTGCCCTGGGCATCCTGCGGGCCCAGCGAGCTTTGCTCGAAACCGCGCACCGTGCCGATGCCTCCTGCGTAGAGATTCTTGAACACCGGCAGCGGACGACCGTTCAACCCGTGCGCATAACCCAGCAGACCGTTGAAGGCGAGGTTGGTGTTGCGCGTGATCGGCAGATATTGCTGGTACTGATAGGTCACACGGTCGTAGCGCAGGGTGCTGAACGGGCTGATCTCGAAGCTCAGACGCTGATAGCGGCCGTCGGTCGGCACCAGGGCGCTGTTGCGGCTGTCGCGCTGCCAGCCTATGGTCAGCGGAACACCGGTGGACGTTTTGCCAAACTCGTTGACGTAAGCAATGTAAGACGCTGGCGCACCGGGCGCGAGATCCAGGGTGTAGCGCTCAAGCCCTACGCCGAAGAACACCCGATCGACTTCGGTAAACGGAATGCCGAACTGCAGGTTGAATCCCGGCGTGACGATCTTGTAGTTGTCACCCTGACTGGTGTAAGGCTGGATGGTGCGGTAATACGCATTCACCGTGCGGCTGATGCCGTCTTCGGTGAAATACGGATTCGTGCTCGACACCGACAAGGTGCGGTAATAGCTCGACGTATTGAAGTCGACCGCGAGATTGTTGCCGCTGCCAAAAATATTGTCCTGACTGATGCCGGCGTTGAACGACAGCTTGTCCGCGCTTGAAAAGCCCACGCCCAGAGACAAGCTGCCCGTGGGTTTCTCCTCCACGTTCATGTCGAGATCGACCTGATCGTTGGTGCCAGGCACTTCGCGCGGCTGCAGCGTCACGTCCTTGAAATAGCCCAGACGATCCACCCGATCGCGCGAGAGCTTGATCCGGTCGGAGTCGTACCAGGAGTCTTCGAACTGCCGGAACTCGCGCCGGATCACTTCGTCGCGCGTACGGCTGTTGCCTGCAACGTCGATGCGGCGCACGTAGATGCGCTTGCCCGGATCAGCCGTGATGGTGAAGGCGACCTGATCGGTCTGCCGGTCGATCACCGGCTTGGACTCGACCCGTGCAAACGCATAGCCATACACCCCGAACTGATTGGTGATCGCCTTGACGCTGTCGTTCAGAGCCTGGGCGCTGTAGGTTTCGCCCGGTTTGAGCTTGACCAGGGCCCGGAACTCGTTGTCCTGCCCGAGATAATTGCCCGCGAGCTGATAGCCGGAGACCGTGAACTTCGGCCCTTCATGCACGTTGACCGTGATGTAGATGCCGTCCTTGTTGGGCGACAGGGCCACCTGCGTGGAGTCGATGCGGAAGTCGAGATAGCCCCGATCCTGGTAGTACGAACGCAGAGTCTCCAGATCGGTGTTGAGCTTGGCCTTGGAATACTGATCGTCCTTGGTGTACCAACTCAGCCAGCCGGGGGTGCTCAGCGTGAACAGATCGCGCAGTGCACCCTCGCTGTACACCTTGTTGCCGACGATGCGAATGGCGCGGATCTTCGCGATCTGCCCTTCGACCACGGTGAACAACACATTCACCCGATTGCGCGGCAGCGGCGTGGTCGTGACGTTGACCTCCGTGCCGTAAAACCCTTTGGCGAGATATTGCTGCTTGAGCTCCTGAACCGCCTGATCGATCAGCGCCTGATCGTAGGGTCGGGCCTCGGCAAGGCCGACGGAGGCCAGCGCGGTGGTCAGCGCCTTTTTCTCGAACTCCTTGGTCCCGGCAAATTCGACACCCGCGATGGTCGGACGCTCCTCGACGACGATGGTCACGATATCGTCGTTCGTCTCGATGCGTACGTTCTTGAAAAGACCCGTAGCGAACAGCGCGCGGATGGCGGCCGCCCCGTTCTCGGGGGTATAGGACTCACCCACCCGGAACGGCAGATAGCTGAAGACGGTACCCGGCTCGGTTCTTTGCAGACCATCGACCCGGATGTCCTTGATGGTGAAAGATTCAGCTGCGTGTGCTTGCACGCCTGCAACAGCGATCACAACCGCCGTCGCACAACGAAGTGCGGGAGAAAACCTCAAATTGACCTCGAGCTGGATTAGTGCATCTGGCCGAGCAAGCGTGCCAGATCGTTGTAGAGGGCGATGGCCATCATCATGGCGATGACCACGAGACCGCCTTGCTGCAGCCTTTCCTGCCAGCGCTGCGAGACGCTGCGGCGGGTCAATCCCTCGTACGCATAATACAGGAGATGCCCCCCGTCCAGAACGGGCAGAGGCAGCAGATTGAGCACACCAAGACTCACGCTGACGACGGCCAAAAAGCTGAGGTAAGCCACCCATCCCAATTCGGCGCTCTTGCCCGCGTAATCAGCAATTGTGACCGGGCCGCTGAGGTTCTGCAGGGAGGCCTGTCCTATCACCATGCGCCCCAGCGTCTTCAAGGTGAGCACCGAAAGCTCCCAGGTGCGCTGCGCCCCATCCTGCAAGGCCTGCAACGGGTTGCGCTCGATCTTCACCATGGGCACTTCGCCCCCCAGCATGGCCTCGATGCGCCAGACAGACTTGCCCTCGACCGCCACGGCCTTGGGCTGAAGACGGGTCTGAAACACGCGACCATCGCGCCGGACATCCAGCTGCAGCGCCTTGCCCGCCGAGGTTTGAATGGCCTTCATCAAACCGTCGGCGGTGGCGATGGGCTGGCCATCCACCGCGGTGATCAGGTCACCCGCGCGCAGGCCGCTGATCTGCGCAGGTCCGCCAGCGACCACCTCGCGAATCTCTGCCGGCGGGCTCTGCAGATGCAAGCCGAAGTTCGTCAGAAAACCCGCGCTTTCCGCCGCGCGCATGCTGGACGAGAAATCCAGGGGTATCTCGTGTTGGGGCCCGCCCGGGGCGCGCTCAACGATGAGCCCGATGCGCTCGCCGCTCATGGCGGCATTCAATAGCGTCCAACGCAAACCCGTCCAGCTCTGCACGGCTTCCTGCCGTCGGTCCTGGACAAGGGCTACCACGCGCTCGCCGCCCTGGACGCCGACCCTGGCGGCGGTCGACTGGGCAGGCGGCACTCCCAGAATGGCGACCGGTTCCCGAACACCAGCCAGCGCCACGACGGCAAACAGGACCACGGCAAGCAGTAGATTGGCGGCTGGCCCAGCCGCGACGATGGCCGCGCGTCTCGATAGGCTCTGCCGGTTGAAGGCCCGCGGCAGGTCGCGTTCGGCGACTTCGCCTTCGCGTTCATCGAGCATCTTCACGTAGCCGCCCAGGGGAATCGACGACAAAGTGAATGCCGTTCTGTCGGCACCCCGCGTCCAGCGCAGCAGCGGCTTGCCGAAGCCAATGGAGAACCGCAGCACCTTGACCCCACAGGCCACCGCGACGCGGTAGTGCCCGTACTCATGGATGGTGATGAGCAGGCCTAGTGCGAAAGCAAACGCCAGCAGGGTGATGAGCAGGTTCATGGTCTCGGGTCAAGCCAGTTGCGACGCGCTGCCCCGCGCGGAAGACGCGAGTTGCGCGACATGCCGCTGCGCCCGGCGCCGCGTCTGCGCGTCAAGCTCGCTCAGGGCGTCCAGCGAATCACAGCCTGCGCATTGTGCGCTTGCGAGCAATTCCGCATTGATCCGGTGAATATCGGTGAATCGGATGCGTCGCTGGAGAAAGGCTTCGACGGCGATCTCATTGGCGGCATTGAGCACGGCGCAGGCCCCCGTCGGCATGCGCAGAGCCTCGAATGCCAGGGCGAGTCCGGGGAATCGCTGCGGATCGGGCTGCTCGAAGTCGAGCCGCCCCACACGGGCGAGGTCGAGCCAGGGCGCGCCCGACGCGATGCGCGCGGGATAGGACAGGCCATAGGCGATCGGCGTACGCATATCCGGCTGTCCGAGCTGCGCGATCACCGAACCGTCGTGATAGTTGACCATCGAATGCACGATGCTCTGTGGATGAATCAGCACCTCGATCTGCTCGGGGCGCATGCCGAACAAATAGTGCGCCTCGATGACCTCGAGCGCCTTGTTCATCATGGTCGCGGAATCGACCGATATCTTGGCGCCCATGCTCCAGTTCGGATGCGCGCAGGCCTCTTCCGGCGTGACCGCTTGCAGTGAAGCCGCCTCGCGCTGACGAAACGGCCCGCCCGATGCCGTCAGCACGATGTTGCGCACATCGGTCGGCCAGCGGCTGCGATCGTCGGGCAGGCTCTGCTGGATGGCGCTGTGCTCGCTGTCGATGGGGATGAGATCGCCGCCGCCCTGTGCCAGCGCCTGCAACAACAAGTCGCCCGCAACGACCAGCGACTCCTTGTTGGCCAGCAGCAAGCGCTTTCCAGCGCGGGCCGCGGCAAGACTGGCGGACAAGCCTGCCGCCCCCACAATCGCGGCCATGACCAGGTCCACCTCGCTGGCGGCGGCCACATCGTCGAGCGCCCTGGGCCCGCTGAGCACCTCGGTGGGACAAGCTGCGGCGCGCAGACGCTGCTGCAGGCGGATGGCCGCCTCCGCGCTTCCGAGAACCGCGTAGACCGGACGAAACTCGACACACTGCGCGAACAGCTTGTCAGCATTGTTGTGCGCCGCCAGGGCGAACACCCGGAACTGCTCGCGGTGGAGTGCGAGCACCGCCAGGGTGTTGGTACCGATCGACCCGGTCGACCCGAGAATGGTGACCGCCTTCATAGCGCCAACAGCAAAACCGCTAGGGGCAAGACGGGCAAGAGCGCGTCAATCCGGTCGAGCACGCCCCCGTGTCCAGGCAACAGCCGCCCACTGTCTTTCACGCCCGCCGCGCGTTTGAGCAGGGATTCGAACAAATCGCCTGCGATCGCAAAAATCAGCAGCACGACAACCAGAACTGCCAATCCAGGCCAACCGAACTGTGCACTCAACTGCGAAAAATAATTGGGATAACGCGAGGTCAGACCCACGCAGACCGCGGCATAGCAGAGAGTCGCGGCCAGCGCAGTCCAGGCTCCTGCCCGGGTTTTTCCAGGGCTGATGGCCGGCGCCAACTTGGCACGCCCCCAGGCCCTACCACCAAAATAAGCCGCGATATCCGCAATCCAGACCAGGGCCAGCAAAGACATCATGAAGACCGCGCCCTGGGCGCGCAACGCCACCAGCGCCAGCCAGGCGGCCTGCAAGAGCGCAAAGCCCAGCAAAGCAAGCACGATGGGCGAGCGCAATACTGCGGGCACACGCGCCGACGGCAGACTCGAAGCCAACAGCAACAACCAGGCGAGGCTGCACACCGCCCAGAACCCGCCCCACTGCTCAGCCATCTGCCAACCCTGCCGCTGCAACAACCAGAGCAAGCCACCCGCCGTCGCCAACCATGCCAGCGTCCACACGAGAAGCGCGCTACGGGTGCGAAGTCCGGCCAGCCGCGCCCACTCCCCCATACCGACGGCACAGAAGACCAGCGCCAAAAGCGCAAAAGGCAGCGGGCTTTGCAGAAACAAGGTCGGCAGCAGCAGCGCCACCAACACCAGGGCGGTCAGAACGCGCTGTCGCAACATGGCGCAGATGAGCCGCAGCCTCAGGCGGCCGCTGGCGATTTGGACTCTGGAACGCCACCGAAGCGACGCTGGCGGCTGGCATAGTCGGCCAGGGCGGTCTCGAAGGCCTCGGCGCCGAAATCAGGCCAGAGCACATCGGTGAAATACAGCTCGGTATAGGCCAGTTGCCAGAGCAGGAAATTGCTGACGCGATGCTCGCCGCCCGTGCGGATGAGCAGATCGGGGTCCGGGGAGTGCGCCAGCGCCAGATGCTGCGCCAGCGTCTCGGCGGTGGGACGCTCCTGCGCTGCCAACACCGCTTGCGCCGCCTGCACCATGTCCCAGCGTCCACCGTAGTTGAGGGCGACGTTGAGAACCAGGGCGTCGTTCCGGCGGGTCAAGGCCTCGGCCTGATCGATCAAGGCGCGCATCTCGGCAGAAAAGGCCGACAGATCGCCCACAACGTGCAAGCGCACGCCCTGGCGGGCGAGTTCCGGCGACTCCTTTTCCAGAGCCTTGACGAACAGATCCATCAAGGTCTGGACTTCCTCGGCCGGACGGCTCCAGTTCTCCGAGGAAAACGCAAACACCGTGAGGTGGGCCACGCCAATCTCGGCGCAGTGGCGAACCATTTTCTTCAGCGCATCCACGCCGAACTTATGTCCGGACGAACGGGGCAGAAAACGGCGCTGCGCCCAGCGCCCATTACCGTCCATCACCACGGCCACGTGTTGCGGCAGAGTGGCAGGATCGCGTTTGGCGGCGGTTTTCTTGGTCATGCCATCAGAACGGGAAACGTGACCTGGGTCGCGGCGGAGAAATGCATCGTGTCGTGGCGCCTACTCAGACGGCCATGATCTCGGCTTCCTTTTGCGCCAGTTGCTTGTCGATCTCGGCGATGCACCGATCGGTGATTTTCTGCACCTCGTCCTGCGCCCGGCGCTCGTCGTCTTCGGAAGCCTCCTTGGCTTTGACCAGATCCTTGAGGCTTTGGTTCGCATCCCGGCGCAGATTGCGCACGGCCACCTTGGCACCCTCGCCCTCCTGCTTGATGACCTTGACCAGATCGCGGCGGCGCTCTTCGGTCAGTGCGGGCATGGGCACGCGGATGACGTCGCCCTGAGTCTGCGGATTGAGGCCCAGATCGGACTCGCGGATGGCCTTCTCGACCACCTGCACCATCTTCTTTTCCCACGGCTGCACGCTGATGGTGCGGGCATCAACCAGATTCATGTTGGCCACCTGATTGATCGCCATCATCGTGCCGTAGTAATCCACCATCACATGGTCGAGCAAGCCGGTATGCGCGCGGCCGGTGCGCACCTTGGCCAAGTCGAGCTTCAGCGACTCGATCGACTTGTGCATTTTCTCTTCGGTGGTTTTCTTGATCTCTGCGATTCCCATGATGCACTCCACAAACTGATCGGGAAAAAACAAAACCCGCTGCGCGGAAGGCGGCGCGGCGCGGGCCTCGACGACTGCGATGGTACTCAGACGTAGACGTCCGTGCCCTCGTCGGCGCCCTGAACCACGCGCATCAACGCCCCTGGCTTGAAGATGCTGAACACGCGGATGGGCATTTTCTGATCGCGGCAAAGGGCGAAGGCGGTCGCGTCCATCACCTGCAGGCGCTGCGCAATGGCGTCATCAAAGCTGATGCGCGCATAGCGCTCGGCGGTCGGGTCCTTCGCCGGGTCGGCGGTGTAGATGCCATCGACCTTGGTCGCCTTGAGCATGACCTCGGCCCCGATCTCGGCCGCGCGCAGCGCGGCGGCCGTGTCGGTGGTGAAGAACGGATTGCCGGTACCGCCGGCGAAGATCACCGACTTGCCTTCTTCCAGGTATTGCAGCGCCTTGGGCCGCACATAAGACTCCACGACCTGATCGATGGCAATGGCCGACATCACGCGCGGGTTCAGACCGGCGTGCTTCATGGCGTCGCTCAAGGCGAGTGAGTTCATGACCGTTGCCAGCATGCCCATGTAGTCCGCCGTCGCGCGGTCCATGCCCACGGCACCACCGGCCACGCCCCGGAAGATGTTGCCCCCGCCGATGACCATGGCCAGTTGCACGCCGGAGTTCACCACTTCGGCAATGTCTCGCACCATGGCCTCGATGGTGGCGCGGTTGATGCCATAGGCATCATCCCCCATGAGGGCCTCACCCGAGAGTTTGAGCAGAACACGTTTGTATCCGGACATGATGACTCCTGGGAAGGCGGGTGGACGGTAAAGATGGGGCGTAGAGAAGACAACGGGACGAAGCTGGGCGTATGACGAGGCTGGCTGGTGCCCGTCGGCCCCGGTCAGCCTCGCTACGGCGTTCAGCCTTGCTTGGCTGCAGCCATTTGCGCCGCCACTTCTTCCGCAAAATTCTCCGACTTTTTTTCGATGCCCTCGCCCACCACGTACATGGTGAAGCCGTGAACCGTGGTGTTGGCACCCTTGAGCATCTGCTCGACGGTCTGCTTGTCGTTCTTGACGAACACCTGATCGAACAGCGAAACCTCCTTGAGGTACTTCTGCACCGAGCCTTCGACCATCTTGGCAATGATCTCAGCAGGCTTGCCCGACTCGGCCGCTTTCTGCGAGGCGATGGAGCGCTCTTTCTCGATCAGGTCGGCAGGCACCTGCGACGACGACAGCGCCACCGGCTTCATCGCGGCGATGTGCATGGCCACGTCCTTGGCCGCCACTTCGTCACCGGTGAACTCGACCATCACGCCGATGCGCGTACCGTGCAGGTAGCTCACCAGCTTGTGGTCGCCGGCAAAGCGCTTGAAGCGGCGAATGGTCATGTTCTCGCCGATCTTGCCGATCAGCTTGCTGCGGCGCGCTTCGATAGTCTCGCCGTCGATCGTCAGCGCGGACAGCGCGGCCACGTCGGCGGGGTTCTGCGCGGCAATCAGCTCGGCGAGCGTTTTACCAAAAGCGAGGAAATCGTCGTTCTTCGCCACGAAATCGGTCTCGCAGTTCAGTTCGATCAGGGCGCCGGTCGTGCCGTTGATATAGGCCGTCACAATGCCCTCGGCGGTCACGCGCGAGGCGGCCTTGCTGGCTTTGCTGCCCAGCTTGACACGAAGAATCTCTTCGGCGCGATCCATGTGGCCTTCAGCCTCGGTCAGCGCCTTTTTGCACTCCATCATCGGGGCATCGGTCTTGGCACGCAGTTCTGCCACCATGCTTGCGGTAATCGCAGCCATCGTTGAACTCCTTGAAATCGAATACGAGAAATACAGTTGAAAAAAAGGGGCTGTGTATCGCAGCCCCGGGTTGGTTCAGGCCGGTGAATCGGGCCGTTGCCGCAAGGTCATCCTGCGCACGTCAGGCGGCGGGGGCGCCTTCCTGAACCTCGACGAATTCTTCTTCGCCCTCGGCCACGGCTTGAACGACCTCATTGACCGCATCGTTCTTGCCTTCCAGAATCGCATCGGCCATGCCTTGTGCGTACAGGGTCACGGCCTTGGCGGAGTCGTCATTGCCCGGAATGATGTGAGTCACGCCCACCGGGGAATGGTTGGTGTCGACCACGCCGATCACCGGGATGCCCAGCGTCTTCGCCTCGGCAATCGCAATCTTGTGATAGCCCACGTCGATGACGAAGATTGCATCGGGCAGAGCCGCCATATCCTGAATGCCGCCGATGGATTTTTCCAGTTTCTCCATCTCGCGCTGGAAGGTCAGGGCTTCTTTCTTGCTCATTTGCTCGAGCACGCCTTCGGCGGCCTGGGCTTGCATGTCCTTGAGCTTCTTGATCGAGGTCTTGACCGTCTTGAAGTTGGTCAGCATGCCGCCGAGCCAGCGCTGGTCGACATAGGGCATGCCGCAACGCTCAGCCTGTTCGCGAACGACTTCGCCGGCCTGGCGCTTGGTACCGACAAAAAGGATGGTGCCGCGGCGCGCAGCGAGCTGACGGGCGAACTTGACGGCATCCAGGTACATCGGCAACGTCTTTTCGAGGTTGACGATGTGGATCTTGTTGCGATGGCCGTAGATGAACGGGGCCATCTTGGGGTTCCAGAAGCGGGTTTGGTGACCGAAGTGCACACCGGCTTCCAGCATTTGACGCATTGAGACTGACATGTTGTTTCCAATCCAAGTTGGGTCTGAAATCCGGCCCCGATCAGCACATCGCCAAGCCGCCGGAGCGACTGAACGATGGCCAACACCTGGTTGAGCCGGTTTGTGGGTAAGCACCTCACTCGCAGGCATGGCTGCGCACGACTTCGGTACCATCAAACGCGTTCTGTGCCTGCAACCTTGCCCGAAACTGCGCTCAAAGGACTCCGAAGGAATCGTTCGAGTGGGTTGGTTCGAGTGGCTTGTTGTTTTGAACGGCTCATTTTCGGAGCCACTTCTTTTCAGAGCCTCTCTTCCAAAGCCTCTCTTCCTGGCCATCAACTGCAAAGGCATTCCGCATTGCACAAAACCTGAGCATCATAGCAGCTTTGCACCACTACGGCCAGACAACACCCCATAACACGTCAAGCCCCGTCATTCATGCTCGAACATCCTTTCCGTCAGCAACTTCACAATGAGATCCATGCCCGCCCTTTCGAGCGGGTCGGCGCACCGGCGCAGGTCAGTCATCAGGTCATGCTGGTCGATCCGGCCGAATCGCAGCTGGCCTTCGAGCATCTTGGCGAGTTGCTGGGCAACCTGCTTCTGCCTCCACCCTCGCCTGGGAGCATGTTCCACACCGAACAGATCGGGCCGGTCCGCCTGCGGTGGGAGCGCCACGGCGAATTCGTCAGCTACACCTTCATCACGCACGAACAACTCGGCCCGGAAGATCCGATGTTCGATCGCTGCGCCTGCGACCGCATTTCCGCCGAATGGCGTGCCCGGATTCCGGGGCAAAGACTCTGTGCCAACCATGTCGCCGTCATGCCCGAAGGTGAGGTTGGCTGCGATGCGGCCCCTGATTTTTCGGCGGTGCTGGACATCGACGCCCTGGTCGGATCGGATGTGGCCGACGGCAACGCCCAGGTGTTCACCGATCTGCGCATGGCGCCAGACGGCTTCACCCGGTTCGTCGTCTTGAGCAAACCCATGTCCGAGCGCCGCCGCGGGCGCTTGGTGCAGCGCTTGCTCGAGATCGAGACCTATCGCATGCTGTCCTTGCTGACTCTGCCGGTGGCGCGTCAGATCACGCCTCAACTCAATCAGTACGAGCAGGATCTGGTGAGCATCATGGACGCGATCGGCCGCAACGACGATGCCGATCCCCAGCGCGATCACCGAACCCTCGACCGACTGACGCAACTGGCGTCGAGCGTGGAAGGCCTCTATGCCGCCTCACACGGCCGGTTCACCGCGGCGAACGCCTACTACGACCTGGTCAACCGCCGAGTCGGTGAGTTGCACGAGAAACAGATTTTCGGCCTGCAGACCATCGGACAATTCCTGGAACGTCGATTGGCACCGGCGATGCAGACGTGTGCCTGGGCGGCGCGGCGGCAGCAGGCCTTGTCCGAACGGGTATCGCGCTGCAGCAACCTGCTACGAACCCGCGTGGAAGTGGCCATGCAGCAGCAGAATCGCAGCCTGCTGGCCTCGATGAATCGTCGGCAGTATCTGCAGCTTCGGCTGCAGCAGACGGTGGAGGGCCTGTCCGTTGCGGCCATCACGTATTACATGGCCTCGCTGGTGGGCCATCTGTTCGAAGCCGCCGAACCGTGGATTCATGTTGCGCCCAAATTGGCCGAAGGCGTTTCCATTCCCATCATCGCCCTGCTCGTCTGGCTGGGCTTGCAGCGCATGCACCGCCGGCTGGAACGCTCTGGTGAAGGCCGCTGACGGAGGGTCGCCCCTCGGCTGTCAGAGACGCCGCTGGCGCACGGCCTCGTAAAGACAGACGCCGGCGGCGACCGAGACGTTGAGACTCTCCACCGCACCCAGCATGGGAATCTGCAGGAGTTGGTCGCAGGTCTCTCGCACCAGTCGGCGCATGCCCGCCCCTTCGGCCCCCATCACGAGTACGGCAGGCTGCTTCCAGTTGGCGGCGTACACCTCGTCGGTCCCAGCTTCGTCGGTGCCCATGACCCAGAGACCACGCTCCTGCAATTCGCCCAGACTGCGAACCAGATTGGTCACCATCAGATACGGCACGGTTTCCGCCGCGCCACTGGCCACGCGAGCCACCGTCGGATTGAGCCCGACGGCGCGGTCTTTGGGCGCGATGACCAGATGCACGCCGGCCGCATCGGCGGTGCGCAAGATGGCTCCGAGGTTGTGCGGATCGGTCACGCCATCGAGCGCCAGCACCAGCGGCGCCCCCTCCACGGCATCGAGCACGGCGTGCAGATCCTGCCTGCTTGGCAGATCGTCCACCTGCGCGACCACACCCTGATGGCGATCGGTGCCCGCCAATGCGGCCAGGCGCTCGGCGCTGAGGGTCTTGAGCACCACACCCGAAGCCTCGACCTTGCGCAGAAACTGCTGCATGCGCGCATCGCGGCGGCTTGCATCGACATAGACGGCCTGTACCGACCCGGGCGCAGCGCGCAGGCGTGCGCCCACGGCATGAAAGCCATAGAGCGGCTTCATGCCGGCACCGCCTGCGTCTGCTCGACCAGATGTCCCGCCTGCAGTGCGCAGATCCGGTCGCAGCGTGCGGCCAGGGCCGGATCGTGGGTGACGAGCACCAGCGTCGCCTCTGCTTCCGCGCGCAGTCGGAACATCAGGTCCATGATGCGTTCTCCGGTGGCGGCATCGAGGTTGCCCGTCGGCTCGTCCGCGAGAACGAGCTTCGGGCGACCGACAAAAGCGCGGGCCAGGGCGACGCGCTGCTGTTCCCCACCGGAGAGCAGGGCCGGCCGATGATGCAGTCGCTGTCCCAGCCCGACCGCGTGCAACAAGGCAGTTGCCGCTTCCACGGCCCCGCGCGACCGCCCGGAAATCTCCAGCGGCAGAACCACGTTTTCCAGTGCGGTGTAGTGATCGATGAGTTGAAAATTCTGGAACACAAAGCCGATCTTCTGCGCACGCAGGTCGGCCCGGCCGTTCTCGTCGAGGCTTTCGAGATCGACACCGTCGATCCTGACCTGGCCCGTGCTGGGCCGATCCATGCCGGCGAGCAGGGCCAACAACGTGGATTTGCCCGACCCCGAAGCGCCGGTGATGGCCACGCTTTGTCCTGCAGGAATGCGCAGTTGCACGGCCTGGAGAATGGTCAGGGCATCACCGACGTCGGAAACGGTCTTGCCCAGGTCATGCGCGACAATCACATCGACCGTCATGGAAGCCTTGTATGAAAGATGGAATGCCACTGATTGTAGGAAGCCCGCACCCGTTGTCGCGGCGCAAGGTCTTGGCGCTTGCCGCAGCAATCGCAGCCGGGACCGGTTTCCCGGGCCGCGTGCAGGCCGCTGTGCCCAGCCGCCCCACCCTGCTGGTGGTCGGCGACAGCCTGTCCGCCGGGTATGGGCTGGAGACCGGAAAAGGATGGGTCGATCTGATGCGCCAGCGACTCGATGCGAGCCGGCCGCGCTGGAACGTGATCAACGCCAGCATCAGCGGCGATACGACGGCGGGCGGGCTGGCGCGCCTGCCCCCGCTTCTGCGGCGCGACCAACCCGCCGTGGTCATCATTGAATTGGGCGGCAACGATGCCCTGCGCGGGCTGTCGCTGCAGCAGACCCGGAGCAATCTCACCAGGATGGTGACGCTTTGCAAGCAAGCCCGCGCAAAAGTCCTGTTGATCGGCATGCAGATTCCGCCGAACTACGGCCCCGCCTATACCGCACGTTTCGCGGCCGTGTTTCCTGCAGTCGCACAATCGACGCATGTGGCGCTGGTGCCGTTTCTGCTGTCGGGCGTCGCGTCGCATCCGGATTGGTTCCAATCCGACAACATCCACCCCACTGCGCAGGCGCAACCCACCATGCTCGATACGGTCTGGCCGCATCTCAAGCCTCTTCTTGCGCGGTCCGCCGAGAAGCGCGCACCATGAACCCTCGCGTCATCGATGCCGTCGAGGCCCTGCAAAAGCTGTCATCCTTCAGCGCCGTGATCGATGTGCGCAGCCCGTCGGAATTTGCGCTCGACCACATGCCCGAAGCCCAGAGCTGGCCCGTGCTCGACGACGCCGAGCGCGCCGAGGTAGGCACGCTGTATACCCAGGTCGATCCCTTCGTGGCCAACAAGCGCGGCGCGGCGCTGATCGCGCGCAACATCGCCCACCATATCGAAGCGCATGCGCAGGAGTTGCCGAAGTCGTGGGCGCCGTTGATCTACTGCTGGCGTGGCGGCAATCGCTCGGGGGCCATGGCGCACATTCTGGCGCGCATCGGCTTTTCGGTGGTCCTGGTTCAAGGCGGCTATCGCGCCTTGCGCCGCGCCTTGCGCGCCGATCTGGATCGGCTTCCCGGCCAGTTGCAATTCCGGGTCATTTGCGGTCGCACGGGTTGCGGCAAGAGCCGTCTGCTGCAGGCCTTGCACGCCGCCGGTGCGCAGGTGCTCGACCTCGAAGCGCTGGCCCGGCACCGGGGCTCGGTACTCGGGCTGACGCCTGGAGACACGCAACCGTCACAGAAATTGTTCGAGTCCAACGTCTGGGCCGCGCTAAGCGGGTTCGACCCCCAGCGTCCGGTCTTTGTGGAAGCGGAAAGCAAGAAGATCGGCCTGCTCCACGTCCCCGAGGCTCTGGTGGCCCGGATGCGCCAGGGTTGCTGCATCCATCTGGAGCTCGACACGACGCTGCGCGTGGAACTCCTGCTGGCCGATTACGCCATGCTGTCCGCCGACCGGCCCTTGTTGCGCGAACGTCTGGCCAGTCTGCGCGTCTTGCGCGGCGCAGAAACGGTTTCGCGCTGGCAGGACCTGATCGCTCAGGGCGATCTCGCGACATTCACGGCCGACATCCTGCAGCATCACTACGACCCGAGCTATCTCAGGTCCATGGCCAACAACTTCCTGCATTTCTCCGCGGCGCCCATGGTCACCCTGCAGGGCATTGACGCGCTCGCGTTTCGACGCGCCGCCGAACAGGTGCTCGCCTGGACGCCGGATGCAGCTTGCGTTACGCCCTCGACGCCGCCTCAGGCGCAGGCTGAAATCGTCAGCGGCTGATCGCCTGAAGCATGCTCTTCGGCTTCGACGGAGAGGCGGGCCTGGCGTGCAGCGGCAAACAACTCCGCAACCGACAGGCTTGCCAGCAACCTGGAATCGCTCAACACCTGTCGCCAGAGACGCCCGCCGGGCTGCCCCTTCCACAGGTTGAGCAGGTGCCGGGTGATGGCCTGCGGGTGCAGCCCCCTGCCCTTCCAATCGGCGATGTAGCCAGCCATCTGCTCCTCAATGGCTTCGCGCTCGGGCAAGGCATCCTGTGATTGCCCCAGATAGTCGCGGTCCCAATGCGCCATGCACCATGGGTCTTGGTAGGCGGCCCGCCCCACCATGACACCGCCCACCTGCGGCAGCCACGCGCCGAGCTGCTCGTCGGTCTTGATGCCGCCGTTCAACACAAACGACAAATCCGGAAAGTCGCGCTGAAGCTGCAAGATGAACTCCGGCCGCAAGGGAGGAACGTCTCGGTTCTCCTTAGGACTCAATCCGTCAAGCCAGGCGGCGCGGGCGTGCACGACAAAGGTCTCGCAGCCCCCCTCCGCCACCGTTCCGACAAAATCGCGCACAAACCCGTAGCTGTCCTGGTGGTCGATGCCAATACGGTGCTTCACCGTGATCGGCATGGCACCCGACACCGCCTCTCGCATGGCGGCCACCGCATCGCGCACCAGCGTCGGCTCGCCCATCAGACAGGCGCCAAATGCGCCGCGCTGCACACGTGGACTCGGGCAACCGCAATTCAGGTTGACCTCGTCGTAGCCCCATTTCTGCGCCAGTTTGGCGCACTGCGCCAGATCGGCGGGATCGCTTCCGCCCAGCTGAAGCGCAACGGGGTGCTCTTGCCCGCTGAAATCAAGGTGACGCGGCACATCGCCAAAAAGCAAGGCGCCCGTGGTCACCATCTCGGTGTAAAGCAGGGTCTTTCGTGTGATCAGGCGATGAAAGAAACGGCAATGCCGATCCGTCCAATCGAGCATCGGCGCCACAGAAAGTGCAAACGACATAGGGAAACAGAAGAAACAGGAGGGGCAGGAAGCGGTTTGTCATCAAGAAAACAGCTCGGCCACGCCGAATGGGAGCCGATTCGAACGAGGTCCAACCCCAGGGCATTCGTCCAACCAGGACGACTGCAAACCCGTCTTCCATCGTTCGCAGAAATCAAATCAGAACAGCATGGGCGTGATTGTATTCGTCCTCAGCTCAACCCGCGCCACGCAGCCTGCCTAGCCCCTTCTGCAGCAAACCGCGAATCTCCCGATCGAATATCACGATCAAGACACCGTAAATCAAAGCTCCCACCACAATCTGCGAGAAAATCCTCAACGTGAGATTGGGAGGGTTCACCCAGATCACAGCCGCATACATGATCAAAGTGAAGCCACCATATTTGGCCATATCGCCCCAGGGAATGGCAATTTTGACGACCTTTCGGCCATAATAAGCCGCCAGAACGGTATACACCAAATAACTCACAAGCGCCGCGAATGCAGCCCCCTCAATACCGAATGGCTCAACCAGCATGAAAGTCAAACCAATATTCACAGCGGCAGCCGTCAAAACCGAGTACATGACTACCTTGGTCAGTTTGTTGATATAAATTCCCGCACTGAAAATCGGCGTCCCACCGGAAACCAACATACCCCCAACGATGAAAACAATCAGCGATGCACTGACCTCATACTTGGATGAAGCCAGCAACCTGAGAAGCTCAGGCCCCACCGCCGCCATTCCGCCCAGGATTGGCAGCGCCAGCGCGATGTAATACTTCAGCGCCTGCTGAATGAATGCGACCGTTTTGTCACGCCCTTGCTGCTCCCACATCTTGAAATACATCGGCACAACAGCCTGGGCAAACGAAGCGGTCAGAACACCCTGCAAATAATCGCTGAAATTAAATGCCGCCGAGAAAGCCCCCAAAGGCTCCGGGCCAAGTTTATAGTTAATAATATAGCGGCCACTCATATTCAGAAGCAACATAGAAAGCTCGCTTGCAAGCAGTGGCAGCCCGAATACGAGCATGGACACAAAGAGCGGTCTATTGAACTCACGGAGATCAAATACCCGCTGGCGTGCATAGTAAAATATAATCACAGACACAGCGATGAATTCACCCAGCATGGACGACAGGAAAAATCCTTCCAGCGTGCGCGAAACGTAAAACAAAACAAAAAAAATCAACGCCAGCCCCAAATACTTTCTGACCGTGAAATAGGTGCTGTAAACCCCACTTTTCTGCTGGGCCCGCAAAAGATTGTACATGGCACTATCAACCACGCGAATAAATATCAGCGGCGACGCCAAAATAATGAGGTATTTTGTCTGTTCATTGGACAGCCAAGCCGTAGGCGTGAAGTGAACCCCCACGACGCTCAGCAAGGTTACGCACAGCCCGACCGCAATCATCCCGAAAAGAACCGTCGAGAAAAACTGCGTGGTCGTATTCGACCGCGTGCCGGCCTCGACTTCGCTGTAATAGCGCACCACTGAATGCTGCAAGCCCAGCTTGCCCACGCCGACCAAAAACAGGATCGTGGAGGTTACCAAGGCCATGGTTCCGTATTCCGCCACGGAGAAAATCCGCGTCAGGACAGGAAATGAAATCATGCTGGCCAGCATCACCAGCACACTTCCAATCGAATAATTGGAGGTGTGCTGGAACAGACGCGCGAGTACGCCTCGCTTTTCGGCCTTGGTGGCAGCCACGGTGTCTTTACTGATTTGCATTGGTTTTCAGATCCGCCTGCCCAGGGGGCGAAGTACCCTCTCGCCGATAGACCGCCAGTAGTGCCCCCAGAACCTTCTCCGTGGAATAGTGCTGCTCGACAAACTGCCGTGCCGCCCTGCCCATCGTCTGTCTCAAATCTGCGCAGACAGCGAGTTGCGACAGAGCCCTCGCAAGCTCATCGACCTGATTGGGTGGGACCAACATGCCGGTGACCCCATCTGTGATGACATCTTCATGCCCGCTGATGCGCGTGGCGATCGTGGGCAAACCATTGGCCATGGCCTCAAGAACGGCATTGGGCAGCCCTTCCTGATGTGAGGCCTGAACGTACAGATTGTTCGCCCGCAGCAGCGCAGGCACGTCTTGTACCAGACCCGGGAAAGCCACGCTCTGGGCGATGCCCAATTGATTGGCCAATGCCATCAATCGATCACGCTCGGGGCCATCGCCCGCCACCGTCAGCTGAGCGCCTGGCGGCAGTGTGGCCTTGGCCCACGCCGCCAAGAGAATATCGAGGCCCTTCACAGGAACATGACGCCCGACGAAGACCGCACGCAAGACGGACTGGTCTCTCGATGGAGGCGGCTCAAATCGGGCAAGATCAACCGCATTGGGCAACAGATGCAGCCGGTTACGTTCAAAGCCCGCCTGCTCCATGATCTGCGCGGTCCTCTTGCTGATGCACTGATAGGCATCCAGGCGCTGAGCGCCGCCGCGCAAGATGCGGTGAATCGGCCTGCTCTGATGCGCGGGGTCCAGAATGCCTCCCTGAAATTCCGCCGCGCCGGAAACCTTGACGATGACCGTCGGCTTCAACCAACGTTTGATCCATCCCGCAGCGCCTGCGAGGTTGTGCATCATGTGGATGTGCACGGCATCAAATTCGTTTTGATGGCGTAGTAACCAATAGGCAAACCGAATGTTGAGCAAAATGGCCCCCGCACCCTTGATGCGGGGATAAGGCAGCCGGACCACTGGAACGCCGTCGACATCGTCGAGGCAGGGCAGCGACCGATCGAGTTGCGGAACGAGCACGCGAACGCTGTGCCCCGCCGCCGCAAACGAACGGCTCAGCAGTCGGGCTTGCATTTCGGCGCCCCCAGTGGCTGGGTAGCGCCCATCAACCACCATCAGAATGCGCGCAGGGGAGAACATAGTGACATCAACACCCTAATCCATCATCCCTATGGGCGAAAGATTGAAACGCCTTAAGGATCTTCCGATATGCCCATAAAACCGCTCAGAACCGCTTATCACCATGCGTGAAAAGACCTTCGGTCGATTTCTCTGAAATAATCTTGGCAGGTATTCCACCAAGCGTTACATTGCCGCCGGGAAAACTCTTGTTGACCACCGCATTGGCGCCGATGGCTGTATTGTCACCAATTTCAATCGCCCCGAACAACTTGGCGCCGGGCGCGATATAGCAATTATTCCCGATTTTAGGTACCGCCCCTCCGCTACCGAGCTGGGCGCCAATATTGACGCCGGTATGAATTCTGCAGTTGGATCCGATTCTGGCGCCGGAATTCACCACGATGGTGCCGTAGTGAAGAATCGCAAGCCCAGGGCCAAAAACATTGATGGGAATCGAAAAACCCAACTTGATCGAAAGTCTACGAAAACGATAGGCGGCGAAACGCCGACGAAGCGAATTTTTTCTGCAGTTCGTGAGAAATTCGACTTTTCTCAACAGACGCTGGAACCGAAAAATCTCGTCTCGCCACGGCGCCCAGCGGGATTCCGCCCCGAGCGCAATACGGTCGGCCTCCAGATACATTCGGTAGTCTGCATACGATTGGATCAAGCTGTGCTCTCCAGATGTTTGGGCCTGCGCCGTCTATTCTTGCACCCCGTTGTTGCACCCAGTTGGGCACGGCCTCCATGGGGACGCACTCTGGAGCAGGTTCGTGGCGTTTTGGCGCGGCTGACATGGCAACGCCACGCACAGCCTCAAGATTCAACAGCCATCGTAAGTTATTGACCAAAAAGAAAAAGCCACCGGATCGGGTGGCTTCTCCACGAAGGCATCGTTGCGGAAACGAGCCGAACCGCTCCCAGGATGATCCGTGCATGGCCAGGGCGACCGCTGACAGAATGGCCTGTGTGAGGCGGTCAGGCCCTTCGCCACCGAGGTCCATGCAGGAGACCGCTGACTGAGCCGATTGAAGACTCACCCCATGACGCGGGCCGTGCGGGTGTTCGAGGACTGGCTACTGCAAGAGTGCACCTCCGCGCTCCCTTGCTTGACCGGGCCCAGTCTTGAGCCGATTCATCCAAAACACCAATATCCTTCACACAAAATTCGATTCATCCTCCTGGCAAGTCGCACGTACAGTGCGCAAAAAAAAGACTATCGAGCGCGACATTCCCGATCGTGCCGATTGACACCCAGAGGAGAGAGAGACATGTCGTACCCCGTTTTCACGCCCGTCCGAAGACTGGCCCAAATCGCCATCGCAGCCAGCATGATCGGCGCGGCAAGCCTGGCCCAGGCCGCCAACCCGTCCATGCTCGAGAGCTTCAAGTTCGAGACCCCGACATTCATTCATCAGCAGCCTTTTGCGCAGTACAAGATGGTCATCCAGGTCAGCCAGGATGACCCCTATGTCTGGAATCTGGCGCTGAACAATGCGCAGAATGTGCTCAATGACCTGGGTCAGGAGAAGGTACAGATCGTCATCGTGACCTACGGTCCAGGTCTGCGCATGTTGCTCAAAGACAGCCCCGTGGCCGATCGCATTGCGTCGCAGGACGCCGAAGGCATCGAGTTCGATGCCTGCCACAACACGATGATGGGCATGGCCAAGAAGCTCGGCCATCTGCCTGAACTCGTGCCACAGGCCGTCATCGTTCCTGCGGGTGTGGTGCGCATCATGCAACTTGAGCACGCGGGCTTCGCCTACATCAAGCCCTGAGCAACCGGGGACACGCCCGGCGTCTTCGCGACGCGGGCGCATGACCACTGACGGGCGCTCAGGTGGCGGGCGCCAAGCGAGCCAGGCGGCGCAGCAGATCTGCGGCGATTGCACCAAACCGTCGATGCTCGTCATCTGCAAGCCAGAGCTCAAAAGCGAGCCGGAACACGGCCATGCCGGTCTCTGCCGCCAGCCGCGCCTCGACCGCATCGACGCCCCGCTGCGCCAAGGCCTCCGCCAATGCGGCCGAGAGTCTGGCGAGTTTGATCAACTCGCGCTCGCGCAACTCGGCGTTCATGGCAATGACGTCGCGACGGCGGCGGGCAAACGCCTGAATATCGCCAAAATACCCGTCGGCCGCGCCCATCGCAGTGCCAACCGCCGTCATGGCAGAAGCCTCGTCGGGTGTCTGAAGGAGCGCGTCGACCATGGTTTGCTCCAGCCGCTCGACGCCCTGGAACAGGACTTCACGCTTGTCGGGAAAGTACCGAAAAAAGGTGCGGGCCGTCAGTCCGGCCCGCTCCGCGATATCCGCCACCGTGGTCTGCTCGTACCCACGTTCGACAAAAAGCTCCAACGCGGCTGTGCGCAGTCGGCCCACGGCATCCGGTTCCCAGCGTCCCATCAGGGTCTTTCAAAGTGTTGTCACAACGTGACATGATAGGGCTATACTGATGTCACACTGTGTCAACACTCACTGAAAGGACTGTCATGCGCATTCTTGTCACCGGAGCATCTGGCTGGATCGGCTCCGCCAGCGTGTCCGAACTTCTGTCGGCCGGGCACGACGTGCTGGGCCTGGCCCGATCTGACGCCGCGGCCGCGACCATCGACGGGCTGGGCGCCGAGCCCGTCCGCGGTTCATTGGAAGATTTGGAGGGACTGCGCCGCATCACGGCGCGCGTCGAAGGGGTCGTGCACCTGGGCTACGTCCACGACTTCTCGCGTATGGAAGCGGCCGCACAGACCGATCGTGCCGCGATCGAAGTCTTCGCCGAAGGGCTGGTCGGCACAGGCGGCCCTTTGCTGATCGCCTCGGGCACGCTGGGACTGGCCGCTGGCCGACCCGGCACCGAGCTGGACCGCCCCGATCCCGCGCTTCACCCCCGCCTGCGCAACGCGGCCTATACCCTGGACCTGGCCTCTCGCGGCGTGCGCAGCATGGTCGTGCGGTTCGCTCCGACCGTGCACGGTGCCGGTGGGGACCATGGGTTTATGGCGGTGCTGTCGCGCATCGCACGGGAGGGCGGCATCTCGGCCTATTTGGGCGAAGGTCTGAACCGATGGGCGGCCGTGCATCGACTGGATGCCGCCAAGCTGGTCCAGTTGGCGGTCGACAAGGCGCCAGCCGGCTCGGTATGGCACGCCGTCGCCGAAGAAAGCCTTGCCACGCGCGACATCGCTCAGGCTCTTGGCCACTACCACCATCTTCCCGTGGCCAGCATTCCCACGAATCAAGCCAAGGCGCACTTCGACTGGATCGGCATGTTCTTCGGCATGGATGCTCCTGCCTCCAATGCGATCACCCGCGACCGGCTCGGCTGGGCACCCAGCCATCCCACGCTGATGGAAGACATCGCCGCGGGACACTACCCCGGGCATTGAGCTTTGGGGGCTGGCATCGGCCCCCGGCCCCCTCGCCCACGCGGCCTATCCCGCCAGTTGTTCCTGCACAGCTCGCCGAAACTGCATGGGCGCCGCGATGCGATGGAAGGGGTCATGCGTGCCGCCGGTGCCGATCACGGACACCGATCCGAAGTTGAACACGCGCCCCACAAGGCCCTGGTCCACGCTGATGCTCTCCACCTTGTTCAGCACAATTTCCACCGAGGTGCGCCGGACCAGTCCGACCTTCATGATGACGCGCTTGTTCGTCACCCCGAACTCGGAGGTCGTGTAGCGGATCAAGGCTTTGATCCCGCCATACAACCCGACCAAAAGCACCGCAACCCCCGCCAGCGCGACACCGCCACCGAAAACAAAAGTCGCAAGCCCCGCAAGCACCAGCACCGTGGGCGCAATGAACACGGTGCGGCTGAGGTAAGCCCGGTGCAGCAGCTGTTCGTTGGTCAGCAGGTTTCGATCGATGTAACTCATCCATGTCCTCAGGTGGAGACGGGCTCGCGGACTGGAATGACCTCAATTCGCCACGCCGGGGGCAGGTCCAGAGGCCATGGGCCCAGGCTCGACCTCTCATCGCTCGTCGTCGAGAGGCCCGTTCAAGGCGTGCATTTTCATTGGCGGGCCACGCCCGATGAAGATGAGCACTACGTCTACGCTATAACCCTCTAACGCCGCCCTCACGTATCCATCTGCAAACCGTTCGTAAATCAAAGTCCAATTTGGCGGTTGGCTTCTCTCAATATATCGATAAACGCGCGCAGTGCGGACGGAACGTGACGATGGCCTGGATAGTAGAGCATCAGACCGGGCAGTGGTGGACACCAGTCCTCCAATACGGTCACAAGCCGACCTGATGCCAGCAGGTCGCGTCCGAAAATCTCGGGGACATATGCGATGCCGAGCCCATTGGACGCGGCTTGAGTCATCAGCTCGTTATCATCCAGCGTCAGTA
This sequence comes from Thiomonas intermedia, assembly GCF_002028405.1. NCBI lineage: Bacteria > Pseudomonadati > Pseudomonadota > Betaproteobacteria > Burkholderiales > Thiomonas > Thiomonas intermedia. The sequence goes on from NZ_CP020046.1 coordinate 554,054, forward strand.
AACCGGGTACATCTACCGACGATTCCTCTCCACATCGGCTGAATTCCCAGCGGTAGCGCTTTCCGCTCGGCAGCCGCTGACGGATACAGACATGCTGGCGAAGGTCGTCAGGCGTGGTCAGGGTTCCCCGACCGGCCAAATAGGCTGGCGAAGCGAGCGCGAGGAAGCGGACACTGCCCCCGACTGGCACGGCGATCATGTCCTGCGGCACGGCTTCGGCGAGCCGGACCCCTGCATCGAAACCTGCTTCCACGATATCGATAAGGCGACCTTCGGATACAAGATCAAGTTCCACCTTCGGATGCTGCGTCATAAAGCGCGGAACGACCTGAGACAGTAGAAACTGCGCGCCGCTTTTGTTGGCATTGATCCGCAATCGCCCACCGGCCTCGCCGCGTTCATCGGCAAGGCCATCCAGCGCCATATCGAAATCCCGTAGAACCGGGATCATGCGTTCCAGCAGGCGCGTGCCGGCCTCGGTGGGCGAGACGCTTCGGGTCGTGCGGTTGAGCAGCCTGACACCCAGAGTCCGTTCCAGCCCGATCATGGCATGGCTGAGAGCCGATCGCGACACCCCCAGCGCATCGCCAGCTTTCCGAAAGCTGCGGTGATGGGCAATGGCGGCGAATGCTTCGACGTCGTTGAGGGTCGGCTTTGACATTGGTGAATGGCTTACACGATATCATCCCATATTGGCTATCTTATATCACCAATCGTCCTGCGCTACCTTCCTGTTCTCGCAACGAAAGGTATATTCATGAGCAAGACATGGTTCATCACCGGAGCATCCTCCGGACTCGGCTACCAAATGACAGAACAAGTGCTGGCGCGCGGTAACCGGGTCATCGGAGCGGTGCGTCGCCCGGATGCTTTGGTCGATCTGCAGCGCCAGTATGGCAACAGGCTCGCGGTGGCGACGCTGGACCTCATCGATACAAGCAGCATTCGGGCGGCTGTTGATCACGCTTTCCAGAGCGCGAGCAGGATCGACGTCATCGTAAGCAACGCTGGCTACGGCCTCGTCGGCGCGGCCGAGGAAGTGACCGACGGCCAGATCGACCGGCAGATCGCGACCAATCTCACCGGCTCTATCCAACTCATTCGCGCAGTCTTACCGCATCTGCGCCGCCAGGGCGGCGGGCGGATCGTTCAGGTTTCGTCCGAGGGCGGCCAGATCGCTTACCCCAATTTCAGTCTATACCATGCCACCAAATGGGGAATCGAGGGCTTCATCGAGGCGGTAGCTCAAGAGGTTGCGTCATTCGGAATCGATTTCATCATTGCCGAACCCGGACCGACCGCGACCAATTTTGGAGCCGGGTTGGTCCACGCCGATCCGATGACCGCGTATGACGACACGCCGGCTGGGGAAGTTCGACGCGCCGTGAGCAGTGGAAGCTTCGTTCTCAAGGGGGACGCGGGACGAACCGCCGCTGCTATGATCGCGGCCGCGGATGAAGCAAAACCTGCGTTGCGGCTCGCCCTGGGAAGCACCGCCTACAATTCGATTTCGCAAGCGCTGTCGCAACGCCTGGCCGCCATCCAAGCCCAGCGCGCTGTGGCATTCTCCGCAGATCGGGATTTGCAACGAACTCTCTGAAACGCGAGTTCCGTCGCCATGTGGAGCAACGGGTCTCGGGCCATAGAGGTGGCTCGGTTCCTTTGAACACGCGGCAGCGATTGCTTAAGTGGATGGGCTGCGGGTTCGTGTGCCGTGGTGCGGGGTTAGCCCGATTTGCGGGCGTCCCGGTTATCAGTGCCCAGCAGCGTCTGCATCCTTGCCTGTAGCGCTTCCGTCAGCGCGGCACGCCCTTCGCCGTTGCTGTGATAGAGGATATAGCGCAGGTGTCGAAGGTCGAACGGAATATCGTGCTCGCTCTGCGTGATGAGAATCACCTCACGCCCCAGCGTATGGGCAATGCCAGCCTCGTAGAACACGTTCGGATTCCGGCCCGAGCAGTCGCAGATCACGATTCTGGAGCGGTCGATCAGTGCAACCACATCCTGAATGATCGCGGCGTTCTCCCAGATGTCGTCGGCTCGCCTACAACGAAGACCCGCATTGCTTGAGGCTTGCTGAATGGCCTCATACACGGCATTGAACCCCGCATCGAACGGCATCATGGCTGACGCCAGCGTAGGCTCAATGTTCTCGTGTTCAGGGATTTGGAAGACGGACGGGCGCTGCCTGCAGGGTCGCACGTTTCGCAGCAGGAACCGATAAAGATCCACGTCCTTCACTGCCCAATGGTTCCTCGAAAACTCGAAGTCATGGGGCATGTGCAGCTCTGCACAGTTCGCGTAGAGCATGCTGTTTTGCAGCGGAGGCACTTCCGTGTCGATGCTGATCTCTAGGGACACATCCCTGCCGACGATACGCGCCCGGTTGATCTGGCCGACATAGGCGGTTTCTGTGGTGGTGCCTTCTTCGCAGAACAGGCACGGTAGAGCGGTGAGTCGATCAAGCAGAGGATTGCCACCTTCCCGGAACTGCTCGGTAATGTGGTCATCTGTGTATTCGAACATCCGCCCCATTGGAACGGTGAGCCTGCCTGACGGCCAATCGGCGTTGAACATCAAGAGATTGAACATCGGCGATTCCAACCAGCGGGCTTGATTTCTTGTTGTGATGGCGGTGGGTCAGGGATTCGAACCCTGGAAGGACTTACATCCTTGCTAGTTTTCAAGACTAGTGCATTCAACCGCTCTGCCAACCCACCTAATTCTGTGATGTGCTAAGAATCTGCTAAACGGCGCTAAAGCTACTGCCGGGAGAGTCTTTGCAACACGTTGTTTTTAATGTACTTTCCGTTGCCCGCGTATGGTCGGAACGCAAGTTTTCAAGACCGGTGCAATCGACCACTCTGCCACGCTTCCCCATGCTTTGGCTCAACGATGAAGCCAGGGGCAGCATTCTAGCCACGAGCGGAGGGCGCTCATTCGGGCAGGAATAACTCGAGCACGTTGTTCAGCATGTTGAAACCCAGCGGGGTGGTCTGCAGGCGGGTGTCCGGTTCGACCATCAGACGCTGGCTTTGCGCGGCCTGCAACGCTTGATGAATGGTTGACGGAGGCAGCCCGGTTCGCTCCGTAAACAGTTCTGCGGGTACGCCTTCTCGCAGTCGCAGGGCATTGAGCATGAACTCGAACGGCAGATCGCGGCGCGCCACCTCGACTTCGGTTTCGACCGCGCTGGCGCGTTCGGCCTGTTCGCTGTAGCGCTGTGGATGGCGCCAACGCGTCTGGCGCACGATGCGATGCGCAAAGGTGATCTTGGAATGGGCGCCGGCGCCGATGCCAAGATAGTCGCCAAATTGCCAGTAGTTGAGGTTGTGGCGGCAGGAGTGCCCGGCCGCGGCGTAGGCAGACACTTCATAACGCTGCAACCCCGCTGCTTCGGCCAGATCCGCCACGGCATGCTGCATATCGGCGCCGAGGTCGTCGTCGGGCAGAGGCGGTGGCTGGCGGGCGAAAAGGGTGTTGGGCTCGAGCGTGAGCTGATAGAGCGAGAGATGCGGCGGCTGATGTGCGAGGGCCTCGATCACATCGGCCTTGCAGCCCGCCATGTCCTGCTGAGGCAGAGCGAACATCAGATCGAGATTGAAGCTTGCGAAGTGACGCGCGGCCTCGGCCACCGCGTCGTGCGCCTGACGCGCATCGTGCACGCGGCCAAGCGCACGCAGGCGGTCATCGTTGAAACTCTGCACGCCGATGGACAGGCGGTTGACGCCCGCCTGTGCGAACGCCGCGAACCGGTCCTGCTCGAAGGTGCCCGGATTGGCCTCCAGCGTGATTTCGGCATCGGCGACGAGGGGCAACCGGGCGCGCACATCGGTGATCAATTGGTCGATGGCCTCGGGCGAGAACAGACTGGGCGTGCCGCCCCCGATGAAGACGGAGATGACGCGGCGCCCCCACACCAGAGGCAGCGCCGCATCGAGATCGGCACGGAGGGCCGCAAGGTAGGCCTGTTCGGGAATCGCCCCACCCGCCCGCCACTCATGCGAATTGAAGTCGCAATACGGGCACTTCTTGAGACACCACGGCAGGTGCACATAAAGGCTGAGGGGCGGCAGCGACTGGAACTGCAGGGTGCCGGGTCGCATGTAGTGCGGCAGGGATTGCGCCGCACGCTGAGGTGCCGCATCGCCGGGCGCAACGGACGCCGCCCCCGCTTCGACGATTGGAATGTGTTTCGGCTTCACCAAGACTGCAGCGTCAGGTCGAAGACGCCATCCAGCCCCAATGCGTGCGCAGAAGGGGCAACAGGGTGTGCAAGGCCTGGCCGCGGTGACTGATGCGATTCTTCTCCTGCGCGTCACATTGCGCCAGGGTGCGGCCATCCGCCAGAACGAACAGGGGGTCGTAGCCGAAGCCGCCCTGCCCTTGCGCCGCATGGGCGATCTGCCCGATCAGTTCGCCGCGAACGATGAGCGGCTCGGGATCGGCCGCATGGCGCAGCGCCACCACGATGCTGACAAAGCGCGCAAGGCGCTGCGTCTGGCCCTCCATCTGCTGCAGCAGCAAACGGTTGTTGGCGGCGTCCTGCGCGGCACGCGGCCCCTCGGTCTGCGGCGCGAAGCGGGCCGAGCGCACGCCCGGCAGTCCACCGAGCGCCTCCACGCACAGGCCCGAATCGTCCGCCAGTGCGGGAAGGCCCGTGTGGAAACTGGCGTGGCGCGCCTTGGCCAGCGCATTCTCGACAAAGGTCGGATGCGGCTCCTCGGCTTCGGCAAGTTGGAATTCGCCCTGAGCCTGCACATGGCAACCCAACGGCGCCAACAAGGCCGAGAGCTCGGCGAGCTTGCCCGGATTGCCGGACGCAAGCACGATCTGCCAGGTTCCGGGCGTCGAGGCGGCCACCCTCAAATCTCCAGGGCCTGCCGTTGCAGCGCAACGAGTTCGGCAATGCCGCGCTGCGCCAGATCGATCATGCCGTCGAGCTGCTGCCGCGAGAACGGCGTGCCCTCAGCCGTGCCCTGCACCTCGATCAAGGCCCCGTCGGCCGTGCCCACCACGTTCATATCGGTATCGCACTGACTGTCCTCGGCGTAGTCGAGATCGAGACGGTAGTCGTCGCCCAGCAGACCCACCGACACCGCAGCGACCAGCTGGCGCATCGGATTGTGCTGGATGCGGCCCTGCGCCATGAGCCATTGACAGGCATCCCACGCGGCCACGGCGGCACCCGTGATGGCCGCGGTGCGCGTGCCGCCATCGGCCTGCAACACATCGCAGTCGAGCGTGATCTGCCGTTCGCCCAGAGCAGAAAAATCGAACACGGCGCGCAACGACCGGCCGATGAGGCGCTGGATCTCTTCGGTCCGGCCCTGTTGTTTGCCCCGCTTGGCTTCGCGCTCGCCTCGCGTGTGCGTCGCCCGGGGCAGCATGCCATATTCCGCCGTGACCCAGCCCTGCCCGCTCCCCCGCTTGTGCGGCGGCACGCGCTCTTCGACCGAAGCGGTGCAGAGCACGCGGGTATGACCAAAGGCCACGAGGACGGACCCTTCCGCATGACGGGTGAAATGACGTTCGATGGCAATGGCACGCAGCGCCGAATGCCCGCGACCTTCTCGCGCAGGATGAGTGTTTTGCATGGAGAAAATGAGAAGCGTTATTTACGCGCCGCACCCTGTCGGATGGCGGCGTTGATTTCAGCAATCGAGCGCTCGATGTCGGCGTCGTTCATTTCGTCGACCTGCAGATCGCCCAGATCGCTCTGGATGGTGGACTTGAAGCCGCCCTTCTGCATAGTCTCGGTTTCGATGCGCAGGGAGGTTTCCAGCTCTTCCGGATCGGCCTCCCATTCGACACCCAACGCCGTGACGTTGTCGGAGTCGGCACCGCCTTGTCGCAGCGCCATTTCGACCACCTCGGGTACCGCGTCCGAGAGCACCTGCTGGCCGAACTGCCGTACCAGAACCGATTCGGGAATCTGTCCCCAGAGCCCATCGGAACACAGCAGCACAATGTCGCCCCGCCGCATGGCCTGCGGCAAGCCGACCTCGATCATGGGCAACTGCCCCGACCCCAGGCAGGTGAACAGCATATTGCGGGTCGGGCCGTCGGGCTGCAGCAGCGAGAGGCCATCGGCCTGATCTTTTCTGTGCTTCTGCTCGATGTGCGAGTGATCGCGCGTGCGCGTCAACATGGCGCCATTGCGCATGAAATACAACCGAGAATCGCCCACGTGCGCCCAGTGCGCAGCGCCGTTCTGCAGCACGCAAACCACCACGGTGGTGCGGGGCGAATCGGTCAGCTTGTTCTCCTGGGCATAGCGCTGGATCTGCTCATGGGCGCGGAAGATCGAGCGGCGCAAAAACTCCTGCGGATCGCGCAAGCGCGGTCTGGCCTCTTGCTGAAAGAGATTAGCAATGGTCTGCAGCGCCATCTGCGCGGCCACATCGCCGCGCGGGTGCCCACCGAGGCCGTCGGCCAGGGCAAACAACGCGCTTTCCCGCGTATAGCAATAGCCCATGCGATCCTGGTTGGACGCACGCCCACCGCGGCGGCTGACCTGATATACCGAAAACTTCAATTCCGTCCCCTGTTCGCCGGCTTGCCCGGCTCGGGCGCCGGACTCTGCACGGCCTGAACCGGGGCTCCGAAGCGGGTGACGTCACGCACTTTCTGGACCTGCGATTTGGTGTCGTTCACCAACTCGTCGATGTGCAGCCGGAGCTTCTCGCCCATGGTCAGATTGGTGTAGCGGCGGGCATTCTCGGCGCCCAGCTCGCGCTGAAGATTGAAGACGCTCTGGGGCCGGGCCATCGAATCCAGCGCCATGCACCATTCGACGATCTCGATCAGATTGTCCGAATACACCCCACGGAGCTTGGAGAGTTGGGCCTGCAGCCGGTCTTTCTCCAGGCGCTGCGGAGCCTCGTAGGGGGGATAGCCCGTCATGCAGGCGTAGATACAGGCGCCGACGGCGTAGATGTCGGTCCACGGCCCGAACGCACCTTCTCGCTTGTACATCTCCGGCGCCGCGAAACCCGGCGTATACATCGGGCGGAAGCGCTTGTCCTGCTGATTGAGCACTTCGCGCGCCGCGCCAAAATCGATCAGGATGGGCTTGTTGTCGTCGGTGATGAACACGTTCGCCGGCTTGATGTCGAGGTGCAGCATCTTGTGCTGATGCACCACGCGCAAGCCCTGCAGAATGTCATCGAACAACGAGCGGATGGTCGATTCACGGAAGATCTTCTTGCGCTTGAGCTCGCGCGCGGTGATGACGAATTCCTGGAGCGACGCGCCCTCCAGGTAGTTCATCACCATATACACCGTGTCGTTCTCGCGAAAGAAGTTGAGCACGCTGACGACGCTGGGATGCGAGATCTGGGCCAGGGAGCGGCCCTCTTCGAAAAAGCTCTTCAAGCCCAGGCGGTAGAGCGCGAGTTTGTCGGGAGGCACCACCGGGCTCGACTCGCCCGCCCCCCGCTCCACCAGCGAGGCCGGCAGATACTCCTTCACGGCCACTTTCTGCCCGTCCGGGCTCAGCGCCAGGTACACCACGCCGAAGCCGCCGCTCGCCACCTTGCGCACAATGCGGTAGCCGCCCACCTGTGTTTCGGGAGCGAGTGGGGCGGGCTTGGATTTGGGCGGGGTGGCCATGTAGCGAAGGCTAGCAGTCTGCAGGCGAGACGAGTGTGGAAAAATACACGCAAAGGGGATGCGATTGAAGCCAATTTATAGCATGACTGGCTACGGCCAAAATAGTGCACAACTCTCGACCGGAGCCAAGATCCATATCGAGTTGCGCTCGGTCAACAGTCGTTTTCTCGATATCGCCTTCCGACTTCCGGAAGAGCTGCGCGGGGCGGAAGCCGCGATGCGGCAATCCATCACCCAGGCCCTGCGTCGCGGCAAAGTCGACTGCCGTGCGGTGTTCGAGGCGCCGCAAAGCGCCCCCGCGCTGCCCGATCCGGGCACGGCCGCGCCGCTACTGGCCGCCGAGGCCGCCCTGCGGGCCATGGCGCCCCACCTCACCCCGCTCTCGGTGGGCGAGGTGCTGCGTTTCATCGGCGGAGCACAGGAAGGCCATGCCGACGCGGCCGAGATCGCCCTGATCGCCGGCCAGGCCCTCGATCAGGCTCTGGCTGCGCTGATCGCAGCGCGTGCCCAGGAAGGCGACCGGCTGCGCGCCTTGCTGCTCGATCGCATCGAACAGATCGCCCAGCATGCGGTCCGCGCCCGGGCCATCGTGCCCCTCGCGGTGGAGAGGCAACAGGCCCGCTTCACCGCACGCTGGGAAGAAGCCCTGCGCGCACTGACCGGGGTGGAAACCAGCGCCGAGACGCTCAATGACCGTCGGCTGCAGGAAGCCGCCAGCTTCGCCCTCCGCATCGACGTGGCCGAAGAACTCGACCGTCTTCAGGCCCACCTCCAAACCCTGCGAGAGCTGCTCGCCCAGGGCGGCGAGCTCGGCAAGCGACTGGACTTCCTCATCCAGGAACTGCACCGGGAAGCCAATACCCTGGGCTCCAAATCCGCCGCGCTCGAACTCAGCGAAATCTCCCTCGAACTCAAGGTTCTGATCGAGCAGATGCGCGAGCAGGTGCAGAACATCGAATAAACCAGGCTCGAACGTGTCCACCAATTTTCCCGGAAATCTCTTTGTCGTCGCCGCCCCCAGCGGGGCGGGTAAGTCCAGCCTCGTCAATGCCTTGTTGGCCGAAGACTCGGGCATTCAGCTTTCGGTGTCGTGCACCACGCGTGCGCCGCGTGGCGCCGAAGTCGACGGCGTGCACTATGTCTTCATCGATGGCCCGGAGTTTCAGCGCCGCATCGACGCGGGCGAGTTTCTCGAATGGGCCGAAGTCCACGGCAATCGCTACGGCACCTCCAAACGCTGGCTGGAAAGCCGCATGGCCGACGGCATCGACGTCCTGCTCGAAATCGACTGGCAAGGTGCCGCCCAGGTTCGCGCGCAATTCGACAACGCGGTGAGCATCTTCATCCTGCCGCCCTCGTTCGAGGAACTGCGCCATCGGCTCACGCGCCGCGCCGAAGACGCCCCCGACGTCATCGAACAACGGCTAACTGAGGCCCGGGTCGAGCTGGCGCAGGCGAGGAACTTCGACTTTATAATTGTGAATCAAGACTTTACGCACGCCTTGCGCGATCTCAGGCAGGTCGTGGCCGCCCAACGGCTACGCTATGCCGCGCAACGCCTTTCCCACCCCGAGGTCTTTCGTGCCCTCGGCATCCTCTGAACTGGAACTCTGACATCATGGCTCGCATCACCGTTGAAGACTGCCTGGAAAAAATCCCCAACCGCTTCCAGCTGGTTCTGGCCGCGACTTACCGTGCCCGCATGCTGGAGCAGGGTCATTCGCCCAAGCTCGAATCGAAAGACAAGCCCGCCGTCACCGCCTTGCGCGAAATCGCCGCCGGACTCACGGGCGTTGAGATGCTGAAAAGAGTGCCCACCTGATTTTTCACGATGCCCAGCAGCCACCCAGCCACGACCAGTCCGAAATCCTCGGCTGCGGGGTTGTCTGTGCCTGCTGCGGGCAAGGCTGCAGCCCTCACGCGGCCGCGGGCACGATCCAAGAACGCCACGGCTGAACCCGAGCCCGCCCCGGTGGAGCAGGCAGTGCCGTCGGCCAGCGACGAGAGTTCCGCAGCGCGGCATGTCCCGGTGAGCCTGGCGAGCCTTCTGGGCAAGCTGCAGGCCTATCTCCCCGATGCCGACCTGCAGAAGATCCGCGAGGCCTACCGCTTCGCCGATGCGGCCCACCTGGGCCAGTACCGTGCCAGCGGCGAGGCCTATATCTCCCACCCCGTGGCGGTTGCCGAGCTTTGCGCCGACTGGAAGCTCGACACTCAGGCCATCATGGCGGCGCTGCTGCACGATACCGCCGAAGACAAGGGCATCACCCAGGCCGAACTCATCGAGCATTTCGGCAGCACCGTGGCCGATCTGGTCGACGGGTTGACCAAACTCGACAAGCTGCAGTTCTCCAACCGCGAAGAGAACCAGTCGGAGAGCTTTCGCAAGATGCTGCTGGCGATGGCCCGGGACATCCGGGTCATTCTCGTCAAACTCGCCGATCGTCTGCACAACATGCGCACCCTGGGCGCGATGGCAGCGAACAAGCGGGTGCGCATTTCACGCGAGACGATGGACATCTACGCGCCCATCGCGCATCGTCTGGGGCTCAATCTCGTCTACCGCGAACTCCAGGATCTCGGCTTCGCCAACAGCCACCCCAACCGCTACGCCGTGCTGTCTCGCGCGGTGTTGGCCGCGCGCGGCAATCGGCATGGTCTGGTGGAAAAAATCCTGGCCTCCGCGCAGTCGGCCTTGAACGAGGCACATGTGCCCTCGCAGTTGTTCGGCCGCGAGAAGACGCTGTATTCCATCTATCGCAAGATGCGCAGCAAGCATCTGAGCTTTGCGCATATCCAAGACATCTTCGGCTTTCGCGTGCTGGTCACCGAGGTGCTCGACTGCTATCGTGCCCTGGGCGTGCTCCACAGTCTTTACAAGCCCATGCCGGGCAAGTTCGAGGACTACATCTCCATTCCCAAGGCCAATGGCTACCAGTCTCTGCACACCACGCTGATCGGGCCGAACGGCAACCCCATCGAGTTTCAGATCCGCACCGAGGCCATGCACCGCATCGCCGAAAGCGGGGTGGCTGCGCACTGGCTCTACAAAACGCCGGAAGACAAGCCCGCGCCTCAGCAGGCGCAGAACAATGCCTGGCTGCAGTCGCTGCTTGACATCCAGACCGAGAACCGCGACTGGGCCGATTTTCTCGAAACCGTCAAGGTCGACCTCGCGCCCGATGCGGTTTATGTATTCACCCCCAAATCGCGCATTCTGGCGCTGCCGCGCGGAGCGACGCCTGTGGACTTCGCCTATGCCATCCACACCAATCTGGGCGATCAGACGGTGGCGGCCAAGGTGAACAACACCTTGGTGCCGCTGCGCACCGAATTGCGCAGCGGCGATGTGATCGAGATCATCACCGCGCCGGCGTCGCGCCCCAACCCGAGCTGGTTGAGCTTCGTGCGCACCGGGCGGGCGCGCTCCAAGATCCGCCATGCGCTGCGCACCACGCAGCAGGCCGAATCCATCGAACTCGGACGTCGGCTGTTACACAACGCGCTGCGCCACGAGCACCTCGACCTGGCCACGCTCGACGACACGGTCTGGGACAAGCTGCTGCGTTGGACCGGGTTCAAGTCGCGCGACGATCTGTTCGCCGACATCGGGCTGGGCAAGCGCGTGGCCGACATTCTGGCCAAGCGCGTGGTGGCTCTCGTCTCGCCGCAGGATGCGCTGGCGGCACCGGTGCTCGACACCATCGAGCGTCTGGACAGCCGCGCCGGGCGCGATCCCCAGTCCACCCTGCAGCTCGACGGCAGCGAAGGCATTTCGGTGCGTTATGCCACCTGCTGCCGCCCCATTCCTGGCGATCCGATCATTGGCTATCTGGGCAAGGGCGAAGGCCTGATCGTGCATCAGCAGGACTGCGACACCGCGCGCCGCCTGTTCCAGAAAGACCCGGACCGCTGGATCGATCTGGGCTGGGCGGACGAGTGCACACGCCCCTTCGAGACCGGCCTGAGTGTGATCGTGCAGAACACCAAGGGCGTGCTCGCCCGCGTGGCTGCAGCGATCAGCGAACACGACAGCGACATCGCCCACGTCACGATGGACGAAGACTCGCAGCAGGCCACCACCGAGCTGCGCTTCGTCGTGCAGGTGCGCGATCGCAAGCATCTGGCCGACGTCCTGCGCGCCTTGCGCCGTCTGCAGTTCGTGGTGCGAGCCAGCCGGGCGAAAAACCGCGCGGCGGGTCAGGGTTCAGGTGCCGCCTGAGCGCCCCAAGGCCGGACGCAGGCCTCAGTCGCGCGGCGGATAGGACACCTCGAGAATCTCCAAAGTCGCCAGACCCGCGGGCGTCGGCAGGCTCACGCTGTCGCCTTCGCGCGCCTTGAGCAGCGCGCGCGCCACCGGAGAAATCCAGCTGATCCTGCCCTGCAGCGGCTCGGTCTCGTCGATGCCGACGATGGTGATGGTGTGCTCGGTGCCCTTGTCGTCGGCATAGCGCACGGTGGCGCCGAAAAATACCTGATCATTGCCGTGCTGCAGGCGGGCATCGACCACTTCGGCAATGTCCAGCCGCTTGGTGAGAAAGCGGATGCGCCGATCGATCTCGCGCAGACGCTTCTTGCCGTAGATGTAATCGCCGTTCTCCGAGCGATCACCGTTCTTCGCCGCCCACGACACGGTCTCGACCACCTTCGGGCGCTCATCTTCGACCAGGGTTTTCAGTTCGGCGCGCAGCCGGGCGTAACCCTCCGGCGTGAGGTAATTCTTGCCGCCCGGAGGCAGCGGGGGAAGTTGGGCGCCGCCGTCTTCGTCGTCGGCGTCAGAGGTGTCTTCGCGGACAAAGGCCTTGTTCATGGGGCAGTCAGGGGGTGTGAATGCATTCGGCTTGGCCGAGCAGCGCGTCCAAACGCACCCGATCAAGGCGCAAAGCACAGCCGTGCCCATCGGCGCGGCGCGCATTTGTAACGCCGAGCAGGGGTGTTTGGGCGCGAGGAGCGGGCATGGCGGATTCGTTCACACCCTCTCAAGTGTATCGAGGCGCGAGAGCAGTCCGCTGGAGCGGCGCGTGACGCGCTGAATGCCCTGGCGCAGGATCTGCGCATCGGCGCAGGTCAGCGTGAAGGCCTGGCGCGCGCGGGTGATGCCGGTGTAGATCAGCTCACGGCTGAGCCCGGCGTGGCGCTCGGGCAGCGCCAGGATGGTGTGCTCGAATTCCGAGCCCTGAGACTGATGCACCGTCATGGCAAATGCCGTCTGCACGTCGGCCAGGCGGCTGATGCTGACTGGGCGCAGAGCGGGGCCTTGCTGGAACACCACCCGCAGGCCCTCCTTGCCCGAAGGCAGGGCGATGCCGACATCGCCATTGAGCACCCCGAGATCGTGATCATTGCGCGTGACCAACACCGCACGGCCCGCATACCAGGCGCCGCGGCAGCGCAACAGGCCGAGCGCGTCCAGCCGCGCGGCAATGGCCTCGTTCAAGGCATTCACACCCCAGGGGCCTTCGCGTACGGCGCACAGCACGCGGCATCGGTCGAAGGCCTGAAGCACGCGGCCAGCCCAGTCAGTCCACGTCTCACCGGCCACTGGCCCGTGTTGCAGCAGTGCGGCATAGGCCTCATAACCCGCAGCGCCAGCGCGCCCCTGAACCGCCAGCTCGGCCACGATCTGCGCCGCAGGCGCCGCCAGCGAAGACGCCACGCTAAGCAGCCGCACAGCCGGGTCGTCGGTCTGCCGCAGCAACGCCTGCGCCCGGTCGGCATCGCCCGCCTGGACGGCCTCGGCCAGTTGGCCGATCGCGCCGCCGAATCGATGGCTCTTGCGCAGCATCACGACCTGCTGCGACAAAGGCGGCCCAGCGGGATCGATGAAGCGCGCCGGCACCACATCGCCAACGAGCGTCTCCAAAACCTGCGCCGTCCCGGGCGTGTAGCGTCCCTGCTCCGCGCCCGTACACAGTTCGCCGAGCACGGCGCCCGCCTCCACCGACGCCAGTTGATCCTTGTCGCCCAGCAGAATGAGCCGCGACGTGGGCGGCAAGGCGTCGAGGACCGCCGCCATCATTTCCAGATGGACCATGGACGCCTCGTCGATCAGCAGCACATCGACGTCCAGCGGACGTGCCGCGTTGCGCGCAAACCGGCGCGTGTCGGGCCGAACGCCGAGCAGGCTGTGCAGCGTGCGGGCCGGGCCCAGGCGCTGAACGAGTTCGGCCACACCCTCAACCTCGACGAGCCTGCCGAGTTCACGGTCGATGGACTGCTTGAGCCGGGCCGCCGCCTTGCCGGTTGGGGCCGCCAGGGCCACGCGCATCGTGGCGGCGCCCTGATCTTCCCTCGGCCGACTCGCCCACAGCAAGGCCAGCAGCCGTGCCGCCGTGTGCGTCTTGCCCGTACCGGGGCCGCCGGTGAGCAGGGTGAAACGTCCGCGCAGCGCCACCGCGCAGGCCAGCTTCTGCCAGTCCACCCCGGCCTCAGCCGCGGGGGGAAACAGCCGCGCCAGCATGGCCGAAGCCTTGGGCACATCGACCTCGGCCCCATGCTGCAGGCGCTGGTGAATCCGCTCGGCCACGACGCACTCGTCGCGCCAGTAGCGTCGCAGGTACAGCCGCCCGGCGCTGACGACCAGTGGCGCACCCGCATCGTGCCCGCCCTCCAGATGGACGGCCGGGCAGGCGCGCAGCATGGGCTCGATGTCGTCCGGCCAGCTCAGATCGGGCGGAAGGGCGGACGCCGCACCGGCCTGCGCCGCGCGCTCCTTCAACGCCGCGAGGTGCTGCGGCCACTCGTCGAGCACCACGCAGGTATGGCCGCGTCCTTCCAGATCGGCCAGCACCGCCACAGCCACCACCAACTCCGGCGCCATCTGCGGGCAGAGGTCGATGAGAAGGCGGGCCAGCGCCACGTCCAGACGGCGCAGCACGCCCTGCTCCGTCCAATCGTGCAATACGGCCAGGACTCGCTGGTTCGGGGGCTTCGGTGGCAACGGCGCGGGCAGCATCACGCAGCCCCCAGTCTGGAGGCCAGGAGCGCGTCGAGCCCTTCGAGCAAAGCCTCATCGGGTGGGAGATGCAAGCAGCCCGATGACGGCCCACCGATGCCGCGCAGAAACAGTACGAGCGCGCCGCCGAGCTGGGTCGCCGGATCGTAGGCCGACCGCAATCGGGCGCGCAGCAGACGATGCAGGGCCAGCATGTAGAGCGCACCCTGAACGTCATAGCGATGATCGAGCACGGCGGTCTCCAGCGCGTCCTGCGCGTAGTCGGCATCGTCCACGCCGAGGGCGTTGCTCTTGTAGTCGAGCACCCAGTAGCGACCGGCGTGGGCAAACACCAGATCGGCAAACCCCATCACCATGCCGTGCAGCACGCGCTCGGTCAGCGCGGGGCGGGCGCGGCCCGGCAGGATGTGCCGCTGGCACAGCGCATCGATCTCGGCGGCGCGCACCCGCGCCACCGGAAGCCAGAATTCCATCTCCGCCAGGACGGTGCCCACCTCGGGCAAAGCCGCCTCCAGTGGCGGCAGCCGCGTGGCGAGGATGTCGGTGAGCCAGTCCAGCAGATCCTGGGAACGCTCGGCGCCCCATCCCTGCCCGCTGCAGCGCTGCAGCAGACGCTGTCGCATGTCGGGCGAGTGCAGGTCAAAGCCGTTGTCGCCCAGCCAGGCCAGTTGTTCATGCACGAACTTGCCCACCAGCGCGCCGCGCGGAAAACGATGACGCCCCGCGGACGACGGACTCGCCAGCGGGGAAACCGGCTCCGTGGTCCACAGCTCGTCCTGCAGCATGGGTTGCACGGACGACTGCTGGGTCGAGCGCGGCGTGAGATCGCGCACCAGCGCCGAAAAACTGCCTATGCCCCAGTGGCGATCGAACCGGGCGTGATAGGCGGCGGGTTCGATCAGCTCCGGGGCGCGGCCGGCACGCTGCAGCCTCCGCGCCTCGGGCTGCGCCTCCGCATCGACGATCTGCACCGCATCGTTGCGGGCAAAGGCCGCCCGCAGCAGACCGTCGAGCGCGGCGCCCTCGAACGGCGCCTCCCCTCCGAGCAGATAGCCGATGGCACTGCGATGCAGCACGCAGGCCTGGCTTCTGCCGATTTTCAACGCGCCGAGGCCCACCCACAACGCATGCCGCGCGCGGGTCAGCGCCACGTAAAGCAGCCGCAGGTCTTCGCGCAGGCGGTCGCGGTCGTCAGCGCCGTCGCGCGACTCCTTGAACGCGGTGGCAAACGGCAGGAACACCAGCGGATATTCCAGCCCCTTGGATTTGTGAATCGTGACCACGCGCACCAGATCGGCCTCGCTTTCCAGGCGCACCACCTGCTCCTCGTTCACCGTGCCGCTCATCTGCACCTGCAGCCAATGGATCAGCGCCTGCTCGCCGTCGAGCGCGCTGCTGGCGGACTGCAGCAGCTCGGCCAGATGCAGCACATTGGTCAACCGGCGCTCGCCGTCGGCCTCGCTCAACCAGCGCGCGGGCAGATCGAGCCGGTGCAGGGTGTGACGCAGCATGGGCAACACGCCCTGGCGCTGCCAGATGCCGTGCAGCTCGGCCAGCAGCTCCAGCCGAGCTTCGAATACGGCGTCGTCGGTGGCCAGCGCGGCCAGTTCCCGCAGCGATGCGCCCAGAGTGCGGGTGGCCGACGCCGCTCGCGCCAGCCGCCCGTCGCGCGGGGCCGCCACGGCCCGCAGCCAGCGCAGCAGATCGGCGGACTCCTGGGAGGCGAACACCGAATCGCGGTCGGAAAGGTAGACCGAGGCCACGCCCCTGCGTCTGAGCTCGCCGCGCACCGCCTGCGCCTCGTCGCCATCGCGCACCAGCACGGCGATGTCGGACGGGCGCAGCCGCGCGAAGCCGCCGTCGGCCTGCTCAAACCCCGCCCGCGCATCATCGAGCAAGGCCACGATGCGCGCGGCGGCGTGAGCGGAGAACCGCTCGCGGGCTGCGCCCTTGGATTCGGTTGCGGCGTGCACGGCACAGGTCAGCGCGGGCACGGCGCCATCCGAGCAGACGAGCCGCTCGGAACGCCCCTTCGCCTCGACCGCGATGAAGGGCAGCGGGTTGGCGTCTTCGGACTCGCCCGGCCGCCGGTACAGAAAGGCGCCCTCTCCCTCGGCCTGCTCGCGCCGACCGAACAACTGATTGACGCTGCGCACCACCGCTTCGGTCGATCGATGGTTGGTGGCCAGCGCCGCGTGCCGTCCCTGCGTGGCCTGCCGCACCCGCAGATAGCTGTCGATGTCGGCACCGCGAAACGCATAGATGGACTGCTTGGGATCGCCGATGAGCAGCACGGCGCTCTCGGGCGCGGTCGGCACCGTCAGTCCGTAGAGGCGATCAAACAGCCGGCACTGCAGCGCCGAGGTGTCTTGAAACTCGTCGATGAGTGCGACGGGATATTGCTGCAGGATGCGCGCGCGCAGCCGCCCGCCCTGGAGCCCTGCCAGCGCGGCATCGAGGCGTTCGAGCTGGTCGTGAAAACTGAACTGGCCGGAGGCGGCCTTGAGCGCGCGCATCCGCGCGTCGACCTGCGCGGCGGCGTAAGCCAGCATGGCAGCGTCGAGGTCGGGCTGTTCGGCCAGCGCGTCGCGCAGCGCGCCTATGTCGTCGAACGCGGCAGGCACGTCCACAGTCTTGCCCTTGTTGCAGCCCGCATGCAGCGCGCCCGTGCTGAGCTTGGCCCAGGCCGCATCGTCGAGGTCGGGCTGCACCCGCGCCTCATCGTCCAGCCAGGCTTGCAGTGCGTCGAACCAGCCGCAGACCTTGGCCGCGGGGTACTTCGTGCCGTTGAGCGGATTGTTCTTCTGCTGCAGCAAGGCGCATAACCATTCGCGCATCGCAAGAATGCGCGGCTTCCACTGCGCCTTGAGCCCGCCGGCCTGCGCCAGGCGCAAGGAGGACACGCGCTGCCAGAGGGCCAGCAGCGACGCGTCTGCGGGCGTCTGGAGCAGCGCGCCCTCCGGCATGGCGCGCTGCCGCACCTTCGCGGCGGCCTTCACCGTGGCAATCACCGCATCGACATCGGGCCACAGCGCCAGCACGCCGCCGAGCGCCTCGCCCGAAAGCGGGTAGACCTGCTGCCGCCAGAAGTCGCGCACGGCCTGCTGGGTGAGGGCGTCTTCGTCGGCGAGCAGGTCTTCGTCGAACGCATGGCCGCTGTCGAAAGCGTGTTCGCGCAGCATGCGCTGGCACCAGGCGTCGAGGGTGAACACCGCGGCGTCGTCCATGGCCTGCGCCGCCATCGTCAGCCGCCAGGCGGCCGCATCGCGCGGCGCGCCGGGCGCGTGATCGTCCAGCAGGCTCTGCAGAAACACGTCGCCGGGCTCGGGCTGCGCCTCGCCCTGAAAGCAGCGTGCGGCCTCCACCAGGCGACGGCGGATGCGGTCGGCCAGCTCGCGCGTGGCCGCGCGCGTGAAGGTCATCACCAGAATCTGCTCGGGCATGAGCGCGCGGGGAAACGCCGCCCCGTCGCGGCCGTGGCCCAGCACCAGCCGCAGGTAGAGCGCGGCGATGGTCCACGTCTTGCCGGTACCGGCACTGGCTTCGATGAGGCGGCTGCCCTGCAGCGGCAGACTCAGGGGATCGAGCAGCGCGGTCATGCGGCGTCTCCCGTGGCTGCGTCCGTGGCTGCGTCCGCCTTCTTGTCGTGGAGCGTCACCTCGGCCTGCAGCGCCCAGTCGAACAAGGGCTGGAACAGCGCACCCTTGTAGGTATCGAAGCGCCCGTCGGCGCGCAGCGTGGCATAGTCTGGATACACGCGGGCAAGACAGGGTTCCTCGACCTCGCCGCCCGTCTTGAAGCCGCCGTCATAAGTCTGCTGGCCATGGCCGCCCTTCACGTCGGCCAATGCGGTGCGGGCAGCGAAAGGCAAGGGGCTGCTCATGCCCTCATGCCATGCGCACAGCAAGGCATGCAAATGCTCGCGCGCCTGCGGCGGCTCGAGCGGCGGCACGCGGACCCGGGCCCCAACCCCGATCAGCACGCCCTGAACCTGCTCGCCGCAGGCACTCGCGATGAGCTGGCGCACCCAGGCCTCGACCAGTGGCCCGGGCCGCGGCTGACCGTCGGCATCGATCAGCCGGGATGCGCTCAACTCGACCCAGACGCGCGCTTGGCCATCGGCGCGCAGACCTTCCAGCCAGTCGTCGATCTGCAAGTTTTGCATCGCGATGCGCAGCGGGACTTTGTCCACCGCCAGCGGATAGCTGGCCTCCACGTCCTGCCAACTGCGCAATGGCGGCAAGGCCTCGCGCGCCAGCTCCTGCGCGACACGCTCGCCGAGGGCACGCATGGGCAGTTCCCCGCGGCCCTTCATTTGGCGCATCCGCTGCGCCACGGCAACATCCAGCCCCTGGCGCGCGGCCGCCTGCGGGTCGTCGATCAGGCGGCCGAGCAAACCGTAACGCTCCAGCCCGTCGAGTGCGAACACTTCGTCGTCGTCCTGCGTCTGCAGGTCATCGAACACCACGTCGAGCCGGGCCCGGAAGAAGGCCTTGACCGGATTCTTCAGAAAACGAGCGAGCTGCTGCACCGTCAAGGGCTCGGCCCATGGCTCGAACGTCGGCGCTTGCCGTGCTGTCGCGGCCAAGCCCGCATGCGCCTGCCGCCACTCGCGCGCATAGGTGAACCGTTGCGCATCCCCCTCGAAATAGCGGCGGCTGAATGGCTGCAGCGGGTGCACCGTGGTGCGCTGCGCGAGCAGGTCGCCGTGCTCGCCCTGCCCTTGCTCGCCCTGCCAGCCCGCGGCCAGGTAGTCGCGCAGTTGCGCCACCAGGACGGAGGGCGGCTGCTCGGTGTTGTCGCGCGGGCTGCGTCCCGCCCAGCTCACGTAGAGCATGCGCCGGGCCGAGAGCAGTGCTTCGAGCATGAGGTAGCGATCGTCCTCGCGGCGGGCACGGTCACCGGGACGATACTGGCCCGGCTGATGCAACAGGTCGAAATCACTGCGCGGGCTCTGGCGTGGATAGTCGCCTTCGTTCATGCCCAGAAGGCCCACGACCTCGAACGGAATCGACCGCAGCGGCATCAGGGTGCAGAAGGTCACGCCGCCGGCCAGGAAACGGCCTCCGCCGGCGGTATCGTCCAGGCCGCCGAGCCAGCCCTCGCGCAGCACCTCCAGCGGCACCGCTTCGTCAAACTCGGCCGCCGCGCAATGATCGACCCAGGCTGACAGCGCGTCATCGAGACTGGCGCGGATCTCGCGCTCGCTCAGGTCTTGCGGCTGGCTGAGGGCTTCGAGCAGATCGCGGCCGCGCTGCGCCCATTGCAGCGGCGTGGCGCTCTGCCGGGCCGCGCGCCACCAGCCTTGCAGCACGTCGAGCAGATCGGCCAGCGGCCCCACCAGCGCGGCGTCCAGTCCGCCAATTTCGTCGTAGGGCTGGACGTCAGCAAACCCGTCCTCGCCCGCGCCGGCGTAGCCCAGCAGCATGCGGCGCAGGCCGAAGCGCCAGGTGTTCTGCTCGCCGCAGGCGCCCAGACCGAGATCGGCGCGCTGCTCCGCGTCCAGCCCCCAGCGCACGCCCGCACCGGCCATCCACTGTGTGAGGCGAGGCAGGTCTTGCGGCTGCAGGCCGAAGCGCCGGGCGATGGCCGGCACGTCGAGCAGGGTGGCGATGTCGGAGGCCAGAATGCGTTCCTGCGGCAAGCGCAGCAGCCAGTCCATGGCGACCAGGAAGGGATCGGTGGTGCGCGCCGACAGGTCGGCGATGTCGAAGGGAATGAAGCGCGGGTCGCCCGGCGGATACTGGCCGAACACCGCGCGGATGGCGGGCGCGAAGGGCGTGATGTCGGGAGTCATCACCACGATGTCGCGCGGCTGCAGGGGCTTGCCGTCCTGCTGCGCCAAGAGATGCAGCAGCTGATCGTGCAGGATCTCGACTTCGCGCTGGGCGCTGTGCGCGATGTGAAAGACCACCGAGCGATCCGCCGTGGCGATGACCTCGCGCGGATGCTCGGGCAGGGGAAGCAGGTCGCGGATCGCGGCCTGCACCTGTTCGAGCAAGGTGTCGCCGGGCGTGTCGTCGAACTGATCGTGCCGGGGCAGACCGGGCCTGTCCATCGCCGCGGCGCGGTCGTCGAAGACGTCGAGCTGGCGCATGAAATCGCGGCCCTGGCGTCCCCACGCGGCCAGCAGCGGGTGGGCGTGGACATGCATAGCCTCCAGCCCCACGCGGGCGAGGTCTTCGGCGCGCAGGGGGCGGCGCCTGGGAGCCTCGCGCAGCAGTTCACGGCCTTCGATAATGTCGGCCCAGTGGTAGCGGCAGGGATTGGGCAGCGCGATCAACACCTGCGCGTGCCGTGACAGCGCCACGAGCGCGTCGAGCACCACGGCCGGCAGATGCGAGGCTCCGAACAGCACCACGCGGCGCGGCAGCCTGCCCACGGCCATGTCCGATCCGGATTCGGCAGGGCCGTCAAGCGCCTGCACAAAGGCCCGCTGCACCTTGGCGCGGGTGCCCGCGCATTCCGCCGCGCTCAACTCGGAAAGAATCCGACGCCACAGCCAGGGCTGCCAGCGTTGATCATCGGCCAGCGGAGTGGTCTGGCCGCGGGCATCGATGAGCACGTCCTGTCCCCGTGCCCAGGCATCGAGCCAATCGTCGCGGTAGATCTGATACTGGTCGTAGAGATCGGCCAGACGTTGCGCCAGCTGCAACCGCCGCAAAGCGCCCTGGCCCTGCAGATAGTGGTGCAGCGGTGCGCAGACGGCCGCGTCTGGCGAATCGCCCAGCAGGCGCATGAGTCGCCAGGTCAGCAGCGGCTTGTCCAGCGGCGACTGCGAAGGCGTGGCCGCACGCCCCAGCACCTGCCGATAAGTGCGCCAAAGAAACCGGCCCGGCAGTTCCACCCGCGTGGCAGCACAGACGCCACCGTGCGCGGCCAGCGCCATTTTCAGCCACTCCGCAGCGCCATTGCTCTGCACCAGGACGATCTCTTCTTCCAGAGGAGCCAGCGGCTGCCGCGCCAGAATCTCCAAGACCAGATCCCGCAGCCATTCCAGCCGGTTGCCCTGCAAGATGAACAAACCCGGGTGGATATCGTCAGTCATGGAGTGAGCGTACAGGAGCAGACCGGACAGCCCCCATTGTGGCCTGCTGTTGTGGCCTGACGTCGCCACAAATCCGCGCCGCAAAAAACAAAACGCCTGAACCATGACTGGTTCAGGCGTTCGGCTTTTAACTGGTGCGCCCGGCAGGATTCGAACCCACGACCCCTTGGTTCGTAGCCAAGTACTCTAATCCAACTGAGCTACGGGCGCTAAAGAACCGAAATTATAGACACACTTTTGCAGACCCGTAAAGCCCCCTCGTGTTTCCGTTCGGTCGGGCGCCGTGGCGCAGGCACAATGCCCGTCCATGTCGATGTTGCGCATTTTCTCCATCAGCCTGTTGCTTCTGGCCGCAAGCCGCCTGCTGGGGCTGGTGCGGGACGTGGTGGTGGCCACGCAGTTCGGTCTGAGCGGCCACGCCGATGCGGCGCTGGTCGTGCTGTCCTTTCCCGACCTCGCGGTGAGTCTGTTGTGGGGAGCGGCCATTCCTGCGGTGATGGTGCCGCGCATGGCCGGGCGCGACGCGGCCCATATCGCAGCCGAGGGCGCGCGCTGGTCGCGGCTGGCCGCCCTGCTCTTCATCCTGGCGGGCATCGGCGTGTGGTGGGGCCAGAACCTGATCGTGCATCTCCTCGCCCCCGGACTGCATGCGCCCGAGGCGGCGCTGGCCGCGCAGACGCTGGGGTGGTCCGCCCTGGTCGCCCTGCCTGCCGGGGCGGTGGCCATGGTGGGCAACGCCATGCTGCAGGCTCAGGGCCGGTTGCAGTGGCAGTACACGGGGCAGGTGGTGTTCAACCTCGGACTGATCGGCGGGTTGATCGTTGCGGCGCGCACCGGCCAGTTCGCCTGGGTGGCGGTCGGCGTGGCGATGGCGGCCATGGCGCGGCTTGTGCTGATGCGCAGGGCCAGCCGCGCAGCAGCGCCCGCTGCGGCATTGGGCCGGGCCTGGCCGGACGCCGCCAGCCTGCGCGCGCTGGTGCTGGCGCTTGCGGCCTCCGGGCTGACGGTGGTCTACACCCTTGCGGCGCGCGCCCTGATGTCGGATGCGGGGCCTGGGCAACTCGGCGTGTTCCAGTACGCACAGCGCGTAGGCGAGCTGCCGCTGCATACCGTTTTCGCCGTCGCCTCGGCGCTGGCGCTCGCCCGCCTCAGCGCTGCGGAAAGCCAGGGCGACTCTGCCCGTGCGCAGTGGGAGACGCGCCAGTGGCTGCGGGCGATGCTGTGGCTCTCGGCCCTCATCGCGCTGGCCGGCATGGTGGCTGCGCCGGGCATCGTCCGGCTGCTGTTCGGCTGGGGCCGCATGACCGCCGAGGCCCAGCAACAGGTGACCGAGGCGATGCGCTGGATCTTGCTGCTGTTGCCGCTGCAGGCCGCGCAACTGGTGCTGGCCACGCGGCTCAACAGCCACCGTCGCATCGCCGATCAGGTGCTGGGTTATGGCGCGGGACTCGTCGCGCTGGCAGCCGCCGGTGCGCTGCTTCCGGCCCAGTCCTGGCGCGGCCTGGCCGCCTATGGCGCCGCCTGGGCGGTGGCGGTGACCGTGCTGTGGTGGCGGCTGGCGCGTCACCAGGGCGATGCGCAGTGGCGCAACGTCGCCGTGCTGCTGGGCGTGCTGCTGATCCTTGCGGCCGCAGGGGGAACGCTGCACGCCGTGGCGCTGCCCTGGGCGCTGGCACTGGTCGCGGCGGCCGTGCTGTTTGCCGCTGGCCTGGGGGCGTTGCTGCGCTTCGATCCGCTAGGGCGGCTGGTGCGCGATCGCTACACTTCCCGTCGGCTACGCCGCGCTTCCTGACCTGCGTTTCCTGAGCTTTTCACACGATGGACTTCATTCAAATCACCAACGATCCTGACTTTGCCGCTTTTGCCGTGAGCTGCGGCGTGGCGCGGATCATGGTCGACCTGGAGCAGCACGGCAAGCAGGAGCGCCAGGGCGGTTTGGGCACGTTCATCTCCAATCATGTGCCGCAGGACGTGGCCGTCGTTCGCCAGGCCGTGCCGCAGGCCGCGCTGATCGTGCGCATCAATCCCCTGCATGACGCCAGCGCCCTGGAGATCGACCAGGCCCTAGCCGACGGCGCCAGCGACCTCATGCTGCCGATGTTCCGCAGTGCCGACACGGTGGCGCGGTTCGTCGCCCTGGTGGCTGGCCGCGCCCGGACCATCGCTCTGCTGGAAACGCGCGATGCGCTGCAGAGTCTGCCGCATTGGGCAGGGCTGAGCGGGCTGGACGAAATCTACGTGGGCCTCAACGACCTGCACCGCGAGCTGGGCCTGCGCTTCATGTTCCAGCCGCTGGCCGACGGCGTGGTCGATCGCGTCGCGGCGATCGCGAAGCAGCAGGGCAAGCGCTTCGGCTTCGGCGGCATCGCCCGGCTGGACGAAGGGCTGCTGCCCGGGCGCGTGGTGCTGGGCGAGCATCTGCGCCTGGGTTCCGGCAGCGTGATTCTGTCGCGCACCTTCAACCGCGAGCGCATCGAAGCCCCCGATTCCGACTGGCAGGCCATTTACGCCGAGGAGATCGAGCGCCTGCGCCATGCCGCGCAGGTGCTGGCGCAGCGCGAGCCCGCCGAGATCGAGAGCGACCGCTTGCTGGCCATCGATCTGATCACCCGCGTCGGCCAGAGTCTCGGGCCGGTTACCGCCGCCCGCTGAAACTCCGTGGCCAAACGTCTGTTCGACATCGTGCTGGCGCTGCTGGCGCTGTCGCTGTTCTCGCCCGTGATGCTCGCCGCGGCGCTGGCCGTGTGGCTGGACTCCGGCCGCCCCGTGCTGTTCGCGCAGGTGCGCGTGGGTCGTGGCACGCAGCCCTTCCGGCTGTTCAAATTTCGCAGCATGGTGGTGGACGCCGCGCAGCGCGGCTCGCACAGCACCGCGCAGAACGATCCGCGCATCACCCGCGTCGGCCGCTTCCTGCGGCGCAGCAGCGTGGACGAACTGCCGCAGCTCCTCAATGTGCTGCGCGGCGACATGAGTCTGGTCGGCCCCCGCCCCGACGTGCCGGCGCAGCGCAGCAACTACACCGACGAACAATGGGCGCTGCGCCACCGCGTGCGGCCGGGCATCACCGGGCTGGCCCAGGCCCTCTACCGCTCGCGCGCCACGCCGCAGCAGCGGCTGCAGGCCGATCTCGATTACGCGCAACACCACGGACTGATGATCGATCTGCGCATCATCGCTCTGACCGTGGTGCAAGTCTTCCGCCGCAGTTCAAACTGACTTCGGGCGTCAAAGCGACAATCTCACCATGTGTGGAATTTACGGATTTTTCGACCGCGCCGGTCGCAACCTGAGCGTGCACGCCCTCGCCGCGATGGACACCAGCCTGATTCACCGCGGCCCCGACGACAGCGGCGTATTCACCGCGCCCGGCGTGGCCATCGGCAACCGAAGGCTCTCCATCATCGACATCGCCGGCGGACACCAGCCCTTCGTCAGCGACGACGGACGCATCGCGCTGGTGCAGAACGGCGAGATCTTCAACCATGTGGAGCTGCGCGCCGAGGCGCAGCGCCAGGGCGTGCGCTTCAACTCCGATCACAGCGATACCGAGGTCTTGCTGCGACTGTATGAGCGCGAAGGGCTGGGCTTCCTGCCCCGGCTCAACGGCATGTTCGCCATCGCCATCTGGGATGGGCGCGATCCCGAAAATCCCCGGCTGCATCTCGTGCGCGACCGCATCGGCGTCAAGCCGCTGTTCGTGCACGACGACGGCAGGCAGGTGCTGTTCGGCTCCGAGATCAAGGCCGTGCTCGCCGCGCTGCCGGGGCGGCCCACGCTCGATCTGCCCGCGCTGCAGCACTACCTCGCCTACAACTACGTTCCGCCGCCGTTCACGCTGTTCGAGGGCATCCGCCACGTCATGCCGGGCACGGTGCTCACCGTCGAGGGCAGCGGCAGCCACACCCGGCGCTGGTGGAGCCTGGCCGAGCAAACGCCCGCACCGCAGACCTTCACCGCCTGGCAGGACGCCTTCCTCGACCTGCTCGACGGCGCGGTGAACCTGCGGCTGCGCGCCGACGTGCCCTTCGGCGCCTTTCTCTCGGGCGGGGTCGATTCCAGCACCGTGGTGGCGCTCATGGCGCGGCATGTGCGCGAGCCTGCCCGCACCTTCTGCATCGGCTTTCCCGATCCGCGCTTCGACGAATCGCCCTACGCCCGCGAAGCCGCCCAGCGCTTCGGCGCCACGCACCGCGAGCGGGTGGTGCAGCCCGACATGCTCGACGACTGGGGCAGCGTGCTGTGGCACTGCGACCAGCCGCACGGCGACGCCTCGTTCATGCCCACGCGCGAGGTTTCGCGGCTCGCGGTGGGAGAGCCCGGCGGCGATGGCGTCAAAGTCGTGCTCACCGGCGACGGCGGCGACGAGCTGTTCGCCGGCTACGACAAATATGCCAGCTTCATGGCCGACCCCGCGCTGCGCGACCTGCCCGCGGCCGACTTCGCGCGGCACTACGTGGAGCACACCGGCCTCTTCGGCGAGCAGGCCCGGGCCGCGCTGTTCCAGCCCTGGCTGCGCCAGAAGCTGGCCGACGTAAACAGCGTGCGCGACGTGGCCGCGCCCTGGTTCGAGCAGGCGGCGCACTTCGACCGCGTCAACCAGATGCTCTACCTCGACATGATGTTGCTGCTGCCCGGCAACAACCTCGTCAAGCCCGACCGCATGGGCATGGCGGTGTCACTGGAGGCACGCACGCCCTTTCTCGACTGGCGCATGATGGAGTTCGCCTTCCGCGCGCCCGGCGACACCAAGCTGAAGGACGGCGACAAGAAACACTGGTTCAAGCGCGCGGCCGAGCCGCTCATCGGCGCCGACCTCGCGCACCGCAAGAAGCAGATGTTCACCGTCCCCATCGGCGAGTGGTTTCGCGGCCCGCGCAAGGCCTGGCTGGCCGGGCTGCTGTTCGCACCCGGCGCGCTCGGCGCCCAACTCTTCGAGGCCGACACGGTGCGCAAGCTGTTCGACGATCATGTCTCGGGCGCGGCGAATCACACCCGCGAACTGCGCGCGCTGGCCGCGCTGGAGCTATGGGCGCAGCAGTTCGAACCGTTGCTCCCGACATGACCTCCGCATTCCGACGGCGCGAGCAAGACAACGCAGGGCCGCCCCAAGTTGTCTTGCCCCCCTCGGGGGGCGGTTTGGGCAACGCCCAAACCACGGGGCCCTTCAAGATCCTCGCCGTGGCCTATGGCGGCGGCCACATCGCCATGATGCTGCCGGTGCTGCGGGCGCTGCGCGATCGGCGTCCCGATCTCGACATCACCCTGCTGGCCCTCACCACCGCGACCCGCGCGGCGCGCGTAGCCGGCGAAACCCCGCTGGGCTATGCCGACCTGCTGCACCTGCTCTCGCCCGAGGAACAGGCCCGGGCGCTGGCGCTGGGCCGCAAGCTGCAGCCAGGCAACACCCACCCCGACATTCCCGAGGCCGAGACCGTGGCCTATCTCGGCATCAACGCCTGGGACTTGCAGCAGCAACTCGGCCCCGAGGCCGCGCAGGCCCTGCTCGACGCACGGGGCCGCCAGGGCTTTCATCCGCTGCACTTCTTCCGCCGCATCGTCGCTCACCTTCGGCCCGATCTGGTGCTGGCCACCAACTCGCCGCGCAGCGAGTACGCCGCGGTCGACGCCGCCACCGAAGCGGGCATCCCGACCCTGGCGCTGCTCGATCTGTTCGCCATGCCGGGCGATGCTTTCGCTGCCCGCGCCCGCCATCCCAGCCGGGTCTGCGTGTTGTCCGAAGCCGCGCGCGACAACCTCATCCGGGCCGGATGGCCGCCCGGGCGCATCGCCATCACCGGCAACCCGGCCTTCGATGCGCTGGGCGCGGCGCAGACGCGCGCGGCTGGTCTTGCGTTGCGTGCTTCTTTGAACGCGCCGCCACCTGGGCGCCTCATCCTCCTGGCGCTGCAGCCCGAGCCCGTCACGCACCCGGCCTCGCCCGGTCGCCAGGGCGACCCGCATCTGCCCGAGCGTGCGCTGCAGGCCTGCCTCGACAGCGTGCGCGAGCATCCCGACTGGACGCTCATCGTGCGGCCGCATCCTTCGCAGGCCGAGCCCAGACTGCCCGAAGACCTGCAGCTTCGACTCTCGGCTGCGTCCGAGCCGCTGCACCCGCTGCTGCACGCGGTGGACGCCGTCATCACCGGCACCTCCACCGTCGCCCTCGAAGCCCATCTGGCGGGCCGGCGCGTGCTGCAACTGCTCGACTCCATCGCCGCGCCCGCCATGCCTTATCTCACGCTGGGCGTGGCCGATGCCGCGTGTTATCTAAGCGATCTGCCACAGACGCTGGCCGCCCTGCTCGCGCAACCCGAGCCCGATCACGTCGCGGCCAGTGCCGACACCACCGCCGGGCCGCCCGACACTGCCGCAGACCGGGTGAGCGAGCAGGCCCTGGCCTTGCTCGCAGCCCACTCGCGCCCGATCCCCCTTCCCCTGCGCTGAACCCATGACCACCATCGCCACGATCTGCGCCCGAGGCGGCAGCAAAGGCCTGCCGGGCAAGAACATCCGGCCCTTCGCCGGCCTGCCGCTCATCGTGCACAGCATCCGCTTCGCGCTGCAGCACCCTGCCATCAGCGCCGTCTATGTCTCCACCGACGACGCGGAGATCGCCCGCATCGCCCGCGAGGCGGGCGCCGTCGTGCCCTATCTGCGGCCGACCGAGCTGGCGCGCGACGACACGCCCAAGCTCCCGGTCATCGAACACCTCGTGGCCTATCTCGAAGCGCAGCGAAGCATCGTCACCCGCATCGTCGATCTGCAACCCACCTCGCCGCTGCGCGCACCCGAAGACCTCGACGGCTGCCTCGCCCGCGCCGACGCCGCCGACGCGCCGGGGCTGGTGCTCAGCGTGTTCGACAGCGGCTTCAACCCCTATTTCAACCTTGTCGAAGCGCAGCCCGACGGCAGCGTCAGCATCAGCAAGGGCGGCGGCCTGACCGCCCGCCAGAGCGCACCCCAAGTCTGGGCGCTCAATGGCTCGATCTACGTCTGGCGTCGCGAAGCCCTGGCCCACGCCGCGCAGCACGGTCTGTGGAGCGTGCCCGTGGCGGCTTACGCCATGCCCCCGCAACGCTCGGTGGACATCGACACCGCCGACGACTTCGCCCTCGCCGAATGGCGCCACAATCGGCAGCCCACCTGAACGCAGACCTCATCATGCCCAGCAACCGCGTCTTTCTCATTGCCGAAGCCGGCGTCAACCACAACGGCCAGCTCGACCTGGCTCTGCAACTGGTCGACGCCGCCCGCGCCGCCGGGGCCGACGCGGTCAAGTTCCAGACCTTCCGCGCCGAAGACCTCGCCCTGCCCGGCACCGCCACCGCCGCCTACCAGCAGGGCGCCACCGGCGAGACCGACCAGTTCGCCATGCTGCGCAAGCTCGAACTCAGCGCCGAGCAGCACCAGATCGTGGCCGCCCATTGCGCGCGGGCCGGCATCGAATTCATGTCCACCCCGTTCTCGGAAGACGCGGTGGACCTGCTGGTGAGCCTGGGCGTGCGGCGGCTCAAGCTCTCGTCCGGCGAAATCGTCAACCGCCCCTTGCTGACCAAGGCCGCCGCCACCGGATTGCCGCTCATTCTTTCCACTGGCATGGCCACCCTGGCCGAAGTCAAGCAGGCCGTCGGCTGGGTGCAGTCGGCGTGGGCCCAGCGAGAAGGTCAAGTGCCTGCCCTCACCCTGCTGCAGTGCACCTCCGCCTACCCCGCGCCCGACGATGCGCTCAACCTGCGCGCCATCGCCACCCTGCGCACCGAGACCGGCCTGCCCACCGGCTATTCCGACCACAGCCTGGGCAACGCCGCCGCGCTCGCTGCCGTGGCCCTGGGGGCCTGCGTGATCGAGAAGCACATCACCCTCGACCGCAACCTGCCCGGCCCCGACCACCGCGCCTCCAGCGAACCCGCCGAATTCGCCGCCCTGGCGCGCGACATCCGCCGCATCGAAGCCATGCTGGGCGACGGCATCAAGGCCCCGCGGCCCGACGAGATCGACGTGCGCGCCGTGGCCCGCCGCAGCGTGGTGCTGGCCACCGCCCTGCCCGCTGGCACCGTGCTGCGGCGCGAACACCTGCAACTGCGCCGCCCCGCCAGCGGCATTCCCGCCGCCGACTTCGACACCGTCATCGGCCAACGCCTGCTCATAGACACCCCAGCGGGCACCGTGTTGCAGTGGGAAAACCTCCAGGGTGGAGGCAGCGCCTGAAACGGTTGCAGACTTCAGGAATCCAGCTCATCCAGCAACGTCTGCACGGTCGCGAGCAAACCCTGCAAAGCGTTCTGCACGATGTTCCAAACCGTGAGCGGGTTGATCGTGGCGTAGCCATGGATCAGTTGGTTGCGAAAGGCAACAACCTGCGGCAAGTCCTGAATGCGTGCAGCCTTGGCTGCATCCCATTTGGACAGTTGATTGAGCGCTTCGCCGATCACCTCAAACTTACGCTCGACTGCAGCCTGCACCAACTCGTTGGTCACATAGGCCTTGGCGTCCATGTCTGCGGTAAAAGCCAGGATCGCCTGCGCTGCCTCGCGCGCATCCCAAAGATAAGCTCGCGGATCACGCTGCATACACGGGCTCACGATGGCGGTTGATGCTGGCGAGCACGTACGGGTTACGCACCGCGCCAGGCTCCACCAGATCGACGCCCCTGCCTAGCAACTGCTCCAGTTCGGCCTTTGCGCCGTAGAAACTGTGCAGATCAGGCGCAGCACCCGCAGCAAACTCCACGAGAAAATCCGCATCGCTGCTTGCGGGCACGAAGTCATCCCCTCGCGCGGCCGAGCCGAACACCTCCAGGCGGCGTATGCCGTAGCGCTGGCAAATCGCCGCAATGGCAGCGCGGTGTTGTGCGATGGCAGGGTGCATGCATTGGAGTTTACAGATGACGCAGGCTCACACATCACTACTGACGCTCCATAGTGCCTCAATGGCCAGAAGCCGGTTGTAACGATCAAGGCCGCGCCCCAAGACTTCAAACATCCTTGTCACGATGCATCGCTGGAGACGCGAAATTTTCGGCATTCCGCCGAAATTGCGGCATCATTCACCCCAGGCAACGATACAGACAAGAGACAACATGGCCACCCTGATTCCTGCGCTGGGCTCCTGCGTTTCGCGCATGACGCCCGGCGAGCGCCGCACCGCCGAGCGGCTTGAACAGAAGCTCGACGCCGACTACCTGCTCTGGTACGACGTGGCCGTCGGCCCCCGGCACCAGCACCCGGACTTTGTCGTCATGCACCCGCGCCGGGGCATCCTGATCCTGGAGGTCAAGGACTTCCGGCTCTCCACCCTCATCCAGGCCAACAAGCAGACCTGGGACATCCACGGCGAGCTCGGCCCCAAGACCATTCCTAACCCGCTGGAGCAGGCCCGGCAGTACGCGCACCAGGTGGTCCACGCGCTGGAGCGCGACCCGCAGCTGGTGCAGCCCGAAGGCCGGCACCAGGGCAAGCTGGCTTTTCCGTGGAGCTACGGCGTGGTGCTGCCCAACATCACCCGCGCGCAGTTCGACAAAGCCGAACTCGCCCACGCCATCGAACCGCACCGCGTCATCTGCCAGGACGAGATGATTGAGGCGGTGGAGCCCGAGGCACTGCAAAGCCGGCTGTGGGACATGTTCCCCTTCATGATGGGCGGCGTCATGTCGCTGCCGCAGATGGACCGGGTGCGCTGGATCATGTTCCCCGAAGTGCGCGTGCAGGTGCAGGACCAGCTGTTTGACGACACCGACGAAGCCGCCGAACTGCCCAGCATCATGCGCGTGATGGACCTGCAGCAGGAGCAGCTGGCCCGCAGCCTGGGCGACGGGCACCGCGTCATCCACGGCGTGGCCGGGTCGGGCAAGACCATGCTGCTGGGCTACCGCGCCGAACACCTGGCCAAGGCGCAGACGGCGGCCAGCAAACCCATCCTCATCCTCTGCTTCAACGAACCGCTGGCCCGGCAGCTCGCCCGCGTGATGGCCGCCAAAGGCATTGCCGACCGCGTGCACGCCGTGCACTTCCACAAATGGTGTCGTCAGCAATTGGTGGCCTACGGGCAAGACCTGCCCGACAACAACCAGTCCGTCACCGACAAGATGGCCGACATGGTCCAGCGCGTCATCACCGGCGTGGACCGCCGCCAGATCCCCAGCGGGCAATACCAGGCCGTGCTCATCGACGAAGGCCACGACTTCGCGCCCGAATGGCTGCGCCTGGTGGTGCAGATGGTGAACCCCGCCACCAACAGCCTGCTCGTGCTGTTTGATGACGCACAAAGCATCTACGAACGCACGCTGAAGAGCAAAAACTTCAGCTTCAAGAGCGTAGGCATCCAGGCGCAGGGGCGCACCACCATCCTCAAGATCAACTACCGCAACACGCGGCAGATCCTGCAAACCGCCAGCCTCGTCGCGGCTGAACATGTGTACCCCCACGCTCCGCCGCTGCGCGGGTCGCTGCCCCCCAAGGGGGCTGATCCGGCTTGGGGCGGCCCGGCGCCGGATCGTCTACTGACCGCCGAAGCCCAGGACGACGACGGCGTGCCCCTGCTCAAGCCCGTGAGCTGCGGGCGCGACGGCGAGGCGCCGCTCATCATCCGCCTGCCCACCCTGCGCGAAGAGGTGGCCCAGGTGGCCGAGCTGCTGGCCACCGCCCACCGCGAAGGCCACGCTTGGGCCGACATGGCCATCCTCTGCCGCCACCACAGCGAAATGGACCTGTGTGCCGAATTCCTGCGCAAACGCAAGCTGCCGCACCAGGTGCGCAAACACTCAGGCGAGTTCAACCCCGCGCATGACAGCATCAAGGTGATAACGCTGCACGCCAGCAAAGGGCTGGAGTTCCCGGTAGTGGCACTGGTGGGCGCCGGGCGCATGCCCGCCGAGGGCGAAGACGAGCGCGAGGAAGCGCGGCTGTTCTATGTGGGGGCCACGCGGGCGACGCAGCGGTTGGTGATTGGGGCCAGTGGCAACGGGAAGTTCGCTGCGCGCCTGTAGGCAAAAGGCCAGGCCTGAACGGGCCGCACCTCAGCCGGTCTTCAACACCCTGCGCAGGGCACGAACCTTTTGCCAGAGCACAGCCTTCGGCATCGTCATGGCCATGGCCTGCATGCACCGATCCAGCCAGCCCTGGCGCTCCTGCAGGCGGTCAATCGCCTTGGCCAGGTCGCGCGCCACGGCAGGTCCATAGGCTTGTGTGGCCTTGGTCAGTGCCGCTCGCAACAAGGGCAGGCGCAGCTCCATCATCGCCAGATCGATCACATCGCGGCTGAACACGCCATCGTCCGCCTGACGGTCTGAGTTGGCCAGCAGTTTGCACGTCGCCAGGTCGAGCCGCGTCAGCGTGCCGATGCCGCACACCACATCTCCAGGGCCAGGCGCTTCCAGTTCGATCCGGGCCTCTCGGACGATTTCAAACTTGATCGCCTGGCCGTCCATCTGCACCACCGTTCGCACGCCATACTGATCGGCACGCACCTCGCGCAGCATGGTCAGTCGCTGCGCTCCGGGCCGCACCACCGCGTTGAGCCCGGTTGGCCCCGTGAGCAACTGGCGCAGTTCCCGGTAGCCCGCAGCGTCAGACACCAGAAAGTCGATGTCCACCGACTCGCGATACTCGCCGTAGCGCAAGGCGATACAGGTACCCCCGCCGAACAGGCAGCTGTGCAGGCGCAACGCATCGCCGTCCAGCGCGGCCAGCACATGCGCAATGCGTTGGTGGTGTGGTCGTTCAAACATCGGGCGACCCCACTGCCGCCGCATCCCCCAATCCCTGGCCCAGGCCATGTCCTATACCGGTACCCAGACCCGTTTGCAAGGCCAGAAGCAGCGCCTGCTCGGCGGGCGACATGGCCGCCGTATCCAGATGGCGCGCGTTGCGCTCGTAAATGCCAAGCGCCTCGACGGGCGTGAGCGCTTCGGTGCCGTGCACCTGCCAGGCCAGTGCCTTGAGCTGCGGGTAGTCCGCCAGGCGCACACGCACGGGTATCCAGCTGGCCAGATTCGGCCCATTGACATCTTCGGGGCGCGTGGCTTGGGCGTCTTCGGCGTTCAGCGCCACCAGCGACAGTCCCAGCGCCGCCATGGCGTTGGCCCAGGCGCCGGCCGCCACTGAAGGCTCTCCCTTTTCGATGCGATGCAGCGTTACCCGCGACATTCCTGCAGCCTCCGCTGCCGCTGTGCTACTCACCCGCAAGGCCTTGCGGCGCGCGCGAAGCTGCGTGCCCAAAGCCTGCAGCAGGGCGGTGCTTTGGGCGGTCGGAAGGGGTGGTTTGGCAGGCATATGTTTCCCATTCTGTTCAATTTGGCGATATTGTCAAGCATGAGAAGCATTTGTTGTCTCGCCTACATGAGCCCTCAAGCACGAGCGCTGCCAGCGCGAAGGCCACGCCTGGGCCGACATGGCCACCGTCTGCCGCCACCACAGCGAGGGACATGTGCGCCGCGAATTGGGCTTGAAGCTGTGCAAACGCAAGCTGTCGCACCAGCTGCGCCGGAACTCGCCCAGCGTGTTCGACCCCGCGCACGACAGCATCAAGGTGATGACGCTGCACGTCAGCAAAGGGCTGGAGTTCCCGGTGGTGGCGCTGGTCGGCGCCGGGCGCATGCCCGCCGAGGGCGAAGACGAGCGCGAGGAAGCGCGGCAGTTTTACGTGGGGGCCACGCGTGCGACGCAGCGGCTGGTGATTGGTGTGAGCGGCGGCGGGAAGTTCGCTGCGCGCCTGTAGGCCACAGGCGAGAGCTGCCCCTGATGCCCAGCCAGTTTCGGGGTCACACTGCGCTGAGCGCGTCGGCCACCTTCTGCGTGGCCGTTATCAGATCCTTCACAAGCCGCTCGTCCACCTCCAGCAAGCCCTCGTACTCACCCAGGTTGCGCTTGTTGTGGCACAGGTCCAGCACCCGCCACACCTCGGGCCCCAGTCCCAGCGTGTGCGGCAGCACCTGAAAGACGATGTAGCGGTTGGCGGCGCGGTAGCCCTTGGCGCGCAGCGCGGCCAGGCACAGTGCATGCGCCGCGTTGTAGGCCAGGTCGAAGCGGCTTTCCAGCGCCAACGTGGTGTTGCCCGCATCCAGCAGGCGAGCCCGACCGGTGCGCAGTAAACCTGCGATCTCGGCCGCGTCGGGCGGTTCCGGTTTGAGAGAGCCGCCAGGGCGGCTCAGGTTTTCAAGCGGGCGGGGCGGGCTCATGCTGCGGCGATTCCTCCTGGCCGATCAGCCAAATCTTGGGCTGTTGCATCACACGGTTGATGAACGCATTGTCGCCCTGCAGCCGCGCGCGGAAATCAGCGGCGGTGTAGATCGCCGGGTTGATCGGGCGGCCCATCGCCTGGCTCGCATCCTCCAGCGCACCTAACACCTCGCCATAGCCCAGCGTGTCGCTCACCACCAGCAAGTCCACGTCGCTCGCAGCAGTGTCTTCCTGTCTGGCCATGGAGCCGAACACAAAGGCCCGCTCAATCTGCGGCGCCAGCGGCGCCAGCGCAGAGCGCAGCACATCGGCCAGCCCCATCGTCTTGAGCACCAGCCCGCGCAACTCGGTAAAGACGGGCGACGCCGCATTGGCCTGAAAGTGCTTCTGGTTGCCCTGCTTACGCACGGTGAGCAAACCCGCTGCGGCCAGATCGGCCAGCTCACGCTGCACCGCACCCGCGCCCGACTGCGCCAGGCCAATCACCTCGTTCGTGTAGAAGCTGCGGTCCGGCGTGCCGAACAGCACGGCCAGCACGCGCTGGCGCACCTTGGGGAAAAGCGCGTCGGCTGCGGACGATGAGGTTGGCGTCTTTTTTTTACCCATATTGGGTTTCATAATACCCAAAACGGGTTCTATGAGGGGGTTCTGCCACCCGGTCGCGAGCAAGACCCCTCATGCCGTCCACCACGAAGGACGCGGCCACTACAACGTGGGACATGTGCGCCGAATTCCTGCGCAAACACAACCTGCCACACCGGGTGCGCCCGAACTCATCCAGCGTGTTCGGCCGCACGCCAGCATGGCCTGGAATTCCCTGTAGTAGCCCTGGTGGGCGTGGGCCAGATGCACTCAGAGGGCGAAGACAAGCGCGAGGAAGCGCTACTGTTTCATGTGGGGACTACGCGGGCGACGCAGCGGTTGGTGGTTGGAGCGACTGGCAGTGGGAAGTTGCCTCACGCATTCGCACTACAATCTGACTAATCTAGTCAGACCTGGGAGTCTCCATGCACATCTGGCAAATGCAAGAAGCTAAATCGCGCCTTTCCGAGGTGGTCAAAGAGGCCGAGCGCGACGGCCCGCAGGAAATCACGGTACATGGCAGGTCGGTGGCCGTCGTGCTGTCGCGCGCCGAGTATGATCGTTTGGCCGGTACCGGTGAGTCACTGGCTTCCTTTATACGCCGCTCGCCGTTGGCGAATGCAGAGGATCTCGATTTCCCGCGTGACACCAGCCTCACGCGGGAAAACCCCCTGTAACCTGTGAGCTACCTCGTCGATACCAACGTCCTGTCCGAACTGCGACGTCGCGAACCGGCACCAGCGGTTGTGCAGTGGATGGAAGCGCGCCCGACCACAGCCTTGTATCTGTCTGTCCTGACCGTGGGCGAATTGCGCAAAGGCATCGAGGCGATGACCGCTGGCCTGCGCAAACAACAACTGCTCGACTGGCTGGATGTTGAATTGCCTGCGTTCTTCGCAAACCGGCTGCTCCCGGTCGATCTGAAGGTCGCCGAACGCTGGGGAAAATTGCTGTCACAAGGCGGGCGCCCTCTTCCCGCCATCGACAGCCTGCTTGCCGCTACCGCCCTGACCCATGATCTGACCCTCGTGACTCGCAATGTGCGTGACTTTCAGTTTTCAGGGCTAGCGGTCATCGACCCTTGGGCCGCCAAGTGATCTGGCCTGGCGATTATTTCAATTCTGACTCGCGCCAACGTCTTCGCCACGCCCCCAGTCCCTCTCTTGTTCTTGAACAACCATGCCCAGCGATACGTCCTTCTACGTCTACGCTCTCAAAGACCCACGAGTGTCGCCAGCCTTGCCGTTCTACATTGGCAAAGGAACGGGGACGCGCTCCTTTGACCATCTTGTCAAACCTGATTACGGCGGAGGTTCGAAGGATTATTTGTCCTATAGCCTGATCGGCATCCTCATGCGCGAAGGCAAGCTAGATCGTTCTCAAACGGGAATGAAACATATCGCCCGCGTGGACTGACCCGTTGTCAGACGTCACCGGTCAATATCTCCACGCATCGAATGCCCCCCAGTTCGAATCAAATTCATCATCTGGGTAGTACCGCCAACTTGTCATTCATGCCCCGCCGCATTCTCTATCTCTCAGGCACCCGTGCCGACTTCGGGCTGATGCGCCAGACCTTGCACGCGGCCGCTGCGCATCCGGGGCTGGAGGTGGCGGTGGCGGTCACGGGCATGCATCTGCACCCCGACTACGGCCACACGGTGGACGATATCGCGGCCAGTGGGCTGCGCATCGCGGCGCGTATTCCCAGCGACGTGGGCGCGCGCGATGGCGCGGGCATGACGCGGGCGATCAGCCAGACGCTGGCCGGGCTGGTGCCGGTGCTGCAGGCCGAGCGGCCTGACGCGCTGCTGCTGCTGGGCGACCGCGGCGAGATGCTGGCCGGTGCCATTGCGGCGCTGCACCTGGGCGTGCCAAGCATCCACCTGCACGGCGGCGAGCGCTCGGGCACGGTGGACGAGCCGGTGCGCCACGCCATCAGCAAGCTGGCCGCGCTGCATTTCTGCGCCACGACGCAATCGCGCGAGCGGCTCATCGCGATGGGCGAAGACCCGCATCGGGTGCATGTGGTGGGCGCGCCGGGGCTGGATGATCTGTCGGCTGTGCGGCAGTTTCCGCGAGAGGCGGCGCTGCGGGCTTTGCAGGCGGCGCTGGCGCGGCAGGCTCCCCTCCCCACCCCTCCCCACGTGTGGGGAGGGGGCAACGATGTTGCTCCTCCACCACCCGTGGGGGAGGCCGGGAGGGGGAGTCTTGCGGAGCGCCCCTACGCCCTCGTGCTGTTTCACCCCGTGGTGCAGGAGGCCGACGACGCCGCCGCGCAGACCCAGGCGCTGCTCGACGGGCTGCGGGCCGCGGGAGCGGGCTCGGCCTTCAGCGTGGTGTGGCTGGCGCCTAATGCCGACGCGGGTTCGGGCCACATCGAGGCCTTGCTGCGGGCGCAGCGGTGGCCGGGGTTTCACCGCATCACCCATCTGCCGCGGGCCGACTATCTTGCCGCGCTGCGCCACGCCGCGGTACTGGCGGGCAATTCGTCGTCGGGCATCATCGAGGCGGCCAGTCTGGGCACGCGGGTGGTCAACGTGGGCAGCCGCCAGAACCTGCGCGAGCGCAACGCCAACACGGTGGACGTGCCGCCGCAGGCCGAGGCCATCGAGGCGGCCGTGCGGCAGGCGCTGGCGCTGGGGCCCTGGCCACATCCGGAGCAAAACGTCTATGGCGACGGCCAGAGCGCCGCGCGCATCGCGCATCTGCTGGCCACGCTGCCCTTGTCCGTTCCGCACGGCCGCTCCGAAGAAATGGACACCCTCTCGGGGGGGGACGCGCAAAGCGCGTCAGGGGGCCGTCCACCTTCTACCGACCTGCTGCACAAGATCAATCGCTACTGAACCCTTCGGACCAAGCCCTCATGTCTGCATCCTCCGAAAAACCTGTCTTGATCGTGTTTGGCGCTGGCGGCCACGGCCGCGTGGCGGCCGACGCGGCGTTGTTGAGCGGCGCGTTTGCGCGCGTGGTCGCCTCAGACCGCAGCGCGGCCACCTGGGGCAGCGAACTGCTGCCCGGGGTGCCGGTGCTCTCCATCGACGACGTCGGCGCCCTGCCCGGCCCGCGCGCGGTGCATGTGGCCATCGGCCACAACGCCATACGGCGCGACGAGGCGGCGCAGTTGGCGTCCCTCGGGCCGCTGGCCACCATCGTGCACCCCAGCGCCAGCGTGGCGGCCTCGGCGCGCGTCGCGCCGGGCTGCCTGATCACGGCGCAGTGCGTCGTCGGGCCCATGGCCGAGCTGGGGCTCGGGGCCATCGTCAACCACGGCGCGGTGGTCGATCACGACTGCCGCATCGGCGCCTGGGCGCATGTGGCCCCCGGCGTAAAGCTGGGCGGCGCGGTGCAGGTGGGCGAAGCCGCCCTGGTGGGCGCGGGCAGCACGGTGCTGCGCAATCTGCGCGTGGGCGCGGGCGCCACGCTGGGCGCGGGCGCGGTGCTGCTGCAAGACCTGCCCGATGGCGAGGCCTGGGCCGGCGTGCCGGCACGGCCTCTGGCGCAGGCGAGCGCCTGAACCAGGAGATTCGTCCACTGGGACGCGATGTACACTTCGCTGTACATTCAACCCAGATTGTCCCATTGGCGGCCCTCCGGGCCTACGCGGGGGCTGGCGGGTGTTTTGAGGCGTCTTGGCCCCCGTGCTTCGCGCCCATAGCTTGGGCTATGGGCTTGCCGCCCGCAGTCCAATCCGTCCCCAAACCACCGCGCCATCATCCCGCGTCCTCATGAACAATCTGAGTTTCACCCGGAGCCCTGCCATGCGCGACACCACTTTCACCGAACTGCGCAACCACGCCCGCGCGTTTTTCGACCTGGTCGAAGCCGGCGAAACCGTGCGCGTGCTGCGCAAGGGCAAGCCCATCGCCGAGATTCACCCGGTGGCGCCGCAAGTGCCCTCCTGGAAGCGGCGCGAGGCCCGCCCGCTGCAGATTTCGGGTGAGCAGATCAGCCGCGTCATTCTCGACCAACGCTGATCGCTGCGGCGTCTCCAGCACCATGCGGGTGTACTTCGATTCCTCGGCTCTGGCCAAGCGCTATGTCGACGAAGCCGGCTCGGCCGAGGTGCTGCGCTGGTGCGATGCGGCCAGCGTGCTCGCGCTGTCGGTCATCGCGGTGCCCGAGCTGATCTCCGCCTTCAACCACCTGCTGCGCGAAGGTCGCATCGACGCGCAGCAGTACCGCACCGTCAAGGCCGACCTGCTCGCCGACATCGAGGATGCCCTGGTCTGCGACACCTCGCCCGACGTCGTCGGCCACGCCGTGCGCGGGCTCGAAGCCCACCCGCTGCGCGGCATGGACGCGCTGCACATCGGCGCCGCGCTGGCTTGCGAGGCCGAGGTGTTCATCTCAGCCGATGCGCGCCAGTGTGGCGCGGCGCGCGCCCTAGGCCTGCGCGTGGTTCCTGTTTGATTGCCATCTGATTGCCGTCTGATTGCCCGCTGCCATGCCTCATCTCCCACTCTCCCAACTTTGCCTGCCCCCCACCGCCACCTTGCACGACGCGCTGGCGCGGCTCGACGCCACGGCGCAGGGCATTCTGCTGGTCACCGACGACCAGGGCCGCCTGCTGCGCACCGTGACCGACGGCGACCTGCGCCGCGCCGCGCTGGCGGGCACGCCGTCCACAGCCCCGCTATCCGCCTTGCCCACGGCCCACGCGCCGCATACGGTGAGCCTGCAGGCCAGCCAGCGCGACGTGCTGGCGCTGATGGACGCACAGCGCATCGACCATGTGCCGGTGGTGGACGCGGGCGGGCGCGCGGTCGATCTCGTCACGCGGCGCGAGCTGAGCCAGCGCGTCTATCTGTCGTCGCCGCATCTGGGCGACGACGAGGTGGCGCTGGTGCAAGAGGCCTTCACCAGCAACTGGATCGCCCCGCTCGGCCCCCATGTGGACGCCTTCGAGCGCGAGCTGGCGGCGCGCGTGGGCGTGCAGCACGCCGCGGCCACGAGTTCGGGCACGGCGGCGCTGCATCTGGGCCTGCGCCTGCTGGGCGTGGGGCCGGGCGACGTGGTGCTGTGCTCCAGCCTGACCTTCGTGGCCAGCGCCAATCCGATCAAGCAGCTCGGCGCCACGCCGGTGTTCATCGACTCTGAGCCGCAGAGCTGGAATCTGTCGCCGCAGGCTTTGGCCGCCGCGCTGGAGGCGCTGCGTGCAGAAGGCATCCAACCGAAGGCCGCCGTGGTGGTCAACCTCTACGGCCAGAGCGCCGAGATGGACGCCATTGCCCCGCTGCTCGAACGCTTTGGGGTGCCCATGCTCGAAGACGCGGCCGAATCGCTGGGCGCCACCTATCGCGGGCGCCCCAGCGGCAGCTTCGGCCACCTGGCGGTGTTTTCGTTCAACGGCAACAAGATCATCACCACCTCGGGCGGCGGCATGCTGGTGGGCAACGACCCGGCGCTGATCGAACACGCCCGCAAG
Organism: Thiomonas intermedia; assembly: GCF_002028405.1. NCBI lineage: Bacteria > Pseudomonadati > Pseudomonadota > Betaproteobacteria > Burkholderiales > Thiomonas > Thiomonas intermedia. The sequence continues at coordinate 594,856 of NZ_CP020046.1, forward strand.
CTCTCCACCCAGGCACGCGAACCGGCGCGGCATTACGAGCACATCGAAGACGGCTACAACTATCGGCTGAGCAATGTGCTGGCGGGCATCGGCCGCGGCCAGTTGCGGGTGCTCGACCAGCGGGTGCAAAGCCGGCGCGAGGTGTTCGCGCAGTACCGCGACGCCCTTGGCGCCGTGCCCGGTCTGCGCTGGATGGCCGAGCCCGAGGGCCATCGTTCCACCCGCTGGCTGTCGGCCTTCGTGCTTGAAGGCGAAGATGCGCAAGCGCGCCGCGATGCCCTGCTCGACTTTCTCGAGCGCCACAACGTCGAAGCCCGGCCGGTGTGGAAGCCCATGCATCTGCAGCCCTTGTACGCGGGCTGCCGCTACTTCGCCCATGCCGCCCAAGGAAACGCCGGGCCGCCCCAAGTTTCCTTGACCCCCTCGGGGGGCGGGTCGGCTGGCCGACCCTCGGGACCCATTCCCCACGATGTGAGCCGCGCGCTGTTCGAAGGCGGCGTCTGCCTGCCCTCGGGCTCGAACATGAGCGCCGCGCAGCGCGCACGGGTGTGCGAACTGGTGACGCGCGGCCTGGGCTTGAGCTGGCGGAGCGTCGCATGAGTTTTGCAACCCGGGCACCCTGGCGCCCCGCATCGGCCGACGCCCTGCTCGTCGCCTTCACCTGGCTGCTGGCCTTCGTCTTCCGCTTCAGCCTGCTGCGCAACGACGCGCCGGCCAACCTGGCGCAGATTCTGTGGATCAGCACGCCGCTGGCCGCCGCGGTGTGGGTGGCGGCGCTGGCCGGGCTGGGGGCGTATCGCACGCCGTGGCGGCACACCAGCGTGCCCGAGTTCAAGCGTCTGGCCTCGGCCATGATCGTGGCGGCGCTGGCGCTGGCGGCCGTGCTGCTGTTGCTGCGCCTGCCCAATTTCCCGCGCTCCATCGTGCTGTTGCACCCGCTGTTCGCGGGCGTCGCCCTGCTCGGCCTGCGGCTGGCCGCGCGCATCTGGGCCGAAGGCCGCCTCACCCGCTCCACCGCGCAAGGCAAGCCGCTGCTGGTGTTGGGCACGCTCGACGACGCCGCGCGGGCACTGCAGAGCCTGCGCTCCAGCAAGGGCTGGCAGGTGGCCGCGCTCATCAGCCCCAACCGCGACGAAGTGGGCCGCAGCGTGCAGGGCGTGCGGGTGGCCGGCAGTGTGGACGATCTGGCCCGGGTGGCGCAGTCGCAGGGCGCCAGCCACGCACTGATCGCCAGCGAGCCCGGCAGCCCGGCGCGCCGCGAGCTGCTGCTGCAGGCCAGCGACGCTCGCCTTGCCCTGCTCACCCTGCCGCGCGCCGACGACTGGCTGCAAGGCGGCGGCAGCGGGGGCGGCGGCCAGGCGCCGCGCCAGGTCGAGCTGGCCGACCTGCTGGGGCGCGCCGCCGTGCAGCTCGACGTGCGCGGCCTCTCCAGCCTGCTCGCCGGGCAGGTGGCGCTGGTCACGGGCGCGGGGGGCAGCATTGGCTCGGAGCTGTGCCGCCAGATCGCGCGCTTCGGCGTGCGGCAACTGGTGTGCATCGACGCGTCGGAAATCGCCATCTATGCGCTGGAGCAGGAGTTCAAGGCGCGCTTTCCCGAACTGGCCGTGCGCTACTACACCGCCAACGTGCGCGAGCCCGAGCGGCTGCACGACCTGTTCAAGCGGCATTGCCCCGCCGTGGTACTGCACGCCGCGGCCTACAAACATGTGCCCCTGATGGAAGACGACAACGCCATCGAGGCGCTGCGCACCAATGTGCTGGGCACGCTGGGCGCGGCACGCGCGGCCACCGCCTGCGGGGCGCAGCGCTTCGTGCTCATCTCCACCGACAAGGCGGTGAACCCGACCAATGTGATGGGCGCGAGCAAGCGGCTGGCCGAGCTGGCGCTGCAGGCGCACGCCGCGCAGCATCCCGACACGCATTGCTGCGCGGTGCGCTTCGGCAATGTGCTGGGCTCCAGCGGCAGCGTGGTGCCGCGCTTCGCGGCGCAGATCGCCGCGGGCGGGCCGGTCACCGTGACCCACCCGGAGATCGTGCGCTATTTCATGACCATTCCCGAAGCCGCGCAGCTCGTGCTGCAGGCGGGGCTGATGGGAGAAAGCGGCAACATCTTCGTGCTCGACATGGGCGAGCCGGTGAAGATCGTCGATCTGGCGCGGCTGATGATCCGGCTTTCCAGCAAGACCGAAGAGGAGATTCCCATCCACTTCACCGGCCTGCGCCCCGGCGAAAAGCTGTACGAGGAATTGCTCGCCGACGACGAAACCACCCTGCCCACGCCCCACCCCAAACTTCGCGTCGCCCGCCAGGCCGAGATGGAGGCGCTCGACCTGATCAAGCTGCAGGCCTGGATTGCCGCCAGCGGCGCCGAATCGCCCGCGCAGATCAAGGCCGCGCTGCACGCACTGGTGCCCGAGTACGCCCCGCAGCTCGGGGGGCATTGATGCGGCACGGTGCAGTTTGAGGCTGCGCGCCCCACCGCAGCACGCCCTTGCCCATGAGCCCTTCATCCCTCTGCATGCCACCTCCATAGGCCCGGTTCACGCCTTCCGGCCGTACTTGGTAGACTGCGGCGCTTCGTCGGCAAGCCGCCGGCCTGCTCCTTGAGCCAGGGTCGGTCACGCTGCCCCTCGGCGAGTCACCCCCTCCGATTCGCCCCTTTCGTTTCCCTGCCGTCCTCCACGGTTTCACGATGCTGTGCCCTCGTTGGGTGTGGCCGCTGCCATGTCTGAAAACACCGCGTTGATCAAAACCAATGTCCTGAGCGGACTGACTGTCGCGCTGGCGCTGGTTCCCGAGGCCGTCGCCTTCGCCCTGGTGGCGCAGGTTTCGCCCCTGACCGGGCTTTACGCCGCGTTCATCGTCTCGCTCATCACCTCGGTGTTCGGCGGGCGCCCGGGAATGATCTCGGCGGCGGCCGGCTCGCTCGCAGTGGTGATGGTGGCGCTGGTCGCACGCCACGGCGTGGAGTACCTGTTCGCCACGGTGGTGCTGATGGGGGTGTTCCAGATGCTGTTTGCCGCGGCGCGGCTGGGCAAACTCATCCGCATGGTGCCGCACCCGGTGATGCTCGGCTTCGTCAACGGGCTGGCCATCGTGATCTTTCTCGCCCAGCTCGGACAGCTCAAAAGCCCCGGACCGGACGGTGCCCTGCACTGGATGACGGGTGTGCCACTGTTCACCATGATCGGGCTGATCGCCCTGACCATGGCCATCATCTATCTGCTGCCACGGCTGACCAAGGCCATACCCTCGCCGCTGGCGGCCATTCTCATCGTGGCGGGGCTGGTCGAATTCTTCGGGCTGCAGACCAAGACCGTGGGCGACATGGGCTCGATCGGCGGCGGCCTGCCGAGCTTTCACATTCCGAGCGTGCCGATCAATTTCGACACGCTGCAGGTCATCGTGCCCTACGCGCTCATTCTGGCCATCATCGGGCTGACCGAATCGCTGCTCACCCTCAACCTGATCGACGAAATGACCGACACCCGAGGACGGCCCAACCGCGAGTGCATGGCACAAGGCGCGGCCAATGTGGTGACGGGATTCTTCGGCGGCATGGGCGGCTGCGCGCTCATCGGCCAGAGCATGATCAATGTGAACAACGGCGCGCTCAAGCGGCTGTCGGGCATCGTGGCTTCGCTGGCGCTGCTGTCGTTCATTCTGTTCGCGTCGGCATGGATCGAGCGCATTCCGCTGGCGGCGCTGATCGGCGTGATGTTCGTGGTGGCCGAAAAGACTTTCGAATGGGGCAGCCTGAGGGTGCTGCGCAAAGTGCCCCGCGCCGATGCGCTGATCATCGTCGGCGTCACGGTGGTGACCGTGCTCACCGATCTGGCCGTCGCCGTGGTCCTGGGCGTGGTGATCGCCGCGCTGGTCTTCGCCTGGGAACAGGCCAAGCGCATGCACGCGACCGCCTCGACCAACGCGCAGGGCTGGAAGGTGTACGACCTCGAAGGCACGCTGTTCTTCGCCAGCGCGGCGTCGTTTCAGGCGTTGTTCCAGCCCAAGACCGATCCGCACGATGTGATCATCGATTTCGCCCACGCCACGGTGAAGGATCATTCGGCCATCGTCGCCATCGACAGTCTGGCCGAACGCTACCGGCAGGAGGGCAAGCGTCTGCACCTGCGCCACCTCAGCCCCGACTGCCGCGAACTGCTCGACAAGGCCGGCGACAGCGTGGAGGTCAATCTGCTCGAAGACCCGCGCTATCACGTCGCGGACAACAAGCTGGCGTGACGCCGAGCCGGGTTGAACTAGCATGAGCCGCTTTGATCCCTCCTCCGCCATGCCCCAACCCATCCTGCTGGCCGAACAGGTCCGCAAGCGCTACACCGAAGGGCCGCAGCCCGTCGACGTGCTCAAGGACGTGAATCTGCGCCTCGACGGCGGCCAGACCCTGGCCATCATCGGGGCCTCGGGCTCGGGCAAGAGCACGCTCATGCACCTGCTGGGCGGCCTCGACCGGGCCGACGGCGGCCGCGTGCAGGTCTGCGGAAGCGACTGGGCGCAGATGAGCCCCAAGGCGCAGGGCGAGTGGCGCAATGCGCATGTCGGCTTCGTCTACCAGTTCCATCACCTGCTGATGGAATTCAGCGCGCTCGACAACGTCGCCATGCCGCTGCGCATCCGCCGCGCACCGGCCGAACAGGCGCACGCCGTTGCCACGCAGATGTTGCAGCGCATGGGCCTGGGCGCGCGGCTGCAGCATCGCCCGGGCGAGCTTTCGGGCGGCGAGCGCCAGCGCGTGGCCATTGCCCGCGCGCTGGTCACGCAGCCGCAGCTCGTGCTCGCCGACGAGCCCACGGGCAATCTCGACAGCGAAGCCTCGGGGGTGGCGCTGGACATGCTGCTCGACGTGGCGCGCGCGCAGGGCGACGCCGTCATCATCGTCACGCACGACGCCTCGGTGGCTGCGCGCTGCCAGCGCCAGCTTCGGCTGGTCAACGGCGTGCTGCAGGACGCCTGAGAGCAAGCCCGGGCGCGCATCGACGGCTGACCGCACCGATCCATTACGATGATCGGGTTGTTTTTTCTCTCGCCCCTGCAGTCGCCTCGTTCGTCCATGTCCCGTTCCAAAACCACCTTGTTTGAACTCCGCAGCGGCGCCATCGACGCTGTGCACCTGGTGGTGAAAACGCCCGACTTCGCCGCGCTGACCGAGGCGCTGCAGCAGCGCTTCGATGCCGCGCCCGAGTTTTTCGCGGGCGAGGCCGTCGCCATCGACCTGCGCCGTCTGGCCGACGATGCCGCCCTGCCGCTGGACGAGCTCGCCGCCCTGCTTCGACGCTTCAAGATGCGGCCCTTCGGCGTGGTGGCGCTGGCCGCGCAGCAGGCCTGGGCCGCCACCAGCGATCTGCCCCTGCTCGACAGCCGCGACACCCGCAAACCCGCCGAGAGCGCCGAACCCGCCGCCGATGCGACGGACGCGGCCTCCAGCCCCGACACCGCGGACAAGCCAGAGACTTCCGCCCCGGCTGCCACGGCGGCGAAGGACCACACGCCCACGCTGCTGCCCACAGTGCTCATCGACCGGCCGCTGCGCTCGGGCCAGCGGGTGTATTCCCCCGGCGATCTCATCGTGCAAGGCGTGGTCAGCCATGGCGCCGAGGTCATGGCCGAGGGAAATGTGCACATCTACGGGGCCCTTCGCGGCCGGGCCTTGGCCGGCGCGCGCGGCAACACCACGGCCCGGATCTACTGCACCAGCTTCGAGCCGGAACTGATCGCCATCGCCGGCATCTACCGCACCGCCGAACAGGACTTGCCTGCCGGGGTGCGCGGCCAGCCAACCACCGTGCGACTGCAGGGCGAACAATTGCTGATCGAACCCCTGCCTCTCAAATAATTCTCTAAGGACAGAACTCATGGCGAAAATCATCGTGGTGACTTCCGGCAAAGGTGGCGTGGGCAAGACCACCACCAGTGCCAGCTTCGCCTCCGGCCTGGCCCTGCGCGGCCACAAGACCGCCGTCATCGACTTCGATGTCGGCCTGCGCAACCTCGACCTCATCATGGGCTGCGAGCGCCGCGTGGTGTACGACCTCATCAACGTCATCCAGGGCGAAGCCAAGCTCACCCAGGCGCTGATCAAGGACAAGCAGTGCGACAACCTGTTCATCCTGCCGGCCTCGCAGACCCGCGACAAGGACGCCCTCACCAAGGAAGGCGTGGAAAACGTGCTCAAGGAGCTCGACCAGATGGGCTTCACCTACATCGTCTGCGACTCGCCGGCCGGCATCGAGAGCGGGGCGCTGATGGCCATGCACTTCGCCGACGAAGCCCTGATCGTCACCAACCCCGAAGTCTCGTCGGTGCGCGACTCCGACCGCATTCTGGGCATGCTGTCGAGCAAGACCCGCCGCGCCATCGAAGGCGGCGAGCCGATCCGCGAGCATCTGCTCATCACCCGCTACAACCCCAAGCGCGTCAGCGACGGCGAGATGCTGTCGCTCACCGACATCCAGGACATTCTGCGCATCCAGCTCATCGGCGTGATTCCCGAGAGCGAATCGGTGCTGCAGGCCTCCAACCAGGGCACGCCGGCCATCCACCTCACCGGCAGCGACGTGGCCGAGGCCTATCAGGACGTGGTGGCCCGCTTCCTCGGCGAAGACAAGCCGATGCGCTTCACCGACTATCAGAAGCCGGGCCTGTTCAAGCGCCTGTTCGGCGGTTGAAGGAGGCGCGCACCATGTCATTCCTCTCTTTTCTGCTGGGCGAAAAAAAGAAGACCGCCACGGTCGCCAAGGAGCGGCTGCAGATCATCCTCGCCCATGAACGCGGCGGCGCCGGCGCCCCGGCCGACTGGCTGCCCGCGCTGCAGCGCGAGCTGGTGGATGTGATCTCGAAATACGTCAAGATCGACAGCAACGACATCCAGGTCAAGCTCGAACGCCAGGACACGCTCGAAGTGCTGGAAGTGAAGATCGAGATTCCGCCGCGGGCGTAGCGCGCCGCGAAATCCAGCCACTCGTGCCACGTTCTGCACTTGCAAGCGCAGAGAGTGGCACCTCATCATTGCCAGACTTTGTCGAGCGTATTGATGCTGATGTGCGGCCAGCGGATCAAGCCCGGCGTACCGTCGGTGCGCGGCAGAAAATCCAGGGCAACCTCCTGCAGGTACTGCAGCACATAGGGTGACTTGCCTTCTTTCTTGTCCTTGCTGCACTGATCGAGTTCATGAATCCAGAAGGTGGCGACCATGCGCTGGGCATCGGCCTGCTGAACGATGAACGGAATGTTGACGATGCCGCCTGTCTGCGTGGCGGTGTCCACCGACAGCACTGTGGTGCGTTTGACTTCAAGCCCATCGAGCGCAAGTTTGAGCAAGCCGTTGGGAGCCACCGGATCGAAGCCCGGGAAACCCGGTACCGCCGCGGCCGTGCCCTTGAAGGGCGCATCATGAAACCTCTTGTACGGCCCAAGGTAGCGATTGTTGGGATCGTCGATGTCGGTATTGCCAATGCCGATCGGCAGCCCGCTGATGTCGGGAATGAGGGTGGCGGTGTCGGGCTTCTCCAACAGGTCAGAGGTTCCCAGCGCAAGCACCGAATTACCGTGCGGAATGGTGGCCAGACGCCCGACGTCGATCTCATTTTCCACATGGTTGGTCATGTATAGCCAGAGACCCGGCTCGTGATGAATGGCCAGGCCGGGATCGCCGGCCTTACCGCTCACGGGTGAGTCCACCGATGCAACCTGCCGGATTTCCTGTTCATAGTCGAGTGTGACGACGAACTGGTCCTTCTCGGCGCGCGGCGCGCCATCGGTAATGCCCCGGTTGGGCACCGCCTTGTCCACCAGGGTGAAGTTCAGTTCCTCGTCATACTGATTGAGCAGCAGACGAAACGGCGCAGCTCCCGTGGCCGCGAAGGGCAAGGCAATCATGTTCCAGCCGCGCCCTTTGCTGACCCACTTTCCCGGCAGGAGGTTCAGTGGTCCGAGTTCCGGGTCGTTGGCTACTGCGGTATAGAGTCGCCGACCGCCCACTCGTAGGTCGGTCATCGTTTTGACGTCCATCTTCATGGCTATTCTCCCTAGATCGAGGAAACGCCGGCCCATAACGCATTGATGCAGACGCCAGCCCGGGCGCACCGGCAACGACCAAAACAGTTCTCGCCTGCAAGCGGCAAGACTAGTTCGCCTCGAACTGTCCGCAACCACGCATTCCGGGTGGCATTCATTTACATTAGTTTCATAAATTCACACAGTCGCGGCGCGATCACAAGAAATTGGCACCAGAGAACGAGGGAATTCCGGGCAAAACCGAACCCTCACAACGTAGCGGACTTGCGATGCTCAGGATGCCGACCGTCGGTTGAGCCGCACCACGCCGAAGACGATCAGGGCCATGCCCGCCAGCGCGACGGGCTGAGGCCACTCACCGAGGATCAGCCAGGCCAGCCCCGTCGCCAGAACCGGGGTGAGCGCGCCGCCCACCGCGGTACGCTGCGCCCCCAGACGGGTGATGGCCACCCCATAGCTGAAGGTCGAGATCAGCCCGACGCCGACGCCCTGAATCAGGCCGTGCATCCACAGCGCATGCGCTGGCAGCGCACGCAACGCCTGCAGGCCTCGCAGTTCGGGCGAGAACGGCCACCACGCGAGCAGACCCAGCAGGGAGCCGGTGGACAACAGGGCCGCCGCCTCCAGCGGCGTCAGCCCGCTGTGGCGTAGCGCCACGGTGTAGTTGGCCCACAGCAGGCTGCAAAGCAGAAAGATCAGCTCGCCGCGCCACAACCCCGGCGCGCCATGCCAGAACGAGAAAGCCAGCATCATCAGCACGCCCACGCCGATGACGCCAAGCGCCTTCCACTGCGGCAGGGCTGTCGGCTGGCCGCGAAGGTGCAGCAGCAGCGCCACTGCCAGAGGAATGGTGCCCGGAACCAGGGTGCTGCCGTCGCTCACCGGCGCGAAACGCAACCCTTCCCCAACGATCAGAAAATAGGGCAGCCCCGCGCCCACGATCATGGCCATCAGGCTGGGCACGCCGACCGCCCAGACGCGGCGGCGCCGCCGCCACAACAAGGGAGCGAACAGCAGCCCCGACGGACCGAAGCGCAAGAGCGCAAGCTCCGCCACGGGCAGATGCGCCTGCGCCCCCGCGCGCAGGGAAACGAAAAAACCGGCCCAGATGCAGACGGTGACCGCCAGGGCGACAAAGCCCAGGGACGTGGAGGCCTGGGCGGAATCCAGCGAAGGCCGGTGCGGGGCGGGAGTGTAGGCGGACATGGGGTGGATGAAGCCATTGTCAATGACCTCATTGTCTGGCCCCGAATGCGGCGAAAGAAGGCGATTTTCATCGACGCGGAAAGTATTTCGGGTTGCTTTCGCTCGTTTGATAGCAAAATCCGAAAAATCAAACCTCAAAGCAACGTCCCCCAGGGTCTCGCGAAGACCCGAGCGGCTTGGACGACGCGCCCCGGACATCATGCTCGATTCCACCGACCTCGCCCTGCTGCGCCTCTTGCAGGCCGACGGGAACCTCACCATCGCCGAACTGGCCGAGCGCGTGGCGCTGTCGCCCTCGCCTTGCGCACGCCGCGTCAAACACCTCGAACAGGAAGGCTTCATTCGCGGCTATCGCGCCGAACTCGACCGCAAGCGCCTGGGGCTGGGCACCACCGTGTTCGTCAGCGTGCGGCTGCAACACCACCGCGAAGACGCCGTCCGCGCCTTCGAGCGCGAGATCGAGGCCCTGCCCGTCATCGTGGCGTGCCACGTCGTCTCGGGCGCCTTCGACTACCTGCTCGAAGTCGTCGTGCCCGATCTGTCGGGCTACGAACGCTTCGTGCGCAGCCTCCAGGCCCTGGCCGCCGTTCAGGACATCAACAGCAGCTTCGCCATCCGCACCGTGAAAAGCAACGGCGCGCTTCCGCTGGAATCTGGCCTGGCGACGGGTTGAACCGTGAAAGACGGCATCAGTCGGTGCGTTTGAGGGCGGCAATCTATGGAGCCAAACCTGACCCGACTGCTTGGCATGAGTGATCGCCTGTCGTGTAGATTCGTAGACCATCGGTGCGCGAGGTCTTGCCGACATAGCCCAACTCGCGGCGTGCAGCGGCATCGTTGACGCTGAACTCCCGCCCGATCATGCGGATCATCGATCGCGATACCGGCGGGTCACCGTCTCTGCGCGTAGTCGCCCACACCGCATCCATCACGCCGCCCACAGTCACTGCAAGCCAATAGGGCATTGACCGCAATTTGTCGACGGAGAGCCCTTGCACGCTTGCAAGCGATGCGATGAACTCGCGAAACGTCAACCGCTCCTGGTCTGCGATAAAGAAGGCGTGACCCCCATCGCCGCGCTCAAGCGCGCATTTGATAGCTTCCACCACATTGTCGACGTGGCAGGTTGAAAAGGGATAGTCGCCGCGATCAACGAGAGCGAACCGACCGGACCTGATCGCATCGGGGATCTGGCGGCTGAAAGTATCGCCAGGCCCCCAGATCGCCGGCGGGCGTAGCGCGATCGTGCGAAAGCCGGGCTTGTTGGCCGCCAGTACCAGCGATTCAGCCTGTGCCTTGCTGGCCAGATATGCAGAGAAGTGGTTCGGAAATGTGGGTGCGCTTTCGTCCGCATTTCGGATCGGCGTGCCGACGACGTCTTGAATGACACCTGCCGCACTGATGTGGACAAAGGTTTTCGCACCGGCATTCCCGACGGCTTTCAGTAGCGCGAGAGTCCCATCGACATTGGTACGGAAGATGGGCTTTCTAGGGCCCGAAAAACGGAACAAGGCGGCTGCATGGACGACTGCGTCGATCTCCGGCAAGGTCAGCGGTGCATCCGCTTCCAGATCCGCGGAAATCGGCGTCGCGCCCATGGCACTCAGCCTGACACGAGAGGACACCGAGCGCGACAGCGCAAAGATCTGGTGACCATCATCCGCAAGCTTCGGGATCAGGCGGCCGCCAAGCAGACCCGTCCCGCCGGACACAAGAATTCTCATCTTGGCCTGCCATTTTCTTCAGACGCGAATGCGGCTTGCAGGGCGCCATCTCGGATCGCCACGATGTCGGCCGCAAGGGCGGTGCCTCGCGCTGCTTGCATTACGGCTTAACCATGACCAGCACTGCAATGGCCACCAAGCACACAGCGACTGCAGCAGGGCTGTAGCGCAACCAAGACGATTTTGGTGGAACCTCATTCTCCATACGCTTGCGTAGAGTCGCCGTCAGGATGCCGTGCATTGCAGACAGGGCCACAACAAGTCCGATCTTGCCCGTCAGCCATCCCTGACTCAGCCATCCCCCCCATACCGCGAGGCCCAGGCCGGTTGCCCAAACGATCGCCAAGGCCGGCACAGTCACCCTGCGGTCCCACTGAAGCACGGCAAACCCGATGCGCTTCTCGCATGGCAGTAGAACCCCACCTTCCAAACTCCCTCCGGACACCACAACAGCCAGGAGCATGAGGCCGCCAGTGAAGACGAGAGCTGCACCGATATGCAGGCTTTGAATCCAGAGGTATGTCATCGGAGTGCCCGCCAACTGTAGATGCCACCGAAGGGCACGAACGCTGCAACGATCAGCTTTGCACCTGTCCGCCCCGAAATGTCTCCGGCCGCCATAGCCTGCACAACCCGCCATCCAAACACCAGAAATACAAACCCATGGATGGGCCCCATGACCGACACAGCAATCGGGTATCCCGCCAAATGTTTCATGGGGACCGCGACAAGGAGCAACGCCAGAAGCGTCGTCGCCTCCGCGAGGCATAGCCCACGAAGTATTGCAAGGCGCGGCTCGGTGATGCGCGATGGGCCACTGACTTTGTGCTCAGCATCTTGAAGATTCATACAGCCATTCTTCCCAAAGCTCGTACAGTGGGAAAGTGGCTTGAATGCCAATATTCGACTGTTTTCGGCCAGGCCGCAACGAACAGCATCACCAACAGATCGACCCGATGACTCCACATGAAATCAAGCCGAGCCCCTTCCTTCAGGCCCCACCGAATCGCGTGTCTTGCTCTACCTGGCGTGTTGTCATTCGACCTTGCGACAGCCTGCGAATCCTTTCGCTATGCGACGACCGCGACTGGCAAGGCCTGCTACCAAGTGACCGTGTGTGCTGAGCAGACCGAACTGGATACTGGCATGTTCAGCATTCACATCAAGCATGACTTGACACAGCTGGAGACCGCTGACACGGTCATCGTCCCGGGCGTCTTGCTACCTCAAAAGCCATTGACACCGGCGGTCATGGAGGTGCTGCGTGAGGCTGCTCAAAAGGGGAAGCGGATTGCTTCGATTTGCACAGGTGCATTCGCGCTGGCCGAAGCGGGCCTGCTGAATGGTTTGCGTGCAACCACCCACTGGCGGGCCGCGCCTGAGTTGGCTCATAAGTATCCCGCCGTCAACGTGGATCCTGCGGTGCTCTTCGTCGACAACGGCCAGATTCTCACCTCAGCAGGGGCTGCCGCAGGGCTCGACCTCTGCCTGCACATGATCCGATCTGACTTCGGCGCAGCCGTCGCCGCGCAGGTAGCGAGGCTGTCCGTAATGCCGCTCCAGCGCGAAGGAGGGCAGGCTCAGTTCATCCCTCCATCACCACGAACTTTCGACAGGGATCTACAACCCCTGATCGCCTGGGCAGTGGCCAACTTGAATCAGCCGCTAACCATCACATCCTTGGCAGATCGTGCCCGCAGTAGTCCCCGAACGCTGCACAGGAGGTTCACGGAGCATTTCGGAGAGTCGCCGTCCCAGTGGCTGACGCGGATTCGTGTGCAGCGTGCACAGGAGCTACTGGAAAGCACCCAACTATCGGTGGAGCAGATCGTGGGTGAAGTGGGACTTGGGTCAGCAGCCAACTTTAGGCTGCATTTTCAACGCCTCGTAGGAGTAAGTCCTAGGCAGCACCGAAAGAGCTTTGGCCGTGGTGACGACCGATAAGCAGTCCCCACCGCCGCTCTGCGCAACGCTCCCAATGAGCCCCTCAGACGGCCAGACGAAATTCGACTGCACGCACGAGCCTCTTATCAACATCGCAGTTCATCCGCCTCAGTCTCGCAGCCCTGCTCGCAGCGATCTCCGTCCCTTCATGCCTCACCCGCAGCTCCCGATGTAGCCGCAGTTCTCGCAGCGGTCGCAGCCATCGACGCGGCGCAGGAAGGGGCCGCCGCATTCGGGGCAGATGCGCCCGCCGGGCAGCAGGTCGGGCGAGGCGTCGTTTGATTCGAGGTCGATACGCAGGGCTTCGGGAACGTGGGCGCGCTGCGCCAGCGAGAGCAGCGATTGCTCGCGGCCCGAGGCATCGAGATAGCCGCGCCGGCGCAGCAGTTCCTGCAGGGCGTAGGCGATGGCCGCCACCTCGGACTGGTGGAAACGCGGCGCGCGGCTGCCGTCTGACTTGATGACTTCGCCGCAACGCACCGGGCCTTTGTCCCACACGACTTCGCGCATGTTCAGCAGGCTCTTGGCGATCGAGCCGCCCGAGCGCGCCACCAGCGACAGCAGCCGCATATTGGAGGCGATCCATTGCTGGCCCTCGTCGCGCTGGCCCGCGGGCATGAAGAACTCGATGGGCCGCTCGATGCGCACGGCCTCGCCGTTCACACGGCCTTCCACCTCGGCGAAGGAGACGGAGAGGTAGACGGTCTTCTGCCCTTCGGGGGTCATGTAGCTGATCTTGCTGGTGACAGCCTGCAGATCGCCCGAGGGACGGCCCTCGATGCGGCGGGTCAGCGGGTCGATGTCGCTCGCGCCGTGCGAGGCTACCGAGGCCGGTGTGGACGCGGCAACCTCGGTGGGCGCGGTTTGCAGCACGGCGCCCAGGACGGTGTTGGGACGGTAGGTGGCCAGACCCTTGAGCCCGGCCTTCCAGGCCTGGAGGTACAGATCCTTGAAGTCGTCGTAGGGGTAGTCGGCCGGCACGTTGACGGTCTTGCTGATGCTGGTGTCGATGAAGGGCTGCACAACCTGCAGCATCTTCATGTGATCGGCGGCCGACATCTCCAGCGCGGTGACGAAGGCGGGCGGCAACTGGGTCATGTCGTGGCCCATGCTGCGGTACAGGCGCCAGGCGTGGTCGGCGACTTCGTACTCGCGGGTGGTGTTGTCGGCCATGCGCTTCTTGCGGGTGTAGACCCACGAGAAGGCGGGCTCGATGCCGTTGCTGGCGTTGTCGGCAAAGGCCAGGCTGATGGTGCCCGTGGGCGCCACGGCGAGCAGGTGCGAATTACGGATGCCATGCTCGGCCATCTCGGCGCGAAGGGTTTGGGGCAGCCGCTTGGCGAAGCCGCTGTCGAGAAATTTCTTCGCGTCGAACAGCGGGAATGCGCCCTTCTCGCGGGCGAGATCGACCGAGGCGGCGTAGGCGGCGTCGCGCAGGGCGCCTGCCATGTCGGCGGCAAAGTGGCGGGCGTCTTCGCTGTCGTAGCGCAGGCCCAGCATCACGCAGGTATCGCCCAGGCCGAGAAAGCCCAGGCCGACGCGCCGCTTGTTCTGCGCCTCTTCAAGCTGCTCGGGAAGCGGCCAGTAGGTGACGTCGAGCACGTTGTCGAGCATGCGCACGGCGATGCGCGTAATGGCCTGAAAGCGCTCGACATCGAAGCGCGCCTGTGGCGTGAACGGGTCGCGCACGAAACGGGTGAGATTGATCGAACCCAGGCAGCAGCAGCCGTAGTCGGGCAGAAACTCTTCGGCGCAGGGATTGGTCGCCTCGAAGGTCTCGCAGTAATAGAGGTTGTTGTCGCGGTTGGCCGTGTCGAGGAACAGGATGCCCGGCTCGGCGTGGTCGTAGGTGGACTGCATGATCTGATCCCACAGATCGCGGGCACGCACGCTGCGGTACACCCACTCGCCGTCGGAGCGCTGGTATGCACGCTCGGCGCCCTCGGCCAGTTGGTCTTCGCCCGGCCTGGCCTTGTGCACCAGATCGATGGGCGCATCGCTTTCGACCGCCTGCATGAAGGCCGAGCTCACGCCGACCGAGAGGTTGAAGTTCTTGAACGCGCCCTGGTCCTTGGCGTGGATGAAGGCCTCGATGTCGGGATGGTCGATGCGCAGCACGCCCATCTGCGCGCCTCGGCGGCTGCCGGCCGATTCCACCGTTTCGCACGAGGCGTCGAACACGCGCATGAACGACAGCGGCCCGCTGGCGCGGCTGTGGGTGCCGCCGACATGCGCGCCCACCGGGCGGATGCGCGAAAAGTCGTAGCCCACGCCGCCGCCGCGCCGCATGGTTTCGGCGGCCTGCGCCAGGGCCTTGTAGATGCTGGGCTTGCCGTCCTTGTCGTCGGACACCGAATCGCCCACGGGCTGGACGAAGCAGTTGATCAGCGTGGCCTGAATGTCGGTGCCCGCCGCCGACATGATGCGCCCGGCGGGCACGAAGCCCTCGGCCAGCGCTTCGCGGAACAGGGCCTCGCAACGGGCCGGATCGGCCTCCTTCGCGGCGAGCGCGCGGGCTACGCGGGCATGGATGTCTTCGATGCTGGTTTCACTGCCCTTGGCGTATTTTTCCGCCAGAACGTCGATGCTGATGTCTTGTGCTTGCATGGTGTTTCAACAAGAGAAAAAACCGCGCGTTGGGGCGCGGTGAGGAACGAGCCGAGAGAGCCTGGCGCTGGCCAAGAACCAGCACAGGGTGCGCGGCGATGAAGGATTTATAGCGGGTCTTCGGCCTCGCCGGGGTCGACCTCGGTCAAACCCAGCAGGGTTTGGGTCTGATCGACCGGCAAGGCCTCGACGGTCTTGAGCTGACGGGCCATGGCGCGGGTACGCACCTCGGCGCTGCCGATGGTGTTGCTGGCTTCGTCGAGCTTTTTGCGGGTCTTGGCGAGCACGTCGCCGAATTTGGTGAACTCGGTTTTCACGGCGCCGAGCACCTTCCAGACTTCGGTGGAACGCTGCTCCAGCGCCAGGGTGCGGAAACCCATGTGCAGGCTGTTGAGCAGGGCCAGCAGGGTGGTCGGCCCGGCGAGCATCACGCGGTGCTCGCGCTGCAGCGCTTCGACCAGCCCCGGCCGGCGCAGCGCCTCGGCGTAAAGCCCTTCGGTGGGCAGGAACAGAATGCCGAAGTCACTGGTGTGCGGCGCGGCAATGTACTTGGACTGAATGGTGCGCGCTTCGTCGCGCAGACGCATCTCCAGCGCCTTGGAGGCGGTTTCCGCATCGGCCTTGTCGGCGCGCTCCTGCGCGTCGAGCAGGCGCTCATAGTCTTCGCGGGGGAACTTGGCGTCGATCGGCAGCCAGACCGGGCCATCGCCCTTGCCGGGCAGGCGGATGGCGTATTCCACCCGGGCGTTGCTGCCGGGCACGGTTTCCACGTTCACGCCGTACTGCTCGGGTGTGAACACCTGCTCGATGAGGCCGGCGAGCTGGATTTCGCCGAAGATGCCGCGCGATTTCACATTGGTGAACACCCGCTGCAGATCGCCCACGCCCTGCGCCAGGGTCTGCATCTCGCCCAGGCCGCGGTGTACCAGCTCCAGCCGTTCGGCCACCTGCTTGAAGCTCTCGCCCAGGCGCTGCTCCAGCGTGGCGTGCAGCTTCTCGTCCACGGTGGCGCGCATCTGTTCGAGTTTTTTCTCGTTGTCGGCCTGCAGCTCGCGCAGGCGCAGCTCGACCGTGCCGCGCATCTCGGCCAGATTCTTGTCGGTCGACTGACGCAGTTCGGTAAGCCGCGACTCAAGGGACTCGCGCATGGCGGTCTGGCCCTGCTCACCGCTCTGGCGCGCCTCGATCAGGCGCTGGTCGGTGGTGCGGCGCAGGGCTTCGAGCCGCTCGACGAGCTGGGCCTGCAGCGTCTGCAGGCTCTGGGTGTTGGTCTGGGTGAGGTGGCCGACCTGCTGCACCAGGGTGTCGCCCACCGCCTTCTGCAGGCTCTGGAGCTGCAGCGCAACGGCGTCGAGCTGGGCGTTCTGCGTGCGAGTGCTCTCGCCCTGCTGGTTGAGCAGCATCTGCTGGAACTGCGCCAGCTGCCCTGCCTGCTCGGTGCGCAGGCCTTGGCCACTGGCCTGCACCGCGCCGCGCAGTTCGCGCTCCAGGCGTTCGAGTTGCGGCGCCACTTCGGCGCCGATCTCGCGGCGAAGCTCGGCCAGGCCGCGCAGCCGCGCCAGCAGCGCCCAGCCCAAACCGAGCATCACGAGCAGCAGCAGCGCCATGAGTAACAGCAACAGTCCATCCATCGACATAAGCGTTCAGCCCGAAACGGGGGTGATGGGCGGCCTGCCCTGCAAGACCGCGAGAAGATTGTCCACCGCAAGCTGGGCCATGGCCCGCCGGGTGGGAAGACTGCTGCTGGCGATATGCGGCGTGAGTACGACGCGCGGTGCCCGCAGCAGCACGGGGTTGACCGCGGGCTCGCCCTCGAAGACGTCGAGCCCGGCGGCGCCGAGATGGCCGCTGTGCAGCGCCTGCGCCAGGGCGGCTTCGTCGATCACGCCGCCTCGCGCCACGTTGACCAGGGTGGCGCCGGGCTGCATCTGCGCCAGCTCGGCCGCGCCGATCAGGTGATAGGCCGCCGGACTATAGGGCAAGGCCAGCAGCACATGGCGGCTCTCGCGCAGCAGATCGGGGAGATCGCGATAGCTGGCGTGCAAAGCCTCCTCGATGGACGGGGCCAGCCGTCTGCGGTTGTGATAAAGCACCCGCATGTTGAAGCCCAGCGCGGCGCGGCGCGCGATGGCCTGGCCGATGCGCCCCATGCCCACGATGCCCAGGGTGGCGCCGAAGACATCGGCACCGGCGAACAGATCGACGCTCCACTTGGCCCAGTGTCCCGCGCGCAGGTAGCGCTCGGCGTCGCCCACCTGGCGGGCCGCGGCCAGCAGCAGGGTGAAGCCGAAGTCGGCGGTGGTCTCGGTGAGCACGTCGGGCGCGTGGGTGACGGTCACGCCACGCTCGGCGCAGGCGGCCAGGTCGATGTGATCGACGCCGACGGTCATGGTGCTCACGACCCGGAGCTGCGGGCAGGCATCGAGCAAGGCGGCATCGATGCGTTCGCTGCCGGTGATGAAGGCGCCGTGCTTGTCGGCCAGACGCCTGCGCAGCGTCTCGGGGGTCGAGATGGCGTCGTCGGGCGTGGTGTCCACCTCGGCCACGTCGCGCAGCGGCTCGATGATGTCGGGAAACACCGCCCGCGCCACCAGCACGCGCAGCGGGCCGTCGTGCCCGCCCTGTGAGGAAGGGCTCATCGGAAGAACACCCAGGTCAGGATGAGAAAACAGGGCATGAGGATGGCGAACGACCAGCCCATGTAGCCGAAGAACGAAGGCATGCGCACGCCACGATGCTCGGCGATGGCCTTGACCATGAAATTGGGCGCATTGCCGATGTAGGTGACCGCGCCCATGAACACCGCCCCCGCCGAAATGGCCATCAGCGTGGTGACGTGGGCCATGAGCTGCGCTGCATCGCCCCCCGCCAGATTGAAGAACACCAGATAGGTCGGCGCGTTATCAAGGAAGGACGACAGTGCCCCGGTGAGCCAGAAATACGCAACTGCGATGGGCTGGCCCTGAGCGTCCGACGTCAGCTTCACCAGCCCGGCCAGCGCCCCGCCGCTGCCCGCCCGCAGTATGGCGATGACCGGGATGATGGTGAGGAAGATGCCCAGAAACAGCTTGCCCACCTCGATCATCGGCCCCCAGGTGAACGCATTCTCATGGCGCGCCTGTCGCGGCGTGGTCGCCAGCGACAGCAGGGCCACGAGGACGAGCACCGCGTCCCGCGTGAGATTCTGCAGATCCAGGCTCTGGCCCAGAATCTGCACGGTGACCCCGGGCTTCCAGATGCCGCTGTGCAGCACCGCGGCGACGATGACGATCAGCCACAGCACGTTCCAGGCACCGAGAATGCCCAGCGGGCTGTCCGGGGTGGGATCGACCCGCTTGCGCTCTGTCTCCTTGCTCCAGAACCACCGATCCAGGGCGTAAAACATGCCGAGCAGCAACACGCAGAGCAAGACCGTGGGCGCCAGCAGGTGCCTGAGCGTCCAGAAGAAGTCCACGCCTTTGAGGAAGCCCAGGAACAGGGGCGGATCGCCCAGCGGGGTGAGCGCGCCGCCGGCATTGGCCACCAGGAAGATGAAAAACACCAGCACATGGGCGTTGTGCCTTCGGGCGTCGTTGGCGCGGAGGACCGGGCGCACCATGAGCATGGCCGCCCCGGTGGTGCCCATGATGCTGGCGAGCACCGTGCCGATGGCCAGCAGCACCGTGTTCTGCCCCGGACTGCCGTGCAGATTGCCACGCACCGCAATGCCGCCACTGACGGTGTAGAGCGCGGTGAGCAAGATGACGAAAGGCAGGTACTCGTGCAGCAGCGTGTGCAGCGCGGCGTTCCAGGTGGCCTGCACGCCGAAACTGGCGGCGAAGGGCACGAGAAACAACGCAGCCCAGCCCGCGGCGATCTTGCCCTGATGGTGATGCCATGCCCGCCCCGCGACCAGCGGCATGAGCGCGATGGACAACAGCATGGCCGCAAAAGGCAGCCCCCACCACAGCGAGAGCGAGAGCGTGGCCGGGTCGGGGCCGCCGTCGGTGGCGGCGAACGCGCTCAAGGGCAGCAAACCGAGCAACGCCACGGCACCGCTGCGCACGGCATGATCAACGATGCGGTACCGCACTGCGTCAATCCGCATCGACGATCACCACATGCACGCGATACGGCCCGTGTGCGCCCAGCACGATGGTCTGCTCGATGTCGCCGGTGCGCGAAGGCCCGGACACGGTGGACAGCGCGCGCGGCAATTCGCCCAGCTCGGCCCGGAGCAGCGCGTAGGCGTCTTCCAGTGCAGGAACGATGCGGCTGGCCGGCACGATGGCGATATGCGTCTCGGGTAACAGATGCGTGGACGACGGCGTGGCGGGCGAACTCGCCAGCACCAGCGAGCCCGTTTCAGCAACCGCGCAAAAGCAGCCGGTGAGACCGAGCTTGTCTTCGTCACGCGGGGGGCGGTATTCCAGCGTTAGCCCGGCTTCGGCCCAAGGGTGCGCGGCCAGCGTGTCCCAGGCCACGCCGTTCAACGGCAAGGCCTGTTCATGCAGATAGGCCGCGACGGCCGCAGGCACATCCTG
The DNA here is from genome assembly GCF_002028405.1 of Thiomonas intermedia. NCBI lineage: Bacteria > Pseudomonadati > Pseudomonadota > Betaproteobacteria > Burkholderiales > Thiomonas > Thiomonas intermedia. The sequence goes on from NZ_CP020046.1 coordinate 614,891, forward strand.
GGCGCTTGCCACCCTGGCAACGCGGGTCTGCAGCGCCTGCGCCTGCGCGGTGAAACGGGCGATTCGGTCGGCCCGGTCACCGAGGGCAGGTTGCGGCCCGCGCACATGGCGGCCGATGTCGACCTCGACATCAGCCACCTCCATGGCGTGCTGCGCGGCGGGTCGCCCCTGACGGGCACGAATCTGCGCCAGGATCGCGGCGCGGGCGGTGTCGGTGTTCATCAATTCGAGTCATTCAATGAGTTGACCTCAGACCTCTGCGGTCCAAAGCGCTGCAAACCTTCAGGTCTGCCTTGGTGCGCGCCGTCAGGCGGCCGACGGTTGGAACACACGCACCCTGGAAACGAGTTTGTCCTTGAGTTCTTTCGTGGTGATGCGCATGTCGTATTCCGATTGCAGATTCAGCCAGAAGAGCGGCTCCATCGAGAAGTAAAGCCCAAGACGCAACGCGGTGTCTGCAGTGATCGGCCGTTTGCCATGCACGATATCACTGATCCGGCTGGGTGAAACGTCGATGTCCGCTGCCAGCCGCTGAATGGTCAAACCCATGGGACGCATGAACTCTTCCAACAGGATTTCACCTGGATGGATTTCTTCCAGAAAAGTCGTCATTTCGATTCTCCGCGTTCAGTGATAGTCCACGATTTCGACCTGATGCGCACCGTTTTGCCGCCAGACAAAGCAAAGCCGCCATTGATCGTTGATGCGGATACTGTGCTGTCCCTTGCGATTTCCTTTGAGGGCCTCAAGCGAATTTCCAGGCGGGACGCGCAGACTGCCCAGTTCGGTGGCAGCGTGCAACTGCAGCAGTTTGCGGCGCGCGACGCGCTCGATGTTCCGAAACCTGGCGACTGGCTGGCTCTGGAACAAAGCCTGGGTATCAGCACATGTGAAGCTGTGGATCATGAACAATGATCGTCCGTGAAACGGAATCTGTCAAACAGACATGCGCCTATTGGACATCTGGGTTCAACCATCTTCGGCATCGTGCTCGACCAGCTGACTTGCCGGGATCTGGAAGACTTCGCGCAGATAGGCCAGATACGCCGGGTCGTCGCACATATTCTTGCCCGGCGCGTCGCTGACCTTGGCCACGGGCTGACCGTTGCAGCGGGTCATCTTGAGCACCATCTGCGGCGCCTCGAAGCCGAGGTCGTGCATCAGGTTGGTGCCGATGCCGAAGGCCAGGCCCACGCGCGCATGAAACTGCCGGTAAAGCGCGATGACCTTGGGAATGGTGAGCATGTCGCTGAAGACCAGGGTCTTGGTGCGTGGGTCGACGCGGTGCTTCGCGTAGTGCGCGATCATCTGCTCGCCCCACGAGAACGGATCGCCCGAGTCGTGCCGGGCGCCGTCGAACAGCTTGCAGAAATACAGGTCGAAGTCGCGCAGAAAGGCCTGCAGACCATAGACATCGGCCAGGGCGATGCCCAGATCGCCGCGGTATTCCTTGGCCCACATCTCGAAGGCGAAGACCTGGGTGTCGCGCAAGCGCGGGCCCAGCGCCTGGCAGGCTTGCAGATACTCGTGCGCCATGGTGCCCAGGGGTAGGAGTCCCATGTCCTTGGCCAGCAGGACGTTGCTCGTTCCCGCGAGCTGCGGCCCGAGGCCGCTGCGCAGGCGCCCGAGCACCTGCGCCTGCCAGCGCCGCGAGTAGCGGCGACGGGTGCCGTAATCGGCGATGCGGCAGTCCTGCAGTTCGGGCGTGCGGAGCATGGCGATCTTGTCGTCGATGCGCTGCAGGCCCGCCTGCAGATCGGCGTCGGCATGGGCATGGCGGGCATGGATCTCGCCGACGATGGCCAGCACCGGCACTTCGAACAAGATGGTGTGAAGCCAGGGGCCTTGGATGGCGATGTCGATCTCGCCGCGCGCCCTCGCCGCCGGGTCTGCCGCGGGCGTGGCGCGGATGCGCTGGCGGTTCAGCCGGAACAGCGCGAGGAAATCGACGAAATCGCTCTTGATGAAGCGCAGGCTGCGCAGGTAGTCGAGTTCCTCGGGCTTGAACTGCAGGGTGCAGAGGGCGTCGAGTTCGGCGTTGATCTCGCCCAGGCACGACACCAGATCGACCCCGGGGGTGCGGCATTTGAAGCGGTACTCGGCCTGGGCGCCGGGAAAGTGATGCAGGACCACCTGCATCATGGTGAATTTGTAGAGGTCGGTGTCGAGCAGAGATTCGATGATCATGGTTTCGATGGGTTGCGCCCGTGACGTTCGAGCGCCTTGGCCCAGAGCAGACGCAGCGCGGCCCGTTCGCGGCGATCCTGCCCGGTCTCGGTCTGCGCCCGGCGGGCGCGGTCGAGCAGTTCCAGGCCCAGCCGTGCCTGGGCTTCGAGCGCGGCGTCGCGCGCCGTGAGGTCGAGCGGGCGACCGGCGCCGGGCAGGTGATCGAGCTTGCCCTCCTGCACCGCCTGCGCGATGCGGGTTTCGCCGATCCAGGCCAGTACGTTCATCCGACGACCCTTCTGTCGCTGCGCGACATCCTCCCCGCGGGAGGGAGGAGCGCGCCTTCGGAACGGCCGTGCGAAGCGCTCATCGGTCGAGGAAGCGGGCGAAGTCGGACACCGGCGCGCGTTCGGTCACCAGGGTGTTCTCGACGGCCTCCGGGTCGGCCCAGCCCAGGGCCATGCCGCAGACGACCTGCTGCGTGGCGACGTCGAGCTGGAGTTCGTCTTCGATTAGGCGGTGAAACGCGGTGAACGCCGCCTGGGGGCAGGTGTCGAGCCCCCGTCCGCGAGCGGCCACCATGATGGCCTGCAGGAACATGCCGTAGTCGAGCCAGCTGCCCTGCTCCATCACCCGGTCGATGGTGAAGATCAAGCCGACCGGCGCCTCGAAGAACCGGTAATTGCGCCCGTGCTGGGCGTGCATGGCGGCCTTGTCGCCTTTGGCAATGCCCAGCAGACCATACAGATCCCAGCCGACCTTGCGGCGCCGGTCGATGTAGGGCGAGCGCCATTCGCGGGGGTAGTAGGCGTATTCCTCGGTGTGTTGTGCGGCCTGCACCGGGTCGTCGTAGGCCGTCATGATGCGGGCCGACAGCCGCGCCTTGGCCGCACCCGTGAGAACGTGCACCTGCCAGGGCTGGGTGTTGGTGCCGGAGGGCGCGCGCGATGCCACTTGCAGGATGGACTCGACCGTCTCGCGCGGCACCGGGGTCGGCAAAAAGTGGCGGATGGAGCGTCGCGAGGTGATGGCAGCATCCACGATGCGCTGCATCTCGCTGAGAGGCTGCTCGATGGAGGGGGAGACGGATATCGGCATGGGGTCGGGTTCGGAAGCCGGATTCTTGGTCTTGGGCGACGCTGAACAAGTTCTCGTGATGGCGCGGGCCTGGCCGCGGGAGGATTTGCAACGCCGCAGACCGCCCGCGACCAGGGCGCGCGACGCGCGAACGACTTGTTCCGCGTTGCCTTAGTCTATCCCCCGCAATCCAAGCCCTGCGCGGCACCGGGTTTGGGGGTGGGCAAGCCGCGGTGGGCGCCTCATCATTCGAGCTGTCCCCTTGTTGAAGCGCGCAACCCTCACCATGAAACGCATCGCCCTGTTTGCCGATGGCACCTGGAGCAAGCCCGATCAGAGCGACGGCAGCATCGCCACGCCGACCAATGTGGTGAAACTCTCGGTGGCCGTCGCCGGGGACGACGGTCATGGGACCGCCCAGATCGTGTTCTATCAGAAGGGCCTGGGCGAACAAGGCGGCTTGTGGGACAAGGTCACCGGCGGAGCCTTCGGCATGGGGATCTCGGCCCATATTCGCGAGCTCTACCTGTTTCTGGTGCAGAACTACCACCCTGGCGACGCGATCTATCTGTTTGGCTTCAGCCGGGGCGCCTACACCGTGCGCAGCGTGGGCGGGCTGATCCGCAATTGCGGCATCCTGCGCCCGCAGTTCGTCGATCGCATCGACGAGGCCTACGCGCTCTACCGCGACCGCACGCCCGACAGCCATCCCGATGCGCCGCAGTCCAAGGCCTTTCGCGAAGCCTATGCCTGGCCGGATGTGCCCATCGAACTCATCGGCGTGTGGGACACGGTGGGGGCCCTGGGCATTCCGGTCACGCCGCTGCGCTTCTGGACCAAATCGCTCTACGAATTTCACGACGTGGCGCTGAGCAGTCATGTGCGCTACGGCTATCAGGCGCTCGCGCTCGACGAGCGGCGCAAACCCTTCATCCCTACGCTGTGGCAGACGCAGAGCCACGCCACCGATCAGGTCGTGGAGCAGGCCTGGTTTCCCGGGGTGCACAGCGACGTCGGCGGGGGCCTGCCCCTCACCGGCCTGTCCGACAGCGCCCTGCTCTGGATGGCCGACCGCGCCCAGCGCTGCGGCCTGGCGCTCGATCCGGCCTTGCTGCCGCCCCATGGCGAACCCGCAGCGCCGATGGGCAGCAGCATGACGTTGTTCTACCGGCTGCTGGGCGAGCGCGAACGTCAGCCCGGCATCGCCAACCCCGCCGGCCACGAAGGCGTGCACACCTCCACGCTCAGTCGGCACTCGGCCCTGGCGGATTACCGCCCGCCGGCGCTGGAACGGTTTCTCGCGATGCGGCCGGTCACCTACTTGCCTTGAGCTGCATTCGCGGCCGCCGAGGCCGCAGCCGGTGGTGCCGCTGCGGCGGCCGGCGCGCTCGCGCCGCCCTGCCCCGCGCTCAGACCGAGGGTCAGCGTCACGCCTTTTTCCTTGGCCTTGTCGTCGGCCTGGAGGGCGGCGCCCAGATGCACGCGCGCCACCGGCAGCGCCTTGGTGCCCGTGGTCAGCGCCGCGAACACGGCCTTGGCCCGTGCCTGCGCCAGTGCGTCGAGGGTCGACTGAGGAATCGCCACGGACTTGGCAAGCTGGGCCAGCATGGCGCGCAGCAGGCCGTGCTCGCTCCCGGCGTCCTCGGGCAATGACTTTTTCAGGGCGTCGAGCGCGCTGGTGGGATGCTGATCGAGATAGAGGGCGTTGATGGCGTTGCGGGTGCGGGCATTGCCCAGGTCGAGCGGCCCTGGGCGGGCATCGGGCGGAACGGTCACGCCCAGTTTGGCCAACACCTGGCGGCGGACTGCGGCTTCCTGCAGCGCGGCCGTGTCGCGCTGGGCGTTGAACGTGGGCGGCACCTGCAGTTCCAGCCGGGGACGCTTGACCAGGGCCTCGCCGATATGCAGCAGCTTCTCGCGCTCCGGCGGAGCGAGCACGGCGCTGCCGGAGGCGAAATGCACGTCCTGCGGCGTGCCGTCGTCCGTACCCCCGAACAGGGCGCCCAGGGCGCGGAACGGCGCGGTGACGATCTTGGTCAGGACGTTGACGATGGCGTGCCAGATGATGCCGCCGTAGCTGAACTGGGGGTTGTTCAGGTCGCCATGCACCGGCAGGTCGAGGTCGATGACACCGTCGCTGTTTTCGAGAACGGCGATGGCCAGGTCGAGCGGCAGATTCACCGCGCTTGGGCTGTCGACATGCGGGCCGAGCTTGAGGCGGGTGATGGTGAACGCGTTGCTGCCCTGCATCTGCGCCTTCTGGATCTTGTATTCGAGCTTCGCGTCGAGCCGCCCCGACTCGATGGCGCGCCCGGCGAACTTGCCCGAATAGGGCGAGATCGACGCCATGTCGAGGTTGCGAAAACGCAGGGTGACATCGGTGTCGTTTGTCGCGCGGAAGGGTTGCAGATGGCCGCGCACCCTGGCCTGCCCATAGTCATTGACCTGACCATCGAGCTCAATCTGGGCGCTGCTGTCGGGGGCGTCCGACAGGCCGTTGATCACCCCGGAGAGTTTTTGCATGCGCACCCGGAAATCGGGCTTGATGGACTGGTCGGTGAAATCCACGTCGGCGTTGACGATGGCCGTTCGGTCGATGCGCAGCGCCAGGGGCAGCGGCTTGTCGGCCTCTCCCGGCGAGGACGGCGGCGGACCGGACACGGGCTTGCGTGTCAGCAGAATGGCCTGCACGTTGAGCGTGCGGTTGGGATTGATGACGATGCGGCCATAGGGTTCCACCGCCTGCAGCGCCGTCATCTGCACCGCCAGCGGCGCGGAATCGACATGCAGCCCGGTGGCCGCCAGTTTGCGCCAGCCCAGAAAGGGCGTGCGTCCGTCGGGATCGACCAGGGCCAGGTTGTCCACCTGCGCGCCACCGTCATAGGCCACCTGCGGCACGCCGTGACTGCCCGGGCGAATCTTCACCGTACCGTCCGCCGATGCCGTGCCACTGGTGAGCACAAGCCGCACATAGGGCGCCAGCAGGCCACCGAAAGGCGTCAGCGTGAGCTGCTGGAGCTGGACTTGCAGGGCGCCGCTCAGCGGCTGCGGGGCCACCTGCCCGCTGGCCTTGAACTGCCCGCCCTGTTTCAGCGCAAAACGCAGGTGCACCGGCACGGACTTGCGCAGATCCAGACTGAGGTTGCGGGCACCGGCCTGACCGCCGATCACCTCCAGCCTGATCGGCGCGCCCCCGGTGTGCTCGTCGATCTGGGCCGAGAAGTCGCGCAGGTCCAGGCTCTTGAGATGCACGTCCGGCGGTCTGGACGCAGGGCTGGCCGCGACCGGCTCGGCGCGCGCGGCGCCCCCGGCCGCCGGCTGAAACGCCTGCGCCCAGTTCAAACCGTCCGGGTTCAGCGCCACCAGCGCGTGCAAGCCGTCCACCTGCAGCGCGCCGGCATGCACGCTCGGCATGCCCGCATCGCGAACGCTGATCTGGCTGGGATCGAGCTGCAGGCGCTTCCATCGGGCCAGGGTCTGACGGGCGCTGTCGAGCTGCATCGCGCCGATCTGCAGCTTGAGATCCTTGGCCTGTGCCTGAACCGGACGCCCCGCGGGCAGCGCCACCTGCGCCGCGGCATCGAGATTGAGGTCGCTCAGACGAAGTTGCAGGGGCGTTTTGAAGCTCTGATCGGTGTAGTCCAGCGCCTGCACCCGGGTCGCCACGCGCTGGATATCGACGGTCCAGGCGGGCGCGGCGGCCGGCGCCTGCGGGGTTGCAACGGCGCGCTGGCCCTCGGGCTGCGGCCGGTTCTGCGGCGCCCCGGCACTCAGCGCCTGAAGCAGATCGATCTGACCATTCGCCAGCCGTGCGAGCTGCACGCGCGCGGCATCGAGCTGGACGGCGCCCATCAGCAGGCGGTGCTGCCGCAGATCGGCCTGCACGGCGTTCACTTCGAGCGTGGGCAAGCTCAGCCACGGCGTGGACCGATCCTGCGTAGGCTGCAGCCGGGTGTCCTGCAGGATCACCTGGGGCAGTTGCACCGAAAGCTTGGCCAGGTCGGCCGAGCCGGGCTGGGTCTGCAGGCTGCCTGCCTGCATCGCGGCCTGGCCGATCTGCCCTTCGATGCCTTGCAGACGCAACGGCCCGAAGCCCAGCTGCTGACGGCCCCAATTCAGTTGCGCGCCCTGCAGTTGCGCCGATTGCAGGCCCAGCCGCTCGGCGCCGGCGACGGCGCTCAACCCGTTCAGCGCCAGCGACCGCACCTGCGCGGTGCGCTCGGAGCCATCCATCTTGCCCTGCTCCAGCCGCAGATCCTGCCACTTCACCTGGGCTGCCGCGGTCTTGGCCTCCAGGCCCTGGATCTGGGCGCCGAGATCATTGACTGCCCAATGCAGGCTCTCGTCGCCCAGCACCGCGCTGTAGGCGGCCTGCACGGAAGCCCGGCCCGCCATGATCTGCACATGATCGGAGAAGCCGGGAATCGCCCGCGCCGCCGCCGCCAGATCCAGCCCGGTGAGCTCGGCCTGCCCGCCAGATACCAGCGGATTGATGCCGACGTAGCCCTTCCAGCGCAGCGTGGCCTGCTGCTCCGGCAACTGCAGGCTGACGGCATATTGCCCCCGCGCCCTGGGCAGGGTGGAGAGGTCGTTGACCTGCACATTCAGCGGCGTCAGCCGGGTGGCATAAGGGTGAGGACGATCGTCGTCGGCATAACGCACCATGCCCCCCGCGATCTGCAGCCGCTCGATCAGCACGCGCGGCAAGGAGTCGGACTCCTGGGCCGGTTGAGGACCGCGCTGCAGAGCCCGAACCAGGCCATCCCAGTTCATGGCGCCGCCCTTGGCAATCGCCACGTTCACCTCGGGCCGGTCGATGCGGATCTGGTGAAACGTCCATGCCCACTTGAACAGGCTCACCGGGGCGAAGTCCACGAACAATTGACGAAAGCCCGCCAGCGGCACACCTTGCGGCGTGCTCAACTGCAGAGCGTCCACCGTCAGATTCAGTTGCAGAGGATCGAACGCCACCTTGCCTACCGTGGCCCTGCTGTCGAGCTTGGACTGCGCCAGCCTGGGCAGAAAGTGCTCGGCCAGCGGCCCCACCGCAAGGTAGCCGAAGGCGACGTAAAACACGAAGAGCCCCGCCACGATGAGCACCGGCAGGCTGAGCAGCACACGGCGCAGCCCTTTCCAGACGGACGATGCGGTGACGGACATCAAGACCTCGCGGTTGATCGGATGATCGGCATTATGGCTCCGCATCGGGGCACGCCGCCACGCCAGCCGATACCATGAGGCCACCTGTCAGCAGGGACCCTCTCCCCAGATCCCCATGACCGACACCCTGCCCGCTTCCCTACAGTATCTCGGCGCCGCGCTCTTTGCCGTGGCCGTGCTGCACACTTTTTCGACCAAGTTCTTCGAAAGCCTGGCGCACCGGCAGACGGCGCATGCCGGGCTGTGGCACCTGCTCGGCGAAGTCGAAGTGGTGTTCGGCTTCTGGGCCATGGTGCTGATGGTGTTTCTGTTCTTCAGCCTGGGGCAGCACGAGGCCGTGGCCTACCTCGACTCGCGCAATTTCACCGAGCCGTTGTTCGTCTTCACCATCATGGTCATCGCAGGCACGCGGCCCATTCTTCAGGCCGCCAGTGATGTGGTGAACGGGTTTGCCCGTGTCGTACCCCTTCGCGGCGAGCTGATGTTCTATCTGCTGGTGCTCATCCTGGTGCCGTTGCTGGGCTCGTTCATCACGGAACCCGCGGCCATGACCCTGGCGGCCTTGCTGCTGCGCGAGCGGGTGTTCGGCGCGGCGGTATCGTCGCGGCTGAAATACGTCACCCTCGGCGTACTGTTCGTCAACGTCTCCATCGGCGGCACCTTGACCCATTTCGCCGCACCGCCGGTCTTGATGGTGGCGTCCACCTGGCAATGGAATCTGGGCTTCATGCTCACCCAGTTCGGCTGGAAGGCGGCGATCGCGGTCACGCTCAACGCCCTGGGCGCCACACTGTTGTTCCGGCGAGAGCTGACCGCGCTGGAGCGCACGCCACCGGCGCAGGGCCAGGCAGCGGCACCGCTGCGTGCGCCGCTGAGCGTCATCGCCGTGCACGTTCTGTTCCTGGCCGGCGTCGTGGTGTTTGCCCATCACCCCGTCGTCTTCATTCCCCTGCTGCTGTTTTTCCTCGGATTCACCACCGCCTACGTCCGCTACCAAGACCCGCTCATGCTCAAGGAGGGCATGCTGGTGGGCTTCTTCCTGGGCGGATTGGTGGTGCTGGGCGGGTTGCAGCAGTGGTGGCTGCAGCCCTTGCTCACCCGCATGGACGCCACCGCGGTGTTCTTCGGCGCCACCGCGCTCACGGCCATCACCGACAACGCCGCGCTGACCTACCTCGGTTCGCTGGTGCAGGGTCTGAGCCCCGAGTTCAAATACGCCCTGGTGGCAGGCGCTGTGAGCGGCGGCGGCCTCACGGTCATTGCCAACGCCCCCAATCCCGCAGGCATCGCCCTGCTGCGTGGCCGTTTCGACGGCGGCGCCGTGCATCCCCTGGGGCTGCTGGGCGCTGCCCTGCTGCCCACGGCGGTCGCCATGGCGTGTTTCTGGCTACTCTGATTTCACAAGAACTTTCACCCCCCATGAGCACATCCACGATCACCGACCTTCCCTCGTACGCCGTTGCCTTTCTCGGCCTCGGTGTCATGGGCGACCCGATGGCCGGTCACCTGGCCCGCGCCGGGCATCGCGTCACCGTCTACAACCGCACGGCTAGCAAGGCGCAGGACTGGGTGCGCCGCAACGGGGGCCGTGCGGCCCCAACGCCCCGCGCGGCTGCAGCGGGTGCCGACTTCGTGTTCTCCTGCGTCGGCAATGACGACGACCTGCGCAGCGTGACCCTGGGCGCGGAAGGCGCCTTGGCCGGCATGGCACCCGGCGCGGTCTTCGTCGATCACACCACGACTTCGGCTGACGTCGCACGCGAACTGGGCGCCGAGGCGCACGAACGCGGCCTGTTCTTCCTCGACGCCCCGGTGTCCGGCGGGCAGGCTGGCGCCCAGAACGGCGCGCTCACGGTAATGTGCGGAGGCGATGCCGCCGCGTTCGAGCGCGCGCAGCCCGTCGTCAAGGCTTATGCGCGCGCAGTGACCCGCCTGGGCGGGCACGGCGCCGGACAGCTCTGCAAGATGGTCAACCAGATCGCCATCGCCGGCGTGGTCCAGAGCCTGTCGGAAGCCCTCGCCTTTGGCGAACGCGCCGGGCTGGATCTGAACACGGTGCTGCAGGTGATCGGCAAAGGCGCCGCGCAGAGCTGGCAGATGGACAACCGCGGCCCCACCATGATCGAAGGACGCTACGACTTCGGCTTCGCCGTCGACTTGATGCGCAAAGACTTCGGCCTGTGCCTCGACGAAGCCCGCCACAACGGCGCACGCCTGCCGCTTCTGGCGCTGGTCGATCAGTTCTATGCCGACGTCCAGGCGGCCGGAGGCGGCCGACTCGATACGTCTTCGCTGCTGACCCGGCTGCGCGACAAGATGGTCTGAGGTCAGGGTCTACAAACGACAAAGGCCGCCGGAGTTCCGGCGGCCTTTGTCGCGGCAACGCGGCGATTATTGGGCCGTATAGCGCGCGGCGCTCGCGGTGATCTCGGCGCGCGCGGCATCCACACCCGCCCAACCCTCGGTCTTGACCCACTTACCGGCTTCAAGATCCTTGTAATGGTTGAAGAAGTGCTCGATCTGCTTGAGCAACTCGGGCGGCAGATCTTCGGGCTTCTGGATGTTGCGGTATTGCGGCAGCAGCTTGTCGACCGGCACGGCGATGAGCTTGGCATCCACGCCGGCTTCGTCGGTCATTTTCAGCATGCCGACGGGGCGGCAGCGCACCACGCAGCCATGCACCAGGGGAATCGTGGTGACCACCAGGACATCGACCGGGTCGCCGTCTTCCGACAGGGTCTGCGGGATGTAGCCGTAGTTGCACGGATAGTGCATGGCCGTGGACATGAAACGGTCGACGAACAGCGCGCCGCTGCTCTTGTCGACTTCGTACTTCACCGGGGGAGCGTGGGCCGGGATTTCAATGACCACATTGAAATCGTCGGGCAGGCTCTTGCCTGCGGGCACATCGAGCAAACTCATCATCGATCCTTGTAGAAAACGGTTTTGATCAGAGGGATTGGGGTTGACTGGAAAGCGGCTGAACGCGGCAGGGCGGCTTCAGTTCGGCACACTGGCCGTAGGCGACGGCGGCGGCGCATTGACCGTCTGCGGGTTGCGCATGTCCTGGAGCTGTTGCTCGCTGATGATGTTGAACATGGTCACCACTTTGGACACGCCCGAGGTGCCGCGCGCGATCTGCACGGCGCGGTCGGCCTCGCGCTGGGTGACGATGCCCATCAGATAGACCACGCTGTTGGAGGTGGTGATCTTGAAGGCATTGCCGAAAATGTCATGCGCGTCGATCAACGCCGCACGCACCTTGGTGGTGATGAGCGTATCGGTCGCGCTGCGGTTCAGATCGGCCACGGGGCCGATGTCGATCTGATTGAGCACGGCCTTCACATTGGGAACGCCCTTGACCACTTCCTCGGCCTTCTGCTTGTCCGCCTCGGTCGGCACCTGGCCAACCAGCAGCACTTGCTGGTTGTAGCTCACCGCGCGCACATTGACGCCCGAACCCAGGGCCGACGAGATGCGGTTGTCGGCCTTGAGCTGGATGGTGTTGTCCTCGACGATGGAGCCTGCCGTGCGGCGGTCGGTCGCCACATAGGCCGTAGTGCCCACTGCGCCAAGGCCGAGCACGAAGCAGCCCTGCAGCTGCGTGGCGGCAAGCACCACGGCGAGCACGCTGGCCGCACGCCAGAGCCTGCGGGGACTGCGCGCACTGGCGCCTGAAGGTAAGGACTGTGAGCGTTCGACTGTGTTGGTCTGTGTCATTCCGTGGACTCCGATTCACCCATCAAGATCCAGTCTAAGCCATCGCAAAGACAGTGCAGGGTCAGCAGATGCACCTCCTGAATACGCGCAGTGCGGTCATGGGGCACGGCGATATGCACATCGACGTCGCGCAGCAGGCCCGCCACCCGGCCGCCGGTGCGCCCGGTCAGGGCCAGCACGCTCATTTCGCGGCTTTGCGCGGACCGCACCGCTTCGACGATGCTCGACGAGTTGCCGCTGGTGCTGAAGGCCACGAGCACATCCCCCGGCAGCCCCAGGGCCCGCACCTGCTTGGAGAACACATGGTCGAACCCATAGTCGTTCGCCACCGCGGTGAGAGTGGAGGTATCGGTCGTGAGGGCGATGGCGGCCAGCTCGGGACGCTCGCGCTCGAAGCGGCCGACCAGCTCCGCCGCCAGGTGCTGGCTGTCGGCCGCAGAACCGCCGTTGCCGCAGATCAGAATCTTGTGTCCGTTGGACACCGCGGTCGCCAGCACATCCACGGCGCGGGCGATCGGCCCGGTCAGCGACTCTGCCGCCTGGTACTTCAGATCGGCGCTGTCGAAAAAATGCTGCTGGATACGCTGTTCGAGCATGACGTGACGAAGGTGCAAATCGGTCATGTTAGTCGCGGCGGCTGCCTCGCGGTTCCTGGTTCGCTATTGATCCGCCATGTTGAGGTTTGAAACGCCCCCCCACCCCAACCCTCCCCACAAGTGGAGAGGGAGCCAACACGCCTCCCCCACAGCATGGAGGTTGGGAGGGCTTATGCAGATCACGCGCAGCGCTGTTTACTCCTCCCCCACAGAGTGGGGGAGGTCGGGAGGGCTTACGCAGATCACGCGCAGCGCAGTCTTCTCCTCCCCCACGCCGTGGGGGAGGTCGGGAGGGGGAGACGTTTGCATGGCGGAGCCCATGACCCGTTCATCCTTCTCCAGGCCAGACCAATAGTCATTCCTCGGCGGCAAACGCCCCCGGCAGCCACGCCAGCGCCCCGGACTCCAGCGTCACCACGTCGAAGCGACAGACCGGCTCCTCGGGCAGGCGTGCCAGATAGTGCCGTGCCGCCAGCACGATGCGGCGGCGCTTGGTGGCGTCGACGCTGCCGGCCGCGCCGCCATACGCCGCATGACTGCGGGCACGCACCTCGACGAAGACCAGGGTGCCGTCCACGTCGCGCATGATCAGATCGATCTCGCCGCCGCGCACCCGATAATTGCGCTCGACCAATTGCAATCCGCGGGCCTGCAGGTCGGCGCAAGCCTGCGCCTCTGCAGACTGTCCCAGACGGCGCGCCGCGCGCTGCTTCCACCACTGCCCCATCCCCGCCATGTCCTCTCCCACCCAAGCCGCACTGGCATTCTGCGCCCAGCAGGATTTTCCACCCGCGCTCTACATGGTGGCCGCGCCCATCGGCAACCTCGCGGACATCAGCCTGCGCGCCCTGGCCGTGCTCCACCATGCCGACCATATCGCCGCCGAAGACACCCGCGTGGCGCAGCGCCTGCTGGAGGCCTACGGTCTGCGCAAGCCCGCATGGCGTTGCGACCAACACCGCGAGGCCCAGGCCGCGCAGCAGATCGTGGCGGCCATCAGCGCCGGGGAGCGTGTGGCTTTTGTCAGCGATGCCGGCACGCCGGGTATCAGCGATCCGGGCAGCCGCATCACCGCGGCCGTGCAAGCCGCCGGGCTGCGGGTGATGCCCATTCCGGGCGCCAGCGCGGTGACAACGGCGCTCAGCGCCAGCGGGTTGGACCTGCACGCGGGTTTCAGTTTCGCCGGTTTCGCCCCCGAAAAATCGGTGGCGCTGCGCGCCTTCCTGCAAGCGGCGCTGCAGGGTTCGCAGGTGACGGTGTTCTTCGAGGCGCCCCACCGGCTGCACGCCTGCCTGGAGACTCTGCACGCCCTGGACCCACAGGCTCGGCTGGTGATCGCCAAGGAGTTGAGCAAGCAGTTCGAAACCCTGCTGCCCTGCACGCCACAAGCCGCGCTCGACTGGCTGGCGGCCGATCCTCGTCGCGCGCAGGGCGAATTCGTCGTGCTGCTGCAACCCCGCGCACCCCAGGCCACACTCGATGGACGGGCCACCGCGCTGTTGCAGCGGCTGGCGCAGGAGCTGCCGGCTTCGCGCGCCGCGGCCGTCGCCGCCGATCTCACCGGCCTCAAACGCGACGTGCTCTATCGCTGGCTGCTCGATCAAAAGCAGGACTGAAACTAGGGCCTGTTCAACTAGGGCCCGCTCACGCCCGGACGCTCAAACCGGCGCGGCAGGTTCGCCCGTCCAGATTTCGACGCGGTTGCGTCCGGCCTGCTTGGCGCGATAGAGCGCCTGGTCGGCGCGGTCGAGGAGTTCATCGGCATCCTTGATCGACAGAATGGGGAGAAACTCTGCAATGCCAATGCTGGTGGTCAGGGTCATGCCGCTCTGAGAGACGGGCGGCAGGCAGCTCGCTTCCTGAATGGCCAGACGCAGGCGCTGCGCCACGTCGAACGCAACCTGCCGCGTGGTCTGCGGCAGCAGGATGGCGAATTCGTCACCGCCCAGCCGTCCACAGATGTCATGCCCGCGCAGCTGCTGCATACAGGTCTGCGCGAAGCAGCGGATGACCGCGTCGCCGGCCTGGTGACCGAGCTGGTCGTTGACCAGCTTGAAGCGGTCGATGTCCAGCGCCAGAACGGCGAAGGGAATGCCCTCGCGCTGCGCCCGGCGCAGTTCGAGCGCGGCGCGCGCCAGGAAATAGCGGCGATTGGGAATGCCGGTGAGTGTGTCGGTGTAGGCGAGATTGCGCAGTTCGTTCTCGCGGGCCTTGGCCTCGGTGATGTCCTTGAAGGCGAAGATCAGCGCGTCGTCGTCGCGGTAACGCCCACGGGTCACCGACAGCAGCAGCCAGACCTCGGTCCCGTCGAGACGTTGGAACTGCGCCTCCATGCCGCGCACCACCCCGCCCTCGCGCTGCAAGCGCAGCAGCAGTTGATCGCGATCGACCGAATCCCCCCAGAGATGACGCATCGACTGGCCGGCATATTGCGCATACGAGCCGCGGAACAGGCCGTCTGCCGCCTTGTTGGAGAACAGCAGCGCCGCATCGGTGGTGCGGGTAATGACCAAAGGCACGGGCGACTCCTCCGCGAGAAAGCGGAAGCGCTGTTCGTCTTCGCTGAGCTGCTGCTGCAGTTGCTTGAGCGCCGTGATGTCCTGCATGCTGGTGACCACGCCGACGATCTGCCGGCTCACGGCGTCTCGCACCAGGGCCTTGTTCAGAATCCACACCGTGGGTTCATGGTCGGGATGCAGATACGGCGCCTCGCGCGTGACCTGCAGACTGCCTGAGAGCAGCTCGTTGTCCATCTCTTCCCAGATACGGCCCAGCGTCGAGCCGAGAATCTGCGACCCGGTGCGCCCGTGGATTTCCGGCCCGCCCAGCCCGACCAGCAGGTTGAAGGCCACGTTCACCCGGGTGAATCGTCCCTGCGGATCGCTGAACGCCACCGGGTTGGGCAGGGCATTGAGCAGCGATTCCTGAAACCGCAGCTGCGCCTGCGTCGTCGCCTGGCTGATCTGCAGCGCGGCGGTGCGGCGGTTGACCTTCTTCTCCAGCGTGGCGTTGATGTCGCGCACCTGCTTGAGCGCCACGGTGCGCTCGTTGGCCAGCAACCCGGCCAGCAGGATGGCGCTGGACAGCGCCATCAGAATGATCTGCATGGAAAGGAAACGGTCGCTGCCCAGCATGCCGTACATCGGCCCGTGCTGGAACACGGTGGCCGTGACAATGATCAGGCTGATGATGGCATTCAGGCTGACCGAAAGCGCGAGTGGCAGCCGCATGGCCGTCCACAGCAGCGGCAGGATGACCAGACTCGCCAGGCCAATGGGCAAAGCGCTCGGCCCGGACGGCATGAGATAGACGAGCAGAGTCCCCACCACGGCGAGAATCGGCAGCAGCACCATCTCCCACTTGAACGCCGCCCGCAGCGTTTCGGGCGATTCCCGCCGCAGCAGTTCCGCCACCGGCGCGAGCACGATGATGCTGGCCATGTCGGTGATCCACCACTGCAGCCCCAGATCGGGCGACATCGGCGTGTGGCCGAAACCAAAGAATGCGGCTGCGGCGGCGCCGACGGCTGCCGACACCCCGGACGCCAGAAGGCCCATCGTGCCGATGAACCAGACGGCATCGGCCGTGACCTCAAAACCCTGCCAACGTACAGCCCGTCGCCGCAGAACCCACAGCCCCAGCAGCGGTCCCAAGGCATCGCCCCCTGCGATCATCAGACTGGCCTGCGGCCCCCACCCCAATAGAAGATGGGCACTCAGCCAGGAGGCCAGCAGAACAGCCGGTGCCATCGACGCACCCTGCGCGATGAAGGCGAACGCAGCCACTGCGGCAGAGGGCCAGATCATCAACTCGCTCGACCGCACCCCAAGCACCAGCCACGCCAGCACGACGTAAGACACCACAATGCCCGCGGACCAGAACAGCCAGCGGGACAGGGAGCGGGTGGACGAGGGAAACATCACGGGGTACGACAGGCTCAGTCAGTCATCGATTCGAAAGGGCGGAGACAAAAATCTTGACAATCCCGACAAACTGCCGAAATCAGCTCAGGTCTTGCATTATTCCTGTACGGCCTGAGTGGCTTCTTCGTCAGTCTGGGGGGATTCTCATCAACACGACGCACCCTGTCCGTGAATTTCGTCACGCTGCCAGCGTGCATTCACCGATCGATCGCCTGCGAAGTGCGAAAAATGCGCATTACTGCACAGAGTCCGCGGGAAGGGCCTCGCGCATAATTTGCGCATCCCTCTTCTTCGCAGCGCATTCCGTGTTCAAACTGTTTCGCACCCGGCAGACCCTCTCCCAACCCGCTTCCCCAAGCGCCCGCGACAGCGAACTTCGCGGGACCACGCTGGAGGGCTATCACTTCGCCATCCGCGTCGAACGCAACCCCGCGGGAGAGGCGCACCGCCTGATCGGCTGGCACGGGTCGTCGCAGGGCGGCGGGCGCGTCGATCTGCGGCGCGAAGCCGAAGGGCTGTGGCGCGACGGCCAGGGGCGGCAGGCCGCAAGCGTGGACGACCTGCTCGCACCGTCCGTTCGGCGCAGCGCGGCGTGGACTGCCCAATGGTGCGAAGTCTTGCCGGTCGGCGCCACGTCCGAACCCGAGCCCCCTTCGGCGTCTGCGGAACTGCACGTTCAGGAGCCCTGATGAAACCCATGCACCCCAAGCCTTCGCCACACCGCCGTGTCTTGATGCAGGCCGCAGCGGGCGCCCTGCTGCTCAGTCCCTGGCTGCATCCGCAGCCTGCGATGGCCGGGGTCAATCTGGCCGCCGTGCCCATCGGGCGCATGGACCTGCCGTGGTGGCGCAAGCGCTTTGACGCCTCGCTGAAGCAGGTACGCCACAGCCGGGCGGAACTGGTCTGGCTGGGCGACTCCATCACCCAGAACTGGGAGCGCAACGGCCCGCAGCCCTGGGCCGACTATCAGCCCATCTGGCAGCGCGAGTACGGACGCTATGACCCGCTCAATCTCGGCTTCATCGGCGACACGACGTCCAGTGTGTTGTGGCGGCTCGATCACGGCCAGGTCCAGGGTCTGTCGCCCAAGGTGCTCATCCTGCTGATCGGCGCCAACAACCTGGGGCGGCCGCACTGGGGCGCCCCCCTCACCGTGCCGGGCATCGAGGCCGTGGTCGACAAGGTGCATCAGCTGCTGCCTCATACCCAGGTGCTGCTGCTGGGGGTGCTGCCCAGCCGGCGTTCGGCCTGGATCAGCGAACAGACCCTCAAGATCAATGCGGCGCTGGCTTCGCGCTATGCCCACAGCGAGCGGGTGACCTTCAAAGACGTGGGGCAGGTCTTGCTCGACCCCCAGGGGCAGCCCGATCCGGCCCTCTATCTCGAAGGTCACGAGCCCCATCAGAGCGTGCTGCTGCACCCGGACGCCCAGGGCATGGAACGCATCGCCCAGGCAATCGCGCCCACGCTGGACAAACTCATGCAGCAGGCACGCTAGGCCCTGTTCACCCTCGCGCAAAGCCTCGGGAGCTGTGGAATACTGAGGCACGCACACGCCCTGCCCATTCCGACAACAACCGTTCTGCAGGAGACCCCATGAGTGCTTCCCTTCATCTTCGTCTGCCCCTGGCCATCGGCCTGTGCGCCGCGCTGGCTTCGCCTGTCTTCGCGGCTGATCCGCTCACGGTCACCGTGCACCGCCTCACGCTCGATGCTGCCGAGCGCATCGCGCAAGGCGCGATCAAAGCCTGCCGGGCCAAGGGCCTGCAGGTCAGCGTCTCCGTGGTGGACCGCAACGGCATCGTGCAGGCCACGCTGCGCGACACCCTGGCCCCGCCCGTCTCGCTCGACATCAGTCGGCAGAAGGCCTTTACTGCCGCGATGTTCGGCATCAAGGGCACGGCCATGGGGCCTCAGGCCGCCTCGCCCCTGGCCCTGCTGGGTGACGGTCTGGCCTTTACCGCGGGCTCCGTGCCGATCGAGGCCGGCGGCCGCATGTATGGCGCCGTGGGCGTGAGCGGCGCGCCTGACGGCAAGCTCGACGAGGAGTGCGCCCAGGCCGGGCTGGACGCCGTCTTGCCCGATCTCGAAATGCAATAAGGCCCCCTGCCTACAATCCTCCCCCAGACCCGCACGGCCATCGCGCCGTGCGGATCTGCCCCCGCAGCGGCCTGCCTGTTTTTTGGGCAGCCCGATTGACCCGCATGAAATCAGGGCTTTCCGCCCATCCGGTGTGACATTTTCCCCAGCCATTGGGGATAACTAGGCCCCGGATGCCTCCCTGTGGATAATTTTTCCGACCCATGGCCAGCCGCCGATCTCCCGCCTATTCCGAATCGTCCATCCGCGTGCTCAAGGGGCTGGAGCCCGTGCGGCAGCGGCCGGGCATGTACACCCGCACCGACAACCCGCTGCACATCGTGCAGGAGGTGATCGACAACAGCGCCGACGAAGCCCTGGGCGGATACTGTCAGCACATCGCCGTCACGCTTCATGCCGACGGCAGCGTGAGCGTCGAAGACGATGGCCGCGGCATCCCCTTCGGCATGCACCCGGACGAGAACGCGCCGGTGGTCGAGCTGGTGTTCACCCGGCTGCATGCCGGCGGCAAGTTCGACAAGCTGCAAGGCGGCGCCTACAGCTTCTCGGGCGGTCTGCACGGCGTGGGCGTCTCGGTCACAAACGCGCTAGCGGCGCGGCTGGAAGTCACCGTCTGGCGCGACGGCCAGGTGGCGCATCTCGTGTTCGCCGGCGGCGAGGTCATCGAAGCTCTGACGCTGCGAAAAACCACGCGCGATGAACGCAAAAACGGCACCCGGGTGCGGGTCTGGCCCGATGCCAAATACTTCGACAGCCCCCATCTTCCTCTGGCCGAGCTCACCCATCTGCTGCGCAGTAAGGCCGTGCTGCTGCCCGGGGTGAAGGTCGATCTGATGCAGGAGAAGACGGGCGACACCACGCACTGGGAATATGCCCGCGGGCTGCGCGACTATCTGCTCGGCACCCTGCCCGCCGAGCCCTTCATCGACCTGTTCGAGGGCGAGCACTACGCCAGCGCGTCCGACCAGGAGAGCTTCGCGGAGGGCGAAGGCGCGGCCTGGTGCGTGGCCTTCACCGAAGAGGGCGCTCTGCTTCGCGAGTCCTACGTCAACCTGATCCCGACGCCGGCCGGTGGCACGCACGAGGCCGGCTTGCGCGAGGGCCTGTTCCAGGCGGTGAAGGGCTTCATCGAACTGCACAACTTGCAGCCCAAGGGCGTGAAACTGCTGCCGGAAGACGTGTTCGCGCGGGCGTCCTTCGTGCTTTCCGCGCGGGTGCTCGATCCGCAGTTCCAGGGTCAGATCAAGGAAAAACTCAACAGCCGCGATGCGCTGCGCCTGGTCGGCCAGGCCGTGCGACCCGTGCTCGAACTCTGGCTGCACGAGCGGGTGGACCAGGGCCGCAAGCTCGCCGAGCTTGTCATCCGCCAGGCGCAGAGCCGCCTGCGCGCATCGCAAAAGGTGGAGAAGAAAAAGGGCTCGGGCGTGGCCGTGCTGCCGGGCAAGCTGACCGACTGTGAAAGCCGCGATACCGATCGCACCGAACTCTTTCTGGTGGAAGGCGATTCCGCCGGAGGCTCGGCCAAGATGGGCCGCGACAAGGAGTTCCAGGCCGTGCTGCCGCTGCGGGGCAAGGTGCTCAATTCCTGGGAAGTGGAGCGCGACCGGCTGTTCGCCAACACCGAGATCCACGACATCGCCGTGGCCATCGGCGTCGATCCGCACGGCAAGGACGACCTGCCCGATCTGTCGAACCTGCGCTACGGCCGGATCTGCATTCTGAGCGATGCCGACGTGGACGGCTCGCACATCCAGGTCTTGCTGCTCACCCTGTTCTTCCGCCACTTCCCCAGGCTCATCGAACGCGGTCATGTCTGCGTGGCCCGCCCCCCGCTCTACCGCCTCGACGCTCCCGCGCGCGGCAAGAAGCCGGCGCAGAAAATCTACGTGCTCGACGACGCCGAGCTGCAGGCCGCGCAGGACAAGCTGCGCAAGGAGGGCCTGAAGGACGGCGCCTGGCAGATCTCGCGCTTCAAGGGCCTGGGCGAAATGAGCGCCGAGCAGCTCTGGGACACCACCCTCAACCCCGATACCCGCCGCCTGTACCGCGTGCGGCCCGACGACGCCGAAGCGCCCCCAGACGCCGGGCCGCCCCAAGTCGAGGGCAGCCCCCTCGGGGAGCAGCGAGCCCCTGCGAGCGTGGGGGCAACCGAACTTCTGTTCCATCAACTCATGGGCAAGGGCGAAGCCCAGGCCCGCCGCGCGCTGATGGAGGAATACGGCGACCAGATCGATGTGGACATCTGATTTTCCAAAGTGATGAGCGAACAAGCCCCCCTCGAATTCGACAACCGGCCGGAAGACGACGCCGATTCGCTGGCGCTGGGCGACTATGCCCGCAGCGCCTATCTCGACTACGCCATCTCCGTGGTCAAGGGCCGCGCCCTGCCCGATGTCTGCGACGGCCTGAAGCCGGTGCAGCGGCGCATTCTCTACGCCATGTGGCGCATGGGGCTGGCGTTCGATGCCAAGCCGGTCAAGTCGGCTCGCGTGGTCGGCGACGTGCTCGGCCGCTTTCACCCGCATGGCGACCAGGCCGCCTACGACGCCCTGGTGCGGCTGTCGCAGAACTTCGCGCAGCGCTATCCGCTGATCGACGGCCAGGGCAACTTCGGCTCGCGCGATGGCGACGGTGCCGCGGCGATGCGCTACACCGAAGCGCGACTGGCCCCCATCGCCCGGCTGCTGCTCAGCGAGATCGACGCAGGCACCGCCGACTTCATTCCCAACTATGACGGCTCGACCACCGAGCCCCGGCTCCTGCCCGCGCGGCTGCCTTTCGTGCTGCTCAATGGCGCCAGCGGCATCGCCGTGGGCATGGCCACCGAGATCCCTTCGCACAATCTGCGCGAGGTCGCCAGCGCCTGCGTGGCCCTGCTCAAGAATCCCCGGCTCGAACTCGCCGAGGCCCTGGCGCTGATGCCCGGGCCCGACTTCGCCACCGGGGGCCAGCTCATCTCCAGCCCGCAGGACATCGCCGCGGCCTATGCCAGCGGCCGCGGCAGCCTGAAAGTGCGGGCCCGCTGGACGGTGGAAGAACTCGCGCGTGGCCAGTGGCAACTGGTCATCAACGAACTGCCGCACGGCACCAGCACCCAACAGGTTCTCGAAGAAATCGAGGAGCTCAGCAACCCCAAGATCCGTCCCGGCAAAAAAGCGCTCGCACCCGAGCAGATCGCGCTGAAGACCAGCCTGCTGGGTCTGCTCGACACCGTGCGCGATGAGTCGGGCCGTGAGGCTGCCGTGCGGCTGGTGTTCGAGCCGCGCAGCTCGCGCATTGACGTGGCCGAGTTCGTCAACACCCTGCTCGCCCGCACCAGCCTGGAGACCAGCGTGCCGATCAATCTGGTGATGATCGGCGCCGACGGCAAACCACGCCAGAAGGGGCTGATGGACATGCTGCGCGAATGGGTCGCCTACCGCCGCGACACCGTGCAGCGCCGCTCGCGCCACCGGCTGGAGCAGGTGGACGCCCGCATCCACATCCTGCAGGGGCGGCAGCAGGTGCTGCTCAACCTCGACGAGGTGATCGACACCATCCGCAACAGCGACGACCCCAAGCCCGCGCTAATGGCGCGCTTCGATCTCACCGAGCTGCAGGCCGACGATATTCTCGACATGCGGCTGCGCCAGCTCGCCCGTCTCGAGGCCATCCGCATCGACAAGGAACTCGCGGCCCAGCGCGCCGAGCAGGCCGATCTGCAGAAGCTGCTGGCCGACGACCGGGCCATGACGCGGCGCATCATCAGCGAGATCGAGGCCGACGCCAAGCAATTCGGCGACGACCGCCGCACCCTCATCCAGGCCGAACAGCGCGCCGTGGCCGAGGTCAAGGTGGTGGATGAACCCGTCACGGTCATCGTGTCGCAGAAAGGCTGGCTGCGCACGCAGAAAGGCCACGGCCTGACTCTCGACACCCTCGCCTTCAAACCCGGCGACGCGCTCTACGCCACGTTCGAATGCCGCAGCGTCGATCCCCTCGTCGTGCTTGGCAGCGATGGCCGGGCGTATTCATTCGATGTGGCCGACCTGCCCGGCGGACGCGGCGACGGTCAGCCCGTCACCACCTTCATCGAACTCGCACCGGGCACGCAGGCCCTGCACTACCTCGCGGGCGCCCGCACCACGGCCCTGCTGCTGTGGACGGCGCAGGGCTTCGGCTTTGTCGCGCGGCTGGGCGATGCCTTGAGCCGCCAGCGCGCGGGCAAAACCTTCATGACGCTGGAAGACGGCGATCTCCCGCAACGGCCCCTGGTCCTGGGCATTGACGGGGGCGACAGCCCAACGGGCCGACTCGCCCTTCTCAGTGCGGGCGGCCGTCTGCTGCTCTATCCCGCGGCCGAGGTCAAGACGCTGTCGCGCGGCGGTCGGGGCGTCACCCTGATGGCGCTGGACGCCAAGGAGGCGCTGCTCAGCATCGCCCACCTGGCCGGCGAACGCGAGGCCCTGCTGGTCAGCGGCAAAGGCCGCAGCGGCACCGAACGCAGCACTAGCCTGAGCAGCACGCAACAGGCCCTCTATCTCGGCAAGCGCGCCAAGCGGGGACGCAAGCTGGAAATCACCTTCAAGCCCGAGCGACTCGATCGCGGCTGAAAAACAAACGCCCCGCGCGAGGCAGGGCGTTGTCCTAGGTGGCCCTGTCTTGCACAGGGCCTGGCGCTGGCGTCGCCGCGCGCTTACTTCACCGTGACTTCGACACGGCGAGCCTCGGCAGCACTGGCGCCGCCGGTGGTCTCCGCCGGCTTCTCCAGCGTGATGCGATCGGCCGGCACGCCTTGCGCCACCAGGGCGTCGCGCACGGCCAGGGCGCGCTTCTTCGCCAGCTCGGCGTTCAGCGCCGCCGAGCCGGTGGCGTCGTGATAGCCGCTGATGACCGCCGTATGACCCTGCGCCACGGCCTCACCGACCTGCTTGAGGGCGGCATCGGCCCCGGCGGCCAGATCGGCCTTGCCGCTGGCGAAATAGAACTTGACCACCCCGTTTTCCACCACGACGCGTGCGCCGTCAGCATCGGCCGCCGGTGCGGCAGAACTGGCCATTGCGGGGGCCGACGCGGCCTGCATGGCCCCTGCGCCGCCACCATCCTTGATGGCCACGCCGACGATCACCGCGACCGTCGCGAGCACGGTGGCCAGCACCACCCCGACGATGGGCACGTGGTTGTCGTCATCCTGAAAAAACATCGCAAATCCTCCTGAGTGTTCTGTGTGTTACGGCGCGGGCCTGTCCGCGCCGGGTTAGCCGAGCGGCATTCTAGGGACTAGACCCACTCGACCCGCCCAAAAGCGGCGGGCAGGATCAGGGCGCCAGGGTGAGAAACAGAAAGGCGGCAAACACCACGAGATGCACCGCACCCAGCATGAAATCAGTACGGCGCGAGCCCAGGGTGACGAGGCTGACGAGCAGACTCAGCAGCAGCAGAACCAGATCCTTGCCATGAAGCCCCAGATCCAGGGGAAGGCCAAGGTAGATCGCCACGCTCACCACCACCGGAATGGTCAGACCGATGCTGGCCAGCGCCGAACCCAGGGCCAGGTTCAGACTGGTCTGCAGCCGGTTGGCCAGGGCCGCGCGCACCGCCGCCACCGTCTCGGGCGCCAGCACCAGCATGGCAATGATCAGGCCGATCACGGCATGCGGCAGACCGGCGCCGAGCACCTTGGCCTCGATCGAAGGCGAGAGCGTCTTGGCCAGGCCGACCACGGTCACCAGCGCCAGCAACAGGCCGAGCAGACTGATCCAGGCATCGCGACGGCTCGGGTGATGCGCGCCCGCATGCGCCTCGCCGACACCTTCGAGATCGAGAAAATAGTCGCGGTGCCGCACCGTCTGCCCGAAGACGAAGACCCCCCACAGCACCAGCGAGGCCACAGCCGTGAACACCAGTTGCGGCACCGTGTACTGCCCCCCCGGCGCACTGGTGGTGAAGCGGGGCAAGACCAGCGTGAGCGCGGAGAGCGCCATCAGAATGGCCAGGGCCGGGCGGGCGGATTCGGTGTGAAAGGCCTGCACATGATGGCGCAGGCCGCCTGCGAGCAGACTCAGTCCGATCACCCCGCCGGTGATGATGAGCACAGTCGCATAGATGGTGTCACGCGTGAGCGTGGCCGACTTCGCAGGATCGGCCGTCAGCATCATCGACACGATGAGCGCCGCCTCGATGATCGTCACGGCCAGCGCGAGCACCAGCGTGCCGAAGGGTTCGCCCACCCGATGCGCCACCACCTCCGCATGATGCACCGCGGCGATCACCGCCCCGATGAGCGCGAACGCGCTGAGCAGCAACACGAAAGACTGCCCGGGCTGCGCCAGCGCCAGCGCGAGCACGCCCAGACCCACGAACGGCAGCGCCACGAACAACCGATCGATCCAGGAGGTCGAGGCCGATGGGACGAGGTTCGGGACGTCGTGATTCATGCGTTCACCTGTTGTATCGAGCCCGGGAAAGAAGGCGCCAAAGACAGATCCAGAACCGCCTGGGTCTTGCTCAGCGCAAATCCCAGGCGCCGGTAGAAGGCCAGCGCGCCTTCGCGCTCAATGCGGCTGCGCACTCTGAGGCGTTGCGCGCCACAATCGCGCGCCCAAACCATCGCCGCCTGCACCAGAGCGAGCCCGACGCCGCGCCGGCGCAAGTCGGGATCGACGATGAGACCGCTGATTTCCAGACCCCGACCGCTTTCGAGCGTCAAGGTGGGCGCCACGTGAATCCACCCCGCCATGCGATCGTTCAGTCGCGCCAGCCACACACCATGGCCTTCCGCCTGCAACACCTCGCCGAGCGTCTGGCGCATGGCGGCGGCATCGTCACCGTAGCCCAGGGCACCAGCCAGACGGGCCAGCCCGGGAGCATCGTCCAGCACGGGGCGGCACAAGATCAGAAGCCCGGTCTGCGCCATCTCAGAAGCCATGAATGAATCCGGCTCGCCCGAGCAGGACGCCCTGGCGGTGCCCATCAAGGCGCAAAGCGCAGGCGTGCCCGTCGACACGCAGAAGGCCGGCGCCACCGAGTGCAACGCCGAGTGGGGCCGCCAGCGCGGCATGAGCGGGAGTGGCGGATTTGTTCACAGCTTCTCAGACCTCGGCGATCAATTCGATCTCGACGGCGGCCCCCATGGGCAACTGCGCCACGCCAAACGCGCTGCGCGCATGAGCGCCACGCTCGCCGAAGACCTGGGCGATGAGTTCCGACGCCCCGTTGATCACCAGATGATGTTCGGTATAGCCGGGCGCCGAATTCACCAGACCCAGCAGTTTGACAACCCGCTTGACCCGCTCCAGATCACCCACCGCCGCCTGCAGCGTGCCCAGCAGATCGATGGCGATGGCCCGTGCCGCCTCCTTGGCCGTCGCCGTGTCCATGTCGGTGCCCAGCTGCCCCACCCAGGGCTTGCCGTCCTTCTTGGCGATGTGCCCGGACAAAAACACGAGATTGCCGGTCTGCACAAAGGGCACATAGGCGGCAGCAGGGGTGGAAACCGGGGGCAGGCTGATGCCCAGATCTTTCAGCGTTTGCGCAATCGACATGAGAAGCTCCGATAGGAAAGCCTCAGTTTAGGGCCAGTGTCCAGGCGCCCGCGCCCATAGAAAGATCACAGAGTGGGCGCTGAAAGGTCTTGAAGAGCCCCACGATCTGTCGTCCGGTGTCGGCCCAGAAGCGATCGCTAGGAAACCGAAACGCACCTGCAGGCTCAATACCTCGCAGTGGCTCGATGGCGTAGCCGTAACGTAGAAGTGAGGGGCAGCCGGAGCGCGAAGCGTTGAGGGAACCAAAAAGCACAGCTTTTTGGCTGTCCCTCCCGACTGCCGGGTTGGCTTCATCGACCCAATCCACTCGGTCTGATCTTTTTCATGAGTTCTTCCTTTTCCACCTTACATGTTCCAGTTAATTGGTCGTATGGATCTTCGCCCCCGCGGGAAGGATGCAACCCAATTCTTACGGGAACCGCTGGTAGCCATTCTTGAGCGCCCTCTTTCGGGGAGACGGTCATTACTACACCATCGCGCTTTGCGGAAAAGCGAAAGAAATTCTTACGCTCTCCACCGATGAAATCGAACGCGGTAATTGTCGCAATGTCTCCGCTGACTTTTCCTTCTAGAAGTAAGTAATCAAACATTGGAACCACACGGCAGATGGATTTCATCGCAATTTCACCGCCAATCCTGCCGTGCTCTGATAAGAGATGAAGCTTGATATCAACATCGGAAAGCTTCATATCTACGGAGTCAACATACCCCTCAGGGTTGGCCGACCACAGCCCTTCCCAACCCTGATCTTCGTAGTACCACGATAAGAATTTTCCTGCAACGCGTTCAAACTCGGAAGGGATTTTCTCGGCGTTTGAAAGCAGCATTGGGCCATTTGAGAGCACGCCGTATAAACCTGCACCAACGAGAGTAATCAAGAACCATACACGCCGATACCAAGGCACTGTGACTTGAGGATTGGATGACGTAACCGGTTTGGCAGAAGGCGGTCGTCGTTTTCTTGCCATACTCAAGTCCTCTCGGATGCTAGGAAGCCCATAGGAAGCCCAACGTGGAGGTCACCGGCGCTGCGCGGCTTTATCGCGCAGCGCCGGTGGACCGCAAGGCTATACGTCTTGGAGGACACGAGAGACCTCAGACAATAGCGCGTCCAACTCGGCACGAAAATCAACTTGGTTCAACGTCGGAAGACTCTCGACTTTGCGGATCTGGACATGAAGATATGAATCGGCGAGGTTTCGCAAGGAATCGTTGAGGCGCTGCATCGCAGACTTGAAGGATTTGGTTCCCTTGTAATTGTTAGCGACCTCGGGAAACGTAGTGAAACCGAATATTGGCGGCACATGGTCAATTACTGCCCTGACAAGTATGCCAGTAGTGAAATGAGCGTCGTTGTTGTAGGCGACATTCAGTTCGCGTAGCAACCGAATCAGTTTTGCAGTATCGAAAGCACCTTTTTCAATTTCAGCAAGCTCGGCAATTCTTTCTTCAGCAACGTATGGTTGGGTCTTGCTGTTCGGGAGAGATTTCTCAAACTGCAAAAGCAGTTCATCAAGACTCTCTTCGATGGGAGGAAGGTCGTGCTTAATGATGTCGTTGAAATCATTCCGTTCACCAAAACCGATGTGCCGCCCCAAGTAGCCGAATTTCTCTTCCGGGTACATGGAGTGCCAGTGCTCACGGAGCAACTTAAAGTCAGTCTGCATATAGGACGCAATAGTCTTTGCGGCCTGCTCTTCATCATTTTCGTAATGGCGGAGGGCATCGACAGCCTTCGTGCGCAAACTGCGGAGAAGTTGCCTGTTCTTAAGATACCAGTCGATCATGGCGATGGAGACGTATAACGTAATGTATCCCGCAATCCTTGCCAAATAAACTGGCCGGTGCGGGATATTCTGGTCAGCGCCTGCGCCGCGAAACCGCTTGCAGCTTGGGTTTCGCGCGAGTTGGCTGTGCAAAAAAACAGGTATAAAAGAACCATGAAACCCGGCAAGCCCGTCCTGCAGTCGGTTCGCCTGCTCGATCAACTGCGCGAGCGCATCCGGTACATGCACTATAGCCTCAGCACCGAGAAGGCCTATGTGCATTTGGTGCGCTTTTTCATTCGCTGGCAGGGGCGCGGTGGGGTGATGCGACATCCGCGAGACATGGGTGCGCCAGAGGTGGAGGCCTTCCTGACCATGTTGGCCACGGAGCGCCATGTGGCGGCGGGCGGCATGGCCAGCGCGCTGGATGCACTCAGCGGCTTGGCGTCATGACTGACGATTCCGCTTTGTATGGCGTAGCCTTTGACGGCTCAAACATCCCTGGCTGCAGCAGGTCGAGATCGACCCTGATGCTTGTTGACTTCCAGCCCCTCTCCAGGCGCCCATAAAAAAGCGGGGCCAGCGGCCCCGCAAAACACGGCTTGGAGGATGAGGCAAAAAAGGGTCTTAACCTTCAGCCGATCTGCACCGGCACGAAGATGCGATTGCTGCCGCGCTGGATCAACAGGGCCACCGACTTGCCCGCAGCTTTCAGAATGGTGCGTACCTGGTCGATGCTGTTGACCTTCTTGCCATCGACGGCGATGAGAATGTCGCCGGGCTGGATGCCGGCCTCTTCGGCCGGGCCGCTGACGCCCTCGACGAGCAGCCCGTGCGACACCCCGGCTTGCTGCTCTTCATTAGCGTTGAGCGGGCGCACCACCAGCCCCAGGCCGCCGTGGTCGCCCTGGGCACTCGTGCTTGCCGAAGCCAGAGTGACGTTGTCGCTGAAGTTGCCCAGCACCGCGGTGATGTTCTGTTGCTTGTGGTCGTGCCAGACGCCCAGCGTCACCTTGCTGCCGGGCTCGGACAGGCCGATCATCATCGGCAGATCGGCCGAGTCGTTCACCGGCTGACCGTTCACGCTGAGAATGATGTCGCCGGGCTGGATGCCGGCCTTGGCCGCCGGGCTGTCCTTCTCCACCTGCGCCACCAGCGCACCGCGCGGCGTCTGCAGGCCGAAGGAGGCGGCCAGGTTTTGCGTCACCGTCTGCACTGCAATGCCCAGCCGCGCGTGCTGCACCTTGCCATGCTCGATGATCTGCTTGGCCACGCGCTCGGCCACGTTGATCGGGATGGCGAAGGACAGGCCCTCGAAGGCGCCGGTCTGCGTGAAGATCTGCGAATTGATCCCCACGACCTCGCCCTTGGTGTTGAACAGCGGTCCGCCCGAGTTGCCGGGATTCACGGCCACGTCGGTCTGGATGAAGGGCACCATGCTGTCATCGGGCAGCGAGCGGCTCTTGGCGCTGACGATACCGGCGGTCACGGTGTTGTAGAAGCCATAGGGCGAGCCGATGGCCAGCACCCAGTCGCCCGGCTCCAGATTGGACGGGTTGCCCAGACGCACCGTGGGCAGATTGGTGGCCGGGATCTTGATCACCGCGATGTCGGTCTTGGTGTCGTAGCCCAGCACCTTGGCCTTGTAGGTACGGTGGTCGGTCAGCGTCACGCGAACCGAGTTGGCGCCCTTGACGACGTGGGCGTTGGTCAGAATCAGGCCGTCGGAGCTGATGATGAAGCCCGAGCCCAGCCCCTCCGTGGGAACCTCCTGCTGCTGGCCATTGTTGAACTGCTGGAAGAAGCGGAAGAAGGGATCGTTCTGGAACTGTTTGGGAATCTGCTGCTGCACGGCCTCTTTGGTCTCGCCTTTCACATTGATGTGGACGACGGCCGAGCCGTAGGCCTTGACGATGGAGGCGAAGTTCGGCGCGCTCGTGGCGACATTGGTCATCGGCGCCGCTGGCGGGTTGTTGAACAGCGGCACCGCCTTGTGGTTCATCTCCACCTGAGGCGCCTGCCCGGCGTAGCTGAACTGATAGGCCATGGTGCCCGCACCGGCGATGATGCCGACCGCCGCCAGAGCGGCCCAGAGTTTTGATGAAGCCTTCGGTTTGCTGCTTTGCATGACTGCCTCCGAAACGAGTCAAACGGTTTGCGATGACGGAATGTTCGCTGCGTTGCCTTAGACTCGGCTTAAGGCGAATCGGCCGGTCCCAAGGGCGCGAAGCAGCGCACCACACGCAGCGCCCGTCTGGCATCGCCCCGAGACCACTCCATCATCCGCGAGGAAAACCATGTCATCACGTCCTGTGTCGTCCATTGCCGGTCTATGTCTCGTCGGTCTTCTGCTGGCCTCATCCGTGCAGGCGCAGGCCCTGCCGCAGATGCCACCGGGCCCGGTTGCGGGGGTGGTCGATCTGCAGGCCACCGCGCAGGCCGAAGTGACCCCCGACCTCGCGGTGATGACGCTGGCCGTGGAGCGCAGCGGAGCCGAGCCGGCCAGCCTCACGTCGCAGATCAGCAAATCGCTGGAGGCCGCCTTGCAGCAGGCCCGCGCCGTGTCCGGTGTCGAAGCCAGCAGCGGCGCGATCTCCACCCAGCCCCGTTGGAAGACGGTCAACAACCAGTCGCAGCGCGACGGCTGGACGGTGCGCGCAGGGCTGGTGCTCAAGTCGCACGACTTCGCCGCGCTGGGCAAGATCGCCGGGCAGTTGGCGCAGCAGGGCTTCATGATCGAGTCGAACGGCTTCGAAGTCTCCAAGGCCTTGCGCGACCGCGAGGAAACCGCACTGATCGATTCGGCCATCGCGGGCTTCAAGGCCAAGGCTTCCACGGCCGCACGCGCACTGGGCTACAGCGGCTACACCTTGCGGACGATGCAGATCGAACCCGTGCAGGGACAATTGCCCCAGCCCCGTCCCATGATGATGCGTGCCGCAGCGCCCATGGCCGCCGAGGAGGCGCCTGCCGTGCCCCTGGTCACCGGGCGCACCCCGCTGCAGATCACCGTGCAGGGCTCCGTTCAGCTCACGCGCTGAGGCCGCCGACGCGGCGGTCGGCGTCGCGTCGCGTCACGCTCATCGCAGGACACGCCAAGGTCTTTTCCGGGCCAGTTGAATCCGTTCGTTACGGCGTTCGCGCGGCCCGGGAGGTCGTCGCAGGAAGGCTTTGCGTGTCGCCCTAGAATCACGGGCTTGCCGTTTTCCACTGCTGCGCACGCGGCCCGGTATGCCAACCCACCCACCTGAATTCGTTCTCACCCTGTCGTGCCCCGACGCGCCAGGCATCGTGCATTCGGTCTCCGGCCTGCTGTATCAGGCAGGCTGCAACATCATGGATTCGCAGCAGTACGGCGATGCCGACACCGGGCTGTTCTTCATGCGGGTGCATTTTTCCGCCCCCGAACACCTGCAGGATGCGGCCCAGCTCGCGCTGTTGTTCGGCGAGGTGCGCAAGCGCTTTGACATGCGGGCGCAGTTCCACGATCTTCGCGTTCGCCCCAAAGTGGTCATCGCGGTCAGCCAGCACGGTCATTGCCTCAACGATCTGCTCTATCGATGGAAGGCCGGGCAACTGGCGATGGACATCGGGGCGGTCGTCTCCAACCACACCAGCTTCGCCGACCTGACCCGCAGCTACGGACTGGCCTTCCACCACCTGCCCCTGAAGGCCGGCGAGACGGCCGAAGCCAAGCGGGCGCAGGAGCAGACCCTCTTCGCCGTGATGCAGGACAGCGGCGCGGAGCTGCTGGTGCTTGCGCGCTATATGCAGATCCTGAGCGCCGAGTTCTGCGCGCAACTCGAAGGCCGCGCCATCAACATCCACCACTCCTTCCTGCCCAGTTTCAAGGGGGCGAGGCCTTACGCCCAGGCCTACGCGCGCGGGGTGAAGCTCATCGGCGCGACGGCGCACTACGTCACCGCCGATCTCGACGAAGGCCCCATCATCGAGCAGGACGTGGAGCGCGTCGACCACAGCATGAGCGCCGCCGATCTCACCGCCGTCGGCCAGGACGTGGAGAGCATCGTGCTCGCACGCGCCGTGCGCTGGCAGGTGGAACATCGCATCCTCCGCAACGGCCACAAGACCGTGGTGTTCCGCTGACCCGAGTGACCGAACGAGACCCGCCATGCCGCGCCGCAAACTCCCGCCCCAAACCCCCTGGACCAACTCCCCCGACGATGTCGAGGCCGCGTTCTACGACGCGCTGGCCAGCGGCAATCTCGACGCGCTGATGGCCCTGTGGTCCGAAGACGACGAGATCTGCTGCATTCATCCTGGCGGGCAACGTCTGGACGGCCAGCAGGCGGTCCGCGAAAGCTTCTCGCAACTGCTCGCCAACGGCGGGCTGCAGATCAACGCCGAGGTCCAGCATCGCTGGCACAGCATGACCAGCGCGACGCACAGCGTGGTCGAACGCGTGCAGCTCGAAGTGGACGGCCAGACTCAATGGGGCTTCGTCCTGGCCACCAATCTTTTCGTGCAGACCGCCGCCGGCTGGCGCCTGGTGCTGCACCATGCCAGCCCTGGCGCCCCCCAGGCCCCGCTGGCGGCCATGGTGCCCGGCGATGTGCTGCACTGATCGCGCCTTGCGCACTTCAACGCCCGTCTGACCGATAGGTCGATGCCCCCGATGCGCGCCGCAACACCCTATGTCGCGCCCGCATGGCTGCCCGGAGGACAACTGCAGACCGTGCTTCCGGCGCTGATCTCCCGCCCCACAGGCGCTCGCCCCACCCTGCGCCGGGATCGCTGGGCCACGCCTGACGGCGACTTCATCGATGTCGATGGGCTGACTTCACCGACTGCGCCCTCGGCGCCGCTGCTGGTCCTGTTCCACGGGCTTGAAGGCTCGTCGCAGAGCCACTATGCGCAAGCCCTGCTCGCCGCCTGCGCCCAGGCGGGCTGGCAATGTGCCGTGCCGCATTTTCGCGGCTGCTCGGGAGAAGACAACCGCGCGCCGCGCGCCTACCACTCCGGCGACTTCGCCGAGATCGACTGGATTCTTCAGCGCTTCTCCCAGCGCCAGCCGACAACCCCTTTGTACGCCGTCGGCGTCTCCCTCGGAGGCAATGCCCTGCTGCGCTGGGCGCAAGAACAGGGCGACGCGGCCGCTCAGCGGGTGCGGGCCATCGCGGCAGTCAGCGCCCCGCTGGATCTGGCTGCCGGAGGCCACGCCATCGCCACCGGGCTGAGCTATCAGATCTACACCCGGATGTTCCTGCGCACACTCAAGCCCAAGGCGCTGCGGATGATCGCCCGCCATCCCGGGCTGGCCGATCCCGACCGCGTGCGCCGCGCGCACGATCTGGGCGCCTTCGATGACGCCTTCACCGCGCCCATCCACGGCTTTCGCGACGCCGCCGACTACTGGGCACGGGCCTCCAGCAAGCCCCACCTGCGCCGCCTGCGAGTGCCCACGCTGATTCTCAACGCCCGCAACGACCCCTTCCAGCCGGCCTCCGTCCTGCCCCTGTCCAGCGCGGCATCCTCGTGGGTACGGCTGGAACAGCCCCGTCATGGCGGGCACGTCGGTTTCGCCCAGGGGCGCCTGCCCGGACGGCTGGACTGGCTGCCGACACGCTTGCTGCACTTCTTTCAACACGGCAACTGACATGAAACAGCCCCCTGCCTTGCTCCGCAAGTCTCCCCCCGAGGGGGACGTCAGCTCCTTCGGAACGGCCGTACGGAACTGACATGGACGCCGCCGTTCTCCAAGCCATGGCCCGCTGGCCCCAGGTGCCGCGATGCACCGGCTGGCTCGCCCTGGATCAGCGCGGCAAGTGGTGGATGCGGCATCAGCAAGGCCCCGCCGTGTGGCCGCGAGACGCCCGAGGACGCCTGGACAAGACCGATGCCGGGCCCGTGCTGCACGCAGGACTTGCGGCTTTCATCGGCCGCAACTACACGTCCGATGCACAAGGGGCCTGGTATTTCCAGAACGGCCCGCAGCGCGTCGACGTCTGCCTGGAAGCCGCCCCATGGATCATTCGCCTACATCACAACGCCGACCCAGACGTCCAATGGCTCACCCACACCGGCCTGCCCTGCGCCGTCGAATCCATCTGGCTCGATGATGATGGGCAGATCTGGCTGCGCACCGACCTTGGTGCAGGCCTGTTGCACAGCTCCGACATGCCCTTCCTGGCCGAATGGCTCGATGCCCAGGGCACCCTCTTGACCCTGCCCGGCGCCCGCCCCAGGGTCATCGAGCGTTTTGACGCTCCACCCGCCGTCTTCTTCGAATTTCTCACCGACCCCGGCTGAACACCCTGCGCAAAAAAGCCCGCATAAGCGGGCTTTTTCTTGGCTGCCGTGGGCATGGCCCACATCGATGTTGCCTTACTTCGATTGGGCGACCATATAGTCGACCGCGGCCTTCACATCATCATCGCTCGCGGTCGAACCGCCCTTGGGAGGCATCACGCCATGCTTGCCCGTATAGCCATGGATGGCACGGTCATACAACACCGCGTCGCCCTGGGCGATGATGGGCGCCCAGGCCGCCTTGTCGCCGACCTTGGGGGCGCCCGCCACACCCGCGCCATGGCAAGCGATACAGGTCGATTCATACAGCCCCTTGCCATCCACCTTCGTGGCCGCAACAGGCACCGCCGCGCCACTGCCCGAACCTGTCGGCGCGGCAGCCGCCGATGCCGAAGCGACCACAGTCGAGGCCGCATTTTGCTGCGCCGCGGCCTGGCTGCTCGCCGCCACCGCAGCAGAGCCCACCGGGGCAATGCGCGCATCCACAGCAGCCGACGCCAGCGACTCAGAATCCGCCGGCGGCTGGCTGCTGCTGCCAATGTAGTACGCAATCAGCAGCAACAAAATGATGGGAATGATGAAACCAATGCCCATCACCACCAGCATCTTGCGCAAGGTTGGCGCAAACGGCAGATCGGACACATCGTCGGAACTGGAGGGGGCTGAGTGAGAATTCGAGTGCGGTGCGCTCATAGCTGTCGTAAGGAAAAAGGAAATCCAAAAAAATACAGCCAACATGATATGCGTTGCTCACGATCCCCCGACGGGGTCAACCCCAACACCGCCAAACGATGTCCTTGAATTTGATTTGCATCACATTGCGTTACGAGCTGTAACGCGACATGGCGTCACACCCCACCCGGCCTCCATCTTCCCCAAGGCGGCTTCCTCACCCGAAGCCGCATCTCGCGCCAGCACCAGAGGGTCCGCCGCCCATACAGGTTATGATGTAGTGTTGCACGGAAGTCTCGCCACTTTCCGTCTGCGCCCGTAGCTCAGTGGATAGAGTATTGGCCTCCGAAGCCAAGGGTCGCTGGTTCGATCCCAGCCGGGCGCACCAAAAATCATGTCAAGCATTTATAGAAAAATCCCACGCTAGGTCGTGGGATTTTTTTTGTCTATGGGGTGAACATAGTGCACCATTTCCCCCTGCATACCCCCTAGATTCCCCCACAACCTACCCGCACCGCCCCTTTTGCAGTTCCCTTGGGTGACCTGCCCCTCCCGCCACACCACATCCAGAAAATCAGGAGGCCGTGAGGCGAATCGGGGCTTGAGACGGGTTTCGGAGTTGGGTGGCCATGGGCCAGTCAGTCAGGATCCCATAGCAAAAAGCCCCGCGTGGTGCGGGGCTCTGAGCGCCTTGCAACTCGGTTGAGCGAGTTAGAAGGTCTTGTTCTGGCGGAGACGAAGGGATTATGGTTGACGTTCGACGTTGTTTGCCGACGTAAATAATACCTTTATAGATCAATGGCTTGCAGGTCTCCAATGTTCGTCGTTGTAAACTGGCGTTCACGGCCGTTCAGGTTTTTTTGTGGGCAGATTTTGTGGGCAACAAGGTTCGGAGGAGCTTCGGCATGCAGATCACGGCGCAGGCGGCCAAAAGGCTATCGGGTGTGGACGGCATGCACCGGGCTGCGCCCGGTTTGTATCTCCGGGTGCGCGGGGGTTCGAGTCTCTGGATGTGCCGGTTCATGCAGGCCGGGAAGGCGCATGAAATAAGCCTCGGAGCGTTTTCGTCGCTGACGCTGGCCGCTGCGGTGGCACAGGCTGCGGACATTCGCGCCCGGCTGCGGGAGGGCGAAACGGTTCTGCCCACAAGGGCGCTGAATCGGGCCGCTGAGCCGGTTTCCGCGCCCGCTGCACCCCTGACCTTCAAGGACGTGGCCGAAAGGTTATGGGAGTCCATGCGGCCTGGCTGGAAGAATCCGAAACATGCCGATCAGTGGATCAACACCTTGCGCACGTATGCCTTTGCGCACTTCGGCAGCAAGCCGGTCGGTGAGGTGACGACGGATGACGTTCTGGCCGCGCTCACGCCGATCTGGCAGGACAAGCATGAGACGGCAACGCGCGTGCGCCAGCGCATCGAGGCGGTGTTGTCAGCGGCCAAGGCGCGAGGGTTGCGCACCGGGGAGAACCCGGCGGGCTGGCGTGGGCACCTCGATGCGCTGCTGCCCACGATCAGCAAGAAGCGCCGGGTGGAGCATCACGCGGCGATGCCCTTTGGCGAGGTGCCCGCGTTCATGGCCGATTTGAGGCAAAGATCGAACATGAGCGCCTGGGCCTTGCAGTTCACGATTCTGACGGCCTGCCGCACGGGAGAAGTGATCGGCGCCCGTTGGGAGGAGTTCGACTTGGCTGCGGGCCTGTGGATCGTGCCTGCGGCCAGGATGAAGGCCCAGCGTGAACACCGGGTGCCGCTGTCCACGCAGGCGCTGGACCTGCTGCGGGCCATGCCGCGCATGGAAAGAGGCGACGCGGTGTTTTGGGGTTCGCGCAAGCCCACGATCAGCAATATGGCGATGCTGGAACTGCTGCGCGGGATGCGTCCCGGCTTGACGGTGCACGGCTTCCGGTCGAGCTTCCGTGATTGGGCGGCAGAGTGCACAAGCTACCCCGCCGAGGTCGTGGAAATGGCCCTGGCGCACACGATCCAGAACCAGGTCGAGGCGGCCTATCGGCGGGGGGATTTGCTGGAGAAACGGCGGGGGTTGATGCGCGAGTGGGCGGGCTACCTGGGTGCGCTGGAAAAAGGTTAGCTCAGTTCCAAGCGGCGCTGGATGCGCTCCAGCCTCTGGTTGAAGCAGTCCGCCAAGACTTGCTGCTGAGCGTCCGAAGCGGCAAGGTGCCCAATGTGCTGGATGATGGAGGCCTGCCCTGCCTGCAGGTTGGAAATGCGCCGGGCCAGTTCGTCGTGCTTGCGTTTGCCACGATCTGCATGATCTTGATGCATTGTTGTGCAGCCGCACGACCTGATGGGCCGTATCAACAGGTGCGCCGGTTCAGCACGCGTTTGACCAAAGGAGCATCAAGATGCGCTTGCGGGCGCCGATGCTGGTGCTGATTCTGCAGGCGCTTGCGGAATCAATGCAGGTGCAGTGGGTTGCGCCTGTGGTGCTGGCGCTTGAGGCGCGGGCTGGGGTGCCGGACGCACGAGTTTGGCGATCTCGCTCAAGTGCGCCTGTAGCGCGTCAGAAAAAGCTGCGGTTGATGCGGTAATGACAGCACCATCTTTTCCAGGATAGATGCTGTAGTTCAGGTCATCGGCGTGGAGCACCACACCATTGGGATGTGCAGGCGTGGTGATCGTCGCATCTGCGGATGCGTTGCACTCCACGGCGCCAATTTCCGGGTCGGCTTTGATGGGGTGTTGGTAACTTAGTTTCAACCGGATGGTGAGATCCCGGGTCATGGCATCATCAACCCCCAGAATTCCAAGGGCAGCTTGGAGACCTGTTTTGAGGTTAGGCTCTACGATTTGGGCTACCGTCTGGTTGGTGCCATCCGACCAGCACTGCGAGACCTTCACCTTCGGGCCAGAAAGGTCGGACAGGTTGCAGCCAGCAAGCAGTAGGGACGCAGCCAATGCAACTCCCGAAAAAACATATCGTTTCATGGTGTTTCTCGTACTCTCAAAAGCTGCTGCTGTCGACAATCTCGGCGCATGACGGAGTCGTGGGCATGAAGCTGCCTTGGCCCGGATGCTTTGCATCCGGTCGATACAGGAAATTGCACAACATACTCTGGAGCTTGACCGGCTTGCCCTGAATCACCGTCTCACCACTGTAAGACAGGGTGATCTGTGGCTGCCCATCGGGGGCAGTGGTGGCTGCGACGATCTTGCCAGTAAACGAAATAGGCGGCGTTGCCCCGGCGCCTGTGTTGTCGCCGCCGCTGCTCAAGGAGCCCAAGAAGTGCAGTCCTGTAGTGTCAAAGACATACACCGGGTACCAACTTGAGCCGTAGCCTTGATTCATGTAGCCGCCCTCGTCTGCGACGAGCAAGATGCTGCTTTTCAGCTGCGCCATTTGCGGAAAAACACTCCAGGGACTGCCATTCACTTGCCCGAAAGAGCCATCAGCGGCGAGGTTCAGGCGTTTACCGGCAGGCACCCAACGACTTCCTTCCAAGGAAAACCAGATCGCCGAGATATAGGCGGACTGGACATGTGCAGCAAACGAAGGATCCTTGGGATCGCCGACCGCATGTCCCTGACCCGTGGCAATGAAGTAGGTCTTGCCATTGAGCGTCACGGTCGCGGTTTTCCAAGGCGTGACGTATTCAGTAATGGTGTGGTTGTAGCCAGACTCTTTGTTAGCGCGCATGCCCAGCGTGTCTGCGGTATTCACCACCGACCCGCGCTGTGTATAGGTGTGTCCATAGAGCAGTTGCATCGCTTGCGACTCGGTCGGCACAGCAGGAGCAGCCAAGGCGGATCCAGAAAAAATGCCAAAATAGGTTACAACGATCAATAACGAGACGGGCAGGCACGTGGACGCGGGCATTGGGAGCACTCAACAGGTTGGGCAGTACGAATTGACAAGAAAAATGAACCAAGCGCGGCCGTAGTAGCCTGCGCCGCCACACATCCACGCAGATCAGCGCCGTCGGTGCCTCATCCGGCATCGGATTGATCCTGATTCTTCAGCTCGGCGAACTTGGCGGCCATTGTCGGATTGCCTCGAGTCAGCTTTTTGATAGTTACCTCCTGAGCCTTGTCGTTGGCAAGACGCAGATTCCGATCAGTGCCGAGCAGGGCTTCCTTGGTCTTCTGCAGATGCTCAATTGACTTGTCAATCTCGTCAATGGCCGTTTGGAAGCGCCTTGAAGCAAGGTCGTAGTTCTTCGCGAAAGCGGTCTTGAAGGCATCGAGCCCCGTTTCGAAATTCGTGATGTCGATGTTCTGCGCTTTGACTAGCGCCAGCTCCGACTTGTACTTGAGGGAATTCATCGCTGCATTGCGCAGCAGCGTGATGATTGGAAAGAAGAACTGGGGTCGGACGACATACATCTTCGGGTAGCGGTGGAACACGTCCACGATCCCCGTGTTGTACAGCTCGCTGTCGGGCTCGAGCAGGGACACCAGCACCGCGTACTCGCATCCCTTCTCTGAGCGGTCCTTGTCGAGCTCCTTGAGGAAGTCCTCATTCTTGCTCTTCGTTGCTGTCTGATCGTTCTCGTTCTTCATCTCGAACATGATCGAGACGATCTCAGTCCCAGCCTCATCCTTGTCACGGAAGATGTAGTCGCCCTTGCTGCCAGATCGGGCGTCGTTGTCCTTCTCGAAATAAGCGCGTGGAAAAGCCGTAGCCCGGATGCGGTTGAACTCAGTCTCGCAGTGCTGCTCGAGGGTTTCACCCACCATCTTGGTTGACAGGCGCGCCTTCATGTCGCGGAGCCGTTCGATGGCTTCGTCACGGTCCTTGATCAGCGTTTCGTACTTGTCCTTGAGGGATTGCTCGGTCAGTTGCTTTTCCAGCGCCGCTCGATCAAGCCCGCTCTTCAGCTCGTCGCGCTCCTTCTCAACGGCGCTGACCGCTTCGGTAATCGCAAGCTTCTGCGCCACCTCAATGGAATTCAGCGTGGCCTTCAAGCCCAGGATTTCCGCATCCTTCGTTGCCGCGGCCATCTGGAGCTCGCTGACGAGCCTCGCCTCGGCTAAATCGGAGGCCGCCCTGTGGTCGTGCTGTGCTTTTGCGAGCTCACTCGCGAGCGCATCGCGTTCCTTTTCCACGGCCCTAAGGGCTTCCGCCACGGCAAGTTTCCGCTCGGACTCACTGGCACCGAGGCTGGCCTTGAGCTCCTGAATCTGTGTGTCCTTGGCGGCGGCGGCCTTCTGCAATTCACTGGCAGCGTTGGCCTTCGCCAGTGCAAGAGTATTGCGTTTATCTTGCTCCGCCAGTTCGAGCCGCTCGTGCAGTTGCTTCTCGAAATCGTTGTCGCGGACCTGCTTCAGGATGTCCGCGTACCCAGCCTCATCGATCTTGAAGGCTTTGCCGCAATGCGGGCAAATGATGTCGTGCATGTCTGTGTTCCTCGCGCTCTGAACGTCGGCGTGTCGGAAGTCTCTAGTCTCGGCAAACCGGAACCCTTACCTCCGCTGGGGCTGCCAGATTGTCCCGGGCCCGATCCGACGAAAGGCTTCGATTCATCACTATACTTAAACAACATCATAGGCATTCCCATTGTTTCAAACGATTACACTAACTCAAGCCAATAATTTGAATATTCGTTAATTATTTATCGTCGACACCGAGTTTTTCACCTTGGACTTGCACCGTTTCGTCCTTTGCCAACGACTCCCTCGTGCCGCTCAAGCTAACGCATCGTGCCCATCGACTTGCCTTGCAATAGGTCTTGCATCCGCACTGACTGCTTGCAGGGGGCGCACTACTCAGGGATGGTGTCCAAAAAGCGTGAATGGATGAACGGCTGGCGTGGGGATGGCGTGTCATGGCCATCGGACCGCGTTTTGGGGCCGAAAGCGCCTGCCCATTCGGGATCGCAGCGAGTTTTGCGCTGCACTGGGCAGCGTTTTGACGCCTTGCGGACGCACTCATCCCATGGCGCCAATCAGTCGGTGGCGCGCCATCCACAGATTGCTCAGCGCGAACAGCGTGTGCAACTGGGCGGTGTTCTTCGCCAGTCCGCGGTAGCGGACCTACATGTGCCCGAACTGGCGCTTGATCACTCGAAACGGGTGTTCCACCTTGGCACGGATGCGCGCCTTGACGTGCTCGAGTTGTTCGGCAATGGCGTCCTTGGGATCGGCCTTGTCGAGCAGCCAGCGCTTGCCCGGACGCATCGCGACATGCCACTGGGTGTCGATGGCCTGCGTGTCATCGCGCTTGTCCACGCCCTGGTAGCCCGCATCGGCGAACACCGCCGATTCTTCGCCATGCACCAGCGCATGCGCCTGGGTCACGTCATTGACGTTGGCCGGTGTGCCCACCACCGTGTGCACCAGGTCGCTGTCGGCGTCCACGCCGATATGGGCTTTCATTCCAAAATGCCACAGGTTGCCCTTCTTGGTTTGATGCATCTCGGGGTCGCGTGTGCCGGTGCTGTTCTTGGTCGAACTGGGTGCCGCGATCAGCGTGGCGTCGATGGCCGTGCCTTCCTTGAGCAACAGCCCCTGAGCGGCCAATTGCGCCGGGGCGAGCATCACGCGGCGACGCCCTTCGGTGATGTACCCGCGTTCATGGCCGAGGTGCGCCAGCGGTCGAGCATGAGGCTTTGCAGTTCACGATTCTGACGGCCTGTCGCACGGAAGAAGTAAATGGCGTTGGCTCACATCATCCAGAACCAAGTCGAGGCCGCCTATCGGCGGGGGGATTTGCTGGACAAGCGGCGGGCTTTGATGCGCAAGTGGGCGGCGTACCTGATCCAGTAGCAACGGCGTAGCTGTTTCGGGGGCTGCCCTCGTGGTCGACACCCGAACCTTGGCTGCACTTGCGAACGCCTGCAGAGGCTTAACGCCCCCTCAGGCCGCCACTACTAAAGTAGCTTGCTCGCCGACAAGGCCTGAGTGATCTCATTGCAACCCAAAGCCTCCTCTTGTACTAGCTTACACTGCCTTACACCAGAATCAGCAGATACAAATGAGACAATCGCCAGACACCGTCATGACCATCAAGGAGGTCGCTGACTACCTACGGGTCAACCAGCGCACGGTCTACCGCCTGGCAGTCGCGCGGAAGATGCCCGGGTTCAAGGTCGGTGCCACCTGGCGCTTCAAGCGCGCGGACATCGACGGCTGGATCGCCGCCCAAGCGGCCAGCCCCGTCGCCGATGACCCAGCAGCGGGGAAGCGCGCACGATGAAGCTGGTACAAAACCGGGGCGCCGACCGCGCCATCGACCTGCTGCGCCCCCACCTGAAGGCGGGCCAGTCGCTGGCGTTCATG
This sequence comes from Thiomonas intermedia, assembly GCF_002028405.1. Taxonomy (NCBI): domain Bacteria; kingdom Pseudomonadati; phylum Pseudomonadota; class Betaproteobacteria; order Burkholderiales; genus Thiomonas; species Thiomonas intermedia. The sequence goes on from NZ_CP020046.1 coordinate 657,101, forward strand.
ACGCCGACCTTTTCGTTGCATGCCTACGCCGAGCTGCGCGATGCCCTGGCGCGCGTGAGCGGCACCCAGCTCATCCTGCCGGGCGAAGGCCAGGACCTGGAGATTCAGGGCGGCGAAGGCGACCGTGCAGCCCGCAATCGGCTGCAGACCCGGTGGCTGGCCAATCAGTGCGCCGCGTGGCTACAGAGCCAGGTGGAGGTGCGGCGCGCACCCGGCCGGATCCCGCAGGGCACGGCCGTGCTGCGCAACGCGCAGGGTACCCCCGAGCAAGTCGTCATGGGTTCGGTGGCCATGAGCACGGAAGGGCTGGGGCTGACGCCCGGCAACCCCCTGAGCCTGACGCAAGCCTCGGAGAGCGCTGCAGAAGCCGCCATGCTGGCCCAATGGTTCGACCAGCAATGGAAGTCGCTTCCGGCGGCTTCCGAGTCCGCCGATGCCGCGCGGCAGGTTCTGCTCACCCAGCTTAAATCCATCGGCGAGCACCAAGCGCCGTTCGCGGTCTACGCGCTGATGCTGAACTACCTGTTCGGTGACCGGGAAGACGCGCTTGACGAAGAAAGGATCGTCAAGTCCGCGACCGGCATTCGCAACACCGTGGTCTGGAAGAAGCTGTTCAAGTTCCAGCGTGACGGCGTGGTGGGGGCTATCGACAAGCTGGCGCGCTTCGGCGGTTGCATCATCGCGGACAGCGTGGGTCTGGGTAAGACCTTTGAGGCCCTTGCCGTCATCAAGTATCACGAACTGCGCAACGACCGCGTGCTCGTGCTGGCGCCCAAGCGCCTGCGCGACAACTGGACCCTCTACAAGGCAAATGACAAGCGCAACATCCTGGCGGCGGACCGGTTCAACTACGACGTGTTGAACCACACCGACCTGTCGCGCGACGGCGGCCAATCGGGCGACATCGACCTGTCTCACGTGAACTGGGGCAACTACGACTTGGTCGTCATCGACGAAAGCCACAACTTCCGCAACAAGAAGTCGCCCCGACAAGGCACCGAGACGCGCTACGACAGACTGATGCGCAAGATCGTCCGGGAAGGAGTCAAGACCCGGGTGCTGATGCTGTCGGCCACCCCGGTGAACAACCGGCTGACCGACCTTCGCAATCAGATCGCCTTCGCCACGGAGGGCGAAGACACAGCGCTGGCCGACTACGGCATCGACAGCATCCAGCAGACCACGCGCAAGGCGCAGATCCAGTTCAACCGCTGGCTCGGCCTGGAAGAGGCCGAGCGCACCCCCAGTCGCCTAGTTGAGATGCTGGGCTTCGACTACTTCACGTTGCTGGATCACCTGACCATCGCACGGTCGCGCCGGCACATCCAGAAGTACTACGGCACGCAGGAGACCGGCCGCTTTCCGGACCGCCGGCCGCCCATCAACATCAAGGCAGACGTGGACCGGGCGGGCCAGTTCCGCGCCATCAAGGACATCAACCTGGAAATCCGGCGCCTGAACCTGGCAGCGTACGCGCCGCTGCGCTACGTGCTGCCGCACAAGCAGGCAGCGTACGACGCCAAGTACAGCACCGAGATCCGGGGCGGCGAGAGCTTCTTCCGCCAGGCCGACCGCGAGGAAAGCCTCATCCACCTGCTGCGGGTAAACGTGCTCAAGCGCATGGAGAGCGCGGTGTCGTCGTTCGCACTGACCCTGCAGCGGCAACTCCGCGACGTGGAGGCGGTGCTCGGACAAATCGAGCAGCATGCTGACGAGGCGGCCAACGGTGACGGCATCGAAGAGCTGGACATCGCCGACGTGGACATCGACGACTCCGCCTTCGAGGCGCTGCTAGTCGGCCGCAAGGTCAAGGTACTGCTGGGCGACGTGGACCTCATCCGATGGCGTCAGGATCTGGTGGAGGACCGCAACCGCCTGGACACGCTGCTGACCGCTGCCCAGCAGGTGGACGCCGCACGCGACGCGAAGCTTGCCAAGCTGCGGGAGATGGTCGAGGACAAGTGCCGAAACCCCATCAACGACGGCAATCGCAAGATCATCGTCTTCACCGCGTTCTCAGACACTGCCCAGTATCTCTACGCCAACCTAGCGCCCTGGGCCAAGGCCACGCTGGGCATCGACGCCGCCCTAGTCACCGGCAGCGCCGGCATCCAGACCACTCTGCCGGGCCTGCGTAAGAGCATGACCAGCGTGCTTTCGGCCTTCGCGCCCCGCGCCAAGGAGCGCCCGTCCGACATGGCCGGTGAAGGCGAGATTGACCTGCTGATCGCGACCGACTGCATCTCCGAAGGCCAGAACCTGCAGGACTGCGACTGGCTCATCAACTACGACATCCACTGGAACCCGGTCCGCATCATCCAGCGCTTCGGCCGGATCGACCGCATCGGCTCGCCCAACCGCAGCATCCAGCTGGTCAACTTCTGGCCGAACATCGCGCTCGACGAATACATCAACCTGGAGCAGCGCGTCAGCGGGCGCATGGTGCTGCTGGACGTGTCGGCCACCGGTGAGGAGAACCTCATCGAGCAACAGTCCGGCGACCCGATGAACGACCTGGAGTACCGCCGCAAGCAGCTCCTGAAGCTGCAGGACTCAGTCATCGACATGGAGGACCTCAGCAGCGGGGTCTCCATCACAGACCTGACTCTGACCGACTTCCGCATCGACCTGGCGCAGTTCCTCCGGGATCATCCGGGAGGGCTCAACGGCATGCCGCTCGGCGCCCACGCCGTCACCAGCAGCATCGATGCCGACATCGAGCCCGGGATCATCTTCTGCCTGCGGGCCGAAGGTGCCGGGGCAAGTAAGGCCCCGGTCGGCGCGGGATCTGCCGACTACCCACTGGCGCCGATCTACCTGGCCCATGTGGGCGACGACGGCACCACGGTGCTGGCCTACCCGCAAGCCAAGCGCATCTTGGACCGCCTCAAGCGCCTGACCCTGGGCCGCGAACTGCCCGACCTGGGCGCCAGCAACCGCCACGACAAGCTGACCCGCCAAGGAGAGGACATGCGGCACGCCCAAAAGCTGCTGGCCTCGGCCGTGGCCTCGGTAGTCGGCAAGGTCGAAGAGCGCGCCGTCGCCAGCTTGTTCTCGCCTGGCGGCACGCATGCCATGAAGGGCGAGTTCGCTGGGGCCGGTGAC